>DIMT01000034.1 GCA_002425705.1 Firmicutes bacterium UBA5559
CAACATTAGTGATCAACAACAAAATAGTTATGGTGTCTAAAGGAAAGTTTCCTAAGACTTTAGGAATGTCAGCGGTTTCTTCATCACTATCATGATCCCACATCACGATTTCCGGCGCCACCTTATCCTGAAGCTCTATATTGAGTTGCGCGTTTAGCTTTCCGCCCAATTCCGACTCTGAAAGTGGATAATCAACCGTACGAATATCAACACTGGCTCCGGTTTCGTCGGTTCCGTCAGTAGCCAACTCATTGCTTAGAATCAATACTGCTTCTGTTTTCCCTTCATAGTTAGCAGTGATTGACTCAACAGTGGTGATGCTAATCGAAGCTGTTGAGGGGTTTATTATAATATCATCCGTATTAAGGCTTCCCATCTCCTTATTAAATACAAGCCTGATTCTATCCTTTGCGATTAACTGAGCCTCTTCGATACGGACATCTTCTGGATCTATATTTTCAACCATGAAGGGGGTGTTGCTATTATACAACTTATATCCAGCAAGATCCGTAATTGGACTTATCATTACAGAAGGCTTGATTGCTGAATTGCCATTACTACTCGTACTATAATTTTCAAGTTCCTGATCGTAAATTTTAACCGTCCGATCATCAATTGCAGAAAGTGAAGTGATTGCAGCAAATGTAGAAATTGGATCATTCTCTCCTAAATACTCAGAAGAAGGATCAATTGCTACCTGGTAGGTATCCGAATCAAGCATTTGTTCTGCATTCATAGCTTTAGAGAATTTAATGAAAATCAGACCCTTATCGGCTATTGCAAAACAATCCGGGTCTACCTTTGGATAATCGATTGCCCTTGGGCGGTTATTATTGGCTGTGGGAGCCGGTGCCGGAGTGGGCGGGATTAATCCAAGTTCTTCAGCCTTACTCCTTAAATCAGCATTATCCCCAACGATATTAGCGATCACCGCCTTTCCGTCAGCTTTTTCAGCTGTCAAAGTGGCATATATCATGCCGATTGCAACATCTCTGGTCAAGTCCCCCGATATGCTGGCATCCAATTTGCTTCCCTTGATTTCTGCAAGCATCCCAACGGACTGCCTGAAATTCGCAACGTCATAATCCATATTCCGGAGCATATATGTCGAAAACCGGGCAGCGGTAACCGTATCCTTTGCACCCACAAACAATTTGTCACCGTTGGAAATACCACTTAAAATACCATTCGCTGCTGAATAGGCAACGACTCTTTTGGCATAATCGGATACACTGGCAGCATCATCAAATCTTGCCAAGCTCTCCGCAATATTATCAGCAGATAAAGCGCTGGCTGTTTCGTAGTAACCGAATAGTTTCGCTAAGAAGATTAAGGAATCCTGTGTCGTCAATGCACTGTCTAAACCCACCCTTGGATCATTAGCGTCTTGCCCCGAATAAAGGCCAAGATCCCTTAGAGTTACGGCTTTGTCGGCATTTGCCAGAGTGGCCGGATTGGCTGCGAATGCAGTGGGTACGGAAGTAAGGACTAAGGTTGCAGCAAGAACTGCTGCGGTTATTTTTCTGAGATTTCTCATATTTAAACCTTCCTTTCTTAATTTCACATTATATCATGGGCATTTCAAGGGGTCAATGAAGCCGGTTTTAGGGTTTTAGTGGACGAATGGAGGATGTGGGATTACAATAAAGTTGTTAAAAGATTATTTCCTGTTGTGCGGCCATGAAGCGGAGGTGTTCCTATGGCAGAATTGAAGACCAAACAGCACGATGGAGATGTTTACGAATTCATCAATACCTTTACGGACACGGAACAAAAGCGTGTTGATAGTCGTGAGCTTGTGGAATTAATGCAAAAGGTAACCGGCCATCCACCCAGAATGTGGGGTCCTTCTATGATTGGATTCGGAAACTACCATTATAAATCCGAGCGAAGCAAGCAGGAAGGAGACTGGCCCCTGGTAGCTTTTTCACCGCGCAAGGCAGCAATCTCCCTATATGTATTCACGGGGGCTCCGGAGCATGAGTATTTGCTGAAGGACTTGGGCAAGGTTACGATGGGCAAGGCCTGCATATACGCTAAGAAACTATCGGATATCAACCTGGAGGCTTTAGAAAAACTAATGCGGGCGACTATTGAGTTTTTAGAAGAGAAACATGGAAAAGTCAATAGGGATTAGGATGGGAGGATTTGATATGAAATCAACCAAACAGCAGCTCCTTAGACAGCTGGACATTCAACCGACAGAGGAGGTTATAGAGGACGCCTTGAAGGAAGCAAACGTCGTCTACTTAAGGTTTTTAAAGGAGCTTGAAAACCATGACATCCAGCTGGAATGGCGTTATTATACCGATGGGAAAGCATGGCTTGGGAAAGGGCTCCATCGGTGGACCGGCCCCCGCGGTGGGAACAAGGAAGTAACGGCCTTTTGGCTATCCATATGGGACGGATTTTTCAAGGTGACCATCTATATTCCTGAGAAATTCAGGGGAGAAGTCAATCGCCTTCCTGTTAAGGATGGGGTGAAACAGATGGTTACAGATTCAAGACAAATGGGTAATACGCTGAAGTACTTCCCACTGGTTTTTGATTTGGATTCGGATGGAATGCTTGAAGAGGTATTCACCTTGATTGAATTCAGGAAAAGCATAAAATAGAGAAAGTAGGAGTATTTACCTGCAGGTGTTTCACTTGCAGGTTTTTTGTAATCACTTGACACGGAATCAAACTTGAAATAATATATAACAAATGATATATAACACATGTAATATAATAGGAGATCATACAATGCCACCCAGAACAAAATTCAATAGAGAAGATATCGTCGAAGCTGCATTGGAAATTTCAAAGCAAGGCGGACTTTCGTCCATAACTGCACGTAGCGTTGCAAAAAGCCTGGGCAGTTCAGTTGCTCCGATTTATGTTAATTTTGAAACGATTGAGGATTTGATTGAAGCTGTGGTTCAACGTATTTTTGCTATCTCCGGCGAACAAATAGCAAAGCAGACAGAAAAAAATGTTTTTGAAAGTATCGGAAAAGCAAGCATAGCCTTTGCCAGAGAATATCCTGTTCTTTTTCGTGAGTTGATGATGAAGCCAAACAACTATATGGAAAATTATGATCAGTTGGAAGGAACTTTACTGGAAGCCATGGCCAGGGATGGGGAAATGGGTGACTGGACAATGGATGAACGAAGAAGGCTATTGTTTAAAATGAGAGCTTTTCAAACAGGCCTTTCTGCAATGATTGCCAATGATCACGTACCGTCCTGGATTGATAACAAAACTGCGGAAGAGATGCTTATGGAGATGGGTGAGGAACTTGTGTTTCTCCAAAAAATAAAAAGAGAGGAGAAAACACAATGAAAAAAATCCTAATCATCGGTGGCGGAATTGCCGGGCTGAGTGCCGGGATCTTTGCCCAGAAAAATGGGTTTCATAGCATTGTGGTGGAAAAGCACCACACATTAGGCGGGGAGTGTACAGGCTGGGATCGTCAGGGATACCATATAGATGGCTGTATCCACTGGCTGGTAGGAACAAAAAAAGGAACGGGAATCCATGATCTTTGGGTTACAGTGGGTGCTTTGGACGGAGTTGAGATCTATCATCCGGAAAGCCTGATTGCTGTTGAACACGAAGGGATAACCGTTCATTTCTATCGGGATCTTGAACAGCTTCAGTCTAGCTGGCTGGAAATATCTCCGGAAGACCGGAAAGAAATAGAGCAGTTTTGCATGGATATCAAGAAACTGCATGGATTTTCGATTCCATCGGGAAAACCAATCGACTTGATGGGCCCACTTGAAAAAATACGGTATATTATTTCTATGAAGGATGTTGGCCCCGTCATGGAGAAATATGGTAAAATTACCGTAAAGGAACTGGCTGGTAAGTTCAAACATCCGGCCTTGAGAGAAGCAATCGCCTCTTTTATGCCGGAAGGGGAATATAGTGCCGCATCGGTTCTGTTCCCTCTTGGCACTTTTACGGGGGGCCAGTCATCGATTCCAAAAGGGGGGTCCAGAGCCCTGGCAGAGCGAATGGCAGAGCGATACCGATCACTGGGTGGAACGGTGGAAACCTCCTGCGAGGCATTGGATGCAGAAATTGAAGGAAGGACGGTTAAGAGCATCGGTTGTAAAAGCGGGAGGAGGTTCGAAGCCGACTACTTCATTGCTGCATGTGACCCCAAGGTTTTATATGAGCAACTTCTGGAGGGACGTTATCCTGATCCGCAATTTGAGAAAAGGTATCATAATCCGGAAGTCTATCCACTGGCGTCGAACATTTATATCGGAATCGCCTATGAAGGAGACATGAAAGATATTCCCCGGACCTTAAAGTTTCCGGTAGAATCGGTGGATATCAATCAGGACGGAAAGCCGATCGAGTATTTACAAATGACACATTATGGCTATGAACCGGATTTTGCTCCTGAAGGGCACACGGTAATGACCTTTGCAATTAATCAATTTAAGCAGGAGCTGGAAAGATGGGAGCTGCTGGTGGAAGACCCGGATGCATACAATAGCGAAAAAAAGAGGATAGGCAAAGAGGTGATAGACGCAGTAGAAACTCGCTTCCCTTCCATGAAAGGAAAGCTGAAACTGCTGGATGTGGCCACCCCGCAAACCTATGTGCGGTACTGCAATGCTTACCGGGGAGCCTTTATGGGCTTTTGGCCCACGATTAGCGGAAAAACGCTGAATCATCCGGGAGCCATCAAAGGGCTGGACAATCTGATGCTGAGTGGTCAATGGCTGCAGCCCCCGGGAGGGCTGCCAGTGGCAGTTATAACGGGGAAAGACTCGATTATGCGGATTTGTAAAAAAGAAAAGAAGAATTTCAGGGAGGAAACAGAATGAATTCAAGAGAAGATATCCAGTACTTTGTGAATGAAAACGCCAGGAAGGAATCTGGCGGGAAAACACCGATGGACCTCATAAATCAGGATATCCTTAAAAAAGTCCGGACATTTCACAGGAGCTTTCCCCAATATACCAGAACGCCCCTTGCCAGGCTGAACAATCTGGCAGAGCACCTGGGAGTGGGCAGGATCTGGGTGAAGGATGAATCCTACCGGTTCGGCCTCAACGCTTTTAAGGTACTTGGCGGGTCCTATGCGTTAGGTAAGTATCTGGCGGAAAGGCTGAACATGGATATTTCGGAGCTTTCCTTCGATAAGCTTCGATCAGAGGAAATCCGTGAAAAACTCGGCGTGATTACATTCGTGACCGCAACCGACGGCAATCACGGAAGGGGAATCGCCTGGGCCGCCCATCAGCTGGGCCATAAATCGGTGGTCTTCATGCCGAAGGGTTCGTCGGAAATCCGGCTGGAGAATATTCGAAAGGAAGGGGCGGAGGCTTCCATCACCGAGTTCAATTATGACGATTCTGTCAGGCTTGCAGAAAAATACGCCAGGGAGCACGGCGGTGTGTTGATCCAGGATAGCGCCTGGGAAGGGTATATGGAAATCCCATCCTGGATCATGCAGGGGTATGGAACCATTATGGACGAAGCACTGGAGCAGATCAAGGAGAATGGGGATGGAAAACCAACCCACGTATTCCTCCAGGCGGGGGTCGGCTCCTTTGCAGGAGGCATGCTCGGCTGTCTGCTTTCTGAATACAAAGAGGAATGTCCCATGACCATTATTGTTGAGCCGGATACGGCGGCCTGCATCTATCAATCTGCCCGGGCCAAGGACGGGAAAACTCATCCGGTTACGGGATTTATGCCCACCATCATGGCAGGTCTGGCATGTGGTGAGCCAAGCCTTGTCAGCTGGGGCCTGCTCCGGGATTATGCAGATATGTACCTTTCCTGCGCCGACTATTTCACCGCCAAGGGGATGCGGATCCTTGGAAATCCCCTGGGGGATGATCCGAAAGTCATCTCCGGAGAATCGGGAGCCGTTGGCCTGGGTGTGCTCAGCATGGCTCTGCAGGAAGAGTCCCTGAAGGAATTGGCTGAAAAAATGATGCTGGGAAAGGATTCCAGAATCCTTATCATAAGTACTGAGGGAGATACGGATCCAGAACACTATAGACAGATTGTCTGGGATGGATTGTATCCCTCCTGGATTGGAGAATGATTATGGATGGGGTTAACGAAAAACTTGCCAAGTCTTTGACGGCGGAATCAACCGACTTGATCCCCTTTCTTCCCTATTTGCTGCAGGACCTGTGGGAACTGGGTTCCTCCCCCCGGGATATGCTGGACCTGATTATCAAGCATGTTCCTGTCACAAAAGAAACACGGATTCTTGACTTGGCGTGCGGCAAAGGGGCGGTGAGTGTTGTCCTGGCCAGGGAGCTGGGCTGCAGGGTGAAAGGCATCGACATCCTTCCGGAGTTTATAGAATTTGCTATAGGAAAGGCAAAAGAATGGGGCGTTGAAGGCCTTTGTGAATTTACAATAGGCGATATTAATCAGTCCGTCCGAAAGGAAAGGGATTACGATATCGTCATATTGGGAGCGGTTGGGGATGTACTGGGAGATCCGGAAGAAACGATTACCCTCCTTAAAAAAACAGGAAAGACCGGAGGGTACATTCTGATTGATGATGGATATGGACAAGATGAGACCAATTCGAAATATCATACCAGAGAACAATGGCTGGAAATATTTGAGAAAACCGGAGTCAGGCTGATGGAGGAAAAGGCCATATCCGATGGTGACTTGGCTGACCTAAATGACGAACAACAAAGATATATTGTTCAGAGAGCCAATGAACTAAAGGAAAGATTACCGGAAAAAGCTACTTTGTTTGAAGGCTATATCCAAAGTCAGCAAGCGGAATGGGATGAACTGGAAAATGAGATTATGGGAGTGACGTTGCTTTTACAGTCAAGCCATTAAAGGGGTGAGTAGTATGGAAAAGGGCCTGATTGCTCCATGCGGTATGAACTGCCGGTTATGCATTGCGCACCAATTCAAGGAAATGGACTTGAATAAAAAAGGATTTCACAAAACCTATTGCCCAGGCTGTCTTCCAAGAGGGAAAAACTGCACCCATATGGGAGACCGGTGTGAGCTTCTGGGAAAAGGAAAGATTCGGTTTTGCTTTGAATGTAAGGATTATCCCTGTAAGATGCTGAAATCTTTGGACAAGCGGTACCGTACAAAATATCATATGAGTATGATTGAAAATCTGGAGGCTATCAGAGAACGTGGCATGGAACAATTCCTTATACAGGAAAAAGAAAAATGGAGGTGCCCGAAATGTGGCGGTACCATTTGCTGTCACAATGGATTGTGTCTGAATTGCAAGTTGGATACGCTGCTTCAGAATAAAAAATATCGTTGGGGCGAGGAGTAATCTGATGGAATTGAGAGCAAGACAGTAGAATTTATAGAGGATGATCTAGAAATAATTTTCAAATAATAAGCTAAAATGCAAATAAAATTAATTTATTTGCATTTGATGGATTGGAATGAAAATAAAAATGAAGTATAATCATTTTATCAACTAAAATGAGGGAGTAATGATATGGAAAATAGAGCAGGAAGAAAAATGGAAGTTGGGAGCAGCCAATCAAAATATACTTGTTTCATACCTGCGCCCCTCCCCCCCCAAAACCCAACGCTCCAATATGATGATGAAATGATTTACTTAATATCAGAAGCTAATAGATTTATCGGCAGGTTGGATGAAGTGACAGATACGCTTATTTCTCCCAGCTTTTTTGTTTATATGTATGCTAGAAAGGAAGCGGCACTATCCTCACAGATTGAAGGCACCAAAGCGACCTTTACTGATTTAATTAAGGCAGAAGCAGGAATGACTGATGAAGTGCCTGATGATGTTGCGGAAATAGAGAATTACGTAAAAGCGACAAGTTATGGATTTGAACGATTGGAAACGTTGCCGCTTTCGTTGAGGCTGATTAGAGAAATACACGAAATTCTAATGGATGGTGTTCGTGGTAAAAACAAAGCACCGAGGGAATTTAGAAAATCCCAGAATTGGATTGGCGGTTATTCGATTAACACAGCTAGCTATGTGCCCCCGTCTGTTGAATATATGGATCATTGCCTGGATAGTCTTGAAAAATATATGCATGAAAATGATAGGACCTCTCCGCTGGTTAAGGCTGCGCTAATTCATAGCCAGTTTGAAATGATTCATCCTTTTTTAGACGGAAATGGGCGAGTGGGAAGGCTTCTGATTGCATTCTATTTAGCGGCTAACGATATTTTGCATAAACCAACGCTTTATTTATCAAAGTTCATTAAGCAAAACCAACATGCTTATTACGAGTGCTTGTACAACATTCACGAGAAAGGGGATTATGAGTCGTGGATTAAATTCTTCTTAACCGGGGTCATAGAAACAGCCCAAGAAGCAGTACGGATTGCAAGGAAAATTTCAGCCCTTAGAGAAGAGGATCTAAAGAAAATTGGCGTCCTGGGACGTACTAGTGAAAACGCTCTTATAATCTATGAAGGGTTGTTTGACAAGCCGACAATTAGTATAGAAGAAGCGACTGTTAAGCTGAATGTCAGTGTTGCAACTGGTGGGCGTTTGCTTGAGAGACTTTGTGAGGAAGAAATCTTAAGTAATTTAGATAACCGCACGCGTAACAAGGTTTTTGTCTATAAGAGATATATTGATATTTTCAATATAGACTAATAAAGAATGGCAGAGAATAGGAGAACAAAAAATGATCAAAGTATATTTAGCAGCATTCCCCATGTTATACGAGGGGGAAGATATTGAAGTGCTATACCGAGTCTTTCAGGACGATATTCTTGTCAAAAAGGACGAATTTTATCTGGAATATGTGAAGCCGGCTGTTGTCGGATTGCATGCTGTCCTTGCTGTTTTATACAAACTGGAAGAATTCAAGGAAGAAGAAATTACGATTATGATTAATGATTCTGCCCTGAATGAGATCATCAAAGGTTCCTGCACGACGAAGAATGGGGACGTCCTTAAAATGGCAAGCAAGGTAAAAAAGCAAATAACTAAATTCAGCAACTTATCTTTTGCCAATGTAACCAAGGATAAAGGGGCTTTGACAAAATGGAAGGAAATAATCGAGGATTAAATTGAACACAGTTGGGAAGCAATATATAAAATATTTGGGAGAAATGAGACCCATTGATGAATGGATTTCTGCCGATGGCTTGTCAGAAACGGAGCTGCTGGATGAAGTCAGCAAGTTTTATATCAAGATGAGCAAGCAGATTACAAAAGAAAGAACGGAACTTTATCAAAAGGCTTTAGGTGTTGTCGCCCGGTCCATCCGAATCGATAAAATAGGCAAACGCTGGGGCAGCTGCAACACAAAAAAGGAGATTACTTACAACTATTTGATCGTAACATTACCCATGGACCTCATCGATTACATCGTTGTCCACGAGCTTTGTCATATCCATCATATGAATCATGACCGGTCCTTTTGGCGTAAGGTCGGGAGTGTTATGCCCGACTATAAGAAAAGAATGGAAATGCTTTAATAGAATTGGGTATGATTTCAGCATCACGAAAATAGGAAGGGGAGAGCAAGCATGAAGACAGGTAAAATGATAGCTTGGATTGGTCTTTTGGCAATGACTGCCGGATTAGCAAACGGCTTTATCAACGGGGATTTTCTGGCTGACGGGGGGGAACTGTTGGCAAACCCATGGGGAGTCATGTCCCTGATCGATTTATACGTGGGGTTTGTTCTGTTTTCCATGTGGATCGTATTTCGGGAAAAATCCTGGGCTGCAAAAATTTTGTGGATTATAGCCATGATGGTTCTGGGATTTTTTACAGGTGCTTTGTATATCCTCTATGCCTTTTATACCTGCAAAGAGGATTGGCTGACCTTTTTCCTGGGACATCGGAAAGAAGATTATAATAGGAATTAAACACACAAAACTACCCACGTCGCCAAAACGAGGGTAATTTTTTTAATATTTTACACATGTAAAATTGACTCAGGTAATAAAGAGTGATAAAATACCCATAATGAGGAGGGTATTTTAATGTTTGATTATGAATTGCCGATGTTACCACCAAATGTTGAGCTGGAAACCAAGGCTGTACTGAAGCAACTGGCAAGATCCAACCGGGCATTGGCAGAATTGAAGGGATATGCGGATACTATCCCAAACAAACATATTCTGATCAATGCTGTATTAATCAATGAATCCAAGGATAGTTCGGCTATTGAAAATATTGTTACAACTCATGATGACCTATACCAGGCAATGAGCAATACAAGTGGCGCCAGTCTGGCAGCCAAAGAGGTTGAAAATTACAGGACAGCCATTTGGCAGGGATATGAACTCGTAAAAGAGCGGGGAATGCTGACAACGAACATGATTATAGAAATTCAGGGATTGATCGAGAAAAATCGTGCTGGTATCAGAAAGTTACCCGGAACGGTTCTCCGGAACGAAAAGACTGGCGAGACGGTTTATGCTCCTCCCGAGGGGGAGGAGGGTATACGAAGCCTATTGAGTAACCTGGAAAAATACATCAATGTTGACGAAGATGACATTGACCCTTTAATAAAATTATCAATCATCCATTATCAATTTGAGAGCATTCATCCTTTTTACGATGGGAATGGCAGAACAGGAAGAATAATAAATATTCTCTACTTGGTATTAAAAGGGCTGCTGGATAGCCCAATCGTATACCTCAGTAGCTATATCATAAGAAATAAGTCAGAATATTATCGACTTCTTCAGGATATCAGGGATTCCGGGGAATGGGAGGAATGGATATTATACATTCTGAAAGGTGTGGAAGAAATGTCCGTTGAAACTTTGGAATTAGTAAAAAAGATCAATGAGGAAGTAGAAAAAATGAGTAAAGAGATTAAAGAGAAGTTGCCGAAAATTTACTCAAAAGAGTTGATTGATCTTTTATTCTACGAGTTTTATACGAAGATCAGTTATATTGAAAAAGGGCTGTCTATTACTAGGAAAACAGCATCGAACTACCTGACAGCCCTTGAAAATGAGGGATTCCTAACATCGGAAAAAATCGGCAAGGAGAGGATTTATCAGAATAAGAGGCTATACGATATGATAAAGGCCACGCCATAAAAAGCCAACAAAAGGTTACATACCATAGCCGGCAGAAAGGAATCGAATATGAACGGGAATCCGGAAAAAATCATTCGAATCAGTGAATACATAGAGGGACTCCTGAACAAGGAGAATGGACGACAACTCTACGATCGATATCAGGTAGCCTTTGAAGAGGTAGGCCCTCAAGACCTATTCGGAGCCTTTTACCGTTTGATGGAAAAGGGGCTCCAGTCCAAAGAGCTCCTGGCCGTTCTGGATAAGGTCATCAACGTGGCCTATGAGGGGCTTTCTGCTCATCCATGGAAAATGCCGGAGAACAATGGGTTTCTCCTTTCCCTCATGATGGAAAACCAGGCCCTGATTGAGAAACTGGAAGAAATCAAGGGAGTTCTGCGGGAGGAGGATCCGCTGTCGAGAAAAGAAAAGCTGATTCCCAGGGTAGAAGAACTGCTTCTATTCAACCACCATTATTTAAAAAAGGAAAACATCCTTTTTCCTTATATGGAAAGAAAGATGGAGCAGTTTGGAGGTCTTTCCATTATGTGGTCCCTTCACGATGAGGCAAGGGAAAAGATGAAGCAAGTGCTTCGGTGCTTGGAATCAGAACAGGGCCTAGACCCGGAGTTCAATCGGCAGATCGGGAGTTTGTTTTTTATCCTTCACGGACTGGTGAAAAAAGAAGAGCTCATTCTATTGCCGGCAGCCAGTGAGGCGCTGACAGAAGAAGAGTGGGCCGAGATGGGTAAGCAGAGCCTGGAATATGAATTTCCCTTTATCGAGAAACCGGAAGAACAGCCAGAAAGCGCTGAGGAAACTACCTTTCAGCGTAGGCTGGAGTTGGCAACCGATGGAACCCATAAATTTAAAACGGAGACGGGAGAGTTGGATTTTGAACAGATCCTCATGATTTTCAATGCATTGCCCGTGGATATGACCTTTGTGGATGAAAACAACAGGGTGAGATATTTCTCCCGGCCCAAAGACCGGTTTTTCCCAAGGTCACCGGCGATTATCGGCCGGGACGTAGATAAATGCCATCCGCCGGAAAGCGTTCATGTGGTCCAGCAGATCGTAGAAAGCTTCCGAAGCGGGAACCGGGATACGGCCTCCTTCTGGATCAATTTGAAAGGGAAAATGATTCTGATCCAATACTTTGCTTTGAGAGATTCGGAGGGAGTATATAAAGGCGTGCTGGAAGTCAGCCAGGACATAACAGAAATTAAGAGCCTGGAGGGGGAACGGCGATTGCTTCAGTGGGAGGATTAGCATGTGGTTTTATATTGGTCTCGGTGTGTTTTTTATTGGATTGGGGCTGGCGGTTCACGTTTATAAGTGGTACTTTCTGATCTCTGGCTATAATACGATGTCAAAAGAGAAGAAGGCTAGGGTGGATACGGCAAGCCTTGGCCGCTTGATTGGAATTTATTCCTATGTGAATGGTGGCGTTCTTCTTCTCATGGGTTTACTCCACGGTGTCGGATTGAAACCAAGTCTGATTCCCGCCATTATGGTTTTTGGACTATCCACCCTATATGTGATAGTAAAATCTCAAAAATATGATGGTAATTTATTTGATGAGAGGGGCAGACTCCGGCCGGGATCCAAGAAGAAACTTGCCATACCAGCCGGAATAATGGTGGTCAGCTTTATTCTGGTTGCGGTACTGTTGTTTTTTTCTTCTCGTCCTACGGAGGTGAATTTGATTGATGAGGGCTTACAGATACACGGCATGTATGGAGATGTTTATGAATGGGATTCTATCGAATCAATCCAGTTGATGGAGGAATTGCCTACAATCGAGTTAAGAACCAACGGGTCAGCCGTTGGCTCCCATTTGAAGGGCCATTTCAGAACAACAGAACTGGGCCCCGTCAAACTATTTGTTGATGCCGGGAAATCGCCTTTTATTTACTTTGAATCGGAGGGACGGGTAATCATCTTCAATTTGGAGACGGAGCAAGTAACCAGGGAAGTATTCACACAAATTCAAAAAAGGATTAGCGGGTGATGATTTGATTATAAAAGAAATTAGGGAGGAAATTAAATCCATCCTCCAGGGGAAGACCATCGATGCCATTCTGCCGCCCTTTGTCTATGTCATCATCAATGGCCTATTCGGCCTGGGCATTGCTGCCGGATCAGCTCTTGCTGCTTCTCTGGTGTTAGTCGCCCTGCGATTGAAATCAAAAAAGAACTGGAAATATGCATTCGCAGGATTTATGAGTGTTGTCATCGCTGTTGGTTTTGCTATCCTTTCCGGCAGCGCGGCCAACTATTATTTGCCCAAACTGTTTACCAGCATCGGGTTAATTGTTATTACCGTTATCAGCCTCATCCTGAAAAAACCCTTAGCGGCTTGGCTCAGTCATCTGTCCAGAGGCTGGGAGCTTGAGTGGTTCTGGAGACCGGACATCCGACCGGCTTATACGGAGGTAACCTTGTTATGGCTGGGGCTTTTTATGATGCGCGGGGTACTTCAGTTTGTCCTGTTGGTGGCTGACAACGTCGCAGGTCTATTTCTGCTCAACACCCTGCTGGGCCTTCCAGTCACCATCTCGGTATTGGTGTTAAGCTATATTTATGGGGTTTGGCGTCTCAAGAAGCTGGGTGGACCAGGGGTTGAGGAATACCGGCAAGGTACACCGAGACCATGGAAGGGGCAGACTCGGGGTTTTTAATTGGGAGGTTTATTGAAAGGGGTTTGTCATGGAACTGAAAATCATTCAAAGTGAGTTCGCCATATGTAAGGTACAAAATCTATCGGAGATCAAATATGAGGACGATTTCTATTTTATTGGGAAAACCGATGAAGAAATTTCCCTGGTCTGCAGCATCGATTCCCTTCCCCGGAATATCATCGAATGTGATAAGCCATGGAAGGCTTTTAGAATTGAAGGGGTGCTGGACTTTTCCCTGATCGGGATCCTGTCAAAATTGTCAACCTTGCTGGCGGAAAACAACATCGGGATTTATGCAGTATCCACCTTTAATACGGATTATATTTTAACTAAAACAGAAAATTTTGATAGGGCTATCCATGTCCTGCAGGAAGCGGGATATGAGGTAATAAAATAATGAAAACACTGTTTGATTTAAGAGAGAAACATGATGGTGAGCTGATTGAGGCCATCCAAAAATTGTATCAGGAGCCATTGAAGGTAGTGCCAATGGGAGAACCGCCCATCACACCATGCATCGGTTGCTGGAATTGCTGGCTAAAGACCCCGGGGAACTGTGTCATGAAGGATTCGATGGCCGAGAGCTATTCCGATTACATGAATAGTGATACGGTGATTGTGCTAATGGACACCGCCCAGGGATTCCTGAATCATCAGGGAAAAGCCTTCCTGGACAGGACGATTCCCCACTTCCTTCCCTACATTGAGATTGTGGACGGAGAGTGTCACCACGCAGCTCGATATCCGAGCTATCCCGATCTGATTTTTTACTTTGACACCATAGATTTAACCAAGCAGGAAGAACAAGTGTTGGAGGACTATTTGTATCGTACCGCCTATCACTTCCAATCGAAAGCATATCGAATTGAAATGGACAACGGACTCCATCTTCGACCACTGCCCCCCAGGAAAGCCAAAAGACAGACGATTGCTTTTGAATCCGTTGGGCCAATGGAGAAATTGGTGATTTATAACGGTTCTCCCAGAAGAAGCGGGAGCAATTCCGCCCTTATTCTCAGGAATGTGACAGAATCCCTTGGAGAAAAGGTGGAGATTCGGGATTTAAAGGAAAGGGATAAATGGGAGGAGTGGGCAGCCGCTTTTCAGGAGGAAGAACATGTCCTGTTCTTCATGCCCCTTTATGTTCACGCCATGCCTTCCCATGTCATGGCTTTTATGGAAAAACTTCAAGCTTCTAAAGGGAGTATCAGCTTCTTTGTTCAGTCCGGTTTCCCGGAAAGCAGTCAATCTCACTACCTGGAGGCCTATTTTGAGCAACTGGCACTTCGGCTGGGAAGAATCTATCTGGGGACAGCCATCAAGGGTGGAATGGAAGGGATGCAGATGAGGCCCCCTGGTGGGCAGGCTAAAATCATGGAACCATTGGTTAAGGCTATTGTGGCCTTAGTGTTCGACGGAAGATTCAATCCGAAGGATATTCACCGGTTGGCTAGACCTGTTCGGATGGGCCTGCTTATGAAAACCATATTTAGAATCCTTGCCAAGTTTGGCTTGGTCAACTATTTTTGGGATCAGCAGCTGAAAGAAAATCAGGCCTTTGAGAGGCGCTTTGAACAGCCCTATGTAAAATGAAGATTGGAAAATCGCTGTTTGATTTCAATGAAACTGATGATGTCACTAAAATACCGGAGCATAATAAATTTATTTTGAAGTTCTTCCTGTGACTTTGGCAGTGGGGCCATTCTATAGTATTCTTCCACTTCTTTTGCATTTCGTATTAATTCGTTGGCCGGATTAAGTTCTTCCAACTCATTGGCAAGCTGTTCAGTAAAGTCGAAAAGTTTATGGGCTTCCTCATCGGTGATGGAAATCTCTTTCAGGTAACCATTCATATGCAATAAAATTTGGTACTGTTCTCTTCTCATTTGAAAATACATGATATAATAGCTATTGTCCTTCAGGATATCGTTATTATTGTCTTCTATGGAAGCACTTAGTCCAGTAGTGATGCACCCATCAAGTTTTTCAAGCAGCTGACTTTGTTCCTCGCTGGAACACTGATGAATCAGCTGCTTCTTTATATTGCGAAGAAATTTTCTAAGCAGAGCCTCTGTTTCTTCCTGCTTCTGGATGATGCTCTTTCTTAAATTCAGCATATATACACTGGTTGCCATCGCGCAGGAAACCCCAATAAGGACAAGGGCTGTTTCGTTCAGGATAATGGTTAGGCCTATTGATTCAAAGGTGTAGATATGGCTGGCGAGAACCGCACCGATTACCAGATTCTCCGAACTCTTAATCAGAGTCAGCAGAGGGACGTAGAGAAAAAGGAACAATCCAAAAATGTAGATGTTGTGCCCCCCAAAATAGAATAGGGCTGCTGAAAGAACAATTGCCAGGAAAGAAACGGCAATTCGTTTGATCGAAAATGACAAAAGTGAGTCGCGATTGGGATGGAGCATTTTAAGGGAAAGCATATTGACAAGGCAAATTTTGGATGCTATACTCTGTTTAACGTCATCGTTCACGAGAACGGTGCTGGAAAGGAGGGAATATTCATGCATGTAACAACGAAATTAATAGCCGAACTTGCAGGGGTATCCAGAGGAACGGTAGACAGGGCCCTCAATTCCAGAGGTGGAGTCAATAAAGAAGTTGCAGAGAAGGTAATCAGAATTGCTAATGAGCTGGGCTACAAGCCCAATATTGTTGCCAAATCCCTTTCAAACAGGGGTAAGGGGAATACTAAAATCGGTGTCATCATCAATTCGATAGGGAATCCTTTTTATAACGATGTGATGAAAGGAATCTACGAAGCTCAAACGGAAATCAAAGATTTTGGGTTTGAAGTGGAAATCATTAAGCTGCGGGGGTATGAGGAAAAGGATCAGATAAAGGCCATCGAAAGACTGGTTGCCAGCAAGGTCGCCGGAATCATCATTTCGCCAATCAATACCGAATTGGTCATCAACAAATTAAAAAGTGTCATAGAATCGGGAATCCCGGTTGTTGCAGTTAACTCCGACATTGAAAAGGTGGATCGCCTGGCCTATATCGGGTGTGACTATCTGAAAAGTGGTCGCACGGCAGGGGGCATCCTGGGATTGTTTACCAAGGGTAATGCGAAAGTAGGCGTGGTTATCGGATCTCCCTTTGTTTTGGGACACCGGCAGCGGGCTCAGGGATTTTACCAGGTCATAGAGCAAGAATTCAAGGGGATCTCCATTATTGGAGAAGTTCAAAATAATGACAGTGAAGAAATATCCTACCAGGTAGTTAAAAAATTCCTCGAAGAAAATCCGGAGGTAAATGCTCTGTACTTCACAACGGGTGGTGTCAAGGGAGGTATGAAGGCGGTACGAGAACTGAAAAAACAAGATGAACTTCATATCGTAACCTGTGACTTGACTCCGGTTGTTGAAGAAAATATTAAAAAGGGCATTATCGATGCGACGATATGCCAGCAGCCATTTCGGCAGGGATTTGGAAGTGTCAAACTCCTGTTTGACTATCTGATTGCCAATGAGAAACCATCGAAGGATGTGATCCACACCGAGATTGAAATTAAATTAAAATATAACTTATCCGACGAATAACGGGATATTTTTTCAGAATCAGGAAGGGTAAAAATTTTTCAACTATATGTGCACGTGCACAATTGCAGTTAAAATCATTCCATAAAGGAGAAGGAGAAGCAAATGGGTAGAGTGGTAACATTATTTACAGGACAGTGGGCAGATATTGAGTTTGAAGAAATGTGCATTCTTGCGAAAAAAATGGGCTATGACGGGCTGGAAATTGCTACCTGGGGAAATCATCTAGACATTGATAAGGCTTACTCGGATAGCCAATATGTGGAATGGATGCTGGAAACATTGAAGAAAAACGACCTGGTTTGCAAAGCAATCGGTACCCACATTATCGGCCAGTGTGTCGGAGATGGACCGGATCCCAGACTGGATGGATTTGCCCCCGTTAAGTACGCAGGCAAGCCTGAAGAAATCAGGGAATGGGCTATCGATCAGATGAAAAAGGTGGCGGTTGTTGCCAGGAGAATGGATGTTGATGTTGTGACCGGTTTTGTCGGCTCCCCGATCTGGAAGTACTTGTATTCTTTCCCGCAGACAACCGAGGAAATGGTGGAAGCCGGATTTGATGAGATCGTCACCCTTTGGGCCCCCATCTTGGAGGTGTTCAAGGAAAACGGCATTAAGTTTGCTCTGGAGGTGCATCCGGGAGAAATCGCCTTCGATTATTACACCACTGAAAAACTGCTGAAAAAGTTTGAAAATCATGAAAACTTCGGACTGAACTTTGACCCAAGTCACCTGTATTGGCAGGGTGTTTCGCCTCATATTTTTTTAAGTGATTTTCGAGATCGGGTCTATCATGTGCATATGAAGGATGTGGCTGTCACATTAGACGGGAAAGCTGGCATCTTGGGATCCCATATCGATTTTGGAAGCCTCAGGCGAGGCTGGAACTTCCGGTCTCTGGGTCACGGACACGTCAATTTTGAAGAAATTATCAGGGTACTGAATGATATGAATTATTCCGGACCCCTTTCCGTGGAATGGGAAGACAGCGGAATGGACCGGATTGCTGGTGCAACAGAAGCCAGTGCTTTTGTAAGAAAAGCTGATTTTCAGCCTTCAAACGTTAAATTTGACGAAGCTATGGCAAACAAATAGGAGGTACACAATGGGGAAGTCTATACGATATGGCATGGTGGGAGGACACCTGAACGCCTTTATTGGGGATGTTCACAGAAAGGCCATCAACTTTGACCCGAGAGCAGAATTCGTTTCTGGCTGTTTCAGCTCAAACGCCGAGAAAAACTTAGAAACCGGAGAAGTCTATTGTCTGGATCAGGACAGAGTTTATGCAGATTACCTTGAAATGGCAGAAAAAGAGAGCAGTCGTCCGGATGGAATCGATTTTGTATCCATCGTCACCCCCAATGCGACTCATTATCAAATAGCAAAGGCCTTTCTTGAAAAGGGTATCCACGTCGTTTGTGAAAAGCCTCTTTGCTTTACCATCGAAGAAGCAGAGGAGCTGGTGGCACTTTCAAAGGAAAAGGACTTATTATTCGCCGTAACCTATACCTACACGGGATATACTATGTCAAAGGTAATCAAGGAAATGATAGCCCAGGGGAAAATCGGCAATATCATTGCAGTAAACGGCGAATATTTACAGGAGTGGCTGATTGATGAATTGAGCACAGAAGCGAAGGGGAAGCAAGATCTGTCGGTGTGGAGAAAAGATCCAAAACTGTCAGGGATTTCAAATTGCGTAGGAGACATTGGGACCCATATTGAAAACTATGTCCACTATGTCACTGGCCTGGAGATAAAAAGAGTCGCTGCGACGATGAATACCTTTGGGCACCCATTGGATCTGAATGCCAACATTCTGGTGGAATATGAAAATAACATAAATGGAGCATACTGGTGCTCCCAGGTTGCAGCAGGGAAGCTGAACGGATTGGCCATCCGAATCTACGGGGATGAAGGATCCATTGAATGGGAGCAGCATTATCCGGATTATGCTAAATACACGCCAAAGGGACAGCCGACTCAAATCATATCAAGGGGCCAAAGCTATCTGGGAGATGGAGCGGCAACCCAAAGCAGGCTGCCGTCCGGGCATCCGGAAGGACTGTTTGTAGGTTTTGCAAACATTTACAGGAATTATATCAGCGCATTAATAAAGAAAAAGAATGGTGAAAAGCTGGCTGATGATGATCTGGATTTCCCCTCTGTAACAGATGGCTTGAATGGTGTTCGATTTGTCCATGCGGTTATCGACAGTGGGAAAAACGATTCGGCATGGAGACATGTCCGATAAGCTGGTATTTTCCTTTGCAAGAGGGCAAGGGATGATATAAATATCAATAAGAATTAGGAGGGAACATGAAAAAATTTATCAGCATGACATTAGTTTTACTAATGGTACTAGTTGGCATGGTAGGCTGCGGTGGCGGCGCAGCAACTGAAGAACCCGAAGCAACAACTGGTGAAGTCGCTATTCTTATCCCTGGAGCAACCCATGGTTGGCCGGTTGGCGTCCTGTATTATGCCAATGAAAAAGCAGAAGAACTAAAAGCTGCGGGGCAGAAAGCGGTGGTTTACACTTCCGATACTGCTCAGAATCAAATCCAGCAAATTGAAGACCTGATGACCCGTACCGATATCGAAGGCGTAATGATCCTCCCCTTTGACAATAGCGTGGTTAACGCTGTGAAAGGAATGGAAGGAAAGGTTCCTTTTGTTCAGTTTGACCGAATCCTTGAGGATGTAACGGCATCCGCTAATGTAATGGGCGACAACTTTGGAATCGGCTATGAAACAGCAAAATTATTCCTTGACAAGGGTCTGCAAAAAACGGATATGATCCTTGAAATGCCAGGAGATAGTTCCAGCGTTCCTGAAATGCGTTCAAACGGATTCAGAGAAGGTTTGAAAGAAATTGGCGGATGGACGGATGCTGAAATCACTGCAGCTATCACCAAGACGGATTTCACCGGTTGGAGCCGGGACAACTCCAAAACCTTATTTGAAGGGTTTGTCGGATCAAAGACACAAGCTGAATTAGACAAATATAAATTCATTTTTACCCATGATGATGAAATCGCTATTGGAATTTTCAACGCAATTAATGCCGGTAACCTTGGTAAAAACATCGATGCAGTGGAAGTGCTGGCCGCATCTGCAGGAAATCAGGAAATGTATAATATCCTGAACGATAAGACCTATGAAGACCAGTTTTATCTGTTCTCCCTGACCTATCCGCCTTATATGGTTCAGGATGCCATTGACACTTTAATGATGGTGCTGAATGGAGAAGAAGTCGATGGAGAAATCGTTATTCCGGTTAAATTGGTTGACAGTGCCAATGCAGCCGAATACCTAAATCCGGATTCTCCCTATTAAACATTCCTGTATCATTCTGTAAGAATAATCATCTCATAAGTGTATGCAGTTTCAGATGGCCAGACCATCTGAAACTGCATTTAAAAAAATTACCTAAAATGAAAAAGGGGAGTCGCCATGCTGCTGGAAATGATCAACATCGATAAATCATTTTTTAATGTTAAAGTGTTGAATGACGTAAGCCTTCATGTTGAAAAGGGTGAAGTCCATGCTTTGTTGGGAGAAAATGGCGCAGGCAAATCGACCCTGATGAATATCCTTGGCGGAGTTCATGAAAAGGACCGAGGCACGATCACCCTTGATCACGAAAAAATAGAAAAAATAAACCCCAAAATAGCACCTCAGCTGGGCATAGCTTTTGTGCATCAGGAATTAAACTTGTTTAACGACCTGCGCGTATTCGAAAATATATTTCTGCGTGAAGAAATTACAAATAAATTCGGGCAACTGGATAAGCAGAAAATGATTGGAGAAGTGGAAAAGCTTTTTCATAATATGGGTGTCGACATCGATCCTACTGTTATGGTGAGCGAACTGGACACTTCAAAAAAGCAACTGCTGGAAATTGCCAAAGCATTAAGGAAAGACGCCAAACTCTTTATTCTGGATGAACCTACAACAGCCCTGGGCAATCTGGAAATAGAAAACCTTTTTTCCATTATCCGAAGATTAAAAGAGCAGGGAAAATCCTTTATTTTTATCTCCCACAAAATGCCGGAAATATTTCAGATTGCTGATAAGTATACGGTTTTAAGAAACGGAGATTTTGTGGGTGCCGGAAGTATATCCGAGGTGACTCCGGAATCGCTGACCAGGATGATGGTAGGGGACTGTTATGATAACCGGGATATTTACGTCTGCCGAGAACTAAAGGAGCCCATTCTTGAGCTTCAGAATTTTTCAGGAAAAGGATTTCAGGATGTTAATCTGACGGTGAACAAAGGAGAAGTTTTAAGTTTGACGGGTCTTCAGGGCTCCGGATGCAGTGAACTGATGCAATGCATTTTCGGATGTACCAAGCCCACTTCAGGCACGTTGAAAATCAATGGCAAGGTGGTAAGCGGCGGAATCCGGACCTTAATGAAAAACAAGGTGGGGATGATTGCATCAAATCGGAAGGAAAACGCTATTTTAAAAGACCTGTGTCTTTTGGAAAACTGCTACGTCTCCGAACATACCCTAAGCTGGAAAAAACAAAAGATCAACAAACAGCGTGAACTGGAAAAGTACAATGTGCTGAGCAAAAAATTGAATATCAAGGCGAATAGCTGTAAGGATTTGATCGTCAGCTTGAGCGGTGGGAATCAGCAAAAGGTCATGATTGCCAGATGGCTGAACACGGATGCGGAGATCTTTCTCCTGGACAATCCTACTCAGGGAATCGACGTAGGAGCAAAAAGTGAAATTTATAAGTTAATCGTCCAACTTTCAGAGCAGGGTAAGACCATTATTATGAATACTCAGGAAATATCTGAAATACAAAAAATATCCGACCGGTGTGCAATTTTTTATCATTCCAGGCTGCAGATCGTACTGGACAGGAAGGATATCAACGAGGAAACCGTTATGCTGTACGCTACAAACGCTCATGGAATCAGGGAGGGCCAAAATGGAAAACAGTAAGAAAAATCGTCCTGGATGGTCAAGCTACCTGAAATGGATTTGGCAGAATGCCAATTATGTGCTGATCTTCGCGGTTATCTTTTTAGTCTATTTGCTGATAAATGGCCAGGCAACAAACTGGGCAGGAATCACCAATATTATGCGCCATAGCTCCGTCATCGGCATTGTTGCCCTGGCAATGGGATTAATTATCCTCATCGGGGACATCGATTTATCGGTAGGCTCCTCGATTGCCCTGGTGGGAGGCTTCTCGGTATTGATCTTCAACGCCACAGGAAGCGTTGCCATTACCCTTGCTGCTGGAATTCTAGGGGGTGCATTTACTGGTTTGATCAACGGGATGCTGATTGGCAAAGTCAGGATGCCGGCATTTATCGCCACCTTGGCCACCATGATGATGTACCGCTCCATTTCTCAGTATTATCTAGCCAGCTCAGGGGTGGCAATGTATAAAGTCGATGCTTCCTCCCCCGGGTATGATGCTTTTTTTAAGCTGGGCAATGGCAATATAATGACCATTCCTATTCTGACCCTGGTCTTTCTCGCCATGGCCCTGATGCTGATCTACATAAATGGATCCACCAAGTTCGGAAAAACCATCTATGCCCTGGGAAGCAACGAGAAAGCGGCACGACTGGCGGGGATCAATACGGAATGGCTTCGGGTGGCGGTCTTCGTCATCGCAGGAGCATTGGTGGGATTGGCGGCTGTGCTCTTTGCTGCTCAAAACGGTACGATCACCCCCTCTTCGGCAGGAAAGAACTATGAATTGTATGCCATTGCGGCCGTCGTAATCGGTGGTGTCAGTATGCTGGGCGGCAAGGGTAAGATCGTAGGCGTTATTTTCGGCATGCTTACCTTCACCATTATTGATAAGATTATCCTTTCTCTGGGATATAACCCGCTGATCAACGATACTATTAAGGGAGCCATATTATTAATGGCGATCCTCTTCCAGATGTTCCAAAAGGGAGGGAAACCAAGCCGATAAACAGGATGCTTCAGTCTAAAATAAAAACAGGGAAGGAAAAACGAAGATGGAATATTTTAAAAAGGTGCCAGTGATTCAGTTCGAAGGAAAGGAAAGCAAAAATCCCTACGCTTTTAAATACTATAACCCGGAGTCCATTGTAATGGGCAAGTCCATGAAGGAGCATTTGAAATTTGCCTTGTCTTACTGGCATACGATGTGCGGCAATGGTAATGACCCCTTTGGTTCAGCCACTATTGACAGAAGCTATGGCCAGAGCGATCCGATGGAGCATGCAAAAGCAAAGGCGGATGCTGCCTTTGAACTGATGAATAAGCTGGGCATTGAATACTTTTGCTTCCATGATGTGGACATCGCACCGGAGGGGGATTCGATAGCGGAACTGAAGGATAACCTGGCAGAAATAACAGGTTATATCAAAGGCCTAATGGATACTTATCAGAAAAAACTGTTATGGGGTACAGCGAACTGTTTCTCCCATCCCCGGTATATGCATGGGGCAGGAACCTCTTGCAGCGCGGATTCCTTTGCCTTTGCAGCGACACAGATTAAAAATGCCATAGATGCCACCATTCAATTAGGGGGAAGTGGTTACGTCTTCTGGGGGGGAAGAGAGGGCTATGATACTCTGCTTAATACCAATATGGCATTAGAGCAGGATAACATGGCCAGGCTGATGAAAATGGCAGTGGATTATGGCAGGAAGAACGGATTCAAAGGGGATTTTTATATAGAACCAAAGCCAAAGGAACCGACGAAACATCAATATGATTTTGATGTGGCTACCGTGCTGGCATTTCTGAGAAAGTATGGACTTGAAAAAGACTTTAAAATGAACATTGAAGCAAATCATGCAACCCTGGCTGGCCATAATTTTCAGCATGAATTACGAGTGGCCAGAGAAAACAATGCCTTTGGATCCATCGATGCCAACCAGGGGGATCTGCTGCTTGGATGGGACACAGACCAGTTCCCGACCAATGTTTACGAGAGCACCTTGTGCATGTATGAAGTGATAAAAGCCGGTGGATTCACCAATGGCGGCCTGAATTTTGATGCCAAGGTCAAAAGAAGTTCCTTTGAACCGGAGGATATTGCCCTGGCCTACATTGCGGGTATGGATAGCTTTGCCCTTGGCCTGCTCTTTGCGGTGAAAATCATTGAAGACGGCCGAATCGACGGATTTGTCGAAGATCGATATGCCAGTTATCAAAGCGGAATCGGCAAAGCCATTGTGGAAGGGAAAACCAGTTTGGAAGAGCTGGAGAAGTATGCCCTTTCCAAAGGAGAAGTGGAAATCACAAGCGGCAAGCAAGAATATCTGGAAACCTTATTGAATAATATTATTTTTGGATAGAGGGAGAACGAGATGGCATACTTGCTGGGTATTGATGTGGGAACCGGGGGAACGAAAACCGTATTGTTTGAAGATACCGGGGTGGTGATTCAGAGTGCCGGAGCGGAATACCCCCTGTATCAGCCTCAAAACGGTTGGGCTGAGCAACAGCCTGAGGACTGGTGGAATGCTGTCGTGACAACCATCCAACAGGTTATATCTGTGAGTGGTATAGACAGCGATGAAATTAAAGGAATTGGTTTGTCTGGTCAAATGCATGGGCTGATCATGCTGGACGAGCATGGCCGGGTTTTAAGACCTTCCATTATTTGGTGCGATCAGCGAACTGCCAAGGAATGCGAAGAAATTACAGCAAGGGTTGGAGCAGAAAGACTGATTGAAATTACCGGGAATCCCGCCTTAACAGGATTTACGGCCTCCAAGATTCTCTGGGTCCGGAATAATGATCCGGAGACCTACAGCAAGTGCAGGCACATCCTTCTGCCGAAGGATTACATCCGGTATAAATTGACGGGGGATTTTGCTACTGAGGTATCGGATGCCTCCGGCATGCAGCTGCTTGATTTAAAAACCCGCTCCTGGTCCGGGGAAATTTTAGAAAAACTCGAAATCCCTTCGGAATGGCTGGGCAGGGTATATGAGTCTCCTGAAATCACGGGGGTGATTACAGGGGAAATCGCTCGAAGAACTGGTTTGGCAGCAGGGACTCCAGTTGTTGGGGGAGCAGGAGACAATGCCGCGGCAGCGGTTGGTACGGGAGTGGTTACAGAGGGAAAGGCCTTTACCACAATTGGTACATCTGGTGTGGTTTATGCTCACATAGACCGCATGATCGTGGACCCAAAGGGTCGGGTTCATACCTTTTGCTGTGCTGTTCCCGGGGGATGGCACCTAATGGGAGTAACTCAGGCTGCAGGCCTTTCTTTGAAATGGTTTCGGGATAATTTCTGCAAAGAGGAGATGGACCTGGCCAGACAACAAAATATAGATCCTTACATCATAATGACGGAAGAGGCAGAGCGCATGCCACTCGGTGCAGATAATCTATATTATTTGCCCTATTTAATGGGAGAAAGAACTCCCCATTTAGATCCGGACTGCCGTGGGGCCTTTGTCGGGCTTTCGGCCTTTCACACCAGGAGCCACTTGATCAGGGCGGTAATGGAAGGGGTTGGCTACTCCCTGAAGGATTGCCAGCAGATTTTGGTTGAAATGGGAGCAGATGTTGATGACATGACCGTCACCGGAGGTGGGGGGAGGAGCAGCCTTTGGAGGCAAATGCTGGCGGATTTATATGAGTGCCCGGTTAAAACCATCGTATCTCAGGAGGGTCCGGCCCTTGGGGCGGCCATACTGGCGGCCGTTGGTGCAGGCCTGTATCCATCGGTTCAAGAGGCTTGCAACGTCATTATCAAAAGGGATCAGATCCAAATGCCCATCAAGGAAAATTCCGATCGATATCTGAAAAATCATCCGGTCTTTCGGCAACTGTATCATCAGCTGAGACCCGGACATCCGATTGGGTTTTCCCAATGAAAGTATTGAAATGATTCCTGGAAAGTGCTATAATTTATTTAAGAATTTTAATAAATATCTTTGCTGCAAAAGACTGATGATTGGATTGTGACCGGGAAGATAGTATGTTGAAGAGCTTATTTCTATAAGATCTTTTTTAGTGATAAAGAGGTAAAAATGATTAGAGTAAAAAATCTGTCCTACTCCTTTCCCCAAAAGGATTTGTATCATAACATATCGTTTGAATTAGAAGTGGGGCAGCATTGCGCTTTTATCGGTTCAAGCGGCAGTGGGAAAAGCACGCTGACGGAGATCATCATGGATCCGGAGCGCTATATGTTTGACGGAGAACTGGAGATCGATCCCCATTGCCGGATCGGTTATGTCAGCCAGTTCTTGAATCAGGAAAATGAAGAGGATGCAACCGTTTTTGAATACATTGGGAAAGAATTCATCCGGCTGCAGGAAGAACTGGCTGCTATCTGCCTGGAATTGGAAACTTCCCTGGAACACGAGCTGCTGTTGGAAAAATACCAGGAAACCCTGGATGCCTTCTCTGCCATAGGGGGGGATGATTTTGAAAACGATATTCGTAAGGAGCTGAATCTGGCCAGCCTGGGAAAGCTTGAAAATCGAAAGATCTCCGAATTGAGCGGCGGTGAATTTAAGCTGATTCAAGTCATCCGGGAGATGCTGACCAGCCCGGACCTGATCATTATGGATGAGCCCGATGTATTTTTAGATTTTGAAAACTTGAATTCCCTCAAGAATCTCATCAATGGCCATAAGGGAATGCTGCTGGTGATCACCCACAACCGATATCTGCTGAACCACTGCTTCAATAAAATCATTCATTTGGAAAACAAGGAACTGCAAGAATTTGACGGAAGCTATGAGGAATACAATTCTTCCCTGCTCAGGCGGAAAATTGAGTTGCAGGAGCTGGCCGCGGCAGACGCCGATGAAGTGGAGCGGAATGAAGGGTTAATAGAAAAACTGAGACACATCAGTTCTTATAATTCGGAAGCCTCCCGGGGCAAAGCCCTGAGCGCCCGAGTCAGTATCCAGGAACGGCTGAAAGCCCGGCAGATAAAAGCTCCCTTTGCGGAAATCCGTCAGCCGGAGATTCATTTGGTTGCTGAGGATGTGCCGGAAGATGTGGTTGCCATTTCAATCAAGGATTACGAAGTAGCCTTTGACGAAGTACTCTTGTCAAAGGTGAACATTGAGATTAAATCCACAGAAAAAGTAGCTTTGGTCGGAGGGAATGGCACGGGAAAGACCACTTTACTCCGGGAAATCTATGGCAACAACCATGCTGCCATTACGATCCACGATGGGATTAACATGGCCTATCTTTCCCAGGTTCAGGGGGAGATGCTGAAGGAATCCAACACCATATTGGAAGAATTCTTCGAAGCCGGCCTTCAAACTACTCAGGAAATTATCGAATACATCGGGGGATATGGGTTCCAGGAAGAATCGGCTCATCAAAAAATCGGGCGCCTTTCCGGAGGGGAAAAGAATTTGCTCCAGCTGGCTAAGATTTCTCTTCAGAAGGCAAACATGCTGCTTCTGGATGAACCTACCAGCCACCTGGACACCTATTCCCAGATGGCCCTGGAAAAGGCCTTGGATGATTATAAAGGAGGAATCCTGATGATTTCTCATGATTTCTATTCCATTGCAAACTGCATGGACTTTGTGCTGCTCATTGAAAATCAGACGATCCGCAAGATGAGTACGAAAAAATTCAGAAAGATGATTTACGCCAGTCATTTCGATAAAGATTATCTGGCCTTGGACCTGAAGAAAAAAGAAATCGAAACGAAAGTGGCAATTGCATTAAGGGACGGAGATTTTACTCTTGCGAAGAGGTTGCAGGAAGATTTGGATGCAATAATAAAAGGCTGATTGTCTCAATCAGCCCCCTCCAACCGGTGGGAAAATAGATACTGTATCTTTATCTTCAAGAATACTGTCCAGGGAAGCCCCCCTGCCATTGATCATGATGATGGCGGCATCTTTCGGAGAAATGTCCAGGAGCTGGACGATATCCTTCGGAGCGGAGCCACGGGGAAGCTCCATCGCGGTTTCTTTTTCCCTGTTTTCTCTTAAGGTTGCGAATAACCGCACCGTGACGTTTATTTGATCGACTATTTTGAAGTTGGCTTCATTATTCTGGTTCTTGCCATAAAACCCAAGGGCGATCCGGTAGGGCCCGGGGCAGCCGGGAGGCAGGAAAGCCACACGGTCTCCTGGTTGAACCTCATAATCCAGTGCCTGTACAAAGCCATTGACGAATATTACTTCGATTTCTTTCGGGTCAATGCCCAGCTGGTTTGCCAGGTCGATCCCGGTGATTGGCTCGTCCAGTGGGTGGATAAGGGGTATGGTTCCGAACTTTGTTCGGAATATTTTGTCCAAATGAAGAAATCCCCGAACCTCAATCGTCTTATTCGTTTCCACTGTCATTGTAATTCCTCCATGAAGGGAAAGCCGGACCGAAGTCCGGCTTTTTTTGATGGTCTGTTAAAAATTGAAAACCTCGTCCACTTCTTCGGGAGTGAAGTCCCACAGAGAATTGTGGGGGGCACAGGGTTCATATTCAAAGAACTCCGGCAATCGATCATGGGCGTTGTTGAAACCGGCTTCCACATTAAAGGCCCGTTCTACCTTCAGAACCGATTCTCCCAGCTTATCCACATCAGTGGGAGTAAGGGATAATCCATACTGCGCATTGATCATGTCGATGAGTGCCTGATGCCCGTCTGGATTATCAGCAATACCGAAGTAAACGAAGAGGCACATGCCCGTACTGTCGATGGCAGCTGTTCCGATCTGCATGGCCCTGGAATAGGCGATTTGACCTTCCTTTTTCAGGGGGTCGATGTCGCCGCCCACCTTCAGGATATTTCCGGAGATGCAGTAACCGGCAGTATGGTCAGCACCCATTGGTGTGGTAGCATAGGTCAGGCCGATTCCTTTGATGGGACGGGGGTCGTAAGCAGGTATGGCCTGATCTTTGACAACCGGAACCCGGAAAAGACCGCAGGCTTTACCAACAGCAGAAGTGCCGGTGCCCAGGAGCCGTCCCAGGATTGTGGGAACAGCCATCTGCTTCACAGCATCCAGTACGGCTTCTCCATCGCCCCAGGGCAGTAATCCCCCTTCCATGGCGGTGGCCACGGCAACGGCGGTTTCGATGCTGTCGATACCCACATCATCCATTGCCCGGTCGATATAAGCGATGATGTCCAGATCTTTGATGCCGGCATCGGCACCCAGGCCCCAGATGGTTTCGTACTCAAATCCACTGGTAATAAATTTGCCCTGCTTGTCCGGATACCATTGGGAGCATCGGATTACGCATCCGGCATGACAGCCATGGGAAACCTTGCCTTCTCCCCCTCTTTCGCTGATGTTGGCGTTCATGGTTTCGCCGGAAATATTATCATGGTGTTCGATCCGCCCACTGGTAAAGTTATTGGCCGGAAGCCCACCAGCTTCGTTGATGATATTAACCAACACGTTGGTTCCGTAGGCAGCCAGAGCCTGACCGGAAACCGGATGATCCAGAAGGGCCTTGGCAAATACTTTAGCCGCAGCCTTGAATTTTTCCGGATCGGCAATGGGTACGCCCGCAGCTCCGGCATCATCAATAACAATAGCCTTCACTTTTTTGGAACCCATAACGGCTCCCAAACCGCCCCTGCCGGCACTTCGCATATGGCCTTCCGGGTCTTTAAAAGAAATGTTGGCAGCTGCCAACCGGTATTCTCCCGCAGGTCCGGCAATGGCGATGCCTACTTTTTCCCCGTACTTTTCATTGAGTACTTCGAGGGCTTCGTAGTTGCCCGGTCCGCCAATGATTTCCGGTGGAGCTTCATCGATGGTCACGCCGTTCCCGTCCACTTTTAAGACGTAGAATTTATCCTCTGCAGGCATTCCTTCGATAACCAGTGCCTTGATGCCCATCTTGGCCATCTTTTGGGCAAAGGATCCACCGGAGTTGCTTTCCTTGATTCCTCCCGTCAGGGGACTCTTGGCCCCGACGGAAATACGGCCGGAATTGGCGGCGGAAGTGCCGCTCAATAAACCGGGAGCGAAGATCAGTTTGTTGTTTTTGCCTAAAGGATGGCAAGTGGGCTTTACCTCATCCGCAACAAAACCAGAAGTTAAGGCCCGGCCGCCTAAACCGACATACTTCTCCGGTACCTCCCCGATGGTAACGCTGAGGCTGGTCATATCGACTCTTATAAACTTATACATAAAACATCCTCCTTTATTTCAGTTTTGGTTTCCATGATTGGGTTTCTAATATTAAATATAGCAATTGTCGTGCCAAATTATTATTCGTCTGAATATTTTGAGAAAACCAGAGATTGCAGCGGTCTGAGCGGAAGGGCCTTTAATAAACATTTACAACCAGGCAGAATCGTTCTATAATTGAACATAAGAGCGGGAAACGAATGCTCCGAATTGGAACACTGTTCCGTTTTGATGCAATCACAACGAGGAGATGATGAAGATGAGCCCCATTGAGAGACCAATAAAAAACTGTATAGAAGAATCCCATAAACGATGTCTGGCCAACCAACTGGACAGGAATCTAAAATTCAGCAACCGGATCATCGAGGGGGGTGAACTCCAGGATGTATTAGAAAGAAAAAGAGAATTGATTGAAATTTCCAAGCCCTTCATTGAACATTTATATGGGATTTTGAAAGGCTCTGATTTTTTCACCATATTGACGGATGAAAAGGGATGTATCCTGAACGTAATCGGTGACGAAAAAATACTGCAGGAGGCCTTTGCCATCCGCATGATCCCGGGAGCTTACATGGACGAAGCCCATATCGGCACCAACGCCATGGGTCTGGTCCTTACCGGGAAAAAACCGGTTCAGATTTCCGGAGAGGATCATTACATCAAGGCTTATCATAAGTGGACCTGCTCAGCGGCCCCCATCATGGACGAAAACAATAACTTGATTGGAGTACTGGATTTAACCGGCTATTATGATTCTGTTAACCTGCATACCCTGGGCATGGTGGTAGCCGCTGTCAATGCCATCGAGAAGATGCTGGAAGTCAATGAATACCATAAAAAATTGGTATCAGCAAAGATTTACATCGATACCATGGTGGACTCCATTCCTGCCGGCATCATGACTTCGGACCTGAACGGAAATATCAAGACCCTGAACAGGCACATCACCGAATTGTTTGGCTATTCGGAAGAAGAAATGAAACAAAAGAAAGCCTATGACTTATTCGATGACTGGGACCATGCAGTAAAAACCATTGAAAACAAAGATCAGTTTCTGGATGAAGACGTGTTTGTCCATTCCAGAAAAAATGTTCTTCAATACAATTTAAGCATGTACCCCATTTCTGACGGGGATGGAAAACTTGACGGGATCGTATATGTGTTCAAGGAAACCAGGAAGGTCCGGAAACTGGCCAACAAGATTATGGGCCGGAGGGCTATCTATACCTTTGATAAAATCATTGGCCAAAACAAAGAATTCCTGAAGACCATCGACTTTGCTAAGCAGGTTGCCGACAGTAAGTCCACCATTCTGATCATGGGGGAAAGCGGTACCGGAAAAGAAGTTTTTGCCCAGTCCATCCACAATCACAGCAACCGAAGCAATGAAAATTTTGTGGCCCTGAACTGTGGTGCCATCCCGAAAAACTTAATCGAATCGGAGCTTTTCGGATACGATGAAGGGGCCTTTACCGGGGCCAAGAGAAGCGGTCACCCGGGCAAATTCGAAATCGCCGACGGGGGAACCATATTCCTGGATGAAATCGGTGAAATGCCGCTGGATATGCAGACACGGCTGCTTCGGGTCATTGAAGAGGGCACGGTGGGCCGCATCGGGGGAACCAAAGAAATCGTAGTGGATGTGCGGATCATCGCAGCCACCAATAAAGATCTGGTTGAGGAAGTAAGCCGGGGAAATTTCCGGAAAGATCTCTTCTATCGGCTGAATGTCCTGCCGATCCGGCTCCCGTCTTTAAGGGAAAGAAAGGATGACATACCGCTGCTGATTGATTATTTCATGGAGAGGATATCCAGGCGAATCAATAAGCGAATGCTGGAAATCCCCGAAGACTATATGAAGGATCTGGTTGAATACAGCTGGCCGGGCAATATACGGGAACTGGAAAACCTCATCGAACTGATGCTGAACACCGGATGCAGGGATAACCGGCCTCTGAGAAGTAAAGATGAATTTAAACCGGAGGATATTCCGGTGATTGATGGAATAGAGTTCAACCTGGAAACAGTGGAGCGAGAGCATATTTGTAGGACCCTGCAGTATTACAATGGCAATATCTCCAACAGTGCCAAGGCCTTAGGGTTAGGCAGAAATACCTTATATAGGAAAATTGAGAAATATGGGATTCTGAACGGTACCGAAATGGATTATGTTGACAAACGTCCGGAAAATATTACAATTAATCATAAGTAAAATCTAAGGAGACAGGATCCGATGGATCCGGGAGGACGGATGGAAGATAAGAGATATGAGGTAGAACGGCTCCGCGAAGAAATCAAGGAGTCCATTCAGGCCATTGAAAGCCTGGAAGACCAGAACGTCAGTGAGATACAGGCTTTTAAACAGCAGTCCACCAGCACCAACGTGGGTTTCACATCTATTTTTGAAAATATCAATTCCCTCTTTGAAAAATCAGGAGAAATCGAACAGATCGTCGGCTTGATCAACAAAATCGCCACCCAGACCAATCTGCTGGCCATGAATGCCTCCATTGAAGCGGCCAGGGCAGGAGAGCACGGGCGGACCTTTACGGTTGTTGCCGATGAAGTAAAGAAATTAGCGGATCAGACATCCAATTCCGCTTCCAACATCAAAACCCTGGTTGACAAGATCCAGACGGAAATCATGTCCGCAAAAGACAGCATCGAAGACATCAACAAATCCCTGGGCGGTATGAAATTTGAGGATAACAACATTAAGAAGGCCTACGCCAAGGAGGCAGATCTGGCTGCCGGAACAATCCTGGAAGAAATGAAAAAAGTATTCAACCTGGAAAGAGCTAAAGCCAACCCGGAAACCTATTTCCCAGGCATTCAGAAGGATATTGAACGGATTTGTGAAGCTGCACTGAGGCAATTTAAGGGAACTTTAGGTACCTATTTTTATATTGATGAGTCCTTAACCAAATATTTGTCCCGGGATGACTATGCCATTGGCATCTATGTCTTATGGCAGAATGGTAAAATCGATAAGCAAAAAATCATCGTCATGAAGGACATGAAACCGACCAATGATTATCTGGCCTGGTATTATGAGCCTATCCGGGCAAAAAAGGGCACCTGGAGCAAAGTGTCCTATGATCCCTTCGCCAAAAAAGAAATCGTCTCCTATGGGATTCCCCTTTATATGAACGGCCAATTGATCGGAGCCGGCGGAATCGACCTGGATTACGAACTGTTCAGGCACAACAATCAAAAGGAAGTCCTGAATAAGATGCTGAATAACATCAATCAGCTGACGGAGTATGCCAAAAAATAGAATAACGATCATCTGGGGGAAAGGAGGATTAAAAAATGATGGATAAAATCGTGCCCCACCTGTGGTATGACAAAGAAGCCCGGGAAGCTGCTGAGTTTTATATCAGCCTCTTTGATGACTCTGAGCTGCTGGATTCCAGGATCATTGGAGACACCCCTTCCGGAGATGCAGAAGCGGTCAGCTTCCAGTTGGCCGGCCAGAGGTTCGAAGCCATCAGCGGCGGACCCATCTTTCAGTTCAACCCATCGGTTTCTCTGATGGTTGCTTGTTATTCAAAGGAGGAAGTGAACACTAAATGGGAAGCCCTGTCCCATGGAGGAACAGCCCTGATGCCATTAGACGAGTACGATTTCAATAAGTGGTATGGCTGGGTGCAGGACCGGTATGGTTTATCCTGGCAGCTGATGCTGATGGATGAAAAACAGGTTGAGCAGAAAATCACTCCTTGTCTCCTTTTCTCCGGTGAAGCCTGTGGGAAGGCAGAAGAAGCCATGAGGTTTTACGGGGAAATATTCCCGGATTCCCGTGTCGGATTCATAAGCAGGTATGAGAACCAGGAAGGGATAACGCCAAAGGCAAAGGTCAACTACGGTGCCTTTACGCTTTCCGAAATGAACCTGGTAGCCATGGACAATGGTTATGAAGTGGATTTCAGTTTCAATTAGGCTTTTTCTTTCATTGTTTATTGCAAGGACCAACAGGAAATCGATTATTTTTGGGACAAGCTTTCGGCGGTTCCGGAGGCAGAAGAGTGCGGTTGGATCAAGGACCGTTTCGGATTGTCCTGGCAGATCCTTCCGGTGGTTTTTCTGGAGATGCTTAAAGAAGGGAATGGGGAAGAATACCAGCGTATGGTTCAAGCCCTTTTAAAAATGAAAAAGCTGGATATTGACTCCCTGCAAAAGGCCTATGATGGAGAATGAAATCTTTTAAATAGGAAGGAAAGAAGCTTGCTATGGGCCATAAAATTACGTGGTTTCCCAGAATTCTCATTACGCTGATTGGCTTGGGGTTGATATTCATGGGTATGTCGGAGGCTTTGCTGGGATTAGCAGGCGAACGTGCCCAAGGAATCGTTACGGATATCCGCAGAGAAGGCGGTGAACGAGCAGAAGTAATCCCAGGCCGTTACACCTATAACATCAGCTATATCTTTCAGCTCCCTGACGGAGAAGAAATAAGCGGGTTCACCAAAGAAATTGACGATGCCATTTTTATAAAACCCGACGGAACGTCGAAGGTTCCGATCCGATACTTCCCAGGTTTTCCAGCCATCAATCAAATGGAAAAAAATACAGGACTGGGAGTTGGTCAAGTAGTATTGATTGTTGTGGGGTGTGGTTTGATTCTGATTATGAACCGCAAAACAAAGAAAAGAGAAAGCAGAGCGAAGGATTAATGGATTGGATTCAGGTGTGGATTCTGGCATGGATCTGGCTCGCTATTTTATAAAGCCGCTGGACCCCGTTTTCCAGCCGGTAGTAATGAACGAGATAAAACAGGACCAGAATCATCAGCAGGATGGCCATTACTCCAAATAAAGGGTTTTGCAGCAATAGAAACCCAAGAGCCGAAAGAATCAGCACGAAACTGATGAACAGGGTGACCAATAGATGAACCAGCCGCTCATGGCTGAGCCAGGCGATCTGGACCTTAGCGTACTCAAAGGTCTCCACCAGATTTTTATCATCTTTCAGAGCGCTCAGAAGAATTTTTTCTTGTTCCAGCAAGTATTTAACCATTCTTTCACCTCCCTTAATCCTCAGCATATAGCATGCGATTATCCTTAATAGTTTATTATACTTCATTTTCATTGGACGCTCATCCCTGTGGGCGTATTTTTTTGTTCTTTAATGGGATTTATGTCGGAAAAGGTAAAAAAGGAGGAAGGCGAAATTCATTATTTGTCTCATGGAAAGATTATAATGAAACCAAAGAAAGGAAGATAGGCATGTTTACCATCTACGATCCAAAAGAACAACGATGGCCGATAAAAGTTTGGCTGGAGAATCGGGACCAATTGGATGAAACCTGCCTTCAGCAGGCAAAAAACTTATCCAATCTCCCCTTTGCCCGTGAGTGGATTGCCCTGATGCCGGACACCCATTCCGGATTCGGTATGCCCATAGGAGGGGTTCTGGCTACCGAAGGAGTTCTTGTACCAAACGCAGTAGGGGTGGACATTGGCTGTGGCATGATGTTCCTTCAGACCAGCGTTCCGGTAGAGCTGCTTAAAAGAGTGGATACACCAAACGGGAAGCTGGCCCAGGCTATAGTCGGGGATATTCTTCGAAATATCCCAACTGGTTTTGAGCATCACAAGAAAAAACAGGAATGCAAAGCAGTCAAGGATTTTGAACAAGAGCTGACAGATAGGGATCGAACCGGAATGACCAAAATCTTGATCCCGGAACTGGAGAATGGCTGCTATCAAATTGGTACTTTAGGATCTGGCAACCACTTCATTGAACTTCAAGCTGATGAAAAGGGATATTTGGGCATTATGGTTCATTCCGGATCTCGCAATCTGGGCTATAAAATCTGCAATTTTTTTAATGGATTGGCCAAGGATTTGAATAAGGGAACCCTTCCCCTGGTGCCGCCGGAATGGGATCTGGCCTATCTGGAAATTGAAAACGAAGCAGGGCAGGAGTATATTCGCTGGATGAACCTGGCCCTGGATTTTGCCAAAGAGAACCGGGAGCGTATGATGGACGTGGTGGTCACTATCGTAAATCGACAATTGGCGAAGCATGCAGGAGTTAAAAATATTGAACTGTCCGAATCCATCCACTGCCACCATAACTACGCTTCTTTGGAGCAACATTACGGGAAAAAAGTCTGGGTTCATAGAAAGGGTGCCATCCGAGCGGCCAAAGGTGAATGGGGAATAATCCCGGGAGCCATGGGAGGCCGATCCTTTCTGGTTCAGGGAAAAGGAAATCCGGAGAGCTTCTGCTCTTGCTCCCATGGGGCTGGTAGACTGATGAGCCGAACTGAAGCCAAGGAACGGTACAGTGTCCAGGAAACCCTGGAAGATTTGAATGACCTTGGGGTATTTTTGGGCAAGCAGCGCAAGAAGGATGTGGCAGAAGAATCCCGATTTGCCTATAAGAATCTGGATTTTGTGATAGCCAATGAATTAGACCTGATTCAACCCATTCGCAGCCTAAAGACCCTGGCTGTGGTAAAGGGATAGGGCTTTTGATGATTTGATCATAGGAAAGGAGCCGATGGAAGATGAAACGATTAGCTGTGCTGACAGGAGGCGGAGATTGCCCTGGATTAAATGCGGTAATCCGGGCGATCGTAAAATCATCAGCCCTGAAGGGAATCGAAGTGGTAGGTATATGTGACGGATTCCGGGGAGCTGTGGAAGGGGACTTTATCCCTTTGGACGTCAAGAGCGTTTCGGGGATTCTGCCCCATGGAGGCACCATCCTGGGGACCACCAATCGGGATAATCCCTTTTCTTATCAGTCAAAACCCGGATCCCAGGAGCCTACAGAGGACCGTTCCGGAGATGTCCTCCGAAATATTTGTAAACACCAGATTGAGGCATTGCTGGTCATCGGGGGGGACGGAACCCTGTCCATTGCCTCAAAATTTTCAACTCTTGGCCTATCGGTGGTAGGGATTCCCAAGACCATCGATAATGATGTGATGGCTACCGATTTAACCTTTGGCTTTCAATCGGCAGTCAATTATGCCCAGGAGGCCTTGGACCGTCTCCATACGACAGCAGAATCCCATCACCGGGTCATGATCCTGGAAGTGATGGGCCGTAATGCCGGGTGGATCGCCCTTCACTCCGGTGTAGCAGGTGGAGCAGATGTCATTCTCATTCCGGAGATTCCCTATGATATGGATGCCATCGTTCTGGCCATCCGGGCTCGGGTGGAAAAAGGGAAGCGCTTCAGCATCGTAGTGGCAGCAGAAGGGGCAAAACCGAAAGGCGGAGAGGTGACCATCGAGAAAATCATTAAAGGACGGCCGGAGCCCATCAAGCTGGGTGGCATCGGAGCCAGGCTCTGCGGAGAAATAGAAGCACTCACTGGATTGGAGACCAGATCGACGGTTCTCGGCCATCTGCAACGGGGTGGATCGCCTCTGACCGGTGATCGGCTCCTTTCCACCCGATTTGGCGTGTCAGCCGTGGAAGCCGCCATCCGCGGTCAGTTTGGTCAGATGGTGGCCTTGCAAGGAAATCGTGTTACCCTTGTGCCCCTGGATGAATCCATCAACCGGCAGAAGCTGATAGCCCCAGACGATGAGCTGCTCTTTGCTGCCCGAAGCATAGGGATTTGTATGGGGGACTGAGGGGCACCATTGGCCCATGGCATAAGTAATAAAGTGAGATCCTCGATTTTAAATCGAGGATCTTCTGTTAAAATAACCAGTTAAGGAAATTAGCATATTCTTGACCCAGGTCAATTTCTTCTTTGTGCTTCCATGCTAAACTGAAAACAATCAATAAGTTTGAACGTGAACTTTAGATCAATTTAGATGAAAGAAGATGGAAGAAGAGGATAGAGACATGGATAATATAGAAATCATGACAAATTTAAAGACATTGGAGCAGTATGTACCCATCGTAGACCGGGTGCATGGAGGAACTCATCCGGTATTTCACGAGGTTCGCAGCCTGTTTGAGGCAATAAACAGCAAAATTAAGGAAGCTGGCTCCGGTGCGCCGGAACTGACTGAGGAGTTTGCTAAACTCCGTGGAATCACAGGCAACTATACCATTCCCGAAGACGTATGCGAAGCCTATGAAGCGGTTTACCGGATGTTGGGAGAACTGGATAAAGCTTATAGCAAATAAGAAGGTGAGGGGTATGCAACGATTTATTTTAGGCAAGAAAAACTGGATAGCATTGATTAGTGGCATGCTGATATTCATCGGATTTGTCAGCGAACTGGGATTTCATCGAGAACCCATCGCTTTTTGGGCTTTTGCGATAGCTTCCCTGATGGGGGTGGCTCCCATAGCAATCCAGGCCTATCAAGCCTTAAGGGTAAAGGTGGTCAGCATTGATGTGCTGGTTACCATCGCCGTAATGGGGGCATTCCTGATCAAGAACCTGGAAGAATCGGCTGTGGTCACCTTCCTGTTCCTGTTCGGGGCATACCTGGAACAGCGCACCTTAAACAAGACTCGGTCTGCCATCAAAGAGCTGACGGAAATGGCTCCTGTCAGTGCTTTAAAGCAGATGGAAAGCGGAGAATTTGAACAAGTGGAAGTGGATGAGGTGGATGTTGGAGACATTTTGCTGGTCAAAACTGGGGCGAAAGTTCCGGTGGACGGAACGGTCCTGTCCGGCGAGGGAACCATCAATGAAGCCAGCATTACCGGAGAATCGCTTCCGGTGACCAAGGAAAAGGGGTCCGGAGTCTATGCGGGAACCATTCTGGAAAACGGTACGCTCCAGATCCTTGCTGACCGGGTAGGAGAAGACACCACCTTCGGTAAGATCATCGAGCTGGTGGAAGAAGCTCAGGATTCCAAGTCGGAAGCAGAACGGTTCATTGACCGGTTTTCCAAATATTATACCCCAGGTGTATTGGCGCTGGCGATCATCGTCTGGCTGATTTCCAGGGATGTGGAGCTGGCTATCACGATTTTAGTACTGGGATGCCCGGGAGCTCTGGTCATCGGAGTGCCGGTGTCCAACGTGGCCGGCATTGGAAACGGTGCCCGCCATGGGGTGTTGCTAAAGGGCAGTGAAGTCATCCATGATTTCAGCAAAGTCGACACCATGGTTTTCGACAAGACCGGCACCCTGACCGCCGGGAATCCGGAGGTAGCGGATAAGGAAATCTACGGGGATCACGGAAAAGAATTGCTGGGATACCTGGCAAGCATCGAGAAGGAATCGGATCATCCTCTGGCCAAAGCCGTCGTCAACTATCTGGGAGATGTCCCATACTATGAGATTGAAAAGACCGACGTGATAAAGGGAGGGGGCATCGTGGCCCTTATTGACGGACATCGGGTGGCCGTGGGCAATCCGGCGTTGATGGATCAGGAGCAGGTTCACCTTAGTGAAAAAGCCCGGAAGGACATTGCCAGGTTTGAAGCCAACGGGAACTCCCTGGTTTTGACCGCTGTGGATGGAGAACTGAAGGTGATTCTCGGGATTCGAGACCAGATTCGCCCCGGTGTAAAAGAAGATCTGAAAAAACTAAAGAAGCTTGGCGTTAAAAACCTGGTGGTGCTCTCCGGAGATAATCAGGGAACGGTAGACTTGGTAGCTCGGGAAATCGGCCTTACAGAAGCCCACGGTCATATGCTGCCGGAGGATAAATCCGCCTATATTCAGGATCTGATCGACAAAGGACATATGGTTGCTTTTGTGGGAGACGGCGTCAACGACAGCCCCTCTCTGGCTCTGGCCCAGATTGGAATCGCCATGGGCAGCGGAACGGATGTGGCCATCGAAACCTCCGACCTGGTATTGATGAACTCCGATTTCAGCCTGCTACCCCACGCTCTGGGGCTGACCAAGGCAACGGCCCGCAACATGCGTCAAAACATTATCATCGCCGTGGGAGTCGTCCTGGTCCTGCTGGCCAGCGTATTCCTCAGCGAATGGATGAATATGTCCATCGGTATGCTGGTCCACGAAGCCAGCATTCTGGCAGTTATTTTAAACGGGATGCGGCTCCTGAGCTATAGACTCAAGAAGTTCAATTTATAAAAAAACCATTTGATCGATATCGTGTATCTTATAAAAGAGGAGAAAAAACTATGAAAAAAGCAACCATTCAATTAGAGACCCTGGCTTGCCCGTCCTGCGCCATGAAGATTGAGGGAGCCGCCAAATCCCTGAGCGGGGTGGATAAGGACAGCGTGAAAGTTCTTTTCAATGCCAGCAAGGTCAAATTGGATTTTGATGATTCTCAAACATCCATGAAAGATGTGGAGAAGGCTATCACCATCCTGGGTTATGAAGTCATCAAATCCCAAGTAAAGTAGAATTATTATTTCTCGCGGAGCAGGTCCAGTACTTCCTGGTCTTCCACCTGATTAAATTCTTCATAATAGGCCCCTACTGCACCCAGGTAGTTGGAATCGATATCCAGAGCAATCAGCTCGTCAGCCATTTTCCGCAGTTTCTGAGCGGTATCAAAGGGAACCACGGGAATTGCCACCACCACTTTTTTCGTATTTCGTTCCTTCATTTCCTTGATGGCGGCTATCATGGTGAAGCCGGTGGCGATACCGTCATCCACGATGATGGCGATTTTTCCAGCCGGATCCCGGCGGGGTTTATCCCCCAGATACTCTTTTCTGCGCCGGCGGATTTCCTGGCGGACCTGGCTAAGCTCCCGCTGGAACCATTCCGGATCAACTTTGCTGATCTCATTGGGATTGCAGATGGGCTCCCCTTCTTCCGCTACGGCACAGATGGCGTATTCCGGATTCATGGGATGGCCGATTTTCTTCGTAATCACCAGATCCAGCGGTGCCTGAAGCTGGTCGGCGATTACCCTTCCCAGGACCACTCCCCCCCGGGGCAGGGCATAGACGATAACATCTTGATCTTTGTATTGCATCAAAGCCTCTCCAAGCCGGATGCCGGCATCCTTTCTGTCTTTAAAATACACTGGAATCATCTCCCTTCTCCTTTATTATTTCACAGCATTTTCCTGAAAACTATGGGACTTCACCGACAGCTATCGCCATTTTCCCCTTGACTATTGTATTGTAGGAAATTTCATGGTATTGAGTGAACTTATTTACAAAAAACCCTCAATAGTGTAAGATTTTCTCAACAATGCGCGAAAAAGGTGTTCAAGAGAATATCTTAGAAGGAGGAAATTATATGAAATCCAAAATAGCCCTGCTCTTAATCTTTGTGATGGTCTTCAGTCTGGCAGCCTGTGGCGGGCAGTCGGAATCCGGCGACACAGATCGGAACCAGGTAATACGGGAAATAGAGCCTCCGGTATTACAGACGGGAAATGAAGCCACGGCGATTGCGCTCAAACAGTATATCTATGCCCGGTTGCTGACCGAACATCTTGCCACCGAAGGTTTTGCTCAACTTTCAGAAACAGAACGAAAAGGGATGATGGATGAGCTGGTGGCTGCCTGGGAGGCTGCTGCAGAGTTCACTGCCAGTGCCGAGAAACTAACCGAACAGGCAGTGATGGAACTTGAAAATACCGCCTCCCTTTCAATTCCAGGGAAAATGCCGTTCTCTTTTCTGGCAGTTGCCTATGCTGCAGATGAAGCCAAGGACTTTGATCAAAAGGCCTGGGCAGAAAAACTGACAAAGCAATACGATGCCCTCAAAGGAGCCAAACGCTACAACCAGCTGGCAAAACAGCTTGGAGTAGATGCCAGGACCGCTTATGAACAGATGACCCTCGCTCAGGAGATTATCCACAAGGGCGCCATGGCGGATGCGGATTGGAACAATAAGGTAGTCAACATTCTTCAGGCCACCAAGACAACGTCAAAAGTAGCAGTTTTCGGATTATCCCTTGTTGCTACAGGAGGGGCAAGTGTTTCCGTATTGGAGGGGGCTGGATTTATCGCAAGTGGAATCGAATGTGTCATTGAAGTGGCAGACACCAGCAGCACCATCATCTTGGGAGAGAAGAACAAAGTATCTGTTGGATTCAATGAGTTAAAGAAAGTGACGGCACCGGTCACATCCGTGATTGGACTTCTGAATTTCGATGTGGCTAATCTGAAAGAGAGAACAAAAGGAACGGGAGACGCACTAATATATATCAGCGATTCTGTCCTGGACTTGGTATTTGAAAATAAAGTACTGGGGATGGAGATATCTACTTCAAAGGATGGAAAGGTCGCTATCAATGGACAGACCATCGATGTTACGGGCATGGGAACAGAGGCGGTGAAGTCTGCCCTTGAAGAGGCTGGGTTCCCCCTTCCCGATGCTCCAATGGAAGTTCTGGAGCTGATTCGGAACGCCTGGGATCCGGACATTGAAGTCATGAGAGCCCAAATGGGGGCTTTGACGGCAGGCCTTACGGAGGAAGTTTCAGAGGAACCACCGGTGCTGGTTGTAGGGAGCATTTTCGGCAGCTATAGCTATACCATGACTTATCAGGATGGGGAAGTGGACACAGGAACCTGTACCATTGAAGATAACGGGGATGGGACCATTGCATGGATATCAGATGACATGGATATAACCACTCTGTATTATGAAGAAGGTTCCCGACGAATCTATTACTCCGGTGATGGCTTGAATCTGGAAATTCTGTTTACTTCCGGTCTTGGAGGCGTGAAGGGAACTGGACGGATGTATGGAACCTTCTGGGATTCCCCGATTGATGTCAGCATTGATATGACCAAACAATAGAAAAACAATAAAAACCTCGCATAATTCAAGTTCGTATATTGGATTGTGCGAGGTTTTGTGTTAGGGTTGAAACTAGGAAAGCACTATTCTCCAAAGTAATGATAGGAGCATGGATATGAAAAGAATTGCTGGATTTGTGGTTCTTGTGTTAATGATATCAGCCTTCAGTGGCTGCATCAGTTCTGATCCGAGCCGCCCTGACGGGAATTCCGAAGCAACGGAAAACCGATACAGTGAACTGGAAATCCGGGAATATGAGGGTACCCGTCTGGACCCCTCCGTAGGTCCCAGAGACAATTCGATTGCCGGCATACAGCATGTGGAACTGGAAGGATATACCTTGAAAATAACAGGGTTGGTGCAGGAAGAACAGTCCCTCACCTATGAGGAAGTCCTGGCAATGCCAGCAGCTGAAAAACTCATTACCCTGCACTGTGTCGAGGGCTGGGAGGCTACGGTTTTATGGAAAGGAACCAGTCTTGGGGACCTTATTCAGCTTGCAGAAGCGGATCAGAAAGCCGATACCGTTATTTTTCACTGCGTGGACGGGTACACTACTTCCATGTCCCTGGCAGATATTATGGACCGGAATATGATTTTGGCCTATTCATCCAATGGGATTCCCCTTCCCCCAGCCCTGGGATTTCCTTTCATCGTAGTGGCAGAGGATAAATGGGGGTACAAATGGGCTAGGTGGGTCGATGCAATAATACTTTCCAGTGACACGGAGTACAAAGGATACTGGGAGGAGCGAGGATACAGCAACGAGGCAGATTTACCATAAGGGTATAAAATAGCAGAATAAGGAGCAGGAAAGGAAACCATAATGACTACCAACTTTGATGAAATCATCGATCGACGCAATACCAATGCTCTCAATACGGATGGATTCCGTCAGTATATCTTTAAGGCAGACAAGACCATGGCGTTCCCCTATAAAGACGAAGAGTTTATAAGAATGTGGGTGGCGGACATGGAATTTGCCACGCCCCAGGTCATCATCGATGCCATGAAGGAACGGCTGGATCGGCGGATCTTCGGATATACCATGATTTTTTCCGATGACTATTACAAGGCTTTTTCCGGATGGTGCCAGAAACGATACGGCTGGATTTTTCATAAGGACCATCTGGTGACCTCCAACGGCATCATCCCTGCTTTATACGAGTTGGTGGAGTATATCACCAAGCCAGATGAAAAGGTGCTTTTTCTGACCCCCTCCTATGCCTACTTCAAATATGCGGCAGATCATCACCATCGGGAATGGGTGGCTTCTGATCTGATCAATGAGGGGGGAACATACCGGATCGACTTTGAAGATCTGGAACAAAAAGCAGCCGATGAAAAGACTACGCTCCTGATTCTCTGCAATCCCCACAATCCCACGGGAAGAGTTTGGAGCTCGGAAGAACTTCGGAAGCTGGGGGAAATCTGCATCAAGCATAACACTTGGGTCGTCTCCGACGAGATCCACTGTGATCTTCTCAGAATCGGTCAGAAGCACATTCCCCTGGCTAAGCTGTTCCCGGAATACGACCGGATCATCACTTGCATGGCCCCCAGCAAAACCTTCAACCTGGCTGGGCTGATGTTTTCCAATATCGTCATACCGGACCATGAGCTGCGAAAGATATGGAAACATCGCCATTATGGCTTTGACAACCCCCTAAGCATCGCGGCGGCCCAGGCGGCCTATGAAAAAGGGGAGCCTTGGCTGGAAGAGCTGCAAGTGTATCTGGATGAAAACTTTGCCTTTACCAAGACATATCTGTCGGAGCATTTGCCCAAGGCCCGATTCGAAATCTCCGAAGCCACGTATCTGGCCTGGGTAGACGTCAGTGCCTATTTTGATCAGGCAGAGGATCTGCCCCTCTTCTTTGCCAACAAGGCCGGGGTCCTTTTAGAAGGGGGCAACATGTTCGTCCAAAACTCGGACCGATTCATCCGGCTCAATCTGGCCTGCCCCAGATCCTTGCTGGAAGAGGGCCTTAAGCGGATAGGGGAAGCTGTTCCTTTGGAAAAGGAAGTATGAAAAGAGATAAGATGGGAGGTTGAACTATGGATTTGCAGCAGCTGACTATCGGCGAGATGGCACAATTAAACAACGTTACGACCGAGACTCTGCGTCACTATGATCGGCAAGGACTGCTCCATCCCTTTTATACAGACCGGGAAACGGGATATCGCTATTATCATATCAATCAATGCGCCAGACTGGATATGATTCAGTTTCTCCAATCCCACAACATCCCTCTTCGAGAAGTTCGCCGTTACTTAGAACTGACAAATACAGAAGCAATCTGTGAGCTGCTCAACAATCAAGTTTCTTCCATAGACGATTCGATTCGGCGCCTCACCCAAAGTCGATTTTCAATCGGAAGGATGCTGGCTAACCACGAACGATGCAAACACATGCCCCAGGATGGAACGATTTTTTTTGAGTACATAAAGGCTAGAAAGATTTTTAAGCATCAGACTGATCAAAACCTTTTCGAACAGGATATTACCGGATATGAGATGATTCTCCGTCAATTGAAGCAGTCGATGATCAAGAACAGGCTGCCCATGTCCTACTTCTTTAATGCGGGATCCTTGATCAGACAGGATTGCCTGAAGCGAAATGTTCTCTATTCGGATGAAGTCTTCTTTTTTGTGGAGGATAGTTATACGGGACCCGGAGAGCATGAAGTATTGCCGGAAGCCCTATATGTATGCTGTTGCAGCAATGATTTTTCTGAGGAAACAGAGTGTGCCCGCCATCTTATAGAACATATTGCCCAAACAGGCTATGAAATCAGTGGGGACTACGTCTGCGAGGTCATCGAAGAATTTCCCGGATTTGAAGCAGGGCCTCGAAAACTGTTCTATAAAATACAAATACCGGTGAAAAAGTTCACAAGTAAGGCTTGACATTTGTGTAGCACAAAGGAATATGCTGATTTCAGAAGGAAGGTCCATATTGGACCACCAGGCAGGAATCAGTATAGGAGGTCATGCCATGAATAAAAAAATCCGGGCAGCCCAATTCGGCTGCGGTAAAATGAGTGTGTATCTGATGCGGTATATGTTGGAAAAAGGAGTGGATATCGTCGCCGCCTTTGACATGAATCCGATGGTGATCGGTAAAGACATTGGCGATATCATGGGCACAGAAAAAACCGGCATCGTCGTCAGCGACGGAGCCGATGCGGGGAAAATCCTGGAGGAACAGAAAGCGGATGTTTGTGTGGTCGCCACCATGAGCACCATCGCAGATATAAAAGACATCTTTGCCCTTTGCGCGGAAAAGGGGGTCAATGCCATCTCGACCTGTGAGGAATCCCTTTATCCCTGGAACTCCTCTCCGGCTATGACCGAAGAATTGGATCGTCTGGCGAAGAAAAACGGCATCACCTTATCCGGAAGCGGCTATCCCGACATGTTCTGGGGCGTCCTGATCGACACGCTTGCTGGATCCATGCAAAAAATCACCAAGATAACAGGAATCAGCAGCTACAACGTGGAAGACTACGGAATCGCCCTGGCTAAGGGCCACGGAGCCGGTTTGACCACGGAGGATTTTGAAAAGGAAATCGGCATGTACAACCGTTTAAGTTCGGAGGAGCAAAAGAAACTGGTGGAGAGCGGCGGTTACGTGCCAAGTTACATGTGGAATCAAAATGGCTGGCTATGCAGCCGGATGGAGCTGACGCCCCTAACTCAGGTACAGCAGTGCATTCCTACCACCCATCATGAAGATCTTCATTCAGCGACTTTGGGAATGACCATCAAAGCCGGTCAGCCAACCGGAATGCGAGCTATTGTGACAACAGAAACCAAAGAAGGAATCACTCTGGTTACAGAGTGCATCGGAAAGGTCTACGGTCCCGAGGATTTTGACAGAAATGACTGGACGTTCCACGGGGAGCCGGAAACCACCATCAATGTCAATAGACCAGCAACGGTGGAACTGACCTGTGCCAACCTGATCAACCGAATCCCGGCCTTGATTCGAGCCGAACCGGGGTATATCACGACAGAGAAGATGCCAAATAACCGATACCCGGTCCAACCTCTTCATGAATATTTGTAGGTGATAGATGAGCTGTGAAACAGCATGACACGAAATTGACCCAGCGCACCCAATGGATTCCGGGTATTGGGTGCGCTCCGTTTTACCCTGTGGTTTAGTTTTTACTTGTGAATAGGCCTTAAACCTGTTATTATTGCAATAAAAACAATTAAAAACAAGGTCAATAACACTGAAATCATTGGGAGATCTGCTTATGAAAAAGCACCGGCACATTTATTTAATAGTAGTCCTATGCCTTCTGTGGAACACGTCGGTTTCTTTTGCCCATCCGGAAAACCCCGATCCAAATACCACCTTTCAGAACAATAAGTCCGTCATGCTGATCATCGACTCAAAAACAGGCGCCATCGTTAATGCGAATCAGGCGGCTGCTGAATTCTATGGCTATTCTATGGCGGAACTGCTTCAGATGACGATTCTACAAATCAATACGCTATCAGCAGAAGCAATCAACCTTGAAATGGAAAGAGCCATTCTGGAAAAAAGAAACTATTTCGAGTTTGAGCATATACGAAAGGATGGCGAGATCCGCTTTGTGGAGGTCTATTCCTCTCCAGTCAATAATGTGGAAGGAAATCCCCTTCTCTTTTCCATTGTTCATGACATAACCGATAAAAAAATGGCTGAGCAGGAAGCTGATCAAAATAGGATGCTGGCGTTCTATTTATTGGGTTTGCTTGTTGCAATACTATTGCTTGCTGTTTATGTTGTCAATCGAATCAAAAAGAAGGAAAGAAACAGCAAGAACCGGTATCGAGCCCTTTTTGAGAACATGCATGAAGGATTTGCCTTGCATGAAATCATCCTGGACGACCGGGGATCTCCGATAAATTATCGTTTTCTTGATGCCAATGTCGCGTTTGAACGGATTACGGGGCTCCAGGTAGACTCGATTATTGGACGAACCGTTTTAGATGTCCTGCCCCAAACGGAGAAGAGCTGGATTGAAACTTATGGAAGCGTTGCCCTTCATGGGCAGAATTTGACTTTTTCCAATTATTCGGCGGAGCTGGATAAATATTTCACCGTCAACGTGTACTGCCCGGCACCAAATCAGTTTGCTACCGTTTTTACGGATATTACTTTTGAAAAGGATGCACAGGAAAAAATTGAAAAGGAACGGAAAATGCTGGAAAGCATTCTGGAGGATGCCTTGTCCGGTTATTGGGATTGGAATCTGGTGACGAACCAGGAATATTTGAGCCCATCCTTCAAAGGCATGTTCGGTTATTCCGACGAAGAACTGGAAAATTCTCCGGAATCCTGGCAGAAATTGATCTACCAGGAGGATCTTCCTTCTGTTTTAGACCAATTCGACAGTCACGTAGAAAGCAGGGGTGCCGTTCCCTTTTATAACGAAGTCCGGTATCATCACAAAAATGGTAGAACCGTCTGGGTCATTTGTTCTGGCCGGGTTGTTGAGTGGGATGGGACAAAGCCCCTCCGTATGGTGGGCTGCCATATCAATATTACCGGAATCAAAGAACTGGAATCCCTGCTGAGGGAGGAACGATCCCTGTTTAAGACAACCCTTCATTCTATCGGGGATGGGGTCATATCCACTGACGTGAACGGCACCGTGGACATCATGAACGGAGTGGCAGAAAATCTGACAGGATGGTCCGAGGCGGAAGCGAAGGGAAGACCCTTTGAAGAAGTCTTTAACATCATCAATGAATTTACCAGGAGACCTGCTGAAAACCCAGTAGAAAAGGCGCTGAAGGAAGATAAAATCATTGAATTGGAAAACCATACTCTCCTCATCCAAAAGAGTGGAAATGAAATTCCGATTGAGGACAGTGCGGCGCCGATCCGGGACGAAAAAGCCCGAAGCAAAGGGGTCGTCGTCGTATTCCGGGATTGTACCGAGAAGAAAGAGAAGCAGGAAAAAATTGAGTTCCTCAGCTACCACGATCAGTTGACAGGCCTCTATAACCGGCACTTTTTCGAAGCAGAATTGAAGCGGCTGGATACGGACAGGAACCTTCCGTTTACGATTGCCATGATTGATGTGAATGGTCTGAAACTGACCAATGACGCCTTTGGTCATGAAGCGGGGGACCAACTGCTCCAACGGGTGGCCCAGGTTTTAAAACTGGAATGCCGGAGCGATGATATCATATCGAGAGTAGGCGGAGATGAATTTGTAGTCCTGCTCCCTAAAACCAGCCACCGGGAAGCCGAGCTGATCATGAAACGAATTTACCAGTCTGTAGATCAGCAGCATATTGACAACGTAGTCGTTTCCGTTTCCATCGGCTGGGATACGAAAGAGATGCCGGAACAGGATATTAAAGAAGTCTTCTCAAAAGCGGAAGATTTTATGTACCGGAAAAAAATTACAGAAAGCCAGAGTATGAGAAATCATACCATCAAGGTAATTATGCAGACCCTCCATGAAAGCAATTCCCGGGAAAAAATCCATTCCGAGAGAGTGAGTAAGCTTAGCCGGAAAATTGGAGAAGCCATGGAACTGGATGGTGAGGTTCTGAAGGAACTTGAAATATCCGGATTGATGCATGATATTGGCAAAATCGCCATTAATAATTCAATTCTGGACAAACCCGGCAAACTTACCAAGGACGAATATGATGAAATCAAGAAGCATCCGGAGGTCAGTTATCACATTTTAAAGTCAGCGGATGTGTACACCAGACTGGCGGAACACGTTCTTTCCCATCATGAAAAGTGGGATGGCACCGGTTATCCCAGAGGATTGGCCGGCAGTGAAATCCCTCTGGCAGCGCGTATCATTTCGGTGGCAGATGCCTATGAAGCCATGACGGCTGCTCGTCCATACCGGGAAGTTTTCACCCCGGAACAAGCTCTTGAGGAATTGAAACAGTGTGCCGGCACTCAATTCGATCCGGAAATCGTCCGTGTCTTAGAGGGAATCCCTTTCGAATAGGATTCAGATGAATTTAAGAAGCGTTTGACACAATCCGCAAGAAGTGACATAATAGACCATGTGGTATAGACCATGTGGTCTATTGGTGTTTTTGGAGGATAAAAGGATGAAAAAGTGGGTCGATCGGGCAGGTATTGCCCTTGGAGCACTGACAACAAAAAAATATCGGTACTTCTCTGATAACATAGACAGCCCCAGAGTATCAGAGATTATGGAATCCCTGGATATGCAGCTGCCAGAAATAACGGGAGAAGGCTATTACCCCTTTCGGATAAACTGGAAAGAAAAAAAGTTAGAGGGTGCTTTCTTCGTAGAACAATGGCTTTCCGACAATCATCCGGTGATCCTGTACCATCACGGGGCAGCAGAGGGCTCCTATGATTTCAGCTTTAAGCGGATTTTGGCTTCTCGGAAAAAGGAAATACAAGGAAACCTGATCGCCATTCAGGCCCCGTTTAATCAGAGCAATAAAGAGTTTTTGGCAAGCATTGGAGATCTTTCCAATTATACTGGGATGCTGGCAGCCTCCGTGATGATCATGGATGGGCTGATTGAGCAGCTTCGCAAGCGTGGATGTCCTAAAATTCTGGTAACGGGTCTAAGCCTGGGCGGTTTTGTGACGAACCTGCATTTTGCTTATCGGAATACAGCAGATGAATACCGGCCGATCTTTGCCGGTGGGAAGATGTCCGATGCATTTTTGTATTCTGCATACTCCCGAATCACTTCTCCTTATGCAAAGAATCATGGGAAGGAGTTGGAAGCTACATTGGATTTTGAGGAAGAGATGGCCAGAAAAGATCAACACAAATTGTATCCCATGCTTGGAGAGCAGGATCAAATCGTTAGGCTTGAGGTTCAGAAAAACAGTTACCCATCGGCAGAAATTCGGGTTGTGCCTTATGGCCACGCAACTGGATCTATTCGGTTTGGCATGCTGCGAGAGTATATTTTTGAAGGATTGAAGAAGACGAGAGATTTAAAGGAGGGGGAGGGGATCCGATGAAAAAACAAGCAATGTTGGATGCAGCAATGGATGAATTCTCCCGATATGACTTTGATCAGGCCTCTGTCAATCGGATTATCGAGGTTTCTGGAACAAGCAAAGGCACCTTCTATCACTATTTTCGGAGCAAGGAAGCATTGTATTTGGAATTGATTCGATTGGTGGCGGAAGAAAAGGTACGCTATTTGAAGGAGAACCGAATTTCGATACCGAACCAGGAGTCAGTATCTATCTGGAGCCTTCTGAAAAACCAGATGGAGCATTCCCTTTATTTTGGGCTGGAAAATCCCAAGATGGCAGCCTTTGCTGCTAAGGCTGCCAACGAACCCAATTCAAACATGAAGGAAAAGACGGAAGAAGTGATTGGGTATTCCGCTAAAGAATTTCTGATACGCCTGCTGGATGAAGAGATAGCTATGGGAAGGATTAGAGGGGATCTGCCTTTGACTTTTGTCCGGGATATCTTTTCCTATATGATGACCCATTTTAACGATTTTCTTCACCATAGCGACGTGCCTATCCAACTGGATCATCGGGATCAAATTTTAGCGTACATCTGCAATTACCTGGACTTTATGGAAAAGGGCCTGAATCCCAGATTGGATTGAGCAGGGGCCCGGGTCAGGCCAACTTTCGGAAGTGGACCATCAGCAGGGCAACGAAAGCCACCCAGGGTATCAGGGAAAGCAAAGAAAAAATGATGCCGATGGTTCCTGCTGAAGATGGGATGATCATAAAAAATCCGGAGGCCAATCCCCACAGTCCTATTGATCCCTTGAATTGAGGGCTTTTCAGTAAAGAATAGGAGAAGAGGAGAAGGCATAGGGTGCTCAGCACATAATAGGTGTTGAAGGCTGTTCCGGTGTAGGCTGCCATAACCGCCTCCCCGGCGGCCAGATACAGGTGCTGGCTCTCGGCAGCAGCCTGGCTGAAATGATGGCTCAGGGTCATCATTTCAAAAGCCGGATTGGAAGGATAATAGCAAGCTACTCCGATGAGGCCAAACAACAAAGCCAGAATACAGGTGGCCGGCCTTTCCCGGAACAGAAGGCTGAAGAGGGCCACATAGATCACTGCTACAATGATGTTGTTAAAGAGATAGAGAAAGTCCAGGCTCACCAAGCCTAAAAAAGGATTTCGACTGAAAAGCTGAAAAAAACCGGCTACTGAATCCGGTGGGGGAGCCAGCACGTAGATCAGTATCTGAAGAGGAATGATGAACAGCATCAGGAGGGACAAAATCCAGGCTACCCGATATAGGGGCTGCAGGTTTATGGTGGGGAGGTGATTCATGTTGTTATCCTTTCCGGGAGAGGATCAGTCCCTTTTTAGAATTTGGTTTATAATTTGGTGCAGCTCTTCCCGCCAGTCTCCATTCAATGGTTCACCAGATGAAATATGGAGCAGGATAAAGCCCTGAAGGGCATAGATGATTGTTTTGGTTACTGGCTCTATTTCGTTGGGATGAAGGATCCCTTCCTGGAGCAAACCGGCAAAGGCGTCCTGCCAGATGCTGCGGAACCGTTCTTCCAGCCTTTGCTGGCTTTCATCTCCTTCTGGCGGAACGAAGGGATAAAAATAGAAGAACCGGAAGAGGTTGGGATGCCGGAAAAAATAATCGGCGTAAACACAAAGGGATTGGGAAAACTCCTCATTAGGGACAGTTTCAGAATCAACGGATAATTCCCCAATCATATCCTCGATTATATCCAGCCGCAAAGCCCAGAGGAAAGCGGGAAGATCCCTGAAATAGTAGTAGAGATTGGTGTAGGAATAGCCGGTGACCTGGGCCAGATATCGGACCGTGAGGGCGTCGTGGCCCTTTTCCCGAATGATATCTTTGGCGGCTTCCATGATTTCCCGGCGGGTGCGGTCTTTTTTAGTAGGTTTCATGCTGGGCTCCTGTCCTTTAGACGTTTAACAATGTTAAATAAATTTAACTACGTTAAAAATACTACCCCGTGAATAAAATGTCAAGGGGTTTTCTGCTATAATGGAATAAAATATTTAATAGTTAAAAATCAAGAGGGATACTCGAGCCTAGGGGGGCGAAATTCATGAAAGATTTCAACCGAAAAAATCTGCTCTTTTCTCTCTGTGGCCTCAACTGTGGCTTGTGCGCCATGAAACTGGGAGGCCATTGTCCCGGCTGCGGGGGAGGAGAAGGCAACCAGCCCTGCGCCATCGCCCGGTGCAGTCTGCAGCATGATAGCGTGGAATATTGCTTTCTCTGCCCTGAATTCCCCTGCGACCACTACCAAAGGAATCCGGACATGGATTCTTTTATCACCCACCAGCACCAACTGGAGGATATGAAAAGGGCTGGGGAGATCGGTATCGAAGCCTACACCAGGGAGCAGGAACGCAAAGTGGAAATCCTGCAGCAACTCTTGGCCGAATACAACGACGGCAAACGCAAAACCTTGTATGGATTAGCGGTCAATCTTCTCCCTTTACCGAATTTGGAGAGGATTCTGAAGGAAGCAGCTGCCACGCCGGGTTTCCTGGAAGGAACCCTGAAAGAAAAGGCCGCCATTCTGACCGAAAGGTTCCAGCAGACGGCAGAAGAACAAGGCATTATCCTGAAACTCAGAAAAAAGCTATAGTGGCCATTTAGGAGAAGGGTAAGAAAGAAAGGAATTGGGTTTAATCATGCAAATTGATGAAATGAGGCTGGACAGTAGTCGAAAACAGAAAAAGGGGTTGCATTTTATCTTGGCTTCGGTGATCATATGGGCTATAGTTTTTGGAATCCTTTCTACTTCCTTGCCCATTTTGACGAAAAATCTCTGGACCTTTTGTGCAACAACGCCACTGGTCCCCCTGGCTTTCCTTATTTCAAAACTGATTGGTGTGGATTTTCAGAACAAGGATAATCCTCTTACAAAGCTTGGATTGTTGTTTTCCTTCAATCAAATATTGTATTTACTGATTGCCATGTGGATTTATCCTACTATTCCGGATAAACTGGTCATGGTGATTGCCATTATTTTCGGTGCTCACCTATTGCCCTATGGATGGCTATACCAGTCAAAGACCTATTATGTATTTTCCGTTTTAATACCTTTTGGGGCTTTACTGATCGGCCTTTTCCAACCGCCCCAGATACTGGCCCTGACCATGATTTTTGTAGAAATCCTTTTCTGCTTATTCTTGGTGATGGAAATGAAATATCAGTCTAAACCGTTATCGTGACCAATTAAAAAAGGAGACCAACTATGACATTGTCAAAGAAAATGATCCCCTACCTGTTGATCTGTGGAATTTCATACTATCTGCTGCCCCTACTCGGCAAGGATACCGGAACCTTTATGCTGATCCTTCTGATCCTGCTGCCTCTGATTACGCTGGTCACTTCCAGTATATACGGCTTAAAAAATGGGTGGAATTTTCTATTCCCCGTATTGATCGGTTTGATCTTTCTGCCCGGTATCTTTATTTATTACAATAGCTCAGCCATGATCTATGTTCCGGGGTATGCATTTATATCCTTGGTGGGTATGATGCTGGGCAAGGCATTCAAGAATAGTCAACATTCTTAAACATCAAGGAGGAACGATCAGATGAAAAGCATTAAACCAGGCCGTGGACCTTCCGCAATGGGCGCCATGGGATTAGTCATTGCCGTTGTTTTCGGTATTTTCTGGACGATTACCGCAGCATCCATGGGAGCTCCGATCATGTTCCCGGTATTTGGGGTATTGTTCATTGGGATGGGAATTGTCCAAGGGTTTTACCACTACAAAAATGCAACCGGAAAGAACCGTTTTTCGACCTTTGACATAACCGACGAATCGGAAGAAAGGGACCCGCTGGAGGATTTAGTTCGAGGAAGGGATGATAATCGGCCTTTTCCTCCCTCTGCTGTAACGGAAGAAGAGGAAGGCTTCCGCTTTTGCCCCTACTGTGGAACAAAGGCAGAAGAGGATTTTCAATTCTGCAGCAAGTGCGGGAAGAAACTGCCATCAAAGATGTCTTGACAACCCCTATCGATATCTGGATAATTAAAATATACTATGCATTTGCCGACGATGAATTGATTTCTCAACACCGTAGACAAGTGCTTTTTTTATAATCTCCGACATGGTTGAAAGAAAGCTTTACATCCGTTCCATTGCCCCCGTTATTTCAAAGGAGGAAACTATTGATGAAACAAGAATGGAATCAAGTGCTCGAAACCGACAAAGTCAAGGAGCTGGATGCCTTCATCAGCAAGATGAAGGATCAAAGAGGCGCATTGATCACGGTTCTGCATGAAGCTCAGAACATCTTTGGCTATCTGCCCAGAGAGTTACAGCGCTACATCGGCGAAAGGCTGAACATACCTTCGGCAAAGGTCAATGGGGTAGTTACCTTTTACTCCCATTTCAGTCAGGTTCAAAAGGGAAAATACGTGATCAAGATCTGCGATGGGACGGCCTGTCATGTTAGAAAGTCGATTCCGATTCTGGAGGAGCTTCAGCGGCAGTTAAAAATCACCTCCGGTTCTAATACAACAGAGGATTTGCTGTTTACCGTTGAAACGGTTTCTTGTCTGGGGGCTTGCGGATTGGCACCGGTAATCACCGTCAATGACAAAGTATATCCCGCAATGACACCGGAAAAAACAACGGAATTGATTCAGTCCCTGAGAAAGGAGTCCGGCCATGAGGTATGATAGCAGAGAAGACCTGACCAACTGTCAGAAAAGCTTTCAGGATCAGCTGGAAGGGCAGAAGAAAAAAATCTATGTATGTGGCGGAACCGGCTGCGTTGCCAGTGGTGCCTTTGACATTTACCGAAAGTTCAAAGAGGTTCTGGCAAACAGGAAGATTCCCTGCCAGGTGGAGTTGAAAGAGGAAAGCACAGAAGAGCGGGTTGGTCTGAAGATCAGCGGCTGCCATGGATTTTGTGAGAAAGGGCCTTTGGTGGCCATGGAACCTTCTGGAATCCTTTACGTAAAGGTACAGCCGGAAGATGTGGAAGAGATCATTGAGCAATCGATCCTCCGGGATGAGGTGGTCAGCAGGCTGGTCTTTGAAAAGGATGGAATCCGGTATCCGATACAGGAGGAATTGCCCTTTTATCGCAGCCAGCAAAGGAGGATTCTTCAGTACTGCGGCCGAATCGATGCGGACTCCATGGAGGAATACATAGCCTACGGCGGCTATCAGGCATTAGAAGCCTGCCTCTTTGAGCATACTAGCGAGGATGTGATCCGGATCATCCAGGAATCCAGCCTGAGAGGACGGGGGGGCGGTGGTTTTGGTACTGGCATGAAATGGAATTATGTAAAAAACCAAGCCGAATCGGAAAAATATGTAGTCTGTAACGGTGATGAAGGGGATCCGGGTGCCTTCATGGATCGGAGCATCATGGAAGGAGACCCTCACCGAGTCCTGGAAGGCATGATGATAGCCGGCTATGCAGTGGGAGCATCTCAGGGTTACATCTATATCCGTGCGGAGTACCCGCTGGCGGTTGCCAGGCTTCAGCGTGCCATTGAAGAGGCCAGAAAGGCCGGCATGCTGGGTGAGGGAATCATGGGGACGGACTTCAGCTTCGATATCGAGATTCGTTACGGGGCAGGAGCCTTTGTCTGTGGCGAAGAGACCTCTCTGATCCGATCCATTGAAGGAGAACGGGGAGAACCGGTCAATAAACCGCCCTTTCCGGCAGAAAGCGGGCTGTGGGAGAAACCTACTTTAGTCAATAACGTGGAAACCTTTGCCAATGTAGCCTTGATCATCAGCAAAGGATCGGACTGGTACCGATCCTGCGGAACAGACATGAGTCCGGGAACCAAGGTCTTTGCCCTGACCGGGAATATTGAAAACACAGGTCTTATTGAAGTCCCCATGGGGACGCCCCTTCATGAAATCATCTATTCGGTCGGCGGAGGCATTAAGGGCGGAAAGAAATTCAAAGCAGTACAGATCGGAGGACCGTCCGGGGGCTGCCTGACCGAGGAGCATCTCAATATGCCATTGGACTACGAAAGCCTCCGGGAAGCCGGTGCCATGATCGGCTCCGGTGGACTGGTGGTTATGGACGAAGACACCTGCATCGTCGAAGTGGCTAAGTTCTTTATGAACTTCACCCAGAATGAATCCTGTGGAAAATGTACCCCTTGCCGTATCGGTAATAAGAGGCTGTATGAGATCCTGGAAAGGATCACAGAAGGGAAGGGAACCCTGGCGGATTTGAAAAAACTCAAAGAACTCAGCGAAGCCGTCAAGGATACGGCCCTTTGCGGTTTGGGCCAGACCTCTCCCAATCCGGTTCTGAGTACGCTGGAATATTTCTACGAGGAGTACTGCGAACATGTATTGGAAAAGAAATGCCGGGCTGGCAGCTGCAGCGCCCTTCTGTCTTACTTCATCCTGGAAGACAAGTGTACGGGATGTACCTTATGCGCCAGAAAATGTCCGGTCAGCTGCATTGAAGGAAGCCCCAAGAAGCTCCATGTCATCGATCAGGAAAAATGCATCAAGTGTGGAGCTTGCCTGGATGTTTGCCGATTTGATGCCGTCGTGAAAAAATAGGGAGGGAAGAGGAAATGAAAGAAGTGAACATTATAATCAATGGGATTTCCCTTTCCGTACCGGAAGAGGAGACGGTTCTGGAGGCAGCCAGACGCATCAACATCGAGATTCCTACCTTGTGTCATATGGACCTGGAAAACCTGAAAGCTGTCAACAAAGAAGCTTCCTGCCGGGTCTGCGTGGTGGAAATCGAAGGGAGACGAAACCTGGCACCGGCCTGCGTGACCAAGGTGGGAGAAGGAATGGTGATTAAAACCAACTCTCCAAGGGCCATCCGCGGTCGGCGAACATCGGTGGAACTGCTGTTGTCGAACCATCCTTTCGATTGTTTGATTTGCGAAAAAAACGGTTCCTGTGATCTGCAGGCATTGGCCGGACAGCTGGGTATCTACGGAGAACTGAAATATCAGGGAGAACAGACAACTTACCCGAAGGATGAATCCAGCTACTCCATCAAGAGGAATCTGGACAAATGTATTTTATGCAGACGATGTGAAACCATGTGCAACGAGGTCCAGACCTGCGGGATCCTGTCCGCTACCGGGAGAGGCTTTGATACCATCGTCAGCCCCACCTTCGGCCTGCCCATGATTGAAACAGCCTGCACCTTCTGCGGCCAATGCGTTGCCGTATGTCCTACTGCCGCCCTATCGGAGATTAGTTCCATTGGCCAGGTTTGGGAAGAACTTTATAACCCGGATAAGTTTGTGGTCGTACAGACGGCCCCGGCAGTACGGGTGGCTCTTGGGGAAGAATTCGGCCTGCCTCCGGGACATTCGGTTACGGGAAAAATGGTCGCCCTTCTTAGAAAACTGGGATTTGACCGGGTGTTCGACACGGATTTTGCCGCGGATCTGACCATTATGGAGGAAGCCTCAGAGCTGATCCACCGGCTGGAGCACAAGGGAACCCTTCCGATTCTGACCAGCTGCTGCCCGGGATGGGTTAAATTCTTTGAGCATCAGTTCCCGGATTTACTGGACATTCCCTCCAGCTGCATGTCGCCTCATGAGATGTTTGGGGCTATCACCAAATCCTATTATGCTAAAAAATACAACATCGACCCCGATAAGCTCGTGGTGGTTTCCGTCATGCCCTGCCTGGCCAAAAAGTATGAAGCGGCCAGACCGGAGCTGGGGATGGAGGGCAATCAAAACGTGGATTTTGTCCTGACCACCAGAGAACTTGCCAAAATGGCAAAGGAAGCCTCCATTGACTTTCTGAATCTGGAGGAAGAGGATTTCGATCATCCCATGGGAGAATCCACCGGCGCTTCGGTTATTTTCGGAGCAACGGGAGGCGTTATCGAAGCGGCTCTGCGGACCGCTTACGAATGGCTGACGGGGACGACCCTGGAACACGTTGATTTTGAAGAACTGAGGGGGCTGGAGGGCATCAAGGAAGCTACCGTGAAGATCAATGATATGGAATTGAACATTGCGGTGGCCCATGGACTTGGCAATGCCAGAACCTTATTAGAAAACATCCGTGCCGGAAATTCCCGGTATCATGCCATCGAAATCATGGCCTGCCCCGGGGGATGCATCGGCGGTGGCGGACAGCCCTACCATCAGGGGGAGATTGAAACCCTGAAAGCCAGGACCCAGGCCATCTATGAGGAGGATAAGGGAAAAGCCATGCGGAAATCCCATGAAAATCCCTATATTCAGAAACTGTATCAAGAGTTTTTGGGCCAGCCTTACGGTGAAAAGGCACATGAACTCCTCCATACCCATTATGTTAAGCGGGTGAAACTCTAGTCAGGAGAAGGATCATCCTTCCTTCTTGAGGGTAACGACCACCAGCTCCGGAGAATTGTTGAAACGGAAGGGAAAAATACTGTTGCCCAGCCCCCGGCTGACCACCATGGTGGTAGCATCCTGTTGAAACATTCCTTCAGAATACTTTGGGAAAAATCCCTGATCCGGTGCAGCAATGCCCCCAATCAAGGGGATGCGAAATTGCCCTCCATGGGCATGGCCGGAAAAGGCCAAATTCACGCCGGCCTCGGTGTATGCTTCCATAAGTTCCGGCCGGTGGGAGAGGAGAATCGTGTAAGAATCTTCTTCCATCAGCCGGTTCAGTTTTTCGGAAATGGCAGAGCCAGCGTCCTGACCGTCCACATACCAATAGAAATCCGGATCTTCCAAGCCGATGATCTGCAGCCGCTGCTCTTTGGATTCCTTGGATTCCTTGGATTCCTTTGATTCGATAGACGGATGGACTTCAATAAAGGCCTGATGGTCTCGCAGAACCTGAACTCCGGCCTCAATCATTTGGGATTCCAGCTTTGCATACTCCTCCGGAATCCGGGATTCGTGGTTGCCGGTGGCGTAATAGACCGGTGCTATAAACGTGGCTTGCCGGATGAAGTCCATGGCTGCCGCTACGTCTGTTTTTCGGGAATCAATCAGATCTCCGGTAATCACAATTATGTCGGGGGAAGCCTCCTGGAGAGCTGCCATCAGCTTTTCCTGGTTTTCTCCGAATTTTTTGTTGTGCAAATCGGAAACCTGGGCAATGATAAAATGATCAAAAGGATCCGGGATATGGGGAGAATGGACTTGGTATCGGGTGATGCCAATCGACGAGTTGGCAATATAAATCCATCCGATGATTGCCAGCAACAAGAGGGCAAGGACGGCTGACAGAATCCGAGGGCTTTTTTTATTCTTTATTCTTGATTTCATATAGGACCAACCTTTCCCTCTAATAGTAACGCAGAGGAAAGAAAGGAACAAGGAGATTTTTATCAGCAGGTTTACCGGGACAGATTCCGGGGTACCTACCATTAAGCAACAAGAAAGGAGTACAGACAATTGAAGAAACAAGTAAAAAATAATGTATATTGGGTAGGCAAGGTGGACTGGGAACTCAAGAAATTCCATGGGGACGAATATTCCACCCACAAAGGCTCCACCTACAATTCCTACCTGATCCAGGAGGAAAAGACGGTTTTGGTGGATACAGTATGGCTTCCCTTTGCCAAAGAATTTGTGGAGAATCTATCGAAGGAAATCGATCTGAAAAAAATAGACTATATCATCGCTAACCATGGTGAGGTAGACCACAGCGGGGCCCTGCCGGAGCTGATGAAACTGATTCCCGATACGCCCATCTACTGCACCGAAAACGCGGTAAAATCCCTGAAAGGCCAGTATCATCAGGACTGGAATTTTAAAGTGGTGAAGACCGGGGACAAACTAGACCTGGGCAACGGCAAGGAGCTGATATTTGTAGAGATGCGGATGCTGCACTGGCCCGACAGCATGGCCGCCTATATGACGGGGGACAACATCCTGTTCAGCAACGATGCCTTCGGCCAGCACTACGCCACGGAAATGCTCTACAACGACCTGGTGGATCAGGGAGAGCTGATGACGGAATCCATCAAGTATTTTGCCAACATCCTCAACCCCTTCAATCCGATTCTGCAGAAAAAATTACAGGAAGTCCTGTCCCTGAATCTGCAGATCGACATGATCGCCACCAGCCATGGAGTCATCTGGCGGGAAAACCCCCTGCAGATCGTAGAGAAGTATGTCCAGTGGTCAGCGGATTATCAGGAAAACCAGATCACCGTCATCTACGACACCATGTGGAACGGCACCCGGGAACTGGCCGAGCGGATCGCTCTGGGCATCCAGCTGCAGGACCCGGCGGTAACCGTCAAGATCTTTAATCTGTCCAAGAGCGACTTCAATGATGTGGCCACGGAAGTCTTCCGCTCGAAAGCCATCGCTGTGGGTTCCCCGACGGTGGGCAACGGCCTCCTTCATTCAGTAGCTGGATTCCTCCACTACCTGAAGTCCCTGAAGTTCAAAAAGAAAAAGGCCGCCGCCTTCGGCTGCTACGGCTGGAGCGGAGAATCGGTCAAGATGATCAACGATATGCTGGCCGATGCCGGTTTTGAGGTTATCGGCGAAGGCATGCGACAGCTTTGGAACCCGGATGAAGCGGCCAAGAAGGCCGCCGTGGAGCTGGGCCGGACGATAGCGAAATAGAAACATTTAAGCCCCGGAGCTACTGCTCTGGGGCTTCGTTTTTGAAGTATGGCAGGCGGTTGAGGCGGGTTTTAGACAATCCACCCCCTTTGGGGTGAAAATGACAAGTTGAATAGTTAAATGCTAGTAGGAACTTCAATGAACTTGCATTTAGAATTACAAAAGGATTCGATCCATGAAATCGCAGTAAGGATTTCATGGATTTTTTATGTGGATGTGATACAGTATCAAGGTGTCCTGTCTTCGGATTGGAGGACCTAAATGAACGCAAAAATCAAGAAGCACCTGACCCTGGACGACAGGATTGACATCCAGATCTTACTGAAAGAAGGGAAAAATTTCATACAGATAGCCGATCACATTGGAAAAGACCGTTCCACAATCAGCCGGGAGATCAAAGCCCATCGATATCTCACGGAAACCACTGCGGGAAATGACTGCATCCATCGAATAGTATGCGACAATCCAAAGACATGCAAACGCCGGGATGTCTGTTTTGGTAACCGGTCCTGTCGCATTCGATGCAAGTTATGCCGGATAGACTGCGACCGCTATGAGAAAGAATCCTGCATCCGGCATAACAAACCGCCCTATGTATGTTCCGCTTGTGAGACCAAGTCGAAATGCTGGCTCACCAAGATGGAATATGAGGCAAAGCGGGCTCATGGGGCCTATGAAACCTTGAGATCAGAGTCAAGACAGGGCATCTCGCTGGCGGAGGAAGATTTGGATTATCTGAACTCCGTGGTTTCTCAGCAGATTAAGCAAGGGCAATCCATCCCGGTCATCTGGGAGAACTACAAGGACGAGATGCCGATATCCGGCAGAACCCTCTACAAATATGTAGAACAGGGTTTGCTGGATGCAAAGAACCTGGACCTCAGGAGAAGGGTACGGATGCCACAAAGAAAGAAAAGCGGCCCCGTTCTCCATATCGACAAGCAATGCCACATAGGAAGGACCTTTGAAGACTACAGCAGTTATGTGGATGAAAATCCGGATGCGGCCGTCGTTCAGATGGATACGGTGGAAGGGAGAAAGGGTGGCAAGGTGCTCCTTACCCTCTTGTTCACCAACTGCGATTTGCAGCTGATGTATCTGCGCGACCGTAATACGGCAGCTTCCGTAATCCAGGTGTTCGATTACTTCAGGGAAAGGCTGGGAAATGGGCTGTTTCAAGAACTTTTCCAGGTCATTCTGACGGACAGGGGATCCGAGTTCACTGACCCGGTAAGGATTGAAGCAGACCTTGGCACTGGCGAAATCCAGTGCAAGGTATTTTATTGCGACCCAAGGAACAGCAATCAGAAGTCCAACTGTGAGAAGAACCACGGTCTCATCCGCTATGTCCTGCCAAAAGGGAAGTCGATGGATAAGCTGACCCAGGAGGATGTAACAAAAATGATGAATCACATCAATTCCTATCCAAGAAAAAAATGGAACGGGCAGTCTCCAATAGATCTCTTTACGAAGATCTACGGCCAACAAGCTTCGAACAAACTTGGCCTGGTGAAGATACCGCCCGAATCCATAATCCTAACACCGGCATTACTGAAGTAAGTCGGTAATTTCAGCGAAGGCAGGACAACCAAATATCCATCAAAAACCGGGGTGCATCTAGGACTTCAAAATCGAAGGGAAATGCAGCCCGGCACTTAGCATGCCGTCGCTAACATGATTGTATGCTTTTCCTGGGTAAAAATCAATGAAATTGCGGTATTTACAACTTCAATCCACCACCCGAATGGCAATAACAATTTCAAGGACATCCTTAGAATTCCGCCCATTCGCAATAACAACTTCATTTATATCAGGGGCGTGCATTTAGTTTGACAACTTGCCTTGGGGTGAAAATTGGTATAAAAATATTTCTTGAATAGATTATAAATTGATTTTACTAGTTCTAAATGGAGAAAATCGGGGAGTAAGTTGAAATCCTTGATTATGAATCGAGGATTTTTCACTGAGATATCCATTTGAGGAAATTTGCATAATAAATGGAAGCCAAAAGGCGTGATTTTATACCAAAATAACCCCCAAAGTGGTCAGATTGTCTAATTCGGGTCCTTTCAAGTCCATTCGTAAAAGTCTGTTTCAATCTACACGAAATCATTCCCGTCCTTCGCTTCGCCGCTGAACATCTGCTCAAAGGCGCCGGTGAATTTTCGCTCCGTTTCAAAGATTCAAGTCCAGGGGAAGTTGAATGGGGAAGTTGAATGTTGTGAATCAACAAATTTGGTGTTACACTACAAATAAACAATATCTGGCAGGAATCGCCAAGGAGAAAAGGGATGAATCTGAAACTATACCGAAATATGCTGGACTCCCTGAATGAGGGGATCTATTTTGTGGACGAGGACCGAAAAATTACCTTCTGGAACAAGGGTGCGGAATTGATTACCGGATTTCCCGCGGACGAAGTGGTTGGGACATTTTGTTATGATAATTTCCTCAATCATGTAGATGCAGAAGGAAACCGGCTCTGTAAGGACGGATGTCCTCTGCAGGCCACTCTCTTGGATCAGCAGGAGCGGAGCGACTTTGTTTATCTGCACCACAAGAAGGGCCATCGGGTGGGAGTACAAGTGAAAACTATGCCCCTGTACGATGAAGAGAAGGGATTTGTCGGCGCTATCGAGCTGTTTGTTCCGGAAAGCCGGACCTTCAGCAGTGAGTGGACCAACGATGAACTGAAAACCATCGCCTTTACGGATGCCCTTTGTGAGATCCCTAACCGCCGCTATGGGGAACTGCAACTTAAAAAAGTAAGGCTGGAAATGGAAGAGGGGGAAGCACCCTACTCCCTGGCAATCGTTGATATCGATCACTTTAAACTGGTCAACGACACCTATGGCCACGACATCGGAGATGAGATTTTAAGAATGATAGCCAAAACCATGACCGGGTCAATCCGTTCGACGGATACGGCTGTGCGCTGGGGAGGAGAAGAATTCCTGCTGGTCCTTCCTGGATTAGATGAAGAGCACCTCTATCCAGTGCTGGAAAAACTCCGGATGCTGATAGAAAATAGCCGCTATCGAAACGGCGAACTGGAGGCCGGAGTCACCGTCTCCATTGGAGGCGCTACTGCCAGTCCGGAGATCAGCAATGAGGAGTTATTTAAAATAGCCGACACCAATCTATACCGGGCCAAGAACGGAGGCCGGAATCAGGTGGTGGTTTAAAGATAATTCGATATAACGAAATAAATATAAATATTAGAAAAATGTTTCGATATGTAAAAATAAAATGCAGTTATTATGAAATATTTCGATATACCGAAATAAAAATTGAAGTGTGTTGAGAGATTTGGTAAAATGGTTAAAAGGAGCGGGGTACAATGATAAAAAGAGAGCAGTACTTAACTAAAATCAGACCATTTTATAATTCGGATCTCGTAAAGGTCTTGATTGGCATGAGGCGTTCAGGAAAATCGGTTTTATTAAAGCAGATTATATCCGAATTAAAAGAGCAAGGAGTGGAAGAGTCCCATATTATTTATCTGAATTTTGAAGACCTGGATTATTCCTTCATTCGAAATGAGATGGACCTCCACCGATATATTAAGGACAAAACCTCGGACCAAGATAAATACTATTTATTCTTTGATGAAATCCAGAACGTCATGAATTTTGAAAAGGCGGTCAACTCTTTCCGATCTTCGTTAAATTGCAGCATATTCATAACCGGATCCAATGGCAAGCTTCTTTCTGGCGAACTGGCCACCCATTTATCCGGGAGATATGTGAGCTTTCGAATCATGCCCTTCAGTTTTGCAGAGACCTGCAAAGTTCGTGGACTTTCTAAGTCTGAAATACAGGAATCCCATTTTATGGATTATTTGGATTATGGAGGGATGCCCCAGCGCTTTCTGATGCAAACAGAAGAGGAGACCAGAGTTTATCTGAGAGATCTTTATAACTCCATTGTTCTTCGTGACATAATGCAACGAAGTAATGTCCGCGATCTGGATGCACTGAACCGGATCATGGAGTATTTGGTTCTAAACGTTTCTCAGTTGTTTTCGGCTAAATCCATATCCGATTTCTTTAAAAGCGGAGGCAGGAGCATCTCCACAGAAACTATTTACCAGTATCTTGATCTAATCCTATCATCAATGGTATTGAATAGGGCGACCAGATATGATATCCAGGGAAAGCGAATACTTACCCGATCGGATAAGTATTATTTGACCGACCTGGGATTTTCGAAAATTATGCGTTCTGGTTTTAAGGATGACTTGGGGCCTCGCATTGAAAACATCGTCTATAATGAGCTGATCAACCGGGGATACGATGTGTATGTAGGAAAAACACAAACAGGAGAAATCGATTTCATTACAATGGAAGGTGATCAAAGAGCCTATTATCAGGTAACCTATCTTTTGGCTGATGAAAGCTTTGCGGATAGAGAATTCGGTGCCTTCCATACTATTGCCGATCATTATCCTAAGATGGTGTTGTCCATGGATAAATATGATTTTTCAAGGGGAGGAATTGCCCATAGAAACATCATGGATTTTTTGCTGGAGGATTATCAATGAAGCCAGGCAAAAAACAGCCCGACCGGTCAAACTCATACTCTTTGTGCCGGTAATGATCCTGATGGGAGGGATTTGCCTCAATTTGGCCTGGAATCGGATAAAGCCATCACCGAAGACATCATCAGGGATACCTGATCGGCAAGCCGATGGACCTGGAATCTGACTTGGATTTGCTGGAAAAAGAGAGGCTAAGGAGAAATTGAGGAGATGAACCGAAACGGCGGTCAGGCATTGGCTTAAATAGGAGGTCAACCTTTGGAATTCAACGAAAAACTCCAGCTGCTCAGAAAGCAGCAGGAAATGACTCAGGAACAGCTGGCAGAAAAGCTCTTTGTCAGCCGTACCGCTGTGTCCAAGTGGGAGAGCGGGAAGGGGTATCCCAACATCGATTCCCTCCGAAATCTGGCGGAGGTTTTTTCTGTTTCCATCGATGAGCTGTTATCCGGTGAGGAACTGATGGAAGCCGCAGAATCGGAAAAACGGCAGACTCTGCGAGGAATGCAGGGTTTATTGTTCGGGATCCTGGATCTTCTGGCCGCCGGATTCTTTTTTGTTCCGCTCCTTTCCCAGAAGGAAGGCAACTACTACGCAACAGTTACCCTGACCCAGTTTCAGGACACGTCACCGGTCCTTCTGGCTATTACCTACGGTTTTCTGATCCTGATGGTGGTGGTTGGGATCTTGGAGTTGGTTCTTCTCCGGAGGGGAGTAGGACAATGGTGGAAGGGAGTCAGCAGCTTCTCCCTTGGGTGGAACGCTCTGGCGGTCCTGTTCTTCATCTCCACCCGGCAGCTTTATGTATCTGCGTTTCTTTTCCTTTTCATCATGGTCAAAGTTGTTTTATTGATTAAAGGAAACCAAACAAAATAATCCCGGGAAAAGCCCTGAAAGAATGGAAATTCAGCCTCCGATACGAAAAGTGTCGGAGGTTTTTTCGTGATGTGACGAAGGGTTTCTTGCCCATTCCAGCCATGAACGGGATAATGAAGCCGGGGATTTTGGAAGAGGATTCTCAAGATTCCCAGCAATCATTTGAAAACAGAAAGGAATCAAGAACATGACACACATCATTGAAACCCGTGGGCTGACCAAGGAATACGGCGGCGTCCGGGTAGCAGAAAGCATCGACCTCCACTTGCCGGAGGGAAAAATTTACGGTCTTCTGGGCCGAAACGGAGCAGGAAAGACGACTCTGATGAAAATGATCCTCCGCCTGGTCCATCCGAACAGTGGAACCATTGAACTCTTTGGCCAGGATCACCGGGAGGAACCTGGAGCCCTTCACCGGATCGGATCCATGATTGAGACTCCCGGATTCTACGGGAATCTGACCGCCTGGGAAAACCTCACACTTATTGGAAAGCTTCGGGGAATCCACAAAAAAGAGCCCCTGAAAGAGGCTCTGGAATTAGTTGGTCTTCAGGATCAGACCCGTAAGCCCTTTTCCGATTATTCACTGGGGATGAAGCAGCGGCTTGGCATTGCGGCAGCGATCCTTCATCAGCCGGAGTTGCTGATTCTGGACGAACCTACCAACGGTCTGGACCCCATCGGCATCAAAGAAGTTCGGATTTTTCTAAAGGAGCTGGTCCGGACCAGGGGAACCACCATTCTCATCTCCAGCCATATCATCAGTGAGATGGAGCAGCTGGTGGATGTGGTGGGCATCCTCCATCAAGGGCGATTGCTGGAAGAGATGGATCTGAAAGACCATCTGAATCGCGGAGGAGAACCGCTGGAACCCTATTTTCTCCGGAAGATCGGAGGTGGGGGCATTGCGTAATCTCATTACCTGCGAAGGACTAAAGCTGAAGCGCTCGAGAATTCTGCTGCTCAGCATCATCGGGGTATTTTCGACTCCCTGCCTGATGCTGGCAGAAGCCCTGTACACCCATTTCCAAGAGCCGGATCGGATATTCACATTAGGCGATATATACGACAGCAGCCTGCTTTACGTGATGATTCTCACCAACCTGATGATCTATGTTACCATCACCGCCTATCTGTTCAGCCGGGAATACGGAGAAGGGACCCTGAAAACCATCCTGCCCATACCGGTGAGACGGGAAGGGCTGCTGACGGCTAAATTCTCCATTCTCCTGATTTGGGTCCTGCTGCTGACCCTGGTAACCTGGGGAGGGGTACTGGTCCTTTGTAGCATCTATCACCATTTTTTCAATCTGGAAGGGTACTCCCTCCTGGTGGCTGGGGAGTGGCTCATTCGGTTCCTTGCCGGCAACCTGCTGGTTTTCCTGACCCTGCCCGTCTTCGCCTATATCGGAATAAAGGTTAAAGGCTTTGTGGCTCCGGTCATGGCCTCCTCGGTAATCGTTATGGGGGGAGCGGCCTTATCCAACCAGGACCTGGGGGCCCTCTATCCCTGGACGGGAGCCTTTTTCCTGACCAGCGGAAAACTGAGTGAAACCGGCTATTCCCCGGCAGCCACCCTCGGAGTGATCCTGCTGGTCTTCCTCGGGGGAACCCTGCTGACCTTCCAGCATTTTAAAAGGGAAGACATCCGCTGAAAACGGGTTCCGCTTTGAGGTGCAAGACCGAAAAAAGAAGCCAAAATCGCAATGAAATCACCATGCTATTCAATGATAATGGCATGGTGATTTTTTCAGTTCAGTGATAGTAGTTTGTTTTATACCTCTAAGATACTGCCTCTTTCTTCTAAAAGCTCGACAAATCGCTCTTTTAAGTCTTTCGGCAACAAAGATTCGTTGCACATGGAAATAAATGTCGGCTTCATAAAAACAAGCTTTTTAATCATCTTTTCAGCAGAATTTCTCGAAATTTCGCATTTGTCTGCAAATATTTGGAAATCTTTCTTTCGTATATTCGTTTTCTTCCCGTTCATTGTAAGAGCAAATTGTTCTTTGTCTTCAGGCATTATGACGTTTACGGGCAGCAAATCATATGCAGGGGATAGAACATATTGCCCACTTCCTTCCGCCGTTTCGATCAAAGAAAAATTTTTCAGATGCATATCAGAGTTGCCCACAAGGAATGAAAATACCAATCTTATAAAAAGCTCCGTCATATCAAGCATTGTTCTTGAAGAATACTTCCGGATGATTTTACTGCATCGCTCATAAGACCCCTTGTACTTATCTTGTGTCAAGCGCAAATCAAGCTGGCAGAAATCCTCCATGGCAAGCATCCCGACCTCATTTTTTTCAAAAGCCCTGTCCACACGCTTTGTAATATAGGCATGGCTTCCGTTTCCTAAAATAAGAGCATGTGGGACGGTGGATATCCCGGCAGCATCCGCCATACACATTACTAGGTGCTCGGCCTCCGGAAGCGAAGGAAAATCCTTAACCTGAGGTTTCAGAATATAACCCGTCGGTAAATTTAAAAGTGTGAGGCGGGGCTCTTTGTCTTCGAAAATAAGGTGCAGGGATAATTTTTTTTGTACACCGGGTATCGTGTATCCTTTATTTGTGCTTTCTACCACAAGGAGCTCTATGGTATTCTCATCAATCTCTACATTAGGTAAAACCGATGTTCCGAAAAAGCGCTTGATGCATCTTTTATGCCAGCCGATTTGCTCATCTTCCAAACGAAGAGATTTTCCGCAGCATAAACAATTCATAGTTGTTCCTCCTTAATACTGACATTGCCAATACTATCCTTGCAGGCAACAAGTAATATTCCGAAACGATCCTTGGGATCAATTTTCCAGTTTCGGCTAACGGCATCAAGCAGCCATCCTTCCGGGATTATTCCGTCAAAGAAAGGGAATAAAGTTTTGGAAGTATATGTTTGTTCTGTGAGCGGCAAGGTCAGTGAAACTGCACCTGAATCATCTCTGGAAAGATAGTCGGATGTATACGAAAAGGAATAACCTTCATCGGTTTCAGAAAGAACACCCGCAAAGATATTCCGTACATACACATAGGCTTTTCTAAAGGTATCCATTAATCCCTATCCTTCTTCCCCGGCACAGCTTCCATGCCGAACATTCCAAGAGCAATATTTACCTTGTCCATGCGAACTGTTTCTTTGCCTTGCTCCAGCTCACGGATAAAACGAAGGCCTAATCCGGAGCGTACTGCAAAGTCTTCTTGAGTAAGACCTGCGGAACGCCTGCTTTCTTTTATAAATCTGGAAATTTTGTTCATTCCTATTATCGCCTCCTTTAACCCGAATCATATCAATACATTATACCCTTTTGGGTATAATGTCAATTGGAAAATCAAATATTATACCCGATAGGGTTCAAATTATTTATGCAATAAGATGATACACCCTATCGGGTATAATGTAAATTATAAACAACAATAAACTAGTAAAGGCCTTTTAGATATTCCGCCAGTTTCCCGGGGGACTGGCCAAATTCCTTGACGTCAAAGCCCAGTTCTTCGGAGGCTTCCTCGCGGGTAATCCTCTGGGTGCCATCCGATCCGACGATCTCTACGTAACTGAGGTTGTCAATGAGACCCAGGAGGATGATGGCGTAAGCCCGGTCCTGCTGGCCAAAGGTTTCCAGGGAAGCCTCAAAGAAGATCCGAAGGCCAAAGGGCTCTTCCTTCGTCTGAAGCTCGATGGTATAAGGGCCAAAGCGGGGCAGCCCGGTCCGGTCGATGAGGTTCACCACTGCTGAGGCATTCCCCAGATAAGGAGTTTTGGCATCGTATAGATTGGCGGCTTCGTGACGCCCCATGGAGGCTTCGGCAAAGGATATGGGTGTGGCAGAAAGGGTCTGCCGGTAAGGGGCTTCCTGGCCATTGACCTGGATCAACAGCCGGGGAACTTTGTCCGCCGAATAATCCACCTGATACAGGTGGTAGTCCAAGTTGGAAGGAGCATCGGAATCGTTATAGGAAACATCCAGGGCAGGACCCTTGAAAAGGCCAAGTGAGGAAGAACCAGTTGACACATTGGTCATGCCGGTCAGACCTTTTCGGTAGATGAGATAGCTGGCCTTGACCCAGTCCCCTTGCCCTTTGCCCTGGTATTCCAGGACATAGATGCCATCCCCCAGCTGGTCGCATTCTTTCAGCCATTCTGATACTACTGGCATGTCGGCGTAATCCTCCACTTGCATCCCGTCCATCGAGCCGATGCTGCTGGAAATGGAGCTTCGGAAGGTAACCAAACCACCGACTAAAAGGCCCATGATCAGCAGAGGAATCAGGATGACGGCAATCAGAATCTTGCCCAGGCCCCGGTCGGCAGCCCGGTCCACAACGGGACTTCGCTGGTCCTCGGGTACGGCTAAGCCGCAGCTGGGGCATTGCTTCCAGGAAGGTTCCAGGGGGTTCCCGCAGCCCCGGCACCGATGCTTCAGGGAGGCGCCGCAGTTGGGGCAGAGGGTGTATTTGTCCGTCACAGGATTCTGGCACTGGGGGCATTTCAGGGAACCGCCTTCCGAGCGGACGATCAGATAGATGATCAGGCCCACAAAGGCCGGCCCTAAGACGGCAATCAAGGTCCACAGGGGAGCGTTCATCCCCCGGCTTTCCGAGTCCCGGTATACATAGACACCGATCATCACCGGCAGGATGAGGAATAGACCCATAACGACCAGGATCATCCAGGAGGCATATAGTGACATAGTGTTTCTTCCTTTCGATTATCAAATTAATAGGGAATGACGTTCATCATTTTTCGGGTAAAGAGCACTGCCGCGATGCCGCTGTTCAGGAGGGAGATACCGAGGAAAACCAGGCACACCAGGGCCGCTGGCAGGGAATGGAGGGACAGATACAGGGCCAAAAGGGCCAGGCAAATGTGGATCAGGGCCGAAGCCAGGGTCAGCATCAGGGCTCTTTTAATCAGCTGTCGTTTTTCCAGAATCTCCCGAAGGTCCTGTTCCCGAAGGACAGGGGGCTCCGAGCCTTCAAACTCAAAATTCAATTTCATCCTGCATCACCTCCTTTAACAGTATTTTCGCCTTGTGAAGGCGGGATTTCACCGTTCCCGGGGGAATCCCCAGGGCAGCAGCGGTGGACTGGATGTCTAAGTCCCGGAAATAGTAGAGAAGGACGGTGATCCGCAGCTTGTCCGGCAGCTGTCCTACGGCCTGATGAAGATCCCGGTGATCTTCGTTTTCCTTTGCCGGAATGGATTCCAGCAGGGCATCCTTATCTTCCCGGGTTGAGAATCCGTCAAAAATACGGTTCCGGTTTCTTTTTCGCAGCTGGTCCCGGTACAGGTTGACGCAGATCCGGGTGAGCCAGCCTTCGAATTCCAGCCGGTTGTCGTATTGATCCAGTTTCTGTATTACCCGGAGCCAGGTTTCCTGATAGAGGTCCTGGGCATGATCAGGATTCCGGCAGAGGGACAAGCACAGGCCGTACAGCCGTTTTCCGTATTTTTCGATTTTCGAATCGATCACTCTGCCACCTCCTTCTATATACATATACGACCAATCGGACAAAAAAGTTCACTCATTTTTATTACTTTCAAAAAAAACCCTCCATCGATACCGATTGGAGGTTATTTGCATGATAGATCCGGGCTATTTCCCAAAGACAAAGGGCCCATATTCGTATAAATTTTGCTTGATAATTTCCGCGGTTTCTTCAACCTGGGCCGGGGCAGAGATGCTATAGTCTACCGGGGGAGGATCCGCGCTGCCCGCCAAAGTACCTTCCATGGAACCATGCCCAATTAGTACCAGGAGCACGCTTGCAATGATATATTTGCCGAGAAAATTAAGCTGATCGTTACCCATGTCCATTCCTCCAGTGATGCAATTCCCGTTCCGTCCCTCAGCGGGAAGGGTTCTCTATCTTCAGAATAGACCTTCCGATTTAAAAAAGCAATACGATAGCAAAATATTGACAAAAAATCAGCAAATAAGAACAAGATATGCTGGGTGGGGTTTTAGAGGAACTAGAATCCATGTGGATCGATTTGAAATCTGAGTCTTCAAGGTTTATAATGGAACTACAACAAACTTTGACAATTTTGCCAGCCCTGGAAAGGGCGGGAAACGAGGTGAACCAGCCATGTCTCAAGCCATCGACCAATACATTTCCGATCAGCGGGAAGACGTTCAGCCCATTCTCCGTCAGGTTCGGGAGACTCTTCGGGCTGCCCTGCCGGAAGCGGAGGAACGGATCTCCTGGCGGATGCCCACCTATTGGAAAGATAAGAATATCATCCACTTTGCAGCATTCAAGAATCATATGGGAATTTACCCGGGTGACGTTGCCATCGAGCATTTCCGGGACCGGCTGTCGGATTACCATTTCAGCAAGGGAGCTATCCAGTTTCCCTATGACCGGCCCGTTCCCCTGGACCTGATTCGGGATATCGCCCTGTGGTGCTACGAAACGGGGCATCATCATGGAAGCAAGTAAATAATCGGAAGGGAGGGAGAATTCATGGTAAGTAAAAAGCTTGATGCCCGTGCCTTAACTCCGGACGAATCAGACAATCTACTCCGAATCCTGGAGCAACGATGGGCGGATTTAGGGCAGGAACATGAGGGATTTGCTGAACTGGCAAAGGAATTACCCTGGAGTTTGGTAGAAGCCCGGCTCAAGTCTCACCCGGAAAAGCTCTGGTCTCTGCTCCAAATGGAAGAAACCGGAGGTGAGCCCTGCGTGACCGGATGGGACCAAAGCAGCGGAGCCATCACCTTTACGGATTGCTCCAGGGAGGCACCGGCAGAACGCCGGAACCTCTGCTATGATGAAGAAGCCAGAGAAGGAAGAAAAAAGAATAAGCCGGAGGGCAGTGCTGCTACAATGGCCGAGTCCATGGGCATTCAGCTCTTGACGGAGGAACAGTACCAGGCTCTCCAAAAGTTAGGCGGCTTTGACACCAAAACCTCCAGCTGGCTCCAAACACCGGAACCGGTCCGTAGGCTGGGAGGAGCAATCTTTGGGGACCGCCGCTACGACCGGGTCTTTGTCTATCACAACGGGGCCGACTCCTATTACGGGGTCCGGGGCTTCCGAGGATGGATCCGGATATAAATACAAAACGATATAAAAACCCATAATCAGGAGGTAAGCTTTGCATCCAGTAGAAATAGAAAAACGAAATACCATCGCCCCCCTCTTTGAAGGCATCCAGGACTCCATGGTCATCGCCTGCCTCCAGGGAATTATGGGACAGGCCTATGTGGCCCGGGAAACAGAGCCCAAAGCAGCCCTGATCGTCAGTGGCGAATACAGCTTCTTCGGGGGAGATCCGACTTCGGCAGACGCCCTGGAGCTGGTCCAAAATCTCTTTCAGGTCAACGAAAGTGACCGGACGGTGGTGATCTTCAACGACGAGGATCCGGAATGGGTCCGGCTTCTGATGACCATAGAAGAAAACCATCCGGTGAAGGTGCCCCGCTTCGGAATCCTCCAGAAGGACTACCGGTTCGACGACCAGCGGCTTCAGCGGTATATGGATGCCATTCCGGAAGGCTATCAGTTGGCGGCCTTCGATGAAGACCTTTATCACCAGGCCATGGCTGAGGACTGGTCCCGGGAATTCTGCGAGGTCTTCCCATCCGCCGAGGAATACCTGAATAAAGGCTTCGGTTTCGGGATCTTGAATGAAGGCCGGCTGGTTTCCGGTGCTTCCACCATGACCGTCTACCATGGAGGAATCGAGATCCAGGTAGCCACCCGGGAATCCTATGGAGGAAAGGGACTGGCCATGGCCTGCTCTGCCGCCCTGATCCGGGAATGCGTCCGCCGGGGGATTCGCCCCTGCTGGGATGCGGCCAACCTGACCTCCAAGCATATGGCCCTCAACCTGGGATATGAATACCGGGGAGAGTACCTGACCATTCAGATGTCCCGGGAGGACCTGGAGGAATAAGAAAGGAGCAAGAGAAGATGTTTGAAAATAAAGTGGTGGTAATCACCGGAGCTGCCAGCGGCATCGGCCAGGCTATCGCCCGGGAATTTGAAAAGCAGAGAGCCATCCTCTGCACCATCGACCAAAAGCCAGGCTGCTATTTTACCGGAGACATCGGCCGGGAAGATATCCTTCTTTCCTTCGCCCGGCGAGTCATCGATGACTATGGCTGTGTGGACATTTTGATCAACAATGCTCCGCCTTTGATGAAGGGACTGGACAGCTGTTCCTACGAGGAATTCAACCAAGCCCTCCAGGTAGGGATTACTGCTCCCTTTTATCTGACCAAACTTTTCCTCCCCTATTTTGCAGCGGGAGCATCCATCGTCAACATTTCCTCTTCCCGGGACCGGATGAGCCAGCCCTTTACGGAAAGCTATACGGCGGCCAAGGGAGGCATCTCCGCTCTGACCCACGCCATGGCCGTATCCTTATCCGGCAGGGTCCGGGTCAATGCCATCTCCCCCGGTTGGATCGATAACCAGGATGAACAGTGGGAGGATTCCGATATCCTCCAGCATCCGGCAGGCCGGATCGGCAAGCCCCAGGATATAGCCAGTATGGTTCTCTTCCTGTGTTCCGAGCAAGCTGGATTCATCACCGGGGAAAACATCTGCATCGACGGAGGCATGACCAGGCAGATGGTCTACAGCGGCGACTTTGGCTGGGAATACCGTCCGGGGGAAAGATAGGATGGGGGAGCACAGGATGGAATACAGCCAGGTAGAATTGAAGGACGCCCTGGAGGTTTCAGCGGAGCTGATTCGGAAGGAAAACGAGAAAATTATATAACTATTTTTTGATGCTTTGAACTAGTTTGTTCAAGGCTTTTTACATTTTTGCTAAATGTAGAAAAAATGGCAGGAATGGGAGTGAAAAGAGAAATAAATTGTCGAATGTGGTATAATTGTCTCAAAATAGAGCTAAAGTCTATATAAGTAATAATATATGGCAAATAAGACATAATATATAAAGCCAAATTCCAAACGGAGGAAATCAAATGGATAACCAAACCTACAACCAAATTGTGAATTTTATCTGGGGTATTGCAGACGATTGCTTAAGAGACGTATATGTCAGAGGAAAATATAGAGACATCATACTACCCATGACGGTTATAAGAAGGTTGGATGCTGTACTCGAACCGACCAAGGAAGCTGTGCTTCAAATGAAAAAAGCGCTGGATACTGCTGGTGTTATTGAGCAGACCGCTGGTTTGTGCAGTGCAGCAGGACAAGCTTTCTGCAATTCCTCCCCTTTCGTACTTAGAGATCTTAAGTCCAGAGCGAAGAATCAACAGCTAAAAGCGGATTTTATCGCCTATCTGGATGGCTTCTCTCCAAATGTACAAGAGATACTTTCAAAGTTTGAGTTTAGAAATCAAATCGACCGTATGATTGACGCGAATATTCTGGGTGCTGTCATTGAAAAGTTTGTTAGTCCGACTGTGAACCTCAGTATTAATCCAGTTTTAGATGACAAAGGCGATGTGAAACTTCCTGGGCTTGATAATCATACAATGGGTGTTATTTTTGAAGAGCTCATCCGTAAATTCAATGAAGAAAATAATGAGGAAGCCGGAGAACACTTCACACCAAGAGACGTTGTAGAGCTCATGGCAGATATGACAATTTTGCCCGTAGTCGACAAGCTGAAGGATGGCTCCTATCTTGTCTATGATGGAGCCTGTGGTACTGGTGGAATGCTTACCATTGCAGAAGAACGTTTGCTAGAGCTAGCAGAGAAACACAATAAGCAGGTTTCAATTAATCTTTTTGGGCAAGAAATCAACCCAGAAACGTATGCTATAACAAAAGCAGATATGCTTCTGAAAGGTGAAGGTGAGCAGGCTGATAATATTAAGCTGGGTTCGACCTTATCAGATGATCAACACGCTACAAAATATTTTGACTTTATGCTTTCCAATCCACCATACGGTAAGAGCTGGAAGACGGATATGGATCGCTTGGGTGGAAAAGGTGATATTTCCGATACCCGTTTTGTGGTTTCTCATAAAGATGAACCAGAACTGAAAATGATTCCAAGATCAAGTGATGGACAGCTGCTGTTCTTAGCCAACAAGATCAGTAAGATGAAACACAATACAGAGCTGGGAAGTCGTATTGTTGAAGTTCATAATGGATCTTCATTATTTACCGGTGATGCTGGACAAGGTGAAAGTAATCTCAGAAGATACATTATTGAGAATGATTGGTTAGAAGCTATAGTGGCACTTCCAGAAAATATGTTTTACAACACAGGTATTGCAACATTCATATGGATTGTCACAAATCGAAAAGCTGCGAAAAGGCAAGGTAAAGTGCAACTAATTGATGCAACTTCCATTAAATCTCCTCTGAGAAAGAATCTCGGTAATAAGAACTGTGAACTCACAACTGAAATACGTACTGATATTACGAAGCTTCTGATTGATTTTAAGGAAACAGAACAGTCAAAGATTTTTGATAATAAAGAGTTTGGATACTCCAAGATTACAGTTGAAAGACCTCTTAGACTCTCTGTGGATTTGTCGCAAGCACATTTAGAGGAATTTGAGGTAGCCTGTCGTGCAGCAGATGATATGCCGGTCATGAGATTACTTGAAGAAGTTGCAAAGCAGTTTAACTACAGCAAAGTATTGGATTTTAACGCATTTGAAAAAATGCTAGACAAAGCTGCAGACAAGTTGAACATGAAATTGCCAGCTAAGCGTATGAATTTTATTAAAAACCAGTTTGCTGAGGTAGATGAATCCGCAGAGAAAGTAATCAAGAAGATTCATAAAGCTGGTAAAGCTGAATCAAATCCTCTTTACGGACTGTACGAAACAAATCAAGGGATTGTTGAATACGAACCTGACACCAATTTGCGTGATACAGAGCAGGTACCTCTTTTACACGAGGGTGGTATTCAAGCTTTCTTTAGGGATGAGGTATTAACATTTGCACCCGATGCGTGGATCGATTTGTCAAAAACACAGGTGGGTTATGAAATCAGCTTTACAAAGTATTTCTATAAACCAGTGAAGCTCAGATCGTTGGATGAGATTGTTAAAGACATTAAAGCCTTAGAAGCTGAGACCGAAGGTTTATTGAATGAGATTATAGGGGGCTAAGAAAATGATGAATAATGAACTTAGACCTTATGAGTTAAGACCGGTCACTGATATTCCATGGATTGAAAGCATCCCAGCACACTGGGATGTACAACGTGGCAAAGCAGTATATAAGAAGTTGAATCGTCCTACTAGATCAAATGATGAGGTCGTCACATGCTTCAGAGATGGAGTGGTGACTTTAAGAAAAAATAGGAGAACAACAGGCTTTACAGAGTCCATAAAAGAAATTGGATACCAAGGTATAAGAAAAGGTGATTTGGTAATTCATGTAATGGATGCATTTGCAGGAGCGATAGGTGTTTCGGATTCAGATGGAAAGGGAACACCAGTATACAGTGTATGTGAGTCAAAAGTTGACTTAAATAATTATTATTATGCTTATGTGATAAGAGAGATGGCTAAGACCGGTTTTATTCAGTCTTTGTACCGTGGAATAAGGGAAAGATCTTCTGACTTTAGGTTTGAAGTTTTTGCGAATCAATATTTACCAATTCCTCCGCTCTCAGAACAAGACCAGATTGTAAAGTACCTAGACCATCAACTGGCAAAAATCAATAAATTCATAAAGGCAAAGAAAAAGCTCATTGCAGTTCTAAAAGAACAAAAACAAGCAATCATTAATGAAGCGGTAACAAAAGGTTTGGATCCCGACATAAAAATGAACCCATCAGGAATTGATTGGCTTGGAGATGTACCGGAACATTGGGAAGTAACTAATCTTAGTAGGGCGGCTAAGGTCATACTAAGCGGTTTAGATAAGAAATCCTATCCAAATCAACGGAAAGTCAGTTTGTGTAATTATGTTGATGTTTACAAAAATGATTTTATTGATAGAAGTATCAATTTCATGCAAGCAACTGCAAGTGAGGAGGAAATAAAAAATTTGACCCTACGCGAAGGGGATATTGTAATTACAAAAGATTCTGAGTCGTGGAAGGATATTGCAGTTCCGGCAATTGTTTCGGATGAGTTGTATAATGTTCTTTGTGCGTATCATCTTGCTATCATCAGAGTAGACACAAAAAAAGTGAATTCTAACTTTATTTTTTGTAGCCTATTGTCAGAATATCTATCTACTCAATTCAAATTACGAGCTAAAGGTGTTACACGCTATGGATTGTCATATCAAGCTGTAAAAGATGCAAAGGTAGCATTGCCACCTCTGAAAGAGCAAATAGAAATTTCTAATCACATACTAGCTTGTTTTAAGAGTATCGATAATGCAATAAAAGTTCTGCAAAAAGAAATCGAACTAATATCAGAGTATAAGAAAAGCCTAATTACAGATGTGGTAACAGGAAAAGTAGATGTTAGAACCATTGTTTTCGATAAATCTGAAGATGAAGCGATCGAGGTTATGGAACTTGATGAAGAATCAGTAGACGAAGAAATTCTCGAAGTAGAGGATGGTGATGAATAATGCCGAGTAATGTTAAAGAAGAAGGCTTTGAAACTCTTATAGTAAAACATTTGACTGAAGTCAACGGTTATGAGGAAGGCAAAAATTCAGACTATAACTGGGACTATGCAGTCGATGAAATGAGATTGTTTCGATTTCTTGAAGCAACGCAGCCTGAAAAGCTTGAGAAGCTGGCTTTAGAGATTGAAGCGAACAAGATTAAGTTTTTAAATCGTTTGCAAGGTGAGATTGCAAAAAATGGTGTAATTGATGTCCTGAGAAATGGATTTAAGATTTACCCTGTTACTTTGGATATGTACTATATGATGCCATCGGTTCATAATCCGGCTGCGAAGGTGATGTATGAAAAGAACATTTTCAGTGTGACACGCCAGTTAATGTACTCTAAGGACAGTACCAGATTAGCTCTTGATTTTGCTGTGTTTTTAAACGGTCTCCCACTCATGACTTTCGAGCTTAAAAATCGTTTTACAAAGCAAAACATAGATGATGCCATTCTGCAATATAAGTCGGATAGGGATCCTAAAGAGCTTTTGTTCAACTTTGGTCGCTGTATGGTCCATTTTGCAGTGGATGACAATCAGGTGGCAATGTGCACGAAACTGGATGGCAAGAAATCTTGGTTTCTGCCGTTTAATAAAGGCTATGAAGGAGGGGCGGGTAATCCCCCTAATCCTTCAGGGATAAAGACAGACTATTTGTGGAAAGAAATTTTAACCAAGCTAGAACTATCAAATATCATTGAAAATTTTGCACAGATAATCGAAGAAAAAGATGAGGAAACAAAGAAAATCAAGCGCACACAGATTTTTCCGAGATATCATCAGCTATCTGCGGTCACAGCTCTACTTGCGGATGTTGCAGGGAACGGTGTAGGACATAAGTACTTGATACAGCATAGTGCCGGTAGCGGAAAATCAAACTCGATTGCATGGCTGGCGCATCAACTGGTTTCTATGCAGCGTTTTGGTAAGCCTGTGTTTGATTCGATTATTGTTGTAACAGACCGTATAAATTTAGATAAGCAAATCAAAAACACCATTAAAGGATTTATGCAGGTGGCCAATACTGTTGGTCATGCGGACAGCTCTGGGGATTTGAAGAAACTATTACAAGATGGCAAGAAGATTATAGTAACGATTGTTCATAAATTTCCATACATCCTTGACGACATTGGGACATCTCATCGACAGAATAATTTTGCAATCATCATCGATGAAGCGCATTCCAGCCAAAGCGGTAATATGTCGGCAAAAATGAATATGGCTCTTTCCTCTGACTACGAACAAGGAGAGGAAGAATCCACCGAGGATAAAATCAATAGTATCCTTGAAGGTAGAAAGATGCTTAAGAATGCCAGTTATTTCGCATTTACCGCTACCCCAAAGAATAAAACGCTTGAAATGTTTGGGGTGCCGTATGAAACGGAAGGCAAAATTAAGCATAGGCCGTTTCACAACTATACGATGAAACAGGCGATTCAAGAGGGCTTTATTCTGGACGTCCTTAAGCACTACACGCCAATCAACAGTTATTATAAGATTGCAAAAACAGTTGAAGATGATCCTCTTTTCGATAAAAAGAAGGCCCAGAAAAAGCTGAGAAAGTATGTTGAATCACAGGAAAAGGCAATTGAGCTTAAATCAGAGATCATGATGGATCATTTCCATGACCATGTGATTTCCAAAGGGAAAATAGGCGGACAAGCCAGAGCCATGGTAGTGACAAGCAGCATCGAAAGAGCGATTCAATATTACTATGCCATTGAAAATTATCTACAAAACCGCAGAAGTGCTTATAAGGCCATTGTAGCTTTCTCTGGTGAGTATGACTATGGTGGTAAAAAGGTGACTGAAAGCTCAATCAATAGCTTTGCAAGCAGTGAAATTGAAAAACGTATGAAAAGAGATCCCTATAGGATTTTGGTAGTGGCAAATAAGTTCCAAACCGGTTATGATGAGCCACTCCTTCACACTATGTATGTTGATAAAGTATTGACGGATATTAAAGCTGTTCAAACATTATCAAGGCTTAATCGGGCTCATCCTCAAAAGCACGATACGTTTATTTTGGATTTTGCGAACGACACGGAAACCATCAAGGAATCTTTTGAAAAGTACTATACAACCACGGTGCTTTCAGATGTGACGGATCCCGATAAGTTGAACGATTTGGAATCAGCTATCAGGGCTTATCATGTTTTTACAGACTATCATGTGAATTCAGTGGTTGAATTTTATCTCAATGGAGCGGATAGAGATCGATTGGACCCAATACTTGATGCTTGTGCTCATAACTATGAAAAAGATTTGGATGAAAACGGTCAGGTTGATTTTAAGAGCAAGTGCAAAGGGTTTGTTCGCACCTATGGATTTTTATCTGCCATTTTACCTTATGGGAATGCAGACTGGGAGAGGCTATCAATCTTCTTGAATCTACTGGTTCACAAACTACCAGCGCCGATTGAAGAAGATCTGTCTGCTGGAATTTTGGAAGCGATAGACTTGGATAGTTACAGAGTTGAAGCACAGACTGCTATGTCAATTGTTCTCGAAGAGCAGGGCGAATTTAGCATTGATCCTGTTCCGACTAGTGCAGGTGGAGGCAAAGGACAAGCGGAGCTTGATTTGCTAAGCAACATCCTTTCCGAATTCAATGATCTGTTTGGAAATGTTGAATGGAAGGACATCGATCAAGTTAAGAAGCGTATTTCCGAGATACCAGAAATGGTTGCAAAGGACAAAGATTATCAAAATGCTATGAAAAACTCAGACAAGCAAAATGCAAAGATAGAAAGCGATAAAGCCCTAAACAAAGCGATTATCAATATCATGTCAGATAACATGGAAGTATTTAAACAATTTAACGACAATTCATCGTTTAAAAAGTGGCTGTCAGATATGGTATTTAATTTGACATTCAATACGGAGGGCTCTGTATATAAAGGACAAATGAGAATATAGATGGATAAAACTTACATCGGAAATTTTCCCGTTTTACGGAAAAATTAGTAAAAAAACAGAACTGGCATTAATAGATTTTGCTGAATTCCATAATGCCATACCTTGTTTAATCTCAATCAGTTTCGAGTCGGCTGATATAGAGCGATGCAGGAAGGCACTTGCCATCGAATTTGATGCGTTATATATAAAAAGTTTCGAGTTGAAGCTGCTTGGCTCTGACAACTTAAATTAGTCTCAAATGAACACGAAGCTGGAAATGCATAAAAAACGTATCTGAGTTGTTTGGAGGTACTCAAATGGTAACAAGAGGAAAAAGCATCAATCTTTATTTAATGGACGGAGTAGCAAGCGGTCGTATCAAATGCACTTTGGCTAACTGGACTGGTGTCGCATATAAATTGCCTCGAACTGAACTGGATAAGTGCAAAGGGCGTGATGATCTATCACAGACTGGAGTCTATTTTCTGTTCGGTACATCTGACCTAACCGGAGAAAATGTTGTTTATATAGGCCAGGCAGGTGTAAGGAAAAACGGTGAAGGGATTTTATACCGCTTACAAGAACATAAGCGCAATCCGGATAAAGAATACTGGACTGAAGCCGTTGTATTCACTACCTCCAATAATTCCTTTGGGCCAACAGAAATAAGTTACCTTGAAAATCGTTTCACGAACTTGGCGTTAGCTGCAAAGCGTTATATTGTTAAAAATGGAAATGATCCTTCACCTGGGAATATAACAGAAGAAAAAGAAAGTGAATTGGAAGAGTTTATCGACTATTCCAAAATTGTGATGGGGACCCTTGGCCACAGGGTATTTGAATCCCTTACTGAAATAAAGCAGCCGATAGGAATTAATTGTAATATGGAAATGGAGAGCGATGGCTTCTTGCTACATTTGAAACGTAAAAGCCGCAAAAGTGGAAAGACAATTGAAGCGGAATGTAAACAAACAACGGAGGGCTTCGTTGTTCTTAAAGGCAGTCGAATAGAACTTAATGATTCAGACAGCATCCCGCCTGGCATAAAAGAATCCCGACAAAAAGCCAAAATTAATGGAGATGGCATATTACAAGAGGACGTTCTTTTCAAGAGCCCCTCTTATGCAGCTGCGTTTGTTATAGGTGGCCATGCAAATGGATTAACAGAATGGAAAACAGCAGATGGTAAGACATTGAAGGAATTAGAAAACAATGAGACTCCCATTTAGTTTTTTCGCTGGTTTTAGGCATTAATAACTTTAATATATGGGAGGAGGCAATCCGATGAATACTGATAGCCCCTTTATCTTACAGGGACGTGCAAGTAAGATAAATATTGTATCGAGCGATACCGGATACGGCCTTGCCCAGAGCTAGACGAAGAAGTTGAACAACGGCTTACCATAAACGCCAATGGTCGAGTGTGGTTCTCCGGATATCACTTCCATATGGGTTATGAGAAATATCTATGTGGGCGAAGGAAAAACTTTAGTATTGGTAAAGAAGCTGCGGCCCGTATCCTGAATTCGGTTGGCAAATATTTCAGTCAAGAGCACGAGATTGAATTTGTAACAGATATTGGAAGCTGGGATTTGATAATAACAAATGCAGAGGGAAAGCCATACAAATACACAGGCTCTAGCTGCTGTGATTTTGAAGTTGACGGTGTTGACCTATCCGATCTTATACGGGACACACTTGGAATGCCTGACTTGTTCGTGTTCGATGGAAATTTCAAGCCGGATCGGGTGGACAAAATTACAATAAACTATCATAAGCTAACTACTGCAAAACCCCATGCCCTGATAAATGATCTGGTGGAGGACTGCAAATGGGATTATTCAAAAAAGCTCGTTCTTGATAGAGAAACGCAAACCCTGGAGTACTTCCAGGACATGGGTTCTGAGGGTATTCTTTCCCGGAAATACAGTGGGGGAGATGGTGTTGTAGGTTTGCTTGATGACTTGGATGCGGACAGTTTTTTTGACTGTATCACTGAAAATGATCCTGGCGTTATAGAAAATGACGTTGAAACAAAGCTTTATGAGATAATCGTTGACTTTAAAAAACGACCCCGGCTTGTTATCAAAGGTATCTTTGATAAGAATGGTCTGCCGGATGATTTCCCGGAGTTTGCAGAAGAACTTCTTAATTTTATGCAGCGATTTGGTACCGGAGAGATTCTTGACCCTGCCTTTTACAATAAGACAAATCGTAAAAGGGATGATTACATCTTTTGTAGTGTGGAGTTTAACGAAAAAGGCAAAAGTTATTACTATTTAACCGAGGATGATACGCTAAAAATTGGTGATAAGGTTGTGGTTGCGGTAGGGGATGAAAGCCATTTGGCTATTGCGAAAATTACTAAAATTGATTACTTCCCGGAAGACCAGGTTCCTTTTCCCATCAATAGGACAAAACCAATATTGAGGAAATGCACTAAAGACGAATTGCATCCTCCTCAACCAATATTTGTAAATTTTAACGAAGACCTATAGGGAGGAAAAACATGCTGGGAGCAATCATCGGAGACGTCGTTGGATCCCGATTTGAATTTAATAACCATCGGGGCAAAGAATTTGACCTATTTACGGAAGACTGCTTTGCCACTGACGACAGCATCATGACTCTGGCAGTTGCTAAAGCCATCATGGAGGCTATGAAGGAAAAGGAATTATCCAATTCTTTGGATAGCCCGGAATTTCGGACTTTGCTTTCTGATTTAACTGTAAAGTACATGCAGGAAATCGGTCGACAGTATCCCGATTGCGGTTTCGGAGGCAGGTTTAATCGGTGGGTATTTAGTTATGTTCCGGAGCCCTATAACAGCTATGGAAATGGAGCAGCCATGCGGGTAAGCCCCGCAGGATTTATCGCAAACTCAGAAGAGGAAGCAGAAACCCTGGCCGAGATCGTCACCGCTGTAACCCATAATCATCCCGAAGGGATCAAGGGAGCCGTGGCAACGACTATTGCCATCTACCTTGCTCGGAAAGGTGCTACCAAGACAGAAATTAAGAAACGAACAGAAAGGGAGTATTATTCCCTGGACTTTAAGATTGATGATATCCGGCCTACGTACCGGTTCAACGAGACCTGTCAGGAGACCGTCCCTCAGGCGATTCAGTGTTTCCTGGAATCCACATCCTTTGAAGATGCCATACGGACGGCCATATCCCTTGGTGGGGACAGCGATACCATCGGTGCCATAACCGGAGCAATTGCAGAAGCATACTACGGAGTGCCGAAAGATATGGAGGAACAAGCCCTCGCTTATCTGGATGAGGACCTGAGGGCGATTTATGATGAGTGGGTAATTCGTTGCAAAGATTATAAAGGCTTAAATTGTAAAGAGGAATAAGAATGAGAGGTATCCATTATGGAAGTCCTGCACTTAGACGATTTATACAATGTGACCATAAATAATGATGATGAAGAAAGTGAGTTCGCTGTAGGTACTATCGATGATGCTGATGAGCTGTATCTGTTCAATAAAAGAAGGATGACTGCTTCGCCGCTTCCGGAGGAGTATCAGCAGACGCCTAATTTCGTTTATCCAAACTGTGGTGGGTATTCACAAGGACTTGTTATGGTCAGCCTGCTTGGAGAAATCAGCCTGAAATATCATCATCATATGCACGCCTGTGCAGGTTTATGGGGTTGGCTGGACACGGATTTAAATGTAGTGATTCCTCCCCAATATATATTTGCCGAAAACTTTGTTGACGGTTGGGCGAAAGTATGCAAAGGCAAATGGGAAACAGAGGAAGGTGAAGAGGGAAAAGAATACTGGTGCGATGAAGAAAGATGGGGCATCATTGACCTGCATAACAATGAAGTGATTCCATGCAGCTATGATAGTTTGAATTTCATAGGGGATACGGACAGATACTATCTGGCCCATAAGGGTGGATGGAAAACCGGTAATTATTGCATCTATGATCTGGAAGTAATGCAAGAAATCCTCCAATTGGATTTTGACTTTGATCCGGATTACATGTTTAATGAGTGCTTCCTTACCGAGGACAATGTTCTGGTTTTTACGGAGCATCTACCAGGTCAAGGTATCGATCTGATTTACGGCTATAGCCTTGATCTTCAAGATTATTTGGTTTATCGGAAACAATACACAGGGCGAACATTCAATGGGAAGAAAAGAGTCGTAATTGAAGTAGATGGGGAAAAACTTACAGTATTTTAAACTAATGTTTAGCGTATTAAATTTGCAATATAATAAAATTTTGAGGAACAACAATGGCGTTATTCTCAAGAATTAAAAACCTATTCGCCAAAGACACCACTCCAGTGGCTAATAAAACCCTGCCTCCGGAAGTGGAAAAGCTCTATGCCCTGGAGTCGGATTTCTCTCGGTTGCTTAATGAAAACGCCTATATTGCAAGGCGGGATTATTCCCAAATCACTGATGAATTTTCCGAGTTGCAGAATCATTTTAAAGTGTTGATGGATGGCGGTATCCTGGAGGAATATTGCAGGAAACATGGAGTCCCCCGGGAGAAAACCATAAAAGCTCTTGGGACACTTGTAAGGGTAGATCACCTAGTTGAGGAACACAATGACCGGTTCGTCGCCCATAATAAGATCGCCGAAAAACAGTATCTGGATACCATTCTCCAGGATGTGGATCCTCAAATCATGTTGGATGAAAATCAGCGAGACGTGGTGCTCACCGATGAGGACTACTGCCTGGTGATTGCCGGGGCCGGAGCCGGTAAGACCACGACAGTTGCTGCTAAGGTCAAGTATCTGGTGGATAAGAAGAAAATCGATCCAAAGAAGATTCTGGTCATCTCCTTTACCAATAAAGCAGTAGAGGAGCTGCGGGATAAGATCAACAAGGCGCTGCAAATCGATTGCCCCATTACGACCTTTCATTCCACCGGCAACGCGATTATCCGGAAAAATACTCCCGACAAGTTGAATATCGTGGACGGATCCAGGCTGTACTATGTCCTTCTGGATTATTTCCGAGGGAATCTCCTGAAAAATGAGCGGATGGTCAACAACCTGATTCTGTTCTTCGGTTCCTATATTGATGCCCCCTATGAGGGCAAAGACCTGAATTTGTTTTTTGATTCTGTCGCCAAAGGCCGCTATGAGACCCTGAAGAGTGATCTGGACGAGTACATCCATGAAATTTGCGATACCAGAAGTAAAAGACAGATCACGATTTCCAATGAGATCCTGCGGTCCGGCCAGGAAGTGGAAATCGCAAACTTTTTGTATTTAAACAATATCGATTATCAGTACGAACCCATCTATCCTTTCAATATTCAATTCTCCAGAAAGCCCTATACCCCGGACTTCATCATCCGTCAGGGGGACCATACCGCTTATATTGAGCATTTCGCCCTCTCCGAGTCCGGAGAAAATCATCGCTTCAGTCCAGACCAAATCGAAGCCTATAAAAGGGCTATCCGTGAAAAGATCAGGCTTCACAAACAGCACGGGACTTCTCTTCTCTATACCTTTTCCCGATACAAGGATGGCCGGCCCCTGCTGGATCACCTGAAAGAGCAGTTGGAACATCATGGTTTTATTCTCGATCCCCGTTCCCAGCGGGAAGTAGTAGAAAAGCTGGTTTTTTCAGAGCAATCCAGATACATCCGCCGGCTGGTGGATTTGATCTGCCAGTTTATCAACAATTTCAAAACCAATGCTTATACCAATGAAGATTTCCGGAGGTTGGCCGATTCCACCACCAACGTCCGTTCCAAACTGTTTCTGGACATCTGCCAGGGCTGTTACCTGGAATACCAACGCCATCTGGCCGAAAACAATGCGGTGGATTTTCAGGATATGATCAATGAGTCCGCCCGGCTGCTTCGGGAAGTCAAGGAGATGAAGCAGAAGCTGGACTTCCGGTATATTATTGTGGACGAATACCAGGATATCTCCCGTCAGCGTTTTGACCTGACCAGGGAGCTATCGGAGGTGACCGACGCCAAGATCATTGCCGTAGGGGATGATTGGCAATCCATTTATGCCTTCAGCGGATCGGATATTTCCCTTTTCACCCACTTCCGGGAAAAGATGGGCTATGGCAAGCTGCTCAAAATCGTCAATACCTATCGAAACGCCCAGGAAGTCATCGACATCGCCGGCAAATTCATCCAGAAAAATGAATCCCAGATCCGAAAAGAGCTGGTATCTCCCAAGAGAATCAAGGACCCGGTCATCATCTACACCTACGACAGCAGAGGGAAGGGCAAGCCGGGGAATACCCGCAGCGGTGCCCTGTATGCCATGGCCCATGGCGTGGAAGTGGCCATCGAGCAGATCCTAAAATTCAATAAAGCAGAAGGGAAAAGCTCCAATTCCAATATCCTTCTCCTGGGGCGGTTCAACTTCGACGGAGATTCTCTGGAGCGGTCCGGGTTGTTTGAATACGTGATCCGGGGATCCAAGATTCGTTCCGTTAAGTATCCTAAAGTGGATATCACCTTTATGACGGCCCACTCCTCCAAAGGGCTGGGGTATGACAACGTCATTGTGATCAACGGGCGGAATGAAACCTATGGATTTCCCTCAAAGATTGAAAACGATCCGGTCCTGAATTTTGTCATCAAAGAAGATCGATCCATCCAATATGCGGAGGAGCGGCGGCTGTTTTATGTGGCCATGACCCGGACGAAAAACAGAGTGTTCTTCATCGCTCCCGAGCAAAATCCTTCCGAATTCCTCCTGGAGATTAAGAGGGATTATAAAAGCGTTCTGCTTCAGGGCAACTGGAATGAAACCGAACCCGGCCGAAGGAACAGGAAGACCTGCCCCATCTGCGGTTATCCCTTGCAGTATCGGTATAAGAGTGCCTATGGTCTCAGGCTGTATATTTGCACCAATGAACCCGAAGTCTGCGGGTTTTTATCCAATGATCTCATGGGTGAAAAAATGGCCATACAAAAGTGTGACCAGTGCACCGATGGATACCTGATCGTCAAGCGGAGCAGCAACGGAAGCGGAAAACCCTTCCTCGGTTGTACCAACTATACCCGAGACGGCAAAGGATGTGGCAATACTATCCCTATGCAGGAATATTATCTGAAATATGGGCTCAAAGAAGAGAAAAAGGATGAGGTGGAAAGAGAAAAGAAGCCAGCGGGCAGCCAGGTTCAGCAGCAAAAGACAACTATCTTGGAGCATGGACCGGCGTTAACGGCCACGCTGGGTAAAAAGAAGACGGATCATTTTATTCTGTCTGACCATGAGGATTCTATCGAGGGCCTGGATTTCGTCCAGATGAATGGCAGCTTTCTCCTGGAAATCATCGGTAAGATCCTCCATTGCATTGAGGAAATCAGCGAAATCCACTTTTTCGGCAAGGAAGTACTCTTGAATGTACTCCGGGGCTCCCCCGATGAAGCCATCCAGAAGTATAAACTGGAGACGGCTTCCGAATATGGTACTCTTTCCTCCATTGAGCGAGAGCACCTGGACCTGATCATCGAATGGCTTATTGACAAGGAATTCCTCCTGCGGAGAAACAAGCTTTATCCGGTATTGTATCCGACCTACAATGGGAAGCATTTCTTACAGGTCATCACCAATGCCCATCAGAAAGATTTAGCCAAATCGCTGGTTGAGCACTTCCCGAAACTCACATTCACCTTGCTCCAGAACAATTCAGGGAAGAAAAAGGATTATCCGGTTTATGCAGGTGCCCCATGGACGGAAGCAGAAGATCGAAAGCTGCAGGAAGAATTGGATATAGGCCTAACGATAAGTGAAATAGCCCGCAATCACAACCGGTCCTATGGGGTGATAAAGGCAAGGATTGAGAAGTTGGATGGATGATGGGGGTGAATATAATGTCTGAAAATTCTTCGATTTACTTTTATCAAGATGTATTAACAATAACTGAATTTGACAATGTGTGATTAGGGGGGAGAGAGATATCCGAATTAATTGATTCCTTTACCATAAGTTATCATGAAAATAGAGATGCTTATGGCCTTGAGATGTTTAAAGACGGGAAACCGATTCAGTTATTGAATGAAAACGACGTCGTGACAGGCATCTGGTATTGTCCCAGTTATTTTTCCCGTAATCCCAGTTACAAGATTGAAATAAATAATGTTCCTAAATTGCAATAGCAAATTGAA
>DIMT01000010.1:0-19946 GCA_002425705.1 Firmicutes bacterium UBA5559
CATTTAGTTTGACAACTTGCCTGTATCCATATATTGGTATAAAAAAATCTTGGGAATGGATTTGTAATCGATTGCAACTGGTTTGCTTATGATAGGAGGTGAAATCCTCGATTCTGAGTCGAGGATTTTTCGTTTTGATAGCCAATTGAGGAAATTAGCATAAAAAATGGAAATTAAATGACCTGATCTTATACCAATTTTATCTCCAAAATGAAAATATTGTCTAAATGCCCCTGATCTAGCCCGGCCCTGGACATGATCTGGCCTCAATCGTACCTTGATCTGACCATCAGGTCGTAATCTGTATCATTTTTATCCAATATTATTCCCATATCCCCCTAAAATCGACCATATCCTTTTAATCTCGACATCTACCTGGCTTTCCCTTTACATCGCAATGGCGTATAATAATAAAAAGCACTGGAAAATCCAAAAGAAAGCTTATAAAGAAGCCAAAAGGAAGCGAGAAGGAGGAACTGGCAGATGAGTACGGATTTAGGAGAATTTCTCGGGTACGCAATCATTACCCTCTACGGGCTGACGGTCCTGAACTACTTCGTAAAGCTCGCTAATAGAAAGCTCAGGCCGCAGATCAATAAAAACAAAACCTTCGCTAAAGGGTTTTCCCTTCTGACAAAGTTCATTGTCAGAAATCACAAGCTGTTCGGTCTGCTGACCATAGTGGTTCTGCTGAGTCATGCAGCCAACCAATTCCTGATTTACGGAATCAGTCTGACCGGGGGACTGGCAGCTTCTGTCCTCATACTCCAAGTGGCCCTGGGAATCTACGGTTATAAGGCTAAGAAAAAGGGGAAGAGCTGGCTGCGAATCCACCGAAGCGTTGCTGTGCTGCTCCTGGTGGCTATCGGCATCCACGTACTGTGATCCCGGCCATAAGCCATTCCGGTTTCCCGTTTAAACAGGAGGAAATGAAAATGAAAAAAATGAAAAAAAGAAGATTGATGATCCTTTTTCTGACTTTTGTGATGGCAGCCTGCTTATTTCTGGCTTCTTGCGGTGGCCCCGAACCGGTACCGGAAGAAGACCTGATTGAATTGACACTGGAAGAGCTGGCCGAGTTTGACGGTCAGGATGGACGGCCTGCCTACATTGCAGTAGATGGAGCCATCTATGATGTTACGAATTCTACCCGGTGGAGAAATGGAAAGCACAATGGCTACACCGCCGGTAACGATCTGACGGAAGAGATTAAGACCATCTCGCCCCATGGGGTATCAAAACTGAAAACAGTGCCCATGATCGGCCGATTGAAGGAATAGGGCCCGTGTAAAACGCTGAAATAAGGGAAAACAATAAAAAACCGTAAAGTTCTAAACAGTAAAACACCATTTGATAATCATATCATCCATTATCAAATGGTGTTTCTATACTGCCGTTGGCAATTCTGATGGTACCCCCGATTACCGATTGATAAAAATTTACTGCTTCTTCACAGTTGCCGCCGAATAAAATATAAGGTATCGCTTTCATACTGAATCCTCCTGTTCCAATACTGTGGAAGTGGCCTGTATCTCATAAATACCCATATACTCGGAACTGAATATTTTTTTTTTTGCGTTTTTTAATTTTACAAATCGTGATTTCGCTAGACTAATTGTACTTTTTTCTATACAATATAGTTGACAATTTTTGTTAATCACAAAGGAGCTTCCCATGTTGAATCCCGATATCTGGATTGGATTGCTGTCCAATACTGCCTGGCTCTTAGCCCTTTTCATCATTTATGATATGGGACATCGTTTCCTCAGCAAAGAGGGGCGATGGTCTCCGTTTTTGGATGGGCTATTAATTGCGGCTATTTGCATGGCAGTCATGCTGCTGCCCTATTCGGTTGTTCCCGGGCTCTTTTATGACAGCAGAAGCGTTTTGATCAGTGTTACGGGACTTTTTTTCGGACCGATTCCAGCAGCAATCGTGATGGGTGCAGCCGGAATTTTTCGCGGCATTTTGGGAGGCCCCGGAGTTTATACCGGCATTTCCGCCATCATCAGCAGCGGTCTGATTGGGCTGGCCTGGCATTACTGGATCAAGAGGGGCAACCGAAACATCACCTGGAAGAACCTTTACCTGATGGGGCTGCTGGTCCATATGTTACTTATTGCTGAGATGCAGCTTTTGCCGGAAGCCCAGCGGTTTGCTACCCGGGAGGCCATGGTTTTCCCGTTGATGGCCATCTATCCGGTGGTTACCGTGGTATTGGGCCTCCTGCTCAAGCAACAACAGGAGAAAAAGCAGTTTATCGCCGACATGAAGGTCAGCGAGGAAAAATACCGCAGTCTGATGGAAAATGTGTCCGACGTGGTCTGGAGAACAGATATGAATCTGAAAACCACCTATGTCAGCCCTTCCGTTGAAAGGCTTGTTGGAGAGCCGTATGCGGTTCATTTCCGAAGAACCCTCGAAGAAAAGTTTCCGCCTCAATCGATAGAAATATTAAGACAGCTGTTCGCGGAAGAACTTCTCCTGGAACAGGACCCGGAAACCGATAAAGAAAGAACCCGGGAAATCGAGCTGGAGCATTACCGGGCCGATGGCAGCATCATCTGGGTAGGAATGAAACTGTCTTTTCTGCGGGACGAACATGGAAATCCCAAGGGTATTCAAGGGGTCAGCAGGGATATCACCCGCCGGAGAAAGAGCGAAGAAGACTTCCGGGAAAGCCAGCGGAGCCGGGAGGTCCTCCTGGACAATCTGCCGGGCATGGCTTACCGATGCAATTATGATAAAGACTGGACCATGAACTTTGTCTCCAAAGGCTGCTATGACTTGACCGGTTATCAGGCAGAAAGCATCATTGGCAATCGGCAGATTACCTTTGCCAATTTGATTCTTCCTCAATATCAAGATCATTTATGGAATCAGTGGGAAAAAGTTCTGAAAAGTCATAGCAAGCTTCAGGAAGAGTATCAAATAAAAACGGCCCAGGGCCAGATCAAATGGGTATTCGAACAAGGTCAGGGAGTTTTCGATGAGAAGGGTCAAGTGGTTGCCTTGGAAGGCCTGATCATTGATATCACCGATCGGAAGGAAAACGAGATTAAAATTCGCCATCTGTATGATCATAACGATCTGACCGACCTTCCCAACCTGCGATCGCTGGAGGAGATCTTCCCGGAAATTCTGGCAGGCCATTCGGAAGGAACTCCNNGTCCGTCGTTTCAGCGTCTTTAACCGGATTTTCGGGTACCGGGAAGGAAATCAACTCATTCGTCATGTGGGAGCCTGCCTGAAGAACAATGTTTCTTCAGATGCTCTTCTTTTCCACGTATCCATTGACCGGTTTGTTTATCTCCTTCCAACCTGTGGCAGCCGGGAGGAGTTGGAAGAATTCGGAAAGAAATTGATGGATCATCTGCATAGCTGTATTCCTCAACAATCAGTCTGCTTCAGCATCGGCATCCTGGAGCTGGAACCTCCGGTGGAAGAGGCCGTTGAAATCCTTTTAAGGAGAGCAGCAGTAGCAGCGGAACATGTCAACGAGCATCAGCGAATTGGCATGGAAATATTCAGTCTGGACATGGAGCAGCGGGAGGAGCGGGATCAGATCATCCGTCAAGGCCTGGCTCTGGCCGTCTTGGAAGAGGAGGCAGGGGAAGGGAATTCCGGCCTGTTTGTCATGGTTCAGCCGATAGTCTACACGGATGGAGGGGATATCTATGGATTTGAAGCCCTGGCACGATTCCGCCATCCGGAACTGGGAATCGTTTCCCCCGGCGAATTTATTCATTTGGCTGAAACTTCTCAATTGATGATTCCGCTGGGAAGAAGGATCATCCATCGGGTATGTGACTTTGCCCTGCTTCTGGATCGGGAAGGCTATCCGGACATCCCGATTTCCTTCAACGTATCGGCGATTCAGCTTTTAACGGAGGGATTCCTGGAAGAGCTGGAGAATATACTCCGGCTAAAGGGGGTTTCTCCCCGAAGGCTGAACCTGGAAATCACCGAATCCATTTTCTCCGATAATTTCCAGTTAATCAACGAACAACTGGAAAAAATCCGATCTCTGGGCATGAAGGTATCCATCGATGATTTTGGCACTGGCTATTCCTCCCTGGCCAGGGAAGAGGAACTGAAGGTGGATGTCCTTAAAATCGATAAATATTTCATCGACAAATTGATGGGAGAAAATACGGAACGGTCTATTGTAGCCGATATCATCTCCATGGCCCACAAACTGGGGCAAAAGGTGGTGGCCGAAGGGGTTGAAAGCGAGCCCCAGCGTCAATATCTGGAGGAACACCGGTGTGATTACTTCCAGGGCTACTTGTTCAGCCGGCCCCTGATGGGGGAGGATGCACTGAAATTGCTGCATGAAGCAAAAGGTCTGAGGGAATAAAATCCCCCAGACCTTTTTTCCTAAATCAAGAACCCGAAAACCAGATACAGGATGGAGGCCAGAGCAAAGGCAGTCAAGCTGTAGGGCAGGCCGCAGAGGGCAACCCGGACTGGAGGGCGCTGGACGGATTGGGAACACATGAGCATCTGTTCCGAGAAGAAACAGGCGGTTCCCCCGAAGATGGCACCGGAAGCAATGGCTGCCATGGTGAGGTATTCATTGACTTCAAACTGACCGGAAAGGGGAAGGGCTATCGGAGCGATGAGAAGCATGACGGCCCAGTAATCCACGCCCAGGAAAGCGATAATGCCAACGGTGATGAAGGTCAGGGCAGGAATCACTCCACCGTTCAGGAAGGGGCTGATACTGGTGACCACATAATCGCTGAAGCCTATATCGTTCAGTCCCCGAACAAAGACGAAGGTCATCAGGATGATGATCAGGATATAAATCATATCGTTGATTCCACTGAAGATGCTGGAAAAGAATTTATCGATTCCCATGACCTTCCGGGGAATGTAGAGGATAAAACAGGAGGCAAGGCCCAGGATGACGGAAAAAACCAGATCGCTGGTACTGAGCATCACCAGTAATACGATGCCGATGGGAAGAAGGAAATCCAGGATATTGCCCTCCGATGATTCCTCTTTTTCTATGGAGGTTTCAGCGATATTTTTGCCGTCAGAAGTATCAAGGGCGTATTCTTCCGAATAAGGAGAGTCGTTCAGGCAAGGAGCAGAACCGGAGGAAAGCTCCTGGAAATGCCGTTTCAACGGACCGATACGGGGAGCAATCCCGACGACCAGCAAAAAGGAAACCAGAATCACCAGCATGGGATAGAACATAAAGGGAACCAGCTTCAGGTATTCGGTTAACAGGTTGGAGCCTTCCGGAGATATGCCAAAGTCCTGCATGAGACCGAACACGAATACAGCGAAAGCAGTCAGGGGAACCAGGGAACAAATCGGTGTTCCCATGCTGCAGATGATGAATCCCAATCCTTCCCGGGGCACCTGGTATTTGTCGGTGATATCCCGAACGGTGGGTCCGATGCCCAGGTTGTTGATATAGTCATCAATGAAGAGAACTACTCCCAGAATCCAGGTGAAAACCAGGCTGCTTTTTTGGGATTGGATGTACCGGACGGCGAATTTCCGAAAACCATTGGTCCCGCCGGAATGGATCAGCAGGGAGATAAAGGCGCCGAACAGGGTCAGCATCAGCAGGATCCAGGGGTAGGTTTCTTCCGCGAAGGTGGCATAAATGCTGTCGATAAAGCCAAAGAGGAAATTAGAGCCATCTTTCATAATAAATACGAGGATGAGGGGAATCAGCATAGATTCAAATATTCTTTTCGTGGCAATGACCATGACCAGCATGAGGATCAGGGGAAAGAGGGTTAAGATACCGTAGTTATCCATCAGTTCATCTCCTTTATAAACAGATCCATGTTATTTATCGGATTTTTTGTCTGCCAATTGGCCGAATACCTCATAGATGATTTTCAGGGCAGCCCAGGAAGTGATCTGATTCCGGGTGTCCAGAGGGGGAGAGACTTCCACGATGTCCATAGCTTTTACCGGCAGTTCTCTTAAAATGAATTTAACCATCTCCAGAATTTCCCGGCTGGAAGGCCCCCCGGCTTCCGGCGTACCGGTTCCTGGTGCCGCAGAAGGATCTAAAACATCGATATCAAGAGTAAAATATAGAGCGTCGTAGTCGGCAAAACGTTCTTTGAGCAGCCGGCAGGCATCTTGATAACCTTTGTGGTGGAGATCCCAGGCTCGAATCAGCAACACGGGATTGTTTTTCAGATATTCGATTTCTTCGGCCTCCCAGGATCGGATGCCCACCAGGGCCAGGTTTTCGGGATGGATGAGCTCATCCAAAGCCCTTTTTTCCGTACAGGCGTGGGACCAGGGGTGGTTGTCATAGACGTCACAGATATCCGAATGGGAATCAAAATGGATGATTCCGATTTTCTTTCCCTTGAAGTTGTTGCTGAATGCTTTCTGCAGGGGAATGGAAACCGAGTGGTCCCCTCCGAGGAACAGGCAGAATTTTTTCGACTGGAGCAAGTCCAGAGCATTTTCCTCCACGGTGGAATAATATTTTTCCCAATTCAGGTCCACGGGAACGTCTCCGTGGTCATATACTTTCAGAATGCTGAAATCCGTCCCTTCTTCCGTGGTGGGCGGCAGGTAACGGGATAAGGCCCGGATGGTCTCCGGAGCAGCGGAAGCCCCTTTGCCGCAGCTGACGGCACCATCGAAGGGTACCCCCATGATACAGACGTCCGATTCAGAAAAATTCGCTGTGTTGATTTCTCCCCAGGGTTTTACATCAATCATGTTTTCTTCTCCTTTTGCGATTTTTTGATACTATCTTGCCTACTTTTCATTGTAGTGCTTTATCAGGATAAAAAATCATTCCCGAGGATTAAAAAAGGGCTATAATGTAATACCAGAGGATTATTTTTTAGCGGATTGATAAGCAAAGCGAGGTTGTCTATGCTGAGCGAAAAAGAACTGAGAATCATCAATGAGATCATCGAATCGATTTATTCCACTGAAAATCTGAAGGAACTTCGTTTGCGGTTCCTGAAAAAAGCCTCCACGCTGATAGATTTCAGCTTTTCGGATTTCAATATGGGAGTCCTGAATCTTCATCACTGCCCGACCTTGGTGGATCCGGTGGTGTGGAGCAAGTACGATCAGGGATTCGAAAAAAGGTTCATGTATATGTATGAATCCAAATACTGCTGGATGGATTATTTGAATTGGGCCTTTATCAGCCCGGAATCCCTGGTTTATAGGGAATCGGATCTGATCAGTGAAAAAATGCGGTGCCAGAGCAGGTTCTTTCAGGAATATCTCAAACCCTTTGGTTTGATTTATGTTTCGGGAATCATCATTGCCAATGCGAATCAGTTTTTGGGAGCCATTTCTTTCTACAAAACAGAAAATGCCGGGGATTTTACCGACAGGGATCTGACCATCATGAACCTCTTTGTCCCTCATCTTCAGCGCAGACTGGAGGCGGAAGAGCTGCGAAGCCGCAAGAAGCTCACCGGCGGAGCTCTTTTGCTGAAATATGAATATCAGTTGACCGACCGGGAAATGGAAATTGCCGGATACCTTCTTTATGGCTACAGCAATGTTGAAATTAGCAACACCTTGAGAATTTCCATCAACACAGTCAAGAAGCATGTTTCCAATATGTTCGGCAAATTAGGAATCAGCGGCAGACCTCAATTCATAAGGTTTGTGATTTTAAGAGACTTGATTTCCCTATGGGATACCGAAAGGTACGGGCTTGCGGCCCAGTCCAACAGTGAATCAAAAATAAATGCATGAATATTTCGACAAATTGTTTCAGCCCTATTGCGTCCTTCTCTCCGGTGTGGTATTCTTAACAAGTTGAACTAATTCAACATTATCAAACTAAGATCAATATGATGATGACAGATCCTTTTAGGCGTATCAGAAAATCACTATTTGTTCTTACCGTTTAAAAGGAGAAATAATATGACAGACAAGAACTTAACTTGCAAAGACTGCGGCGTTACTTTCGTATTCACAGAAGGCGAGCAGGCTTTCTATCAGGAAAAGGGATTCACCAACGAGCCCCAGAGATGTCCTGAGTGCCGAAAAGCCAAGAAACAGCAGAACAACAACAACAGAAACTTCCGATAAGGGATTCTGTACATCCTGCAAAGCACACACCAGACCGCCGGGCAAACCCCGGCGGTTTTTATATTTCCTGGCTTGGATGGATTGAAAAAACGTGATATACTGAAAAATACGAGAAAATTAACGATTATGATGACGAAATCCACAGGAAGAAGGTACGATCAATGGCGTTTACATTACGAGAATACATACACCCCGATTTTAACAGGCCGGGACTGACGGAAGCCCCGGACGTGATCCTGAAGCCGGCCCCCAAGGATATGGCAGCCCCGGTGGGCTATCATGCCACCTCCATATTTCCTGAGTATTTCAAGGTTGAAGGGAATTGGCTGCTGGCAGAGGATACCCGGATGGACTGCGTGGCGGTCTATGAAAATGGCCGAATCCTGGTCAAAGAATTCCGAAACATCCGAAAAGGAGACCGGATTGCCCTGGGGCGGACGGAAAACGGGGAAGACGGTATTCTGGTCCATGCCAACTGCTTCCGGACTGAGGAAGAAAAAAGGGAAGAATCCTTTTCCTTCCGCCAGGGAAGAAGCCGGGAAACCGGATTTTCCTGTGATTATGATTTCCTGCGGGAACTGCTGAAACACGAGCGGGACAAGGGCTACATCGTCTGGGTTCTGGGCCCCGCCTGCACCTTCGACTACGAGGCCAGAAAAGCCTTTTCCAGGCTGGTGGAAGGAGGATATGTCCATGCCCTGCTGGCAGGCAATGCCCTGGCCACCCACGACCTGGAAGCCGGATTCCTGGGAACCGCCCTGGGGCAGGACATCTATACCCAGCGGCCCCATGCCAACGGACACTACAACCACATTGACACCATCAACATGGTCAACCTCCACGGTTCCATTGAAGCCTTCATCCGGGAAGAGAACATCAAGGACGGCATCGTCTACAGCTGCGTCAAAGAGGGAGTACCCTTTGTCCTGAACGGCTCCATCCGGGACGACGGGCCCCTTCCGGAGGTTCATGAGCATACCTACGACGGACAGGATTCTATGCGGGCCCATCTCCGTAAGGCTACCACGGTCATCGGCATGGCCACCACCCTGCACACCATCGCTGCGGGAAATATGACCCCCACCTACCGGATGACACCGGAGGGACAGATCCGGGAACTGTTTTTCTACACGGTGGATACCACCGAGTTTGCAGTAAACAAGCTGGGAGACCGGGGAAGCCTGGGGGCCAAGGGAATCGTCACCAATGTGCAGGATTTCGTCACCAGCCTCTGCAAAAGCCTGGAACTGTAGAAAGGAGAACCCCGATGAAGATCAAGATCGTGAAGGACGGCCCCTATCTGGTAACCGGCGGAGTGCCCCTTACAGAAAAAATCATCGTTCCCGACGGGAATGCCTATAAATATGAAGAGGGAAGAGAATTGCCCCAGGCGGAGGAATACGCCCTGTGCCGATGCGGAAAATCCAAGAATCCTCCCTTCTGCGACGGTGCTCATCTGGAGGAGCATTTCGATGGTACGGAAACCGCTTCCCGTGACAAGTACGAGGACCGGGCAGAAATCTATAAAGGCCCGACCATTGACATGATGGATGACCGACGGTGTGCTCTGGCCCGTTTCTGCCATCAGCGAGACGGAGATGCCTGGCAGCTGGTCCACTATTCCTCCAGCGGCAAACATCGGGATCAGGCCATTCAGGCCGCCAGCGAGTGCCCCTCCGGGAGGCTTACCGTGAGGGACAAGTTCGGAAACCTTATGGAACCGGAACTTTCCCCGGCCATCATCGTTTCTCAGGACCCGGAGCGACGGGCCAGCGGAGGCCTGTTTATCCAGGGAGGGATTCCCCTGGAAGCAGCTGACGGAGAGCTCTATGAGGTTCAGAACCGGATGGCCCTGTGCCGCTGCGGCACCTCAAAGAACAGACCCTTCTGCGATGCCTGCCACATCCGGACCGGATTCGACGACGGCCACCTATAAGCGTTTCTACAAATTGATGCGCATCGACAAAAAAGGACAAGCAATCAACTCCGAAAGGCGTTGCAATTGCTTGTTTTTTTGAGTTCGTCAAAAAAAGACACGCGACAATTTGTAGAACTGTTCTGAAAGTTGGTTTGGATTTCGACAAACTCTCCTCTTGAAAAAGAACATATGTTCTGTTATAGTTTATCTACGGCAACCAAAAACATAAAAAAGAAAGGAAGGTGGGAGAAGGATGGGGGTGGTTTTCCATATCGACGCCAACAGCGCCTATTTAAGCTGGACAGCAGCCAGCCTTTTGGAAAAAGGGTATCCGGTGGACATCCGGGAAATACCGTCGGTAGTTTCCGGGAATCCGCTGGACCGCCACGGAATCATCCTGGCCAAGTCCATTCCTGCCAAGGCCTACGGCATCGGCACAGGTCAGAGCCTCTTCGAAGCCCGGCAGCGGTGCCCGAATCTGGCCGTCTTTCCTCCCGAGTATGACCTGTATATGGGTTGCAGCGACGCCATGTACCGGATTTTGCTGGAATATTCCCCTTTGGTGGAACGGTACAGCATCGACGAATGCTTTTTAGACTACTCAGCTTCCCGGAGCCGGTTTGGAGATCCGGTAGAGGCGGCTTACCAAATCGGTCGAAGGATCAGGGAGGAGCTGGGTTTTACAGTTAATTTAGGGGTTTCCTGCAACAAGATATTGGCTAAGATGGGGAGCGAACTGAAAAAGCCGGATCGTGTCCACACTTTGTGGCCCTCTGAGATGGAAGAAAAGATGTGGCCCCTTCCGGTGGGCGAGCTGTTCATGGTGGGAAGGGCCACCGCTGCCAAGCTTCAGCGGATCAACATCAACACCATAGGGGATTTGGCCCGGTCGGACCCCAATCATATGAAAGCCCTCCTCAAGTCCCAGGGGATTCTGGTTTGGCAGCTGGCCAACGGTCTGGATGATTCCCCCGTGACCTTGAACAGGGACATCGTGCAGAAGGGGGTGGGCAACAGCACCACCATCCGGTACGATGTGACCAGCCGGGAAGAAGCCCGGATGATCCTGCTGGCCTTGACGGAGCGGGTGGGTATGAGGCTGAGGCGCCTTGGGCGGCTGGCTTCCCTGGTGTCGGTTTCCGTCAAGACCGATGGATTCCTCCGGTATAGCCATCAGCTGAAGCTGCCCCAGGCCATTGATACCACCACGGAAATTTACGAATACGTCTGCCTGCTCTTTGATGAGTGCTGGAAGGGGGAGCCCATCCGCCATCTGGGAGTCCATGTTTCCGAATTTCAGCAGGATGCAGTCCGGCAGGCTTCCTTTTTCGATAAAAAAGACCCGGAGAAACTCCGGGCGCTGGACAAGGCTGTGGACCGGATCCGGGAACGGTACGGAACCCGGGCCATCATCCGGGGAGCCTTTGCCAACGGGATAGTGGACGGGGTTCAGGGGGGAACCAACGATAGCGACTTTATCATGATGGGAGGGTATAAGCAATGAAGATTTTGGCAGAGCCCATTGAGGCGGCTGTCTGGTTCCGGTCCAGGGAAAAGCCCCATCCGGTCAAGTTCCGATACAGCGACCGGGATGGCCGGATCCAGCGGATCAATGTGGATAAAGTGGTCAGCGTGGAGGAAATCAAGACGGCGGGAATCCGGGCCTTCGTCTACCGCTGCCAGAGTGAGATCGACGGCATCGAAAAGATCNNGTAGGGGAATGCCGGTGGGAGCTTTACAAGATGTAGCTATACCCGGTGTTTTCCGGTAAGGTGGCCGATGCTGATTTTCATCATGGCAGCCTTCGGACCGGCGGTACTGATATACTGCTCTCCTGATGTTAAAAAATCCGGAGAATATTTGTTCAGGAATTTCCGGAAGGCCAGCAGCCGTTCTTCTTCGTCAGAGACCGTTTCAATGGTACCAAANNCAAAAGCAATGGCACTTTCGTATAAGGTGCTGAACTTGTCCGGCAGCACCTGGGTTTTTCCTACGACCGTAAAGGAGACCCGGTTGTTGCCTTCGATGTTGGTATATTTGTGGCCGCCGGCATTGGTACCATGGATATAGATGGAGCCGTTCAACAGAACGTAGCTGATGGGAACCCCGTAGGGCTGCAGATCCTTGTCTACCGTGGAAAGGATGCCGTACAGGCCTTCCTCTAAAATTTTCAGTGCTTCTTCATCGGTCATTTGACGGTCTTTTCGCCGCATTTCAACTGTCATTACTGTCACCTTTTACCCTTTCAAGTTCATTTCTCGGTTGTGGCTATCCAAAATAGTGATTTCTGTAGAACCCCCTAAATACTGACGGGTAAGCGCTGCCAGAGACTCTGCAGCCGCCTTCAGATCTTCTGTTCGGCCGGGGTCCACGGATTCGATGATCAGAAAAGCGTTGACCGTATTTTCGGTGAGCATGGTTCGCTGACCGTCCCGCCAGTTCCAGCAGCGGCACACGGCTCCTTCTTCGTCTTTATAGATGATTTCTCCGGGAAGGGCGTTGTCAAAGTCCTCATCCCCCAGAGCCAGGAAGTGCTCGCCCCCCTCCGCTTTGGTCAGGAGAAGGTCGCCCCGGAAGGCATCCAGGTCCTCTCCGCCGCAAGGGAGGCCATAGGTCAGAGAAACGGAGTTGTACAGATCCACCAGAGGATTGATGGGGGAGACGCCGGTTCCCTTTTCAATTCTTTTGAGCAGGGCTTCGATGGAACACCGGACTCCCTTCTTGGTCTTAAATGTCTGGTAGGCCTTTCGCCATATTGCGATCACCGGGTTTTCGCTGAATACCTCTGCTTGAAGGTACTGGAGGGCTGTTTGGCTGCTTTTTTCCAGCAGGTTGTTGATCTCTTGTCTTTTGCCAGATACGGCCGATTCTTGGTTTGTGATGCCATTTGCCAGAACCACCGCTATTTCCGCCTGGGGGAAAATCTCCCAGAACTCCTCTGTGATAATAAATTTTGCCATAGTTGCTCTCCTTTTCTATATTGTAATGGCTTGATTCTCTTTTGTCTATTTTCTATATTCCATTATCATTGGTCTTTTTCAATGATGAAAGACCCGGATGGAACGGGATCGATACCATGGAAATTTATTTTTTCAATCTCCTTCTTCTCCGGCATCTGGGCCAGAAGAATCCCTCCAAACATGACCAGGCATCCCAAGGTTTCCCGGGGAGAGATTTGCTCGCTGAGGATGAGGATTCCTCCGACCACGGCAAAGAGGGATTCCAGGGACAGAATCAGGGAGGTAACGGTGGGGTCCGTATGCTTTTGGGCCAGAACCTGAAGCGTATAGGCCACTCCGCAGGAGAGAACGCCGGTATAAATCAGGGGAAGCCAGGCGGAGAGGACGGCGGACCAGCTGACAGTTTCCAAAACAGCCATAAAGGGAATCGAAACCAATCCACAGAAAAGGAACTGGAGACAGGATAGCTTTATTCCATCCACTTTTGGGGCGAAATGGTCGATTGCCAGGATGTGGGCAGCAAAGCCAAAGGCACTTAATACCACAAGAAGATCCCCCTTTCCAATGGAAAAGCCTTCTTTGATACTAAGCAGATACAGGCCGGCGGTTGCCAGAATCACGGAGATCCAAAGAACAGGGCGGACCTTCTTCTTTAGAAAAATTCCAGTGATGGGGACGATAACGATATAAAGGGCGGTGATAAAGCCGGCTTTCCCGGCAGTCGTATAGACCAGCCCAATCTGCTGAACAGAGCTGGACAGGAAAAAAATCAATCCGCAAAGCAGGCCGCCTACGACTAAGTTCTTTGCAGCAGTCCTTTTTTCAGAAGAGATTTGGTTCACGGTTTTTTCAATGGATTTTTCCCTAAGCATTTTTTTGCTGCCGAGATAATCCATACCGATGATGACCGGGAGCAGGACCAGTGCCCCCAGGAGACATCTTATGCCATTAAAAGTAAAGGGCCCGATGGTTTCCATTCCCGACCGCTGGGCCACAAAGGAGGTCCCCCATATCAACGCCGTGATGAGCAGCATGAATTCGCCAGATTTTTTTTGATTGATTATTTTCATCATTTACGACCTTTCTTTTTCATCGAACTAGCGGATATTGATTCATACGAATCCCATGCTATTTATATCGCAATCTTCGTGCCAATGGGTCGAAACTATCGAAAAAAAAGAAAAATGGCTGAATTGCAGGGCTGAGGGGCATGATGGCAAGTGGTGGCTACAGAAAGTTTGAATTACTATCGAATCAAAAACGATATTCGCGATACGAAACCGATTCGAAACAATGGACAAGGGCCTTGGTTTGGAATATAATGGCACCAGGAGGACTGGATCATGGAAAAAATAAAGGATACCTTCGGACTTAGCCGGGTCATCGAGCCAAAGGCCGCTATGCCGGTGACGGCCTGGAGATTGGACAACAAGCGGGAGATCTCCCCCTGGGAATGCCGGATCGCCCTGGAGCGGATTCATCTGGAAAGAGACTGCTTCCAGCAGCTTTGCAGTGAATATAGTTTTGATGAGACAAAAATCATGGCAAAGATCATAGATATCATCAATCGAAGAGGAAAACTTCACAACCCTTTTACTAATACGGCCGGTCAATTTTCCGGGACCATCGAAGAGATGGGGGAGGAGTATGAGAAACTTTCCCCTTATAAAACAGGAGACCGGGTTCACAGCCTTACAACAATGACCGCTCTTCCGGTTCTGATTGAAAAAATCCATCATATTGATTACAACTATGGGGACCTTACGGTGGCCGGGTACGGAATCGTGTTTATGGACTCCCCATTAACCATTACCCCTTCCGGGTTGCAGCTGAACTATACCATGGCTGTTTTTGACGAGGCGGGAAGTTTATACAGCATCTATAACGCAGCAGAAAAAGGGAAACGGTATCTGGTCATCGGCAAGGATCTGGTATCTGGTATTACCTATGTCAGCGCCATCCGAAAAGCGGTGGGGAAGGATTGCTTTATCACCATGATCCTGGATGAGGATGGCATCGGAACCCTGACCAGGGAAGAGGTCCATCAGGAACTGGCTAAGTGGGTGGACAGCTCCTATGTCTTAAATGTGGGGGAGCCGATTCTTTCCTCAGAGAGGGTTCTAAAGAAAGAGGGAGAGGGCTTCGATCTGACCATTAATTGCGAGGATTTGCTGGGCTCTGAGGCCCTGAGTGTTATCCTGACCCGGGACCATGGAAAATTGTATTTTACCAGTCTGAGAAACGGCTGCACCCAGGCCCTGCTTATCGCGGAAAGCATGAGCAAGGAACTGGAGGCCTATGTATTCGGCCAGTACGTTTCCGACTATGAAGATTTTAACTATGAGCTTCTTCTTTCCATTGCACCGGATTTGGACCGAATCAATAAAATGTACGAATCCCAGTCTATTGCTTATCGGCAGACGTTGAAAAAGGCCCTTTCTGCTTCCCTGGAAAAAAACAGCCGGATTGATGATTTTGTCTTCAGCAGTCCGGAGACGAAGGCTTTGGTAGAGGAGGTCATCAATATTGCTCAATACGACTGCAACATCATCCTGCAGGGAGAAACGGGAGTCGGAAAGGAAAAAATTCTTGATCTGATCCATAAGAACAGCATACGGAAAAATAAGCCTTGTATTAAGATTAATTGTGCAACCATACAGGAATCTCTGGCAGAAAGCGAATTTTTCGGCTATGAAGCCGGTTCCTTTACCGGGGCCCAGGCAACCGGTAAAAAAGGCTATTTTGAACTAGCCAACGGGGGGATCCTGTTTCTGGATGAAGTAGGTACGCTGTCTCTCCCCTTGCAGTCAAAACTTCTCCGAGTACTTCAGGAGAGCCAGTTTTACAAGGTCGGCGGGACAACGCCCATCAACATCAACGTTCGGGTGATCTGTGCCAATAACGTTCCCCTGAGACAGCTGGTGGAACAAGGAAAGTTCAGGGAAGACCTCTATTACAGGCTGAATATCTGTACCATTACGGTTCCTCCTCTTCGGGAGCGGCGGGAGGATATCGGTGCTCTTGCAGAATCCTTTCTGAAAAATTATTGCAAGCGCTACGGCATTGACAAGGAGCTGGATGCTACAGCAATCCTCATGCTTGCCAATTATGACTGGCCCGGAAATGTGCGGGAACTGGAAAACCTTATTCACCGGGTCGTAATCGGAGTCAAGGAGCATGTTATAACCGGTGACGATATCCGTTCCATCCTGAACGAAAGTATTTATGAAAACCTGGTTCTGGACCTGAAGGGGACCATGAGGGCCTCCTCCTTCCTGAATTTTGAAGAAATTATCGAGCGTCAGGAAAAACAGCTCATCGAGTATGCCTTGAAAAAATTCGGGACCACGAGAAGAGCGGCAGAATTTCTGAACATGTCCCAGCCAAAGCTGATGCGAAAAAAGCAAAAATACCATATTCTGCCTTAGTATAGGCAGAAGGGAACATCAAAAAGGAGGGGTTCACCATGTGCGGACGATACACCTTTTATACGGAACGGGAGATCCAGGACCTGGAAAAACTGTTGAAGGATCTGGAGGATGAACTGGATCAGGAAAAGATCCGGAGGGGGGACGTCTATCCCTCTGAGAGGGCTCCTGTGGTGGTAGCTCCGAAAACACCGAAGGTCATGACCTGGGGATTCCCGGGTTTTCAGGGGAAGGGCCTGATCATCAACGCCCGGTCGGAGACGGCCGGGGAAAAGCCCATGTTTCGAAAGGCCATGGCAGAAGGGCGCTGCCTGATTCCGGCCACCGGCTATTATGAGTGGGATGAAAGCAAAAAGAAATTTCTGTTCAGCCCGCCAGAAGGGGGACTCCTTTATATGGCCGGTCTTTACCGTCCCTGGGAAGGAGTGGACCGGTTCGTGATTCTAACAAGAGAGGCGGCAGGGGATGCCCGGAAGATCCACAGCCGGATGCCGGTGGTGATTCCCAAGGGTCTCCAGGAAGAATGGCTTCTGGATCCTTTGGCTGCTCCGGGAATTTTTCTTGACGCTTCTTCGGATTTTATAATATCATGAGATATATTGTAAAGGAATTTAGGAATATATAAATCAAAGGGAGAAAAACGCGTATGGGATACTTATTACTGGCCATTTCCATTGGATTTGAACTGCTGGGAACCACCTTTCTCAAGTATTCGGAGGGCTTCACCAAATTGGGCCCCTCTTTAGTGAGCATCCTTTCCTATGTCATCTGTTTCTATGCTTTTTCTAAAGCCTTGTATACGGTCAACCTGAGCATCGCCTACGCTACCTGGTCGGCGGTGGGGCTGACGGTGACGGCGCTGATCTCGGTTTTCCTTTTCAAGGAAGCTTTGACTCCCGCGGGGGTATTGGCCCTGATCATGATAACCATAGGGGTGGTCGTTCTCAATATGTACGGAGCTCCGGTCAAGTAAATCTTAGTTGACAGTTCTCCCGGAGATGGATAGAATGAAACTAATCCAATAATGTCTGATAAAAGATCTGAAAGGAGAACAGCGATATGTTATGGAAATGCACAGTATGCGGTTTTCTTCATGAGGGGCCGGATGCTCCGGACAAATGCCCCAAATGCGGAGCTCCCAAAGAAAAGTTCGAAGCCATGGCAGAAGAAGACGCTCAAAAGATTTACATGTCCGACCGAACCAATGATATTCATATGGAAATCATCGAGTTGGCAATGAAAATCAAAGATCTGGCTAAAGAAGGAATCGAAATCAACCTGGATCCTCCTTGTGTAGCCTTGTTCCAGCAGGCCCACGACGAAGCCTGGGTCATCAAGCAGCGATGCAAAGCCGAAATTGCCGGTCACGTAAGCAGAGGCAAGTGGTAAGAGTAAACACACAATAGATTAAAGCAAATAAAAGCAAGTAAAAGCGAGTACAATTAAGTAAAACCGTTATCAAACAGTCCGCCGACAAATTGTGACAAAATCACGTGCCGGCGGTCTTTTTTTTGGAACTTTTCTTTGACAGAAGCGTCAAAATAGCATAGATTCAAGATAGGGAGGTGTATATGATGAACAACTTCACCAAATCCATTGCCGCAGCATTCAGCGGTTCGGCTAAAGCCTTTTTTTCCTTCCCGGCCGTCATCGGCTGCGCCCTGGGTTTTTCCGTGGTGACCCTGGTCCGTATTTATCTGGACTGGCCCATGCAGGAACCCTATAACTTCCTGTTTAATTGTCTTCACTGGGCTCTGGCCCTGGGTGCCATCGCCGGGATGGCCTCCATTACCTGGGTGAGAAGCCGCTATGATACCAACCGGACCTTCCTGATGGCTAACGGAGGAGCGTTGCTTCTGGCTTTGGTGGCCTTCCTGCTCCTGTATTTCTTTGGAGCAGATAAGGAAGTGGTGCCGGAAATCCGTTACCCCGTAATCTCCGTTTTGGCAGAAGCCCGGATGACGGTAGCCATGGTGGTGGCTTTTCTGCTCTTCATCATCTTTGCCGGGTATCCGAAGGAGCGGTCTGACTTTGCAAAATCCTTCTTCATGACCCATAAAGCCTTTTTCATTGCCCTGATTTACGGGGTGGTTCTCTTCGGGGGCACTTCCGGAGTGGCCAGGGCTGTTCAGGCTCTCCTGTATACCGGAATGAGCAGCAAGGTCTATATGGTCATCGGAACGTTGGCCGGTTTCATTGCCTTTACCATCTTTGTCGGCTATTTCCCCAGCTTCCGAAAGGGGGAGCAGGACGAACACTGGGAAGTGGCCCAGAAGCAGCCAAGGTTTATCGAAGTGCTCTTCGGTTTCATTATGGTGCCCATTTTGCTGGCCCTGACGGTGGTCCTGCTCCTCTGGGCAGGCAAAACTGCCATGTCTGGCATGGGGGCCTCTTTCATCCTGCTGTCCGGCATCGCTTCCGCCTATGCCGGGTATGGCCTCTGGCTCTATTTCATGGTGACCCACCACGAAACGGGTCTGGCCAAATTTTACCGAAAAGCCTACCCCATAGCAGCCCTTGTGATTCTGGCCTTTGAAGCTTGGGCCCTGGTGGTCCAGCTTGGAAAGACGGGTCTGCAGACGGTAGAATATTGGTTTGCCATCGTCTGGATCGTCATGGTGGGCGCCGCCTTCCTGCTTCTTTTGATGAAGCAGCGGTCCTACCTGATCATCATCCTCATCATTTGTGGATTTGCCGTAGCTTCCGTGCTGCCGGCTGTGGGGTATCACGCCTTGCCCGTATCTGCGCAGACCCAGCGGCTGGAAAATCTGCTGACCGAACAGGGAATGCTGGAAAACAATCAAATATCCCCGGCAGTAGGAGAACTGCCCAGGGAAACCCGGGAATCCATCACCGATGCCATCTATTTCCTGGCCTATTCCAGGGATGCCCGTCTGCCGGAATGGCTGGATAAGAATATTACCGATGGCACCATCTTCAAGAAACAGCTGGGCTTTGAACCGGTATGGCCTCAGGCAGAGGATCCCTTCTGGAACGGAGGGGATTACCTGAATATGAGCCTGAGTTTGCCGGGTGGTCCCGTAGATATTTCGGATTATCAGTGGGCCATCAACATGCAGCAGGAATACAGCAAGGTCAATACGCCGGTGCCCTTGATGACAGATCGGGGAACCTACCAGATCCTGTGGCGGATGCAGCAGCCTCAGGGAAAGCCCTCCTTTAAGGTGACCCTGGATGAGCAGGTGGTACTGGAAAGCGATATGAACGACTACATCGACCAGCTGACGGAAAAATTCCCGCCGGGAGGTCAGGCTCAGTATAAACCCACCAGGGAAGACATGACCCTGCTCCTGGAATCCGATGAACTGGAAGCCATGCTGGTATTCCGCTACATCGACATCACGCTCAACGTCCGGGAGGACACCATCAACTACTGGTTCGATCTGGATGCCATCTATCTCCGGGAAAAACCAGTTGAAAATTAAGGGAAAATATGTTAGAATAATTTATAAAAAATAACGCTGAGTCCAGAAATGGAGCGGGAGAACCAGTCTTTTGGGGTGAATCACAACCAGTTGTGTAGGGCTATCTTTTCAGTCCGAATCCGTCAGCTAATCTCGTAAG
>DIMT01000010.1:20009-104516 GCA_002425705.1 Firmicutes bacterium UBA5559
CGGATACAAGGAAGAAACCGAAAGCGATAAAACTCATCAGATGATGAAAAAACTGGCCCAGGACTGTATTGAAAGCAGCCTGATCGATCCGGAACTGTACCGGAAATATGATGTAAAAAAAGGTTTGCGTGACATCAACGGAGTCGGCGTTCTGGCGGGCCTGACCCGGATCGGAGAAGCCATCGGTCATGAATTCGTCGACGGAGAGCGGGATTCTGTCAAAGGAAAGCTCATCTACCGGGGTTATGATGTGGAGGAAATCGTAGCGGATTTTACTTCTCAAAACCGTTTTGGCTTTGAAGAAACCTCCTTTTTGCTATTGTTTGGACGGATTCCCACGGCAGAAGAGCTAAATGATTATAACAAACTGCTGGCCGAATACCGCTCCCTGCCGGAAGCCTTCGTCAAAGAAAACATCATGACAGCTCCCAGCAAGGATATGATGAACATTTTGGGACGGGCAGTGCTGGCTCTCTATAGCTTTGATGAAAATCCAGACGATATTTCCATCGAAAACGTGGTCCGTCAGTGCATCCATCTGATTGCCTGTCTGCCCATGCTGGCGGTGTACGGCTACCAAGCCTTCATGCATTACCATCAGCGTCAGAGCCTGGCCATCCACAAGCCTCAGCCGGAGCTTTCCACAGCGGAAAACTTCCTCTACATGCTGCGGCCCGACAGCCACTATACCGAATTGGAAGCCCGTCTGCTGGATATTTCCCTGGTCCTTCACGCGGAGCATGGTGGAGGAAACAACTCAGCCTTCATCACCCATGTAGCTACTTCTACCTCTACGGATACTTACGCAGTAGTTTCTGCCGCATTGGGATCCCTGAAAGGGCCACGCCACGGGGGCGCTAACAATCGGGTCATCCACATGTTTGACGACATTAAAGCCAACTTGAAGGACTGGACCGATGAAGAAGAAATCACCGAATACCTTCGAAAAATTCTTCGAAAGGAAGCTTTTGACGGAGCCGGCCTGATTTACGGCCTGGGCCACGCGGTCTATTCGGTTTCCGATCCCAGAGCGCAGATCTTGCGGGATTACGCAGAAAAACTGGCGGCGGAAAAGGGACTGACCGAGGAATTTGAACTCTACACCAGGGTAGAAGAAATCGGTCCAAAGGTCATCGCCGAGGTGAGCCGAATCTATAAAGGGGTCTGCGTCAACGTGGACTTCTACTCCGGATTTGTCTATAAGATGCTGGGCATCCCCATGGAACTCTTTACCCCCATCTTTGCCGTTTCCAGAATCGTGGGCTGGTCTGCCCACCGGATCGAAGAACTGGTCAATGAAGGAAAAATCATAAGGCCGGCTTACAAGAGCGTCTCCCAGGAAATGCGATTTCAGAAGGACCAGCTGGAGAATCTGAAACAGTAAAGGGTAATCCCCAAAATTTCACCAAAAAGTTTCAAAAAATATACACTCCTTGCACGAAAAATGGTATGATAAAACCGACTTATTTTGTAAGGAGTGTTTTTATGGGCCTGACAGATAATCTGATGCTGAATATGTATTCTATTGTCCTGCTGCTAGTGGTGAATGTCCATACCCAAAATCACCATGATACCCGGCAGCTTCAGAATGTTCTTTTTTTGTGGGTTTCCCGGCTGACCATCCTGCTTTTGGTGATGGACGTGCTGGCTCGTTTTGATGGCCTGGATACGCCTCTGCACCCGATTTTCAACCAAGTGGGAAACTTCATGCTTTACCTGATGGGGCCGGCTCTGATAGTTTGCTGGTTCCTCTATGTTCATCTGCAGGTTACCCAACGGAAGAAAGCAACCGCCAGGCTCATGAAGCCACTGGGCATCCTGTTGGCAGTCAACGCCTTGTTTTGCCTGGTTTCCCTGTTTTTCGGCTGGATCTATACCATCGACGACATGAATGTCTATCACCGGGGTCCTTTATTTTTCATCCCGGTTATCCTGGACTTCGGCCTGGTATTTCTAATCACGGCCTATATGGTTGCCAACCGGGGGAAACTGGGTTTTCACCATTTCTTTAATCTGATGATCTTTCCCCTGCTGCCTCTTTTCGGGATGCTGATCCAGCTCTTTTTCTACCATGTCCCCATCATCATGAACTGCGTTGCGCTGGCCATCCTGATCATCTTCCTGAACATTCAGAATCAGAACATCTACACGGACCACCTGACCGGCATCTACAACCGGAAGCGGCTGGACAAATATATGGAAGATCGGGTGAAAAACCAGGGCGTTCAGCGTTCCTTCGGGGGAATTCTCATTGACGTGGATGATTTTAAGGAAATCAACGATACCTACGGCCATGGCCATGGAGACGTAGTACTCCGGGAAATCGCCCAGATGCTGAGAAGCTGTCTCCGGAACAACGATTTCATTGCCCGGTACGGAGGGGATGAATTTTTCATCGTGGTAGACACGGGAAGCCGAAGGGTTCTGGAAGAAATCATCCGGCGGATCCAGCGCTGCCTGGAAAAGCTCAACACCTCAGAGGAGCTGAATCGGCCCGTCAGCCTCAGTATGGGCTATGATCTTTATAATCCCAGAAGCGGCCAGTCTGTCGAGGAATTTCAAAAGAGCATCGACACCAGGATGTACGACATAAAAAGGAGGAGCAAAAGCGCTCCTCCCCGCAGGACTCATGGTGGGATTTAGTCAGAAAGTAAAAAGTCGATAATGTTCATGCTGCGGATTCCTTCAAAATCTTCGTATATGGATTGGTCCATGGTCAATACAACTTTTTCGTAATAATCAGGAATGGCCTGTAATGGCCGAAGTTCCCGCAATCTCGTTTCCTCGTTCATAATCGTTGCCGAAACCTGATAATAAGTTTTTTTATCCGACTTTGTGGCGACAAAATCCACTTCTAATGATCCGATTTTTCCAACGGATACATCGTAACCCCGACGAAGAAGCTCGAAATAAACGATGCTTTCCAACATATGACCATAATCGGTATTTCTTAGCCCGGTAAGTTGGTTCCGTATACCGGTATCAACAATATAATATTTTTCAAGGGTTTTCAAAAACAATTTGCCTTTCAGGTCAAAACGACTTGCCCGATAAATGATAAAGGCATTTTCCAGCATCTTCAGATAATTATCGATGGTTTCACTGGTGGTCTTTCTCCCGGCGCTGGTCAAGTAGTCGCTGATTTTTTTTGTGGATATGGTGCTGCCAATATTCGCGGCAACAAACTTGAGCACGCTTTCCAACAGAGCAGCATCCCGGACATTGTTGCGCTGCACAACATCTTTTAGAAGAACAGTATTGTAGACGCCAGTTAAAAATGGACCGATTGTGGATGGATGGTCTTTTAGTTCAACAATTGTTGGCAGACCACCGTACTGCAAGTATTCCTGAAAAAGGGAAGCAATATCACTGGGCTGATAGTCTTCGATAAAATACAGGTACTCCTTAAAAGAAAGGGGCTGCATTTTGATTTCTACATAACGTCCTGAAAGATGGGTCGAAAGTTCGGAGGATAAAAGATAAGCATTGGAGCCGGTTATATAGATATCAACATTAGAGTCTACTAAAAAAGAGTTGATCGCTTTTTCCCAACCGGTCACCTCCTGTACTTCATCAAGAAGCAGATAGGTTTTTTCTGTGACAGTTGCAATTTTAGCTTTAATAAAGGCATAAAGCTCTTTATATGTTTGAAGTTCATCAAACTCCATTGCTTCAAAGTTAATGAAAATGATTTGATCAGCCTTTGCCCCGCTCTTGATAAGATCCTCCTTATATAAAGAAAGCAGGGAAGACTTGCCGCAACGGCGTATGCCCGTAATCACCTTGATCAACGGCTTGTCTTTAAATTCTCTTAGTTGGTTTAAGTACAAGTCTCGATTTTTCATCATGAATCACCCCTTCATGATTAGTATAACCGAAAAGAAGAATAGTACAACAATTTTTGCGGTTATAATAGAAAAAAATAAAAAATAAATATTTTATTAAGGTATAAACGAAAAAAATACAGGGGTAGGTTGGAAATTTAGAATTGGAGCACTAAGCCGGCGCCTACCTGGCTCACCGGAGCGACTTGAGACAGGGCGAACATGGAGGTCAGGTCGGTGCAGTGGCAGGGATAAAGGGCCCGGACTCCGGCTTCATTCAGGAACTCCAAGATTTTAGCAAGAAGCGTGGGGGAAGGAGAAAGGAGATGGAATCCGCCGATGATGGCGTGGATCCTCTTTTCCCCGCAGACCTTCCGGGCGTAGTCCAGGATGTTGCAAATGCCGGCATGGGCACATCCGGTGATGATGACCAGACCTTCAGTGCCTTTATACACTAGAGCGGTATCGTCCGGCAGGAGATCCGGCTCTTTTTTATTGCCATGGATTTGGAATCCTACCGCCTTCTGGTTTTCAAATCTATTGGCTCTGGGTATCTCCCCGAGAAAAATCAGATTCTCCGTCAGTGCCAGGGGTTCCCTGGTCAGATTGAGGGGAAAATGGCGGGATAGAATCTCCCCGGTCAGCAGGCTGCCAATGGGTGAGCCGTCCTCATCCTGCTTTTCCTCCAGGGCCTGGGGATGGGCGATAAGGGTTGGAATCCTGCATGGCTTCTTTTCGACGGCAGCTTCCTGGTGGGCCTGAATCAGAGGCGCTAACCCCCAGGTGTGGTCCAGATGACCGTGGGATAGGGCGATGTAGTCCAAGTTCAGCAGGTCTTCGCCCGCTTTTACAGCATTTTTCAGGAACACGTCGGAATAGCCGGCATCAAAGAGAATCCGCTTTCCCTGGTCTTCGATGAGGAAGGAAAGACCTGGTTCTCCCAGAAAGTATCGGTCAATGAGGGTGTGGTTGTCGCATAGTACGGTGAGTTTCATAGCAGTGCTCCTTTATTTGCAAAATATTAAGGTAAATGACAAATAAACATATTTATAGTTTACTCTAAATATTCATATGAATAAATACACAATTAAAGGAAAACTAAATAAATAGCCCTACAGCACCCTCCTGGCCCCCGCATACTTATCCACCCGCCAGCTGTCGGACAGGTTGCTGACTTTCACCGTGTCTCCGGGCTGGGTAGCGTGGATAAACTGGCCGTTGCCGATGTAAAGGCCCACGTGGGTGATTCGGGAGGATGTGGGGGAGGCGGTATAGAAGACCAGATCCCCGGTTTGCAGTTCGGAGAGGCTGACGCTGACACCCACTTCAAACTGGCCTGAGGAGCTTCGGGGAAGGGAAACGCCATAGTGGTCCATGACGTACTTTGTAAAGCCGGAGCAGTCAAAGCCCTTGGGGGTAGAGCCGCCGTAACGATAGGGGACGCCGATGTATTCCATGGCAAAATCCACCATGCCACCGGCAACTCCGCTGGTTCCGGCTGTCCGGCTGGTGCCTCGGGAGGCCACGGTCAAAGAAGGAGGCCGGGCACCGATCAGAATCACCTGATCCCGGGGTTCTTCCAGCAATACTTGCTCCACGATCTCTTCCGACTGGATTTCGCCGTTTAATTTTATAATCTCCCTGCGAACCTCTTGCAAGCCAGGGACGCCATTTTCAATAACCTGCTCCTCACCCTTGGGCAGGTCAAAAGTTTTTTCATAGGCAATGCCAAAGGGAAGGGATTCCTGGGCCACAACAACCTCGATGGTGGCTACCGTGACACGGGGCCTGACCTGATCCAATAGATCAACTGGAAGACCTTCCGGGCTGATCAAATCGGTGGGTCTCACCAATCCCTTTTCAATCCGGATATCCTCCACAAAGGAAGCCTGAATGATTTGAGATCCATCGCCGGTGTACTCTTTCTTCAACGCTTCCAGGGTTGATTTGATCCCGTCTTCTTTCAGGGTGGCTCCCACCAATTGGCCATCCACATAAAGATGGTAACCCTCCGCAGCGCAGAGGTCTGTAAGCAGGGGTTTGTCTTTTAGATATTCACAGATCAAGACGGTTCCGGAAATGAGAAAACAGATGAGCAGCGCAGCAATAAGAAATCCGGCCTTCCTGCCGGTGGAAAATATTCGATTCATAAGTTACCTCTTTTTTCGACTCTTTTTTTAATGCTACCGGAAGGTTTTACGAAAGTCAACGTAACAGAATCGACAATAGGGTGACAGGTATGGTATGATTAAAGAAATTAGAATAGAGGAAAGCGGCTTGGCCGCAAGGTTATCGTTGCAGAAGGGAATCATCAATCATGGACACAACACTGGTCATCATGGCCGCCGGCATCGGCAGTCGGTATGGAGGCGGAATCAAGCAATTGGAAGCAGTTGGCCCATCGGGAGAAATCATCATGGACTATTCGGTTCATGATGCCCTGGAAGCCGGATTCAATAAGGTGGTATTCATCATCCGGAAGGATCTGGAAAAGGATTTTAAAGAAATCATCGGCAACCGGATTGAAAAAATCTGTCCGGTGGCCTATGCCTATCAGGAGCTGACGGATCTGCCGGAAGGTTTTGAAAAAAGAGAAGCAAGGACCAAACCCTGGGGAACCGGTCAGGCGGTGCTCAGCTGCCGGGAATTGGTCCGGGATCCCTTTGTGGTCATCAATGCCGATGATTATTACGGCAAGGAAGCCTTCCATAAATTGAGAAATTATCTGCTGGACACCGCTGGCCAGAAAGGCCTCAATTTCTGCATGGCCGGATTTGTTCTGAAAAATACCCTCAGTGAAAACGGTGGGGTGACCCGGGGTCTTTGCCAGGTGGATGGGGAAGGATTTCTCACCAGGGTGACGGAAACCAGAAATATCGTCATGACTCAAACCGATGAATCCGTGGGAGCTGCTGTACTCAATTCGGAAACAGGAGAACTGTTGACCGTGGACGAGAACGCCTACGCTTCCATGAATATGTGGGGCCTCACACCGGAATTCCTGGAACTGCTGGAGCCGGGATTCCAGAGGTTCCTGTCTGAGCTGGATGAGGAGGACAATAAGACGGAATATCTTCTCCCCGTTATCATGGACGGCCTGATCCAACAGGGCCAGGCCCGGGTCAAGCTGCTGTCCACCCAGGATCAGTGGTTTGGTGTCACCTATAAGGAAGACAAGCAGGCCGTGNNGTGGCGGATTCCTTTAAAAAACTGATCGGTTCCGGTGTGTACAAGAGCCCTTTGTTTGATTCCGAGAGGGATGAAATTCATGATTGATATCCATACCCATATCCTTCCGGGGATGGACGATGGTGCCCGGGATGTCCGGGAGTCCCTGGCCATGATCGATTTGCTGAAAAAGCAGGGTTTGGATGGTGCGGTCCTGACCCCCCACTATTATGCCCACCGGGAACCTTTGGAGGAGTTTTTGCGGAGACGGCAGCAAGCCTTTGAAGAAATAAGCTTTATTGAGGACTTCTCCCTGTTTTTAGGCAGCGAGACCTACTTGTCCGAAACGCTTCTCTCCAATGAATCCCTTCAGGACCTCTGCCTGGGGGACGGAAACCACCTGCTCCTGGAAATGCCCTATCTCAGCAAATGGGGATCCACCACTTACCGGCTCGTGGAGCATATCATAGAAAAGTATCAGGTTACCCCCATCATTCCCCACGTGGAGCGGTATGAAGCCTCTTCGAAAAATCTGATGGAAATTATGGAACGGCTGGTCGATATGGGATGCCTGCTCCAGTTCAATCTGGAGTCCTTTATCGAAGACTGGCCTGGCCCCAGGAAGATGCAGAAGATATTCAGTCAAGGCTGGGCGGACTTTCTGGCCTCCGACTGCCACAACCTGACCCGGCGGCCGCCCCTGTGGGACCGGGAGGTTTTCATGAAGTCCATTGACGGAACCCCCATGAAGCGGGGGTGGAATATGGCGGATAAAACAATAGAAATTTTATAAGAAACAACCCTTTCGGACCTGCTCTTAATGAAGAGCGGGTTTTTTTATGGGCGTAAAAAGACACAAAGGAATCCATTCGGAAGACTAAGGGAGTAATTGTCAAGTTAAAATTTTAAAAACTTGACACTTTATTGAAATGGCAATAGAATAGAGTATAAGAAAGGGGGGGGAGTATGAGCTCATCAGCATTAATCATGGAAACGGTGAAAAAATATCCGGAACTGGAAATCATTGATGCTCAAAAGTTATACAAGGATAAATTTTCGAAAATATCAGAGCAGGCCTATTATAAAACCATTTCCCGGATGTCCCAGTCCGGTGAAGTGAAGCGGCTGACGAAAGGGCTGTATTATATTCCAAAGAAGGAAAACCTTGAATTGGACCAGGAAAATGAAGAGAGTGTCCTTCGGTATTTCCTTGGCCCAACCCATAACAAGGGGGTAATCGTCGGAAGCAGGATGTATCACAGCCGAAGGCTGACGGCAAGGTTGCCGGAGGGAATCCTGTTATATTCCAATAATCTTACGCAGGATAAGAGGAGGATTGGTCCTATTGTTGTCCGACGGGCCCTGATTCGATTTGACAAGCCTGCGGTAAAGATGATAGAATTGCTCGAAGTTTTACAAAACTACAGAAAGATCCAGGACATGAACACCAGGGAGTTCCTTTGGTTTCTGCAAGAAACGGCGGGTTATTACAATGAAAGAACCCTGGAGAGAATAGTCAGTAAGATCCCATATAAGAAGAGCACCCTTGCCTCGCTGGAACAAGTTCTGTGCTATTTTGGTATCCATAACTCAGTAGGTCAATATTTAAATGGCATATCAACCTATGATTCCATCCGAATAGAGGAATGGGTCGGTGCTGCCCCACCTGCTGAAAAAATTTAAAACATTACTTTGATACTCTAAACTTTTTCTGCCTTTGGCCGATAATTATATAAGTTATAGTAACCAGTAACATTCTCGGGGTAACCAATGAAAAAAATACACGAAGAGGCTCTCGCAAAGTACGAAGACCTGATTCGGATCATCGAGGAAATCGAAGAAAAGTACAGAGATCTCTCAGAAAATATATATTACGGACAGCAGCTGGCTAATGTGGGTTGCTGGTCTTTTGACATGGAGCGGAAGCAGGCCGATTACTCGCAAGAGACTTGCTTTGTGCTGGGATTGAATCCAGAAGCGTTCCGGGGAGAGCTGGATCAGGTTTACGAAAAGGTCCACGAAGAGGACCTGGCAAGTCTGAAGGAATTTTTAGCCGGGGAAATCAAAGAAAAAGAAGGGCATATTGAATTCCGCATCACGAAGGGAAAACCAGAGGAGCATCGCTATGTCTGCCTCAAGACAAAACCCTTGTTCAACAAAGAGGGGAAGGTCCGAAAAATTATCGGCGTGGTGGATGACATCACCCTTCTTCGGCAGAAAAGTCAACGGCTGGCCGAGCTGCGGGAGCACCACAACCTGATCCCGAAGGTGAACGGCCTTGGTACCTGGAAATATGTAGTGGCAGACAATAAATATTACGGCAGTGACGAGCTGCTGAAAATATATGGAGCACTGGAAGCCTGCCAGGAAGAAGGAATGGACTGCGTGCTCCAATTCGTCCATCCGGAGGATCGGGATTCCCTGAAGCTGGCTATGGATCAGTGTCTGGAAGGAAAAGGTCTGGATATGGAATATCGGATTATCCGATCCGATGGCGGTGTCCGGTACGTGGTGGCCAAAGGGGAACCATACATGGATGCTGGGGGGCTGGTTGCCGAAGTCCACGGAGTCCTTCAGGATGTGACGGAAGCCCGGGAATATCAGATGGCCCTGTTTTGTAAGCAGGAAGAGATTTATCATATGCAGCGGCGGTTTCAGGTCATGGTCCAGGAATCCTCCGACGTGTTCAAGATCATTACCCCGGAGGGCGTGATCAAATATGTCAGCGATGCCTCGAGGAAAGTCATGGGGTATCCGCCGGAGCAGCTCCAGGAGCGGAGCATTTTCCTTTTTTGTGCTGAGGAAGAGGGCCAGAAACTGAAGGATATGATTACCTATGTGATAGAGCATCCTTCGGAAAAGGTCCGGCGGGACATTACCTTCACGAAGGAAAGCGGAGCATCGATCCACTTTTCTGTGAGCCTGCAGAACCTGATGGAAGAACCTTCCATCGACGGGCTGGTCATGAATTTCCGCAACATCACCAAGCGGGTGGAATCGGAGCGAAAAATGTCCTATGCCTCCACTCATGATGAGCTGACGGATCTGCCCAATGGCCTGTTTTTCTCCCGGCTGCTCAACTATCAGCTGCAGAAGGCCAGGGCTGCCGATATGGGTCTGACCCTGTTCATGATGGACATCGACGGACTGAAGAACATCAACTACACCCTGGGCTACGAATATTGCAATAAGGTCATCATCCAACTGGTGAATCAGCTGAAGAAGTCGGTTGGAAAGCGGGGATACCTATGCCGATATTCGGATGATATATTTACCCTGCTGATCAGCCATGTGAAAGGGCAGGAGGATATTCAGGCTATTGCACAGGATATTCTGGGAATTTTTTCCCGCAACATCCGGGTGGATAATTTCGAGGTCGGGATCGCCGTCAATCTGGGCATCACCGATTATTCGGAAGGAATCATGGATGAAGAACTGATGGTGAAGCAGGCCAAGCTGTCTCTCCTGCGAGCAAAAAAAGAAGGCAAGAACCGGTACCGACTCTATACGGCAGAAATGGATGAAAAGAACTACAAGGAGTTCATCCTGCGCAACGAGATGCATCTGGCCGTCCAGCGAAATCAGCTGCGGCTTTACTACCAACCCATCGTCAACATCAACAGCAATCGGTTGCTGGCGGCAGAAGCCCTCCTTCGGTGGGAACATCCGGAATGGGGACTGGTTCCCCCCATGGAATTCATACCAATCGCCGAGGAGACAGGACTGATTATCGAAATCGGCAAGTGGATCTTAAACCAAGTCTGCGAAAACTACAAAAACTGGACCCGGATTTATCCCCACAACATCCAGATTTCTGTTAATTTTTCCAGCATCCAGTTTATGGAGGAAAACTTTGTCGATATGGTTATCCGAACCATTCATTCCCACAAGGTAGACCCGGAATTTCTGATCATCGAAATCACGGAAAGCATTCTGATGGAAAACAACGATAAGGTTATGGCCGACATCCGCCGGCTTCGGGCTGCCGGAATTAAAGTGGCTCTGGATGACTTTGGAACAGGTTTTTCTTCGCTGTCCTACCTGAGTACCTTCAACATCGACATCGTCAAGCTGGACGGTGCCTTTGTCCGGAACATCCCCGCCGATGAAAAGAGCAATGTGATTACCAAGACCATGGTGAATCTTACCAGAGATCTGAACCTGAAACTCATCGTCGAAGGCATCGAAAACTGGAACCAGCTGGAATTTGTCCAGAACCTGGAATGCCAGACCGGTCAGGGATTCCTGTACAACAGACCCCTTCCCCAGGAAGAGTTTGAAGCCATCCTCCTACAAGGTGAAAATCCTCCCTCTTAAAACCAAGAAAGGCCAAAGCTATGGAACAGATAACGGATTATCGAAGAAGCGGCATGGACGCTGCCAATGGAATTCTCAAGCCCTATGAGGACGATGTCCAGGGGATCTTTGAAAAAATAAGGCTGGTTCACGGGGTGGCCAATAAAACCAATCTGCTGGCCATCAACGCCTCCATCGAGACGATTCACGCCATGGATCTGCTTCAGAGCTTTGAATCCATCGTGGGTCAGAATCTGTTGATGCAAGGCAGGATGCTGGCTACCATATTCCGCCACGACCCGGATCTGCTGATGGAAAGCGGAGCAGAATTTGCCCGGAAGAACGGCATTGAGGAGATTTATGTCACCGATGAGGAGGGAATCGTCCGGTTCACCAATGTGAACGGCAGCCTTGGTGCTAGCCTGAAGCACAGTGAGGTCCTGCCCATCCTCTCCAATCCGGAGCTGGAGGTGGTGCTGCCCGCTACAAGCAACGGCATGGATTCGGAGCACCTGAAGATTGCAGCAGTTGGCCTCCATGGAGGCAAGGGCATCATTCAGCTGGGATCCCGATTTATCAAGCCGAAAGGACAGCTGGCCATCAATGGCTTTGGGGTGGTTGCCCAGGAAGCCAAGCGGTTGGCGGATGTGTCCAAGGATATCGCAGAGCGGATCGGTCATCTGACGGATCAGATGGGCAAGGAGGTTTCAGAACTGCTGCTTGCCGCCGGAAGCTCGGATCACCATATGGCAGAGAATAAAGATGACCGACAGGTCGAGGACATGCTGCAGAACCTGAGGCAGTCCTTCCGGGAAATTTCCTTCCCCCTGACGGAACTGATCAATATAGCCCGGCAGACCAATCTGCTGGGAGTCCGGGCAGCCATCGAAGCGGCCCATTCCACCAACGACAAGCAGGACTTTGACCTGCTCCTTAATAAGCACATGCTGATTGAAGCCAAGCTGCTTTCGTCCACCGTCGAAATCATGGATATGGTGGAGGGGAAGGGTATGGAGACCATCACCGATTACTGCAGTCGCATCGGCATCGGAGAAACCTGGATCACCGATGAGTTTGGCCGAGTGGAGATCACCAACGTAGAAGGTGGTGTGGGTTTCGTCTTTAAGAACGAAGGACAGACTGCACCCTACATGGGAATCCTCTCCAATCCTGAGCTGGAAGTGACGGCTCCGCCGGCCAGCCGGGCCCTGGACAATAAAATTTTCAAGTATGCGGGTGTCGGCCGCCGAGGTAAGAGGGGCATCGTCCAGCTGGGCATTCCCTCCCGGCTCTATGGACAGAGCACCGCAGAAGGCTTTTCAGTGGTAGCCAAGCAGATCAAGGCGTTGTCGGAACAATCCCGGGAGCTGACCAAGGAAATCGAAGAAATCATTGAAAAAATGGACAGCCGGGCGGTAAAGGCCCTGCAGTTATTAGAAAACATAGAAAAGACGAGAAGAAGTGTGTGATGCACTTCTTTTTTTCTTTCCCCTATTCTCGACAAAAGGTCGAAGAATATTGGAATTTCAGCCTTGTCATTGCTTGTAAGCCGTGATGCAATTTGGTAGACTGTTGTCGACAGATGTAAAGGATAGGGAGGGATTAGGGATGAAGGAGGAAATAGAAGTATCTATGGCCGAAATTGCAGCCATCCTGCTGAAAAGGTGGTGGCTCATTATTCTCTCCGCGCTGGTGATTGCTGCCGGAGCCTTTGGTATAACAAAATTTATTGTCGAAGAAGAATACACCGCTTCCGTGTCCATGTATGTTCAGGCTGGAAGCAACCAGGAAGGCCTTATCGCATCCCTGAACGATCTGAATTATGCCCAAAAGATCGTAAATACCTATATTGAAATCCTTCGCACTGATATATTTTTAAAATCTGTGGCAAAGCAGGCCGGTGTGCAGTACACCCCTGACAAATTGTTGGAAATGATCGAGATGCAAGCAGTGAACAATACAGAGATTTTTGAAATAAAAGTGACTACGAATAGTCCGGAAGAGTCCCTTTTGCTGGCCACCACCATTTCTGAATTAGCTCCACGGAAGATTATAGAGATAAAAAATGCCAACGATGTAAAAGTGGTAGATCCGGCAACCCTTCCCCTCTATCCCAGTGCTCCCAATGTTCTGATGAATACGGCCATCGGACTGGCTTTGGGACTTGTGCTGGGGGTTCTTGCTGCATTCCTGATTTTTTTTCTTGATAAAAGGGTCAAGGATGAAGAAGATATCCTGCGTCATTATGATGTGCCGATCCTTGGGGTTGTTCCCCTGATTGAGGAATAGGGAGGAGAACGGAACATGGAAACATTAAGAAAAAAGCATCGCAAACCAGTTCCTCGAAAAAATCGGATCCTCCATGATTCTTCTAATTTTTCAGTAGTGGAAGGATATAAGACCATCCGGACCAATTTGATCTTTGCCACAGCCAAAAGCGGATGCAAGAGGGTCATCTTCACCAGTTGCATTCCCGGAGAAGGAAAAACTCTCAGCTGCTGCAATCTGGCTATCACCCTGGCCCAGACGGATTCCCGGGTACTGATCATTGATTGTGACTTGAGAAAACCCACAGTCAACAAATTGTTTCGAGTTAAGGGAATTCCCGGGCTTTCTGAACTTCTGGCAGGATTGAGCCAATACAGCCAATGCATCCAGCATTCCGGTTATACTAACTTAGATATCCTTTGCGGGGGGACCATCCCTCCCAACCCTGCGGAACTTCTCGGAAGCGATTCCATGGACCGGATTCTGGAAAACCTTTCCAAGGAGTATGATTATATTCTCTTGGATACTCCTCCGGTTAATGTAGTAGCGGATACCTTGGTGTTATCCCCAAAAGCGGATGGAGTGGTGTTGGTCGTTCGGCAAAACATGACCACCCATCCGGATTTGAAAAAAGCCATCGCCAGTCTGAAATTCGGTGACAGTAAGATTTTAGGAATCCTGCTTAATGGAGTGGAAGGAACGAGTAAAAACGGTCATTATCAATATAGCTATAGCAATCGGAAATCGGATGAGGAGTATCAATAGGAATTGCTGTAAAGGAGGGATTCCTGTGAAGAAAAGGTTTCTGACCATCACCATGGCCATTATAATCATGGCTGGTTGCAGTGGTGTGTTGCCCAATAAAGAACGGGTAGTGGCAGAAAGCCAGGAGCTGGCTGTAATGGCGGCGTCGCCACTGGTCTTTGTTGATGGAAAATCCATTGAAATCCAGTCCTACAACGTTGGCGGATACAACTTTTTTAAGCTTCGGGATCTGGCGATGGCCCTCCGGGGGACATTTAAGGAAGTTGGTGTCGATTATAATTCAGAAAAGCGAACCATTCTCGTTTCTAAAGGTCAACCCTATGAGCCTATTGGTGGCGAGCTGAATTTTTCGGCAGTCGAAACACCGGTGACAGTTGTACCTTCGGTTGATTTGTTTCGGGTTGATGGGATTAATGCAGATGTTTCAGCGTATAATATCGATGGATATAATTATTTTAAACTTCGGGATTTGGGAAAGGCATTGGATTTCGGAGTCTCGTGGGATGCTGCAACACGAAGGGTTGTGATTGAAACAAATAAATCCTACCAGGATTCCTGGCAGCAAGAATCCTTTGGAATCCAGGCATATGGCCATGTAGAATACTTCCAGGAAAACCTGGCCAACCGTCTTTCGGGAACTTCATCGGAGAGGGAAACGGAGGCCTATATCCTGTCTGAAATAAAAAAATCCGGTTTTGACGACAGGCAAATTGGGAAACAGCCCTTTACCTATGTGAAGCAAGATGGACTGACTTACCAGAGCAGGAATCTGATCTTGACAATTGCCGGTCAAGGGAACCAGGAAATTATCGTTGGTGCTCATTATGACAGCATTAACAGCCATGGGGCCGACGATAACGGTTCAGGCTTAGCGGTATTGCTGGAAACGGCTGCCAGACTGGTGGATAAAGAATTGCCTTTTACCGTTCGATTTGTATTTTTCGGAGCAGAGGAAAACGGCATCTTCGGATCCCCTGTTTTTGTTAATTCCCTGACTGCTGAAGAGAAAAAGAACATTCTCCTGATGGTGAATCTGGACAGTATATTAGCGGGTGACAGACCTTATATCATCGGGGGAGATTATCAGAAAAATGGCCAGGTAACCCAGACCTGGGCAGCTGAAAGGGCGAAAAAAACAGCCGATGAGCTGGGACTGGAGATGTTTCTGGACACTGAATTGGAGCCGCGGCACCTCTTGCTGATGAGCGACCAGGGCCCTTTCAGGGAAGCAGGTATCCCCTATGTCTTTTTCCTGGCGGGGAATCTGGACTATTATCCTGAAGATCCCTATCGTCAGACAAAAGAATTAGGTGTCATCATGAACTCTCCCCAGGATGATTTGGCCTTGATTAACAGAACCTTTCCTGGCAGGGCTGAAGATAGGCTTTCGGCTTACTCCCGGTTGCTTTATCATTTTCTTTTAGAAATGGAGGGGCCGCAAAGCTAGCATTTTCAATGCTAGAAAGTTGTCGAAGGTTTTTTGTTGACTCTTGTAGAATTTGAAAATATAATGACGATACTTTAGAAAGTTAACCCTATGTCGGCAAAGGAAATCGACAAAGGCAAACTGATCGAAAGATCAGGACGCAAAGCCACGGGTCTAAATCTTGTTTCAAGATAAGACGGCCGGGTTCCCGAAATTCTGAGAAATATGCCAGCTCGACTATAAATCCTATTTTATTGCATAAAACTCTGTTTCGGTGATCTGATGACCCGAGTCAGAGTTTTTCTTTTGCCCAAATGAATTCTGTAAGGAGCCTAAAATTGAAAAAAATAATGAAGAATACCATTGCAATTGCATTGGCGGTAATTCTGGTAGCAGGTTGCTTTATTGCAGCAGGGGATCCTACTGCCTATGCGGCATCGAAATGGAACCCGAAAAAAACTTTCAAGGGGCCTATAAAACCAGCACCGGTGGTGACTGAGCCGGTGGCACCTGCACCCACTGAACCGGTGGCGCCTGCACCCACTGAACCGGTAGCTCCGGCACCCACAGAGCCAGTCGCTCCGGCACCCACAGAACCGGTAGCGCCTGCGCCCACCGAACCGGTGGAAGAACCTGTGACGGCTCCGGTCGTGACAGAACCAGTACCTCCGGTTACACCCACACCGGAAGCAATCGTTCTGCCGGCAGCAAAGAATTATTTGTATGTTGCTCCCACTGGCAGCGATTCCAATAATGGGTCTGCTGAGGCTCCCTTCCGGACTATTCAAAAGGCTGCAAACGTTGCAAAAGCAGGAGATGCGGTCCTGATTCGGGAAGGTACCTATAAAGAAAAAGTGAAGCCGGCCAATTCCGGAAATGCAACTGACGGCCATATCCTGTTCACCAATTATAACGGGGAAGTGGTTACCATCGACGGTACCGGCATTTCGGTTGCAAAGGGTACAGCTCTCTTTGATGTTGCATACCGCAGTTACATCAAGGTAGAAGGTCTGCGAATCATCAATTCATCCTGGACCGGTTTCGGAAGCCCCTATGCTTCCCCTGGATCCACCCGGAATATCATCATCCGAAACTGCTTTATTTCCAACACGCAGAGTTCGGGAATCAACCTGAGCTATGCGAAGGATATCCTGATTGACGGCAATACTATCCAGTATGCCAATACCCTTCCGGCAAGCCAGGGCGGATCCGATGAAGCACTGACTGTTGGTGCAACCGATGGATTTGTCATCAGCAATAATTACCTTTCCAATATGGGGAAAGAGGGAATAGACGCAAAGGGCGGCGCTAACAATGGAAAGATCTTTGGCAACGTCATCGAAGCGCCTCCGATTATGGGAATCTACATCGATGCGTTCCATGCAAGCCAGAGCAACATTGAGATTTACAACAATACGATTAACAATGCTGTTCATAATGGAATTGTTTTAGCGATCGAATACAACGGAACCCTCTCAGACATCAACATTCATCACAACACCATCAACAAAGCCAAGAGAGGAATCAGCATCACCACCTATGGATCTTCTCCTTATGTGATGAACAACATCATCATCGATCAGAATACCATGGTTGGAACCACCATCTGTGGTCTTGATTTGTCCAATGATCAAGCCAAGAACGTGACTATTACGAAGAATTACTTCGGTGGTACATCAACATCCATTCCCATCTATAACAACGGCGGCTACATTCCTGCCAACGGATTTGTCATCGATGGCAATAAACTGAACCGGGTCGTTACCGGACATCCTACCGGTACCAACTATTCTTTGATCTAAACTGTTCGACAAAACAGGCCTTCATTCGTGAAAGGCCTGTTTTTTTGTTGTTTCTTGGTTTTTGACGCACCCTTGACAGAAAGTGCGAAAGTGATAATCTTTAGTTGAAAAACAGATTATTTTGATGTTGGATGGGAAAGTCTGAGGAAGTGGGTGCAGCATGAATGTGACAATGATCGTGCCCTATTTCAAACCGGAAATTACGGCTATTGTCCGTTTGATGGACGACCTGGCCCGGGATTTGGCGGCCTATGGAGCCACAGTAACGGTGGTTACGGGATTTCCTGCCAGGGGAATCGGCATAGAGCTTCAGCGTCAATTTGCTCATAAGGATAGGGAGCAACTGGCATCCAACCTGATGATCCTCAGGACGGGGAGTAAAAAAGCCGAAGGCAATGGATTTATTCACAGGGGTGCTCGATACCTGCTTAAAACGGCGGCCTTTTATCAAAAGGCGAAAAAAACCAATGCGGATGTCTATTACATTTACAGCACGCCTCCCTTTATGGGATTGATCGGAACCTTGCTTCATCGAAAAACCCCTACCTTGTATTGTCTCCAGGATATCTTTCCCGACAATCTGGTCCTTCAGGGCAAGCTTCGCAAAACGAGTATCACCTATGGATTTCTTAGCCGAATGGAATCCTTCATGTATCAGAACAATACCAGGATCGTCACTCTTTCTTCCGACATGAAGGATCATCTTTTGGGGAAAAATATCGATCCTGAAAAAATATCCATCGTTGGAAACTGGGTGGATACCGACGAAATCCGATACATTCCCCGCAGTGAAAATCCCTTATTCGATCGCCTTGGCCTGAATAAAAACCAATTCTATGTTACCTACAGCGGAAACCTTGGCTATGCCCAGGATATTCATTCCATTTTGGAAGCCGCTGGGATTATACAGAAGGAAGTGCCGGAGATCCAGTTCCTGATCATTGGGAGTGGTGTGTTGGAAGAAAAATTTAAAAGCCAGGCACTTTTCAAGAACCTGCAAAACCTGAAATTTTTCCCCCTCCAATCCGATGCGGATTCGGCACTAGTCTACAGCATGGGGGATATTGGTCTGGTTACCCTGAAAAAGGATATGGATGGAAAGGCTATGCCTTCAAAATTATGGGCTATGATGGCAGCTTCCCAGCCTTTGATCTGCACCACATCGGAAGGGACGGAGCTTTCCGCTGTCATCCGGGATTCTGGTTGCGGTCTGCCGATTCCACCTGAAGATTCAGCGGAACTGGCAAGGCAGATAAAGGTTCTCTACCATCGTCCCGATATCCGGCACGATTATGGGAAGCTGGGGAGGGAGTATGCCGTAAGATATTGTTCAAGATCCGCTGCCACAAAGAAATACTATGATTTGATGGCGGAGATGGCAAAGGGAAGGGGCTGATAGGATGTTCAAAGACAAAACCCTGCTGATTACCGGAGGAACCGGTTCCTTCGGCAATGCGGTATTGAAGCGGTTTTTGGATACCGATATCGGAGAGATACGGATATTTTCCAGGGACGAGAAAAAACAGGATGATATGCGGAAACTTTACAAGAATCCGAAAATAAAATTTTATATCGGGGATGTTCGGGATATACAGTCCATTCGGAATGCCATGCATCAGGTGGATTATATCTTTTCGGCAGCAGCCCTGAAACAGGTGCCCTCCTGCGAGTTCTTTCCCATAGAGGCGGTTAAGACTAACATCCTTGGCACGGATAACACCCTGACGGCTGCCATTGAGTTTGGGGTTCAAAAGGTAATATGTCTGTCCACAGACAAGGCGGCTTATCCAATCAATGCCATGGGAATTTCTAAAGCCATGATGGAGCGGGTTTTTGTGGCCAAATCCAAGACGGTTGATCCTTCCTGTACGCTGATCTGTGGTACCCGCTATGGAAATGTGATGGCCTCAAGAGGCTCCGTGATTCCTCTTTTCATTGAACAGATTAAAAAGCAGCAGCCCCTGACCGTTACCGACTCGGAAATGACCAGATTTCTCATGAGTCTGGATGAAGCAGTGGATCTGGTCTTGTATGCTTTTCAGCATGGGGACGCGGGGGATATTTTGGTTCAGAAATCCCCGGCATCCACCATTGGTGACCTGGCTCAGGCATTGAAAGAGCTCTTTGCATCGGATAGTGAGATTCAGATGATTGGCACCCGCCATGGAGAAAAAACCTGGGAAACCCTGCTGACCCGGGAAGAAAGCAGTGTGGCCGTTGACCTGGGAAACTACTTCAAGGTTCCGGCAGACACCAGGGATTTGAATTATGACAAGTATTTCACCAAAGGCAATCGAAGGCTGAAGGAAGTTGGAGAATACACCTCTGATAACACGGAGAGACTGAATGTGGAGCAGATTAAAGAACGTCTGCTTACCCTGGATTACATTCGAAGCGAACTGAAAGGCTGGTCCTGATTATGAATATCCTGATAACCGGAGCATATGGATTCATCGGAAAAAATTTGATAGCGGCTCTTCTGGAGAGAAGAGATGTGATTCTGATGGAAGTAGATAAGGAAACGGAAGAAGAAAGGTTTAATACCTATTGCCGAGAAGCAGATTTTATTTTTCATCTGGCCGGAGTCAACAGACCTGATGTTGAAGCAGATTTTATGACAGGAAACCGGGACTTTACGGCAAAGCTCCTTGAGAATCTGAAAAAGCATGAAAACAAGTGCCCCGTAATGCTTTCCTCCTCTATCCAGGCAGCCCTGGACAATCCTTACGGCAGGAGCAAGAGGGAGGCGGAAGAACTGCTTCTTAATTACGGTGAACAAACGGGAGCCTCCGTTTTGGTGTATCGTTTTCCTAATGTCTTTGGAAAGTGGAGCCGGCCCGACTACAACACCGTGGTAGCCACCTTCTGCCATCGTGCAGCCAGGGGAATACCAATTCGGGTTGATGACCCCGACACCATTTTGAGTCTGGTCTATATCGATGATTTGGTGGATGAAATGGTTCGGGCTCTAGCCGGGCATCCGACGAAAGAAGGCTGTTTTTATACCGTGCCTGTTTCCCACTCATTGAGGCTTGGAGATCTGGCTGAATTAATTCTATCCTTTCGGGCATCCAGGGAGGATTATTCTGTTCCGGACCTTGGGGATCCATTTATAAAAAAATTGTACAGCACATACCTGAGCTTTCTTCCGGAGGAAGGACTATCCTATCCCCTTGTGAGAAAGGAGGACGAGCGAGGCAGTTTCGCAGAATTTATCCGCACTCCGGATCGGGGACAGATTTCGGTTAATATAACCAAACCGGGAGTAATAAAGGGAAACCATTGGCACCGATCTAAGACTGAAAAATTTTTGGTGATCCAGGGTCAGGGAACCATCCGGCTTCGACGGATTGACGGGGAGAAGGTGCTGCTATACCCGGTTCTGGGGAATCGCCTGGAAGTAGTGGAGATTCCTCCTGGCTACACTCACCAGTTGGAAAACACGGGGCAGGAGGATCTGATCACGGTCATGTGGGCCAATGAGGCTTTTGATCCGGATAAGCCGGACACCTTTTTTATGGAGGTATAGAGGGATGAAGAAAATCAGGGTCATGACGGTAGTGGGAACCAGACCGGAAATCATTCGATTGTCATCGGTAATAAAGAGACTGGATGAATCCCAAGCGGTAGAACATATTCTGGTCCATACAGGACAGAATTATGACTATGAGTTAAACGAAATCTTTTTTCAAGACCTTGAATTAAGAAAACCTGACTATTACCTGGACGGAGCCGGAAGCACGCCTATGGAAACCATCGGGCAGATTCTAATTGCAGTAGAGCCGGTTTTGGATGAAATTCGGCCGGATGCTTTTTTGGTGCTGGGAGATACCAACAGCTGCCTGTGTGCTTTAGCTGCCAAACGGAAACATATCCCTGTTTTTCATATGGAAGCGGGAAACCGCTGTTTCGATCAGCGGGTCCCGGAAGAGATAAACCGAAGAATCGTGGACCACTTGGCAGACATCAATTTGACCTACAGCGATATCGCCAGAGAATATCTGCTGAGGGAGGGATTGCCCCCGGACAGGGTCATAAAAATCGGAAGCCCTATGCTGGAAGTCCTTCGGTCACACAGGGATGCCTTCGAAGCTTCCTCTGTGTTGACAGAGCTGGGTTTGGAGGAAAAGGGTTACTATGTGGTTTCGGCTCATCGAGAAGAAAATGTGGATACAGAAGAGACTTTCATGGACCTTGTGAGCAGTTTGAATACTCTTGCAATACAGGAAAAGAAGCCTATTATTTTCAGCACCCATCCAAGAACCAGGAAGCGGATGGAGGTCCGAAAAATTGAATTCGACCCGCTGATCCGGACGATTAAACCCCTGGGATACATCGATTATATTCATCTGCAGATGAAAGCGATCGCCGTACTCAGCGATAGTGGTACCATCAGCGAGGAATCATCTCTCCTTGGGTTTCCGGCTCTAAATTTGAGACAATCCCATGAAAGGCCAGAGGCTATGGAAGAAACGGCAGTCATAATGGCGGGGCTGGGAGCCAATCGAATCCTACAGGGGCTGGAAGTACTGAAAGGCCAGAAGGGAGACACTCTAAAGCAGGTTGCAGATTACCAGGCGGATAATGTGTCGGAAAAGGTTCTGCGAATCATTCTCTCGTATACGGATTATATCCATCGTGTTGTCTGGGGGGTGATGAAATGATTGATCTGACAGCTATCATCCTGACAAAGAATGAAGAGAAAAATCTCCAGGAATGCATCGATTCGGTCCGGGAGGTGGCGAAGAGAATTGTGGTGGTGGATAGTTACAGTACCGACGATACCCTGAAAATAGCAGAAGCAAATGGAGCGGATATCTATCAGCATCCCTTTGAGAATTACGGGAAGCAATTTCAATGGGCAATGGATCATACGGATATTGATACAAAATGGATCTTCCGCTTCGATGCCGACGAACGTTTGACAATGGAATCCGCCAAGGAGCTGGAAAAGCTTTGCACAGATAACGACGATACTGACGTGAACGGACTTATTTTCACTTTGGAGGTTGTGTTTCTGGGCCGGAAGCTGAAACACGGCGGCACCTATCCCTTTAAAAAGCTTTGTATTTTTAAAAGGGGGATGGCTTATATGGAGGAACGGTCCATGGATGAACAGATCGTGCTGACGTCGGGCCGGACCGTAGAGATGAAGCAGGTATCCGAACATCACGATTTTCGGGATCTGACCTTTTGGATTAATAAACATAACTGGTATGCCACCAGGGCAGCCAAGGACTATTTTGATTTCGTCGGGAAAGAGGACCTCTACGAAGAATTGGACTTTCCGTCCAAACTCCGCCGTATCGTGAAAAGAAAAATTTATTACCGATTGCCGACGGGGCTGCGATGCTGGTTGTATTTTGTTTATCGGTATGTCTTGCGCCTCGGATTTTTGGATGGGAAGGAAGGGTTTTTCTACGCGTTTTTTCAGGCATATTGGTATCGGATGCTGGTAGATGCAAAGATATTTGAAGCAAAAAAAATGAATGCAGCCCTGGTCGATGCCGGGGATCTTAAAGCCTGATAGAAAGGCAAAGCAGGGAAGTGAGCCTATGATTGGATTGATCGTACCGGCAAATCTGAAATATGCTCCCTATGTACAGCAGTATCTTCGATGCTGTCAAAAAGAAGGAGTGGAAACGGAAATCATTTCCTGGAACAAATTCGGGATGGAAGAGGAATCGGCCCATGTTTTTCAATGCCGCGTTCAAACCAGCAAGCGGGATTTGTTTTATGGAATTGGCAGATTTTTCACCTGGGTCAGGTTTGCTGGATTCGCAAAGGGGATTTGCAAGAAAAAGAAATATGATAAACTGATCCTGTTTACGGCCCAATTGGGTGTGTTTCTTGAGCCATTTTTAGTGAAGCAGTACCCGGGGAAGTACCTGCTGGATATTCGGGATGATTCCCCCATCGTCCATCTTCTGCAGAACCGTCTTAACCAAGTGGTAAACCATGCAGCAGAAATCGTGGTTTCCTCTCCGGATTTTGATTTCTGGGAAAGCGACAGAAAAGGATGCCTTTGTCACAACGCAGAAGAGGATGCGGCTGCAAATGCCCTTGACTCCCAACCTCGTCCTTGGTCAAAAGGCCGGTATCGGATTATTTCTATGGGGGATCTGGGCGGATTTGAACTGAATCGCAGACTGGTTGAAGCCTTGGGAAATGACAGGCGCTTTTCTCTCCTCTATATCGGAAGGGGAAACATTGAAAAAAATAAGCTGGAGGAATTCTCCAGAACCCGCGGATTTGACAGGGTTACTTTCTGTGGCAGTTATGAGAAGAAGGATGTGTATGAAACGTACCAGAAGCATGGGGATTTTGTCAACATCATCAGGGAGAAAAATCGATTCAATCATTATGCCCTGCCGAACAAATTATATGAAGGTACGATTGCGGGACTTCCGGTTATTACACTGAAGGGAAACCTTTCCCTTACCCGGATGGTTCGTCAGTATTCCCTGGGAATTGTCTTGGATGAAATGCCGGAATCGGGATTGGGGGATGTCCTTGAAAAATCAATTGAATCCATGGACTTCATTGCTTATTGTCAAGGCCGTCAGGAATTTTTAAAAATGTTAACCAGAGATCAGAAGCTTTTTCAATCCATGCTAAAAAGCTTTATTGCTGGATAAAGGATGGAATGCCGGGAAGGAGCTGGGCTTCTATGAATATTTGCTTTCTGCTCAATGGATTTTCAGAAAATGGTGGAATCGGAAGGGCGGTGTCCATCCTGGCTGACAGACTGTCTTGGGAAAACAAGAACAGCATTCATGCTCTCAGCTTCTTTGATGAGGGAAAACCGGACTTTTTCCCTTTGGATGAAAGGATAGCCAGAAGGTTTATTTTTGATAAGCCAATCACCATGAAAAAGGCGATGATTGCTGGGGGAGTGGGGAGACTTCGAGGCTATCTGAAGCGGAATCAAATCGATATTCTGGTGGCCTGCGGAGCCCTGTACTTCCCATTGTCCATTTTAGCCTGTATGCACCAGAAGACCCGGTGCATATGCTGGGAACATTCCAACATTCATACGATTGAAGATCATGCTTTCCAACGGATTTGCCGATGGTCGGGTGCCAAGGCTGCCGATGGGGTTGTTCTCCTGACGAAACGAGATTATGGAAGGTATATAAAAAAATACAAAAGAAAAGGGGTTTATCAAATTTATAATCCTATCGATCCAGCCATATCCAAAGGAAATGACGGCTATAGGCCGGATTCGAAGAAAATCATCAGTGCCGGCCGGCTATCCCCACCCAAAAACTATGAAACTCTTATCGAAATCGCCGGCGTTGTTCTGAGTCATTTTCCTGAGTGGCAATGGGATATTTATGGAGAAGGAGAACTGCATCTGGAACTGGATCGCAGAATCCGGGACCGGGGCCTGCAGAACCGACTCTTTCTGAAGGGTCAGCGGGAGAACCTGTATGACCTATATAAAGAGTATTCCTTTCTGGTAATGACTTCGCTGCGGGAAGGTTTCCCAATGGTATTGTTGGAAGCCGGAGCCAGTTCCCTTCCTCTCATCAGTTTTGATATTGACACCGGGCCGGATGAAATCATACAAGATGGGGAAAACGGTTATTTGATAAGCGCCTTTGATCGGGATGAAATGATTGATCGGATCGAAGCCTTGATGCAAGACAGGGAATTGCGTATCGCCATGGCTGCCAGCAGCAGAGAACTCATTATGCCCTTTCAGCTGGAAGGCATTCATCATCAATGGCAGGAGATTTTTAACGACCTGGCACCGAAAGGCTGAAGCCAGGGGAAAAGGAGGTTCCTATGGAAAAGGCGACAATCAGTAGTGACTATGCCAGAACCGGGAAATCCCTTACCTTCCTCTTCTGCTTTTACCTCGTCTTTTGCTTTTATGAACCCTATAGCAATATTCTGGTTGGATCGGTTGGTAAATACCTGATCCTGCTGGTGGTTTTCTGTTTTCTGATCAGCTATAAGGCGGTGAATATCCATTGGATCCACATCAGCATCATTATGTGGTTTCTATTAAAAATAACCTCGATCTTCTGGGTTTCCCTCAATTATGTCGTTCGCCTCCATTTGTTTTCTCAGATAGGGATGATTGCCTTGTTCCTTGCCATGACCCTGGTGGTATTTGATGACCGTTTTATTCGTGCTGTTGTTTGCACCACCCTTCTCAGCAGTGCATCCATGGGATTCCTCAGCCTGTTTTTTAGTGAGCCCTATCTCAATGAATTGTTTAGTGTGAGGCAGGTGCTGACTCTGTTTGGGGCTCAGAACGATCCAAATGATCAGGCGGCTTTTTTGCTGGTGGGGATTGCTATCGCCTTATATTTTCTCATGAATAAAAGCAAAAAAATTGGCTGGAATCTGTTACTGGTATTGATCATGCTGATCAATGCTTATGCGATTTTAAAAACCGGATCCCGGGCTGGCTTGCTAGCCTGCGGATTGATAGCAGTTCTGGGTGTGGTCCTTCCGGACAGGGGAAGAGGAATGTTATCCCTTCGAACCCTGCGAAATCTTTCCATGGTTTTGCTGTCCGGATTGACTCTTTTCTTATTAGCCCTTCGGTTTTTACCAGATAATACCTTCGACCGCATATTCCGATTTTCCTCTTATATTGGTGGTAGCGGCCGGAGCATGCTATGGGAAAATGCCCTTGAGATTTTCTTTCACAATCCCTTTTTCGGAGGAGGATGGGGCTCTTATTGGGGATACAATGGCGTTTACAGTGCCGTCCACAATACCTTCATAAGTACTCTGACGGATGGGGGGATTATCGGGTTTTCCCTCCTTTTTGTTCCGGTTTTTGCCATAATCCTAAAATCTTTCAAAAGAGGCAATCTTCTGTCATTGCTGATTCTGCTCAGTGGTGTCCTCCCTTCCTTGTTTTTGGATGCCATTAATAAACGATTTTTTTGGAATGCCCTTATCATCGGATTTATGCTGATCCTGAATTATAACTATAAGAAAAAGCTGGAGAAAAAACAGCAAAATAGTTATTAAATTCCTCTTCTCATCTTCACCCGTTCTTCACAAACACATCGGTTTATGTCGAAAACCTCTTGCAATGCAAGGGGTTTCCATTTTATGTAAAAAATGACGAACGAAAAAAGTTGACTTTAGTACCGCAACATTATATTTTGTTTATGGTAGAACAAGCGAAGCCGCTTGAGAAAGGAAGATAGAATATTAGAAGCAATAAAAGAAAGGGATAATCTATGATTCAGAAAAAAACAAGAAACGAAAAGAGTAAGCGATTGAAAGCGCTAAGAAAAACAAAATTATTTACGGCATTAACTTCACTGATGCTGGTGATGACGGTTCTGGTGACCGGTTTCGCCGGATCGAATGCCGCACAGGCAAGTGAGTTGAATATTTCTCAGGCGGATCTTCAGGCAGCGGTAGCCTATAGCCAGAAATACCCGGTATCCCTCCAGGTTGATGGTCAGAAGATCCAATCCGATGTCTCACCGGTCATCCTGCAGGACAGAACGCTGATTCCGGTCCGGGCTGTCTTTGAAGATATGGGAGCTACGGTAACCTGGGATAAAATAAAGCGACAGGCTAGGATAACGACAGAAGATTCGGTGGTGGTTCTGACCATTGGATCCAATAAGGCAGTAGTCAATGGGAAAACCAGATATCTGGACGTGCCTTCTTTAATCGTCAGCGACAGAACCCTGATTCCGGTCCGATTTGTTGGAGAGCAGTTGGGGTTTGACATCGGCTGGAAGAGTAAAAGCCGAACCGTTACCATCAGTTCCACAGGGACTGCAGCGGGTGGAACAACAGGATCTGTTCCCCAGCCCCCGGTAATCAATCCAACTCCCCCCGTTCAGGAACCGGTAACCCCTCCGGTTGTTATTGAAAAGCCAGTCACTCCACCGACAACTACAGAACCTACAGTACCAACTGTACCTTCAACTGCCAAGAACCTGTACTACGTTGCTACAAACGGCAGCGACTCCAATAACGGCTCAGCAGCCACTCCTTTCAGAACCATTCAGAAGGCTGCCAACACAGCAAAGGCCGGGGACGTGGTGCTGATTCGAGGCGGTACATACAACGAGAAGGTGAAGCCGGCTAATTCCGGAAATGCCACGGACGGTTATATCACTTTTATGAATTATAATGGAGAAACGGTAACGATTGATGGCAATGGCATCTCTGTTGCAAAAGGTACCGCTCTCTTCGACGTAGCCTATAAAAGCTATATAAAGGTAGAAGGCTTGAGGATCATCAACTCCTCCTGGACCGGATTCGGTAGCCCCTATGCTTCCCCTGGATCCACCCGAAATATTATTATCCGGGATTGCTTCATCTCCAATACAAAAAGTTCCGGTATCAACCTGAGTTATGCGAAGGATGTAGTAATCGACGGGAACACCATCGAATACGCCAATACTCTGCCTGCGACCCAGGGAGGATCCGATGAAGCGCTGACTGTAGGAGCAACCGATGGATTCGTCATCAGCAACAACAAGCTGTCCCATATGGGCAAAGAAGGAATCGATGCCAAGGGCGGAGCAAATAATGGAAAGATTTTCGGAAATGTCATCGAAGCTCCCCCTATTATGGGAATCTACATTGATGCGTTCCATGCGGATCAGCGCAACATTGAGATTTATAACAATACCATCAACAATGCAGTCCACAATGGAATCGTTCTGGCTATTGAATACAATGGTACCCTCTCCGATATCAACATTCATAACAACACCATCAACAAGGCAAAGAGAGGAATCAGCATCACCACTTATGGTTCGTCCCCTTATGTGATGAATAATATTGTCATCAATAAAAATATCATCAATGGAACCACCATCTGTGGTGTGGACCTGTCCAACGATCAGGCAAAGAATGTGACCATCACCGGCAATACCTTTGCAGGTACCAGCACTTCTGTGCCGATTCTAAACAATGGTGGTTATGTTCCATCCAATGGCTTCATTATTGGGGACAATCTGCTTAACCGGGTGGTATCCGGACACCCTACTGGCACCAATTACACTGTAATTTAGACTTTTCAACTAGTAACTTCGACAAGGCAGGCCGATTATAAGTCGGTCTGTCTTGTCGTTTTTGAAGAAATAAATGGATAACTGGGGAAGGCTGTTGTTTTTTTGTAGCATCGGGGAAAAACATGGGTTTAACAATAACATTCTGACTATTGATGGATGTGATATACTTCAAGCGAAATCAGTACTTAATCATTTGGAGGTGGAAACATGGATAGGATAAGGAATAATAAAGCTCTATGTTTTTTAGTGGCACTGTTCCTGATCATTGGTTTGATGCCTATGACCGGAACGGCATATGCGGTAAGTTCGTATCAGTCTGATGATACTCTGAGGAATCAGGAATTGACCCGAATCAGCATCACTGCGGATCTGCACCTACTTCAGGATAACCGGGCTCGCTTTGAGGCCTACCTGATAGGGATACAGGGTTTTAATCCGGATATGGTCATCTTTTGCGGCGATCAATTTGAGGGGAATTATACACCTCCGGAAGAAGGCGATTATTCCTCAGCAGCAGCGATTGATTGGGACTTTGCAGACCCTTCCAGTGGGACATTGCCTACCAACCCCTATGACGAAATTAAAACAATTGCAGACCATTATCTGCCAGGTGTTCCTCTGATCTTTGTTCGGGGCAACAATGACTACTTTAACGGAAACGATTATGATCAGTTTGCTGGATTTGGTCCATACCCCATTCAGCACTATGGACTGGTAAAGACTAAATATGTGGATGTTTTCCGGTTTGGGGCACCCAATGGAGATGACCCTGACTTTAAATATAGCAGCGATCAAATCACAGCACTTAATGATTATTTGGCAAATCGGTCCGACAAATCGAAATTAGTACTGGTATCGGGCCATTATCCGATTGATGACGATAAATTAACACCAACGAATAACAAGACTTACTTTCGGAACGCTGGAAACTCGAATCAGGTGAAAGATGTTTTGGAAGAATATGACCAGCCGGTGGTCTTTCTATGGAGTCATAACCATGATACCGGACCGGTATTGGAAGAACACATCTTTAGAACTTACGGGACCGGCTATTATACTATGAATTCTGGAGCGGTTGGTTACAAAGATACGATGGATTACACCCAAGGCATTAATATGGTATTGGGTTCAAATGGCCGCATGATTGATTTCACAATGGCCCGGTATGACTTGATGGGGAATGCCGAACCTTTGTATTCTGGGGCTATGGGGTTTCCCGAGGTAGAACAATTTTGGGGAGACGGTACGAAAGACAAGCCCTACCTGATTGATTCTGCTGAAAACCTCCGATACCTTGCACTGATGGTGAACAACGGAGAAAAATATTCCGGAAAACACTTCCGACAGACGGATGATATTGACTTATCCGGGGATAACTGGAAGCCCATCGGAAAGTATGTTTCCTCCAGCCCCCCTAACGATACCAGGAACCGCCAATTTTCAGGAATCTATGATGGGAACGGCTGCATCATCTCTGGTCTGACAATAGAACAGAACCTGGTCGGATCTCCTATTATTAATAAAGGCTACGGCTTATTCGGATTCTTGACCGGTGAGGTTCGTAACTTAGGAATGACTGATATAAATATCAACGCTGAGATCTCAGGAAGCTACAATATGTATGCCGGAGGGATAGCCGGATACGTCGGTTATTATGATACGTATGCAGGATTTATTGAAAACTGTTTCGTGAGTGGCAATATACAGGCTGAAGCAAGATTGAGAAGCTGTGCTGGTGGTCTTGCCGGTTATTTAAGAAGAGGAGAAATCCTTAATTCTTGTTCATCGGTGGGTGTAAGTAATATTCCGGGTATTGACTACAGCGGAGCCGGCGGCTTAATCGGATATCGTGAAATTCCTGCAGATGGATACATTATAAATGGTTACTGGGATACCTCCATGACGGACATCTATGGCGTTACTCATAATAATATCACAGTGGGTCTTTCCATCGCAGGGATAACAACGGATCAGATGAAGCTAACAACCTTTATTGATCTTCTGAATCAGAATGCATCAATTTTAGGAGATGGTTATACTTCGTGGATGTCCGACCAGTACACCAACCTGAACAACGGATACCCCATCCACGAGAGAGAAGTTTTACTAGAGCCAATCATTGCAACAAATCCTACAGATACTGCCTCCTTGGTCAATGGGGAAACCGTACAGGTTACAATCAGTTCCATAATACCGACATCAAGCATTTGGTACACGACAGATGGAACCAATCCGGAAGATAGCTTGTCGAGAATCGAATACACCAGTCCCTTCTCCTTGTCGGCTGCTAGTACGGCTGAAGTAACAAAGACCATAAAGGCAGTGACCACCAATGGCAACGGCACATACTCAACGATTGCTGTTAAGCTGGTTAAATTTCTGGCTGTACCCACGAGTCCTGGCGGAGGGACCGGTGGTGGTAGTTCTGGTGGCGGATCTGGTGGCGGGGGCGGTGCCACTATCCCAATTCCTGAAGGTACGCCACCCCTTGTAGTGCTTCCGATGCCTGATATTTCAGACATCACCGGACACTGGGCTGAATCCGGTATACGAAAGGCATTCGGACTAGGGTTTATTAATGGATACATCGATAAGACCTTCCGCCCTGAGAGGCAGATTACTAGGGCAGAATTCCTGACTATGCTGGTAAAGGCTTTAGGAATGACTACGCCAAAAGCCATCAGTTGGGATGATGTGAATCGACACTGGGCTAAAGAACAAATTCAGATTGCAGCTGAAAACGACATCGTTGAAGGCTTGAGCAACAACCTCTTCGGCCCGGATGAAATCATTACAAGAGAACAAATGGCGGTAATGCTGGCACGGGCTATGAAACTGAGTGCTGGGGAACAAAAAAACAACTTCCGGGACGGAAAAGATATATCGAACTGGGCAATCAATGAAATTGATGCGGCAACTCAGTGGAAGCTGATTCAGGGTTATGAAGATTCAACCTTCCGGCCCCAGGGACCAGCCACCAGAGCGGAAGCCGTAGAAATCATCATCAGGGCTCTGGCGTATCAGGAAAATTTGGATCAGAGCGTTACAGGAGCCCAATGAAACTGACCCATCCGGGGCAAAGGGGGTGGATACGTGATGGAGAGAAATCCGAAAGTCAGTGTTTGCTGCGTTACCTTTAATCATGAGAATTATATTGCTGATGCAATAGAGAGCTTTCTGATGCAGAAAACATTTTTCCCCTTTGAAATCCTCATCCACGATGATGCTTCCACCGATCGAACACCCTTGATCATTCGGGAGTATGAAATGCGATACCCTGGACTGATCAAGGCAGTCTACCAGAAGGATAACCAATATTCCAGAGGGGAGCGGGTTTCCCGCTTCCTTCTGGAAAAGGCAAAGGGCCGTTATATCGCCATGTGTGAGGGAGATGATTACTGGACAGATTCGGGAAAGCTTCAACTTCAAGTGGAATATATGGATGCCCATCCGGATTGTAGCCTGTGTGTTCATAGCGCTGCTCATGTGGACAAAGATAGCCGGTCATTGAAATCAAAGACCAGGCCTGCCCGTCGAAGCAGACGATTCTATACAGGAGAAGTCATTGAAGGAGGTGGCGGTCTGTTTCCGACCAACTCCTTTTTCTATCCAGCAATATTTGCAACATCCAGGCCGGAGTATTATTATAAATCACCGGTTGGAGATTATCCCCTGGCTATTTTTCTGGCCTCTCAGGGATATGTTTATTATATGGATCGGTTGATGTCCGCTTACCGGGTTGGAGTGGAGGGATCCTGGTCTTTTTGTACCCTTAGCTCCGAGAAAAAAATGAAAGAGCATTTCAGAAGGATGGAGGATATGCTGGAATCTGTCAATGAGGAGACGGCGCATCAATATGAAGAGGCCATCCAAAGAACCATAAGATTTAACAATTTTCGCCTGTTGCTCATGGAAGGAAACCTGAAAGATGCTCTATCCACCGGTTTTCGGGATTGCTTCAGAAAATTACCGTTGGAAAAAAGAGTAAAAATTTGTTTGCAGTCCTATTGCCCGACTGCTATCGAATTTATAGAAAAAAACAAAGCGAAGTGGTCGCCATGAGAAGCGAAGCCATGAAATCCATCGTAATCATCAATCTTTTCTGGAAGCTGATGGAGCGAGGAGGAACCCAGGGAATCCAATTCATCGTGCAGATTATTCTGGCAAGACTTCTGTTGCCGGAGGAATACGGTATTATTGCGATTGTCACCATTTTCATCACCCTGGCGGGGATATTTGTGGACAGTGGACTGAACACCGCCCTCATACAAAAGAAGAACGCGGATAAGGTGGACTTTTCTTCCGTTTTCTGGGTCGGATTAGCATTGGCTGCCTTACTCTATGGAATCCTGTTTATTGCTTCCCCTTTTCTGGCTGATTTTTTTGATCAGCCCGGGCTGACAGAAGTGGTTCGCATCCTGTCCATCACGTTGTTCCTCGGTGTATTTAATTCCATCCAGCAGGCGGTAATAGCTATCCGAATGGAATTTAAAAAGCTGATGGTGGGAAGTATGGGCAGTGTTATCCTATCAGGAATCATCGGAGTCATCATGGCCTTCATGGGATTTGGAATCTGGGCATTGGTCGGACAGCAAATTGCCTATCGATTTTTTGGTACATGGATTCTGCTGATTCTCGTGGACTGGAAGCCGTCCCTTGAATTTTCTTTCCATCGGTTTAAGAAACTTTATGGCTTTGGATGGAAACTGTTGGTCTCCTCCTTGATCAACACCCTGTATCACAATCTGAGAACCTTAATTATCGGAAAGCTTTACGATCCGGCTATGCTTGGATTCTATGACCGGGGAACAAGTTTTCCAGGATATATTATTACCAATATCAATGGTTCCATCCAAGCCGTCCTGTTTCCTGCGCTGGCCTCCTGCCAGGAGGATCGGGAACGGGTACGAAGCTTGATGCGACGTTCTGTGGTAACCAGTGCCTTTATTATCTTCCCGATGATGGCAGGCCTGGCGGTGCTGGCAGAACCCTTGATTCTGGTTCTCCTGACCGATAAATGGCTGCCGGCGGTGCCCTTTCTCCAAATGGCCTGTGTCAGTTATGGGCTATGGCCGGTCCATACAGCCAACCTACAGGCAATCAATGCCTTAGGACGTAGCGATATATTTTTAAGATTAGAAATCATCAAGATGGTTATGGGGCTTTTAGTCCTGGGGATTTCTATCCCTTTTGGGATTTATCTTATAGCCTTTGGAGGTGTCATAAACGGCCTGATATCAACCTTTATCAACGCAGGACCCAATAAAAAACTATTAGGATACGGGTATCGGGATCAGCTGCGGGATATCGGACCTTCCCTGCTGTTATCCTTACTTATGGCAGGGATCGTCGGATTAGTCGGTTTCCTGGAGTTGGAGCCGCTGCCCCATCTGCTTATCGGAATATTAACCGGAATCCTTTCCTATACATTAATGGCAGCGCTGTTGAAACTGGAATGCTATGTCTACCTTCTGAATACCCTGAAACAATTTTTTCAGAAACAAAAAGGAGGGGAGGATCATGATGGAATCAACCTGTAATAAATCCGGCAAGATTCATGTTTTAATATTCCCTGCCGGTGCTGAAAACCGGATGGATATATACGATTCCCTAAGGCGTAATCGGGATTTGCAGGTTTATGGGGCATCCAGCAAGATCGATCACGCAAAATCGATATACCCTGCAGATCGTTATTATATTGGAAAACTGAATATTGCAGAGGAGGATTTTCTGGAAAATTTCAATTCATTGATTAAACGATTCTCCATTGATCTTATCATCCCGACCCACGACACCGTAGCAGTGGCCCTTACCCGTTTGGCAGATCAAATTCAGGCAGGAATTGTTTGCTCTCCCTATGAGACTGCTCGAATAGCCGAAAACAAGAGGCTGACTGCTGAAGCTTTGACTCATGCAGACTACTATCCCCGATTCTATGATTCCCCCGAAGAGGTGGAGGAGTATCCAATTTTTTTAAAACCCTTCATCGGTGCAGGGAGCCGAAACACTTTTGTGGTAAAAGATTCAGCGGAGTTGGAGGGGATTTTGGAATTGAACCGGGATATGCTGATTTGTGAATACCTGCCGGGGGATGAGTATACGGTGGGATGCTTTACCAACCGGGAAGGCCATTTGCTCTTTGCGGGAGCAAGTACCCGGGAGAGGATTCTTGCCGGGCGTGCTTATCATAGCCAGCTGGCAGGGAATCAGGAAAAATTTCAGGCGATTGCAGATGATTTGAATAAACGCTTTGTTTTCCGCGGTGCCTGGTTCTTTCAGGTAAAAGAGGATCGGAAGGGCCAGCTGAAGCTTATGGAATTTTCTGTACGTCAAATCGGTGAGATGGCCCTATACCGTCAATTAGGAGTGAACTTTGCTGCCCTATCCGTCTATGATTCGATGGGGCAGGATGTTGAAATATTGTGCAATAATCTGGATTTGAGGTTGGATTTGCGATTTACAAACTATTATTCCTTCCCCCACCAGTATGAAAGGGTTTATCTGGATGGGGATGCCTTTATCCGTGGAGATGGGCAAATGGATTCGGAGACGATTCAATTCGCCTATCAGGCATTGGGAAGGGGTCAGAAAATAGTCTTGATCGTTCCGGGAGGAGAACCTGTCAGTCAGTGGCTGGGCCGTTATCCCATCCACCCGGATCTCTTCTGTCAGGCAATCGATTCTTTTTCGGAAAATCAATGGATTTCCCAAATTCAACAGGAACAGAGCATTTTTGTCAGCCCCAGTCTGAAAAGAAGAAAATTAGTGAAGGAACAACGTGGGATTCCGGTGTTTGATCTGGATGGTATGGAGTGTCTGATTTGTTCTGCAGATGATCAAAGGAGGGATTTGTGATGAAGCTGGCTATCAATCAACCTTATTTCTTCCCTTATCTGGGCTACTTCAGTCTGATCAAGCAGACGGACCAGTTCATTCTGCTGGATGATATCCAATACATCAAACAGGGATGGATCAGCAGAAATCGAATTCTGGCTCCCGAGGGAGGATGGCGATACATCCGGGTACCCATAGCCAAGTATCGTCAGACAGACATGATATCCCAGGTGCGGATCAGCAGCAATGAAGATTGGCGTGGAGAGCTCATCAAGCATTTGCAGTATTATAGAGGTAAAGCACCATATTTTAAGGAAACAATAGATGTGGCAGAAGAGGCTGTATCCATAGAGACGGGCAGTATCACCAAACTCAACGAGCATGTTCTGAAAGCCGTCTGCAACTATATCGGTATTCCTTGCCATTTTCGTATTTTTTCTGAAATGGGATTAAAAGTACAGCATGCAGAAGCGCCGGATGAGGTTCCGCTAACCATCTGCCAGGCTTTGGGAGGTGTGGAGGAGTACTGGAATCTGGAGGGAGGGGCGGCCTTTTATGATCGCTCGAAATTCCAGCAAGCAGGAATCAGCATCATGTTTTTAAAGTCAAACCTCCCCGAATATCCTCAGATTCAAGGAGGGTTTGAGAAAGCATTATCCATTTTGGATGTCATGATGTTCAACGAACCGGCAAAGATTCGAGATATGCTGGATGATTTTATCCTGATTTAAATAGCTGTCAGTGGGAGGGAGTATCATGAAAGGTATTATTCTTGCCGGCGGGAAGGGAACCCGCCTCTATCCGATGACGAAGATCATGTCCAAGCAGCTGTTGCCGATTTATGACAAGCCGATGATTTATTACCCCCTATCGGTGTTGATGCTGGCAGGAATAAGACAGATCATGATCATATCCACTTTGGAAGATACCCCTGCCTATCAACGGCTTTTGGGAGACGGGTCCAATCTGGGACTGAAGATTTCCTATAAGGTTCAGGAACGGCCCAGAGGATTGGCGGATGCATTTCTCATTGGAGAAGAGTTCATCGGAAATGACAAGGTGTGCCTGATTCTGGGAGACAACCTGTTTTATGGGCAAGATCTGACCAAACTGCTGAATCGGGCAAAAAAGAACGAAACGGGGGCAGTCATCTTCGGATATGAAGTGAAAGATCCAAGGGCTTACGGTGTCGTAGAAATCGACTGTGATTTCAAGGCGGTTTCCATTGAGGAAAAGCCCAAAAGCCCCAAGTCCAACCTGGCAGTGCCCGGCCTTTACTTTTATGACAACAAGGTGGTGCAAATCGCTAAAACCATCAAACCTTCCAAAAGAGGAGAGCTGGAAATCACGGCGGTCAATAATGTTTATCTGGAGCATAATGAACTAAACGTACTGATCCTGGGTCGTGGAATGGCCTGGCTGGATACAGGTACCCCCTCCAGTATGCTGAAGGCCGCAGAATACATCGAAACCCTTCAGAGCAGGCAGGGCTTTTACATTGCCTGTCTGGAAGAAATCGCGTGGCGCAGAGGGTTCATCAATGACGATCAACTCAGAGAAATCGGCGAGAGTCTGAAAATGACCGATTACGGCCAATATATCCTGTCGCTTCTGTAAAGGAAGCTCAAAGTACATGGGAAGGATGTGAAGAGGATGGAAGAAAAGGGAAGAAAGATCATGGTGACCCGATCCTCTATGCCGGAGCTTCAGGAATACATGGATGAGATCAAAGATATTTGGGAAAGCCGCCATCTGACCAATATGGGTCCCAAGCATCAGCGGCTGGAAGAAGAATTGGCCCTGTATCTGGGAGTGCCCTGTGTATCCCTGTTTTCCAGCGGTCATTCAGCCCTGGAATTTTTGATCAGCGCCCTGGGTCTGAAGGGAGAAGTGATTACAACGCCCTTCACCTTTGTGTCTACGGTCCATGCCATTGTTCGAAACGGTCTTCAGCCTGTTTTTTGTGATGTGGATCCGGAATCCTACACCATGGATCCCGACAAATTGGAAAAATTGATCACCAAGAGAACCTCAGCCATACTACCGGTTCACGTATACGGGAGTATCTGTGACCTGGAAAGGATGGATGACATCGCCACCCGCCATAACCTCCGCCTGATCTATGATGCCGCCCACGCCTTTGGGGTCCGGGTTAAGGGGAAGGGCATTGGATCCTTTGGCCATGCCTCGATTTTCAGTTTTCATGCCACGAAAGTCTTCCATACTATTGAAGGAGGAGCCGTTACCACCTCGGACAGGAGCCTGAAAGAAAAGCTGTTTTGCCTGAGGGATTTTGGCATCAGCGGGCCGGGAGCCATCGATTATGTGGGTGGAAACGGTAAGATGAATGAGTTTCAGGCCGCTATGGGCCTCTGCAATCTGCGTCATATTGATGGGGAAATGGAGAAGAGAAGAAAATCAGTAATGAAATACCGCCATCATTTAAGCGGGATTCCCGGAGTTCAGCTTCTGAAGGAACAGCCGGGGGTTGAAACCAATTACGCCTATTTCCCGGTGTTGATCCATAAGGAGATCTTCGGAAAATCAAGGGATGAAGTCTGCGACTCTCTGATGTCAGCTGATATTTTCCCGAGAAAATACTTTTGCCCGCTGGTCAGTGATCTGGGCTGCTATCAAGGTAAATTTGATTCCAGAAACACGCCCATTGCTCGCGGCATTGCGGAAAGGGTCCTCTGTCTGCCTCTGTACGCCGGTCTGGAAGAGGAGGATGTGGACCGGATCTGCAGAATTATTTTAAATGGGAAGGAGTAGGGACGATGAAAAGATTGGTAACCGGAGGCGCCGGTTTTATCGGCAGTAATTACATTTATTACCTTCTGGACAAGTATCCGGAGGATCAGGTGGTTTGCCTGGATGCCCTGACTTATGCCGGGAACATTCATACCCTGCAGGATGCGTTTGGGCGGCATAACTTTACCTTTGCCCTGGGGGACATCACCGACCGGGACTTTGTGGAAATGTTATTTGATGAGCATTCCTTTGACGAAGTCATCAATTTTGCAGCGGAAAGCCACGTGGACCGGTCCATTGAGGACCCATCGGTATTTTTAAAAACCAATGTGCTGGGCACCCAGGTTCTGTTGGACACCTGCCGTAAAAAGGGAGTGCCTCGATATCACCAGGTTTCTACCGATGAAGTATATGGGGAGCTTCCCCTTGACAGGCCGGATTTGTTCTTCACAGAGGAAACTCCTATTCGGACTTCTTCTCCTTATTCTGCCTCCAAGGCTTCTGCCGATCTTCTTGTTCAGGCCTACCACAGGACCTATGGTCTGCCAGTCACCATTTCCCGATGCTCCAATAATTACGGTCCCTATCAGTTTCCGGAAAAACTGATTCCTCTGATGATTACAAGAGCTCTTGCGGATCAGCCCCTGCCGGTATATGGCAAGGGAGAAAATGTTCGGGATTGGATTTATGTGGAAGATCATTGCTCTGCGATAGACGGTATCCTTCGCTTGGGAACCCTTGGGGAGGTCTACAACGTGGGAGGTCACAATGAAAAGACCAATATCCATATCGTTCGGACGATTCTCGGGGAATTGGGAAAACCAGAGTCATTGATATCCTATGTGCCGGATCGGCTGGGACACGATTTGAGATATGCCATCGACCCGGGGAAAATCCATCAGGCAATAGGATGGCTTCCAACGGTCTTTTTTGAAGAAGGAATCCGAAAAACCATTAAGTGGTATTTGGATCATCCGGATTGGTGGGAGAACATCCTGAGTGGGGATTACAGGCAGGCTCAAGAATTGTTCAGCCGTTGAAACTGAAAGGAATTATCCGGAACGGTCATGCCTTTTATTTCTATGCCGGGAGTTGCAAACTGATGGAATTTTTCGGCTGTATCCTGTAGATTTGGCAGAATCACACTTTGCCCGTCAAGCAAACCGGATCGGTAGTCTCCACTGGCGGGAAGGGTCAGCATGAAGGTATCCAGCTTATCCATTTTATTGAATCGATATCCGTATGCCAGCAGATCCGAGATGCTGGCATCGCTTTTTATATACGGGAACATGGTGCTGATTAAACCAGCTCCCTCCTTGAAGCCTGTCCCCCGGATTTTAAGGGCGATCTGGGATAGGACATTTCGCTGCCGCTCGACTCGCTGAAAGTCCGAATTGCCCACATACCGAATCCGGGCATAGGCAAGGGCCTGGATACCATTGAGATTTTGTATTCCGGGTTCGTTGATATAGTATTGGGGGGTATTGACCATACAACGATTCATTTCGCTGATTTCGACATTCTGAATTTCGATGGGAATTCCGCCCAGTTGATCGATTACATGCTGAAAACCATTGAAATCGATGACGGCATAGTGGTCGATATCAATGTTCAGATTATATTTTAAAGTGCGGATCAGAAGGCTGGGACCTCCGTAGGCATAAGCGGCATTGATCTTTGCATATCCGCGTTCGGGGATATCCACGTATGTATCCCGTAATATGGAGGTGAGACGGACGGCACTGCTTGAAAAATCGATGGTTGCGATGATGATGGAATCTGTTCTTCCTCCGAAACCGGAACTGCGGTCATCAATGCCCATGAGGAGAATACTCATAGACCTTTCCGATTCCTTGGGGGGAAGGATTTCCTTATTGGCAGCAGCCATGACCATCTCTGGTTCCGTTAACTTTTTAATTTCAGATCGGGTGGATTCTTCAAAGGGTCGATGCTGCAATAGAGTTGCAATGGTAATGATTAATACAGTAGAGGCTAGAAGGAAAATCCATCTCCTGGGTTTTCTTTTCATTAAGTCAATGAACATCATGCTCCCCTCCTCCCAGCGATAGGTTGAATGCCAGACTCCTTTCAGCCTTTCTTTTATAACATTATACACCATCGAAAGGAATGGGATTTCACAACTTTTTATACATATTAAGGGAATTTTCGAGTAATGTAATGATTGCTGTCATTTTCAGATATCCCGTGTAGAAGCTTAGTGTTATTAGTAGAAGGATTGTAAGAATATCCGCCGGAATTTGAGATATATTGTATATAAGAAAAGACTGGGGGTGAGGTCATGACCAGGTTCACTAAAGCAAAGGAGCGCGGAATGGGAATCGTCGGAATTCAATTCCTGGAGATTTTGTTGGTCATCCTTTGTCTGATTCTCTCCTTCGCTCTTGCCGGTTTTTTAATTTATGGCGTGTATTTTCCTTTTGGAATTCAGCAGGGAATCCTCTTGTCGGCCATGGTCTCAGCCATCGCGGTGGTCATACTGGCATCCTTTAAATACTTTAATTTTATGAGCTGTTCCTTCGTCAGTGCGCTGGGAAGATCCATCAGTATTGTGTTGTCCATCAATGTGGTTTTAATCCTGATCCTTTATTTCATCAGTGATGCCAGGCTTTCACCTTATTACTTCATCGTTGCTGTGGCTTTTCAGTATGCGTTCCTCTTACTGATTAAAATATTCAGCAGTTCGTTGAAGCAGAATACCTTGCAGGGGAAACGGGCTTTGGTCATCGGAAAAACATCGGAAAAAGAATGGCTGCTGGAGACGATCCGAAGGCAATGTGAGTATCAGCTGCGCTTCCTTGATGAAAGGGCCAGGAATTTTACTCCTTATATTGATTGTTCGGATTACGTTTATTTATTGTCTTCGGCCAGCAAGGAGTATAAAAGGAGAATCATTACCTACTGTGAGCTTCAGGGCAAAAGGCTTTATATCGTTCCGGAGGTTCATGAAATTGCCATGAGGGACTCGGAATTGACGAGGATTGGCGATATACCCCTTTTTACTATGGACCAGTTCCGCCTGACAGAAGCCCAGGCGATGATAAAAAGAATTATTGACATCTTGATTGCTCTTGTTGGTACCGTAATCACATCACCACTTCTTGTTATTTCCGGTATTTTAATCAAAGCGGAGGACGGGGGACCGGTGTTTTACCGGCAGACCCGCAGCGGTATTAATGGAAGGGAATTTGAGATATGGAAACTAAGAAGCATGAAGGTGAATGCAGAAAAAACCACGGGGTCCGTCTTTGCTTCGGAAAATGATCCCAGAATAACCAGAATAGGCAAAGTTCTGCGCCAATCCAGGATGGATGAAATCCCTCAATTTTTCAATGTGCTCTCAGGGAGCATGAGCATTGTTGGACCAAGACCGGAACGCCCTTGCTTTGTTCAGAAATTCTGCACGGAAAATCCGGAATATAATTTGAGGCTGGCTGTTAAACCAGGAATCACGGGTTTGGCCCAGGTCATGGCGAATTACACCACAACCGCAGAGAACAAGCTGAAATTCGATTTGTTTTACATTAAAAGCTATTCCCCCCTGCTGGATTTCAGAATAATGGTTAAGACAGCAGTTGTAATTTTCCGGAAAAGCCCCTCGGCGGGATTTAAAGAAGAAAAGGAAGAAAGTTGCGAAAAAGTTGAAATTTTCGATCCGGAAGGAATTTCAGATATTGAACGAGAAGAATGCCCAGCATGTCGAGGAAGAAAAAGACGTTATAACTGGCTTAAGGTGGGCCTGACTGTTATTGGATGCGGTGTCATCGTGTTATCGGCGATTTTTATGCGTTACCATCCTTTGATGAACCAACTGAATCAGGCTTTGGTCTGGAACGATAAAGAGGTCATCAGCATTGCAGATGCGGGGGTACCGATGAGCAATGAGTCAACTATTTCCATCGTGGCCTCTGCAGCTATTACTCAACCTGTCAAACAGACGATATCCCCCCTGGGCTGGGGAGAGTCATGGGAAATGCTGGCTGGATTGATTCTCCGGCTGGAGCCTTCCGAGCTTTCAGAACTGGAAACAATGGCTGAAGATGGCTTTACGGAAGAAGAATTGGAGCGGACTGAAAAACTATTAAATATGCAGAGGAGGTGAGGGAATGGCCGTTGTAAAAGTTATCGAGTCTGCATTGGAACAATAAAAAACCTTCGAAGGAAGTTATCCATCGAAGGTTTTTTTGGTGAGGCGTGAGAGACTCGAACTCCCGACCGACAGATTCGAAGTCTGCGACTCTATCCACTGAGCTAACGCCCCTAATCGATTCAGCTTTTTAATAATACCAAAGTTTTCCGATAAATGCAAGTGGAAAATTAGCTTTTAAAGAAATTTACATTCCATTCAAGACTCAAAAATAGTATAATAATGAAGTCAGAGTTTTGGAAATACAGGGGGACACCATGAAAAACAGAAAATCCATTTATAATAGATATACCGCCTTTATCCTTGCGTTTGCCTTGTTGATTACCGGGTTCGGATCGGTACAGGAGGCATTTGGAACTACCGGATCTGCCATCCTTCCAGGAAATCAGATCATCTTCACATCAGATGAAATCAGCAGGGGGCTGGACTTTTGCAGGCAGTATCCGGTGACGGTAAACCTCCAGGGGAAGCCGGTGGCTACGAAAGCCTCGGAGGTGCCTCCTGTTATCATCGGAGAGCGGACCCTGATTCCTGCCCGGGCATTTTTTGAAACTATTGGAGCCCTGGTTTCCTGGGACGAGGACGCTCGGAAAGTGTCTATCGTGGATGGAAAAACCACCATTGAGCTTACCATCGACAGCACCAGAACTTTAGTCAACGGGAAGGAAGCTCTGCTGGATGTGCCGGCCATGATCATCGATCACGATGGGGATGGATATGGCAGCACCATGCTGCCGCTGCGTTTTGTCAGCGAAGGTTTGGGCTATAAAGTGTCTTGGGCAGAGGACACGAGAACGGCGACCGTGGCCAGGGAAACCCCTGCGTACGAAGGAACTGACACACCGGAAGTGGATACTCCCCTTGGGAAATTAGCAGTATTGAATTCTAATGCCCGGAAAAAGCTGGTGATCATTGATATCGGTCATGGAGGCCGGGACACGGGTGCTATTGCCCGGGAGAATCAACCGGGTCAAATCTATGAAAAGGACATCAATCTTCAGGTTGGTCTGAAGTTGAAAGAGTACCTGGATTTAGCCGGGTTCCAATACCTCTTTACAAGAGAAGACGACAGCAGTCTGGCGCTTCTGGAACGGCCTGCTTTTGCCAATGAGAACAAGGGAGATATTTTTATTTCCATTCACAATAATTCTTCTGAAAAGACTGCCCCGAAAGGGACGGAAGTCTATTACTACAGCAAGACCTACCGGGATGAATCCCAGCAGGAAGAGGCAGGCGGAACAAGCCCGTCCGGTCTGAGTTCCGTTACGGATTCCGGTGTGGAGAGCGTCACAGATGCTGCGTTGGCCCTTTTGCCCATGTTGGATGAAAAAGACCGATACGGTATCTACAGCAAGGATATTGCCAGAGCCGTCCAGAAGGAAATGGTTCAGATGCTGGGAACGGATAACCGGGGTGCCAAGGAGGGACCTAAATTGGCCGTTCTTAATAAGACCAGTATGCCTGCCATTATCGTGGAAGGAGCATTTCTTTCTAATCCGGAGGATTATGAAAGAATCATCCAGGAGGATTTCGCAGACAAATATGCCTTTGCAGTGGCAAAAGGTCTGGTGAAAGCCATGAACGAAGCCTTTTAGGCAGGTAGAGCAGGAAGGATCCTTGTGACGGAGGAACTCATAGGAAAGGATAAATTGGAAGTTGGAATTATTGATACTATACCTGGGTCTGGCCTTTGTCGGCTATCTGGTGGGGAATAAGTGGATGCCCCGGGGGAAAAAAGTTCCCTGGGTAACCCGAATCCAGATGATCGCCGTGGTGATTCTGATCTTTACCATGGGAGCACGGATCGGAGCCGACAAGACTATCGCAGCCTCCCTTGGATCCATCGGATGGAATTCCCTGATTCTTACGTTGTTTACCATGACCGGCAGTGTCCTGGCGGTCTTTTTATTGCGGAACCTTTTGGGTCGGGATAAAAGGGGGATGAAGAAGAATTGACCAGAATCATCCTGTTTTCTGTGGCAGCCGGCATGGTGTCCGGGTATGCCTTTCTTCCCGGTTGGTATATTGATATTTCAGAGCCGGTTATGATTGTGGGCTTGTCCGTGCTCCTGTTTTTTGTAGGAGTCGAACTGGGAATAGAAGGCTCCGCGGTGACTATGCTGAAAAAAGCCGGATTCAAGGTGCTTCTTTATCCGGTGGCCATCATCATCGGCACCCTGACCTTTGCAGCCCTTTCGGCCATTTTTCTTCCGGTAACAGCCCGGGAGGCAATGGCGGTGGGATCCGGGTTCGGGTGGTACACTCTGGCCCCGGTAATGCTGATGGATTATTCCTCGGAGATCAGTGCAATGTCTTTTATGCACAATGTGATGCGTGAGTTTCTGGGATTGTTGCTGATACCCCTGGTCGCCCGTTTTGTAGGCCACATAGAGACGGTCAGCCTGCCGGGAGTAGCGGCGATGGATATCTTCCTGCCCATCGTGGAAAAGGCCACCAGCAAGGATATTTTGGTCTATTCCTTTGTGACCGGCTTGGTGATGGCCGTTGCAGTTCCAGTGCTGGTAGCATTCTTTGCCGGGATCTGATAAGGGCCCTGTGGCTTCAGGTTTAGTCTTTCCCCTGAGGGGACAAAATATAAAATATATAAAATGAGTGGAAAGTGAAATAAAAGGAGAAGAACATGTCTGAAAACCAAATGAAATTTACAGGAAGTGCTGATTATGTGGTTACCAAGGAGTTGATGAATGCGGTCAACGTATCCATCGCCCTCCAAAAGCCGCTACTGATAAAAGGAGAACCGGGTACCGGAAAGACCATGCTGGCAGAATCCATTTCCCAGGCCTTGGGGATGAACCTGCTGATTTGGAACATAAAATCCACCACCAAGGCTCAGGAAGGTCTCTATGTGTATGACACGGTGCAGCGGCTCTATGACAGCCAGTTCGGAGAAGGAGACGTCTCCGACATCAGCCAGTACATCAAAATGGGGAAACTGGGAGAAGCCTTTACAGCAGACCAGCAGGTGGTGCTGCTGATTGATGAAATCGATAAAGCGGACCTGGAATTCCCCAATGACCTGCTTTGGGAACTGGATAAAATGGAATTCTACATCAACGAGACCAAGGAAACCGTCCGGACCAAGAGTCGTCCCATCGTCATCATCACTTCCAACGCGGAAAAGGAACTCCCTGACGCCTTCCTGAGAAGGTGCATTTTCCATTACATTGAATTCCCGGATCGGGACAAGATGGAAGAAATCGTCCGGGTTCATTTTGATGATATTGATCGGAAACTCTTGGATCAGGCCATGGAAGCTTTTTACAAGATTCGGGATATGCGGGACATTCAGAAAAAGCCCAGCACATCGGAACTTTTGGACTGGCTTCAGGCATTGATGCTCAGCGGCATTGAAGTGGAGCGGATCGTCAGGGAAATTCCCTATGCCGGAGTCCTGCTCAAGAAGAATCAGGATATCGATACCATGTATGAAGTAAAGGAAAAGGGATATTCTCTCAAGAGGTGGTAAATGTTCTTAGATTTTTTCTATCTGCTCAGAACCAGAGGGCTGGGTATTTCTCTTAATGAGTGGCTCTCTCTGGTTGAAGCTTTGGACAAGGGTCTGGCGGGAGCCAGTCTTACCGACTTCTATCATCTCTGCAGAAGTATACTGATAAAAAGCGAAACCGAATACGACAAATTCGATCAGGTCTTTGCTGAGTATTTTCGGGGAATCCAGACCCCGGAGGATCTTCCCGCCGATTTCTGGGAGTGGCTTAATAATGATGTGAAGGTCCGGGATATCAACGATAAGACGGTGCTGGACCAGTTCGTTGCGGATCTGGATGAGCTTCTTCGCCGTTTTAAAGAACGACAGGAGGAACAGAAGGAGCGTCACGACGGGGGAAACTACTGGATCGGAACGGGGGGCACCTCCACCATGGGCCACAGCGGATACAATCCGGCTGGAATCCGGGTTGGTTCGGAAGGCCGGCACAAGACGGCGCTGCAGGTGGCAGGGGAACGGAAATTTAAGGATTTCCGACAGGACAACATCCTGGATATCCGCCAGTTTCAGATGGCATTCCGGAAACTTCGCCAGTACTCAGCCCGGATGGAAGGGGCCAAGACAGAGTTGGACATCGACGGAACCATCGACGAGACTTGCAACAACGCAGGAAAGCTGAAACTGGTCTTTGACAAACCCCGGAAAAACACCATCAAGCTGCTGATTCTATTTGATTCCGACGGTTCCATGACTCCCTACAGCCGTCTGTGCAACCGGCTGTTCCAGGCGGTGAGCAAATCCAGCCATTTCAAGGACCTGAAGGTGTATTACTTCCATAACTGCATCTATGATCATCTGTACACCACCCCCTATTGCCGAAGAGGAGAATGGGTGGAAACCTCCTGGGTTCTCAACAATCTGAACAGCGAATACAAGGTCATCTTTGTGGGGGATGGGACCATGGCTCCCTCAGAGCTGACCCATAAGGGAGGCAATTCGGTCATCGGCCTGTATAACGAAGAACCAGGCATCGAGTGGCTCCAGAAGTTCCGAAAACGATACAAACGGGCCATTTGGCTCAATCCCATCCAGGAAGCGGATTGGGATTACGTCTATGGATCCATCAGCCTGAATATGATCCGAAAAGTATTTCCCATGTTTGAGCTGACCCTGGACGGCCTGGAAGCAGGCATCAAAAAGCTGCTGGTTAAATAAACCAACGGTATAAGCAGGTCTGCCAGTTGGTTGGTTTTCGACAAATTAAAAGGATCAGAACCATTGAAATCAATGGGTTCTGATCCTTTTTTATCGCGCCAGTTGGCAGACCTGCTTATACCGTTGGTTAGTTAAAGTAGCGGAATACACCCCGGACTTTGCCCAGGATGGTCACATCCTTAACCCGGATAGGTTCCATGGTGGGATTTTCCGGCTGAAGACGGATATGATCCGATTCTTTATAGAAAGTTTTGACGGTGGCTTCGCTCTCCATGCCATTGACCATGGCAACAACGATGTCTCCGTTTCGGGCAACGTTCTGCTGCTCGACGAGAATAAGGTCGCCGTCGTGGATGCCGGCTTCGATCATGCTGTCTCCCCGGACATTGAGCATGAAGTGGATCCCTTTGCTTACGTAACGGGCGGGGACGGGAAAGGTGTCTTCCACGTTCTGATCCGCCAGGATTGGTGTTCCGGCTGCAATCCGTCCGACTACCGGGATATCGACCACCTGGGCGTTTTCTCTGGCTGTCGGCAGAGTGATTCCTGCAGGACCGGTGGTGCTGTTGGTGGAAGAAGGACTTTCTGGCAGAGAATCCGGGTCCATGATCATAAGCGCCCGGGGTTTGGAGGGATCCTTGCGGATATAACCCTTTTTTTCCAGGTTGGCGATATCCTTGTGAGTGGTGGAAGTGGACTTGATATGAAGCTCCTGACAGATTTCCCGGACCGTTGGCGGGTATCCCTTAGCCTTGATCTGATCCTTCATGTAGAGCAGTATCTTTCGTTCCCGTTCTTTTAATCCTTCCATGCCTTCCTCCTATTCATTCGATGACTTGTCTCCATTTTAACACGACAATCAGCCAATGTAAACATGTGTTCCTCTTTTTCTTTGCGAAAATAGAAAGTGTCTACCAAGAACCGAATCCAAAAACGAAGAACCCGACCGGAAAACCGGTCGGGTTAAGTGCCAATTGGCAGAACTGCTTATAAGATTCGTTGTTATTTGATCATGTTGTCTACGGAATCCAGAACCTTGTCCAGGATTGCCAGAGCTGTCTTCATTTCTTCTTCGGTGATGGTCAGCGGAGGAGCAACCAGGATCATGTTTTCGTGGGAGTAAGTGGAGAATCCTTCGGTCTTCAGCATGCCGACGATCTTGACCATCAGGCCTTCTTTGTCGTTGTTGAAGGGAACCAGGGCTTCTCTGGTAGCCTTGTCCTTAACCAGCTCAACGGAGGAGAACAGACCGATGTGTCGTACCTGTCCTACGCAAGCGTGTTTCTTTTCGATTTCATCCAGGGTATCAGCCAGGACTTTTCCGACGGTCTTGACGTTTTCTGCTACGTTTAGTCTCTTGTATTCCGCGATGGTAGCCAGAGTAGCTGCACAGCCCATGGGATGAGCGCTGTAAGTCAGGCCGCAGAACATCTTGTTGTCGTCAAAGTGGTTAGCGATCTTTTCGCTGACGATAACGCCGCCCAGAGGAACGTATCCGCAAGTAGCGCCCTTAGCAAAGGAAACCAGATCCGGCTTGATGTCGAAGTTGTGGAATGCGAAAGCTTTTCCGGTTCTGTAGAAGCCAGCCATTACTTCGTCGCAGACCATCAGGATGCCGTACTTGTCGCACAGAGCCCGAACGCCTTCCATGTAACCAGCCGGCGGAATCAGGATTCCGTTGGAACCAACGACGGTTTCCATGAAGATAGCAGCTACGTGCTGAGGTCCTTCATACTGCAGCTGGTTGTCCAGCAGTTCCAGGTAGAATTCGGTTACATCGGCTTCGCTTTCGAATTTGCAAGCCTTGGGAGCCCGGTAAGCATAAGGGCCATCGAACTTGATGAATCCCGGTACACCAGGCTCGTTGCTGAATCTTCTGGGTTCGCCAGTCAGGCTTCCTGCGCCGGCAGTAGCGCCGTGGTAGGATCGGTACATGGAGAATACTTTCCATCTTCCGGTATAAGCCTTTGCGATTTTAATGGCATTTTCATTGGCTTCTGCACCAGCGTTGGTAAAGAATACTTTTGCGCCTTCCAGGCCGGATAATTCAACCAGTTCCTTAGCTGCTTCGGAACGAACGTCGATGGCGTATCCCGGTCCGATGAAGGGCATGCTGTCGGCCTGGTCTTTGATGGCCTGTACGACTGCTTTGTTTCCGTAACCCAGGTTCAGGTTAACCAGCTGTGCGGACATATCCATGTACTGCTTTCCGTCTTCGTCCCAGAAGTAGATGCCTTCTGCTTTGGTGACTACCATGGGGTTCAGTTTGCCCTGAGCGCTCCAGGAATGCAGGTTATACTTTTTGCTCATTTCTTTGATAGCTGACATTTTAATTCTCCTTTTTATAAAATCATTAGCAATATATGATACTAAATCATTTGGCAGCTTATTTGAATTCTGCTACGATCTCTGCCGGGAACAGGTCCTCGTCCTTAGGCTGGAAGGAAGGAATGGGCCGAGCAACATAGGTGAAGTTCAGCAGGTCTTTCCAGGTAGCATTGTGGGAGATGCTGTTGTGACCCCAGGTACCGCATCCCAGTGTCATAGACATGGGGAATCCGCAGGTCCAGGAACCGGAGTTGGACAGGGACTGAGGCAGGTTTACGCAGACTTTGCATACGGGAATCATTTCGCCCAGCTTGGTGACTCTTTCTTTGATAGTTGTATGGATACCGATGCTGTGGCCTTTGCCCTGATATTCCAGGATGTTCATGACTTTTTCTACAGCATCATCAAAATCCTTGGCTTTTCTGACGCCGGAAACCGGGGATAATTTTTCGCCGGTGAAGGGGAAGTCGTTTCCGTATCCGCCATTTTCTTCTGCCATCAGCATAACCGTTCCTTCGGGAACTTCGATTCCGGCAGCTTCAGCGATCTTAGCAGCAGGCTGAGCAACGATGTGCCGGTTCAGGTCGTGGTTAGCGGGGGATTCGGGCCAAAGGGTCTTGAGCAGCTTCTGCTTGTCTTCGGAATCTTCCTTGATCAGGAATGCGCCTCTTTTTGCCATAGCAGCCATGAAGTCGTCATAGCAGCTTTCGAAGACAACGATGTTGTTTTCGGTGGAGCAGGAAGTAGCGTTGTCAAAAGTCTTGGATCGGACGATCAGGTCAGCAACCTGGTCCATATCAGTAGTTCCGTCAACGATGGAAACAACGTTTCCGGTACCTACGCCGATGGCCGGGTTTCCGGAGGAGTAAGCCTGTCGTACCATGGGTGTTCCGCCGGTAGCCAGGATGAAGTCAACCTGCTTCATCAGCTGAGCAGAAGCCTCGATGGATACATAATCGGGATCGATGGCCTGAACCAGGTCAGCCGGTGCGCCGCACTTGACGATGGTTTCCCGGATCATGTCGGTAACAGCCATGTTGGTCTTTCTTGCTTTGGGGTGGGGAGCCAGGATGATGGCGTTTCTGGTTTTCAGAGCCATCAGGGCTTTTACAACTGGAGTGGCTTCGCCGTTGGTTACAGGAATGATGGCACCGATCACGCCCATGGGCTTTGCATAGACTTCCATGCCCATTTCTTCGTCAACGGAATATAAACCGACGGAAGGCTTGCCCTTCATCTGGAAGTAAGCACCTTTAACTTTTCCGTACATTTTTAATTCTTTGTCCTTGGGTACACCCATGCCGGACTCTTCCACCAGCATTTCCCCAAACTTCAGAGCAACCTCGGGCTTGGTCAGCTGATAAGCAACTGCAGCGGTCAGTTTTTCTACCATTGCCTGGTCGAAACCTTCTGCGATTTTCTGGGCTGCATGGCCTTTAGCCACTAAGTCCGCAACGTACGCTTCGTAATTGATAGACATATTTTTTCCTCCTTAGATAAAAGTAACAAGAATGTCAGCATGACTGCTGATGCCTTATATTAGAGCAAGAGCCGTGCCAACTTTAATGATATGGACTCGCAACAGGGTATGTATCCTGTATACGAAATACCCAGACCTGGAAACCCACGTTTTCCAACGGCTTTCCTGGAGATTTTAATAAAACTTTAGAGGACTTGACATTTGGAAAAAACCTGGAAAAAGCAACGGGTGATACAAATGTGAATCGGACAATTTGTGAAAATTTAGCTGATTTTGATTTCGGAACCGGAAGCCCCCATAAATGAAGCCTCAAGGGTTTCAGCCCGGCCAAAAAACAATCGATGCAAATATGAATCGGTGATGCAAATATGAATCGGACTTTGGGGCTTTTTTTCAGTGTTCTGATTGGGGGATTCCGTACTTATTCAATTTGCGGACCACCGTAGGCTGGCTGACATCCAGCACTTTGGCCATGGTCCTGGTGGACCGGTATTTCTTATAAGCCCGCCGCAGGATATCTTTCTCTGCTGCCTCCAAAGCATTCTTCAGGGTCAGGTTATCCGGATGCCGGGGTGTATCGCCGGTAACGGATGCCTGGATGAACTGGGGGATGTTTTCCGGCAGAATCACGTTTCCCTTGGTGGTGATGACCAGACGCTCGATGATGTTATGAACTTCCCGGACATTTCCCGGCCAGCCGTATCGCAGCAGAATCGCCATCGCGCCGGGGTCGATGGTCTTGTGATCATTGATTTTTTCATTGTAGGTTTCCAGGATGGAAAGAATCAGCGGATGGATGTCTTCGTAACGCTCCCGGAGAGGGGGCACGTGGATCGGCACCACATTGAGCCTGTAATAGAGGTCTTCCCGGAAAGCACCCAGGAGTACCTGGCTGTGAAGGTCCTTGTTGCTGGCAGAAATGATCCGGACGTCGATGGGAATGCTGCGGACGCCGCCCACTCGGGTGATCTCCCGCTCCTGGATGACCTGAAGCAGTTTGACCTGAAGATTCAGGGGAAGTTCGGAAATTTCATCCAGAAAGATGGATCCCTTTTGGGCGACTTCAAAGAGCCCTTTCTTGACTTCATTACGGGAACCGGTGAAGGAGCCCGGTTCATAACCGAACAGTTCCGATTCGATCAGGTTCTCCGGGATGGCCCCGCAGTTGACCTTTACAAAAGGAAAGGAAGACCGCTTGCCACTTTCGTGAAGCAGCTTGGCCACCACTCCTTTTCCCACCCCGGACTCCCCGGTGATGAGGACGGTGGAATCCAGGTCTGCCAGCCTTTTAATCAGCTGGAAGATGTTGAACATGACCGGGCTGTTGGCGATGAGGCCGTTGGCAACCAGGTGCTTATCCTGAAATTTCAAATCCTCCAGGGCGCTTTCCACCGAATTCAGTTTGTTCTGCAGAAGGCTCAACTCGGTGATATCCCGGGAGGTGGTAATGATTTTGCTTAATTTGCCGGTGTCGTCAAACACCGGAGTGCCGGTGGAAAGGATTTTCTTTCCGTCCTTGTTTTCGTGGACAATGGTCACCTCCTCTTTCCGTTCCATGACCAGCCGGGCCACAGAAGGATTGAACAGGCCGATGCTCTCCAGATAGGCTACATTCTTGCCCCGGATTTCTTCCGGGGTGATTTTATAAAGCTCGGAGCAGGCCTTGTTGCACCAGATGGAATTGCCCCCCGCATCATCGATGAAAACAGCATCCTTGATGCTGTTCAGGATGGGGAGAATGTCGGTTGCTTCAATGTCTTTGATAAAGTTATCCATATATACTGACTGGCCCTCTCTTTGCGGGTTTGGATTCCCTGCTGGTGTATCTGAATGATAACATAGATTATTGTAGTTCCGTTGAAGTCTGTGTGATGTTATTATATAATGAAGGGGAAAAAAGTGCAAGGCAGAGGAAATAAGGGTTGACGACGGTATAAGTTAATGGTATATTAATTTGGTACGAAGAAGAAGTTATCCGCTTCTCACCTTTACGGCGCAGGCTGTCTGGGTTAATAGTTGTTTATGACATGCTCATGGGCGTGCTGACAGAAGCGGATGCGGAAGTATCCGCTTTTTTATTTTGCAGGAGGTGCAAGGACATTAGCAAGGAAAATTTGATCAACGAAGAGATTCGTGATAAAGAACTGAGAGTTATTGACAGTGATGGTACACAGCTGGGCGTTATGTCCCTGGAGGATGCCATGGCTCTGGCCAACGAACGGAAGCTGGACCTGGTGAACATTTCTCCCACGGCCAAGCCGCCGGTGTGTAAGATTCTTGATTATGGAAAGTATCGTTATGAACTTCAGAAGAGAGAAAAGGAAGCCAAGAAGAAGCAGAAGACTACCCAGGTAAAGGAAATCCGGCTCAGCACCTTCATCGAAGATCATGATATCATGGTGAAAGCCAATACCGCAGCCAAGTTCCTGAAGGACGGCGATAAGGTAAAGGTAAGCCTGCGATTCCGGGGAAGAGAAAAGGATTATGTCAACAAAGGGCTTGATGTGATGAAGAAGTTTTCTGATGCAGTCGCCGAATTCGGCGTAATCGAGAAAAAGCCTGAATTTGAAGGCAGAAGCTTGACGATGATCTTGACGCCCAAGGCAGAAAAAGCAGAAAAATAAAGGACTCGCGGGATCCTGGACCCGTCTCCCCAAGGAGGCGGCGATACCCCGTGGAAAGAATTTCTATAGCATAGGAGGAAGTAGAAAAAATGGCTAAAAACAAAATGAAGTCTCATCGAGGCGCAATGAAAAGATTCCGACTGACCGGTTCCGGTAAAGTAAAGAGGAACAAGGCATACAAAAGCCACATCCTGACCAAGAAGGCTGCCAAGAGAAAAAGAGGGCTGCGAAAGGCCACTTTGCTGACTAGTGCTGATTTAAAGCGAATCAAATCTGTATTGAACAAATAATTGGGAGGGTAATGAGTAATGGCAAGAGTAAAAAAGGGTGTTAACGCCCATAAGAGACATAAGAAAGTACTGAAGCAGGCAAAGGGATTTTACGGAACCAAGAGCAAGGTGTTCCGGGCAGCAAATCCGGCTGTGATGAGAGCTCTGAGATCTGCTTATGTAGGACGAAAGAACAAAAAGAGAGAATACCGAAGACTGTGGATCGCCCGAATCAATGCGGGAGCCAGAATGAACGGCCTTTCCTATAGCCGTCTGATTGACGGACTGAACAAGGCGGGGATTGAAATCAACCGAAAGATGCTGGCTGAACTGGCTGTCTATGATATGCCTGCATTCGCTCAGCTCTGCGATACCGCCAAGAAAGCTTATAAATAGATTTCAATATTTTTTATAGCAGAACAATAGAGATGGATTTTTAATCCTCTGGAATCAGGACGTTGCAGTCCCGGCCAGAGGATTTTTTCGTGGGGATTTGGTGAAATTTCCGAAACTGGTTTCCCGGAAGCCGGAATTCGTGTATAATCGTATTTGTTATGGAATTTGACAGAGAAAGGAAAATCATATGATGATAAAAAAAATAATCGGTCTTACCCTGGCGGCACTTCTGACTTTCAGTCTGGCGGCTTGCGGAGGCAAAGATTTTGCCGGGAATTACAAGTACAAACTGGAGGACTACGTGAAACTGGGGGAATACAAGGGCCTGGAATATCAGGATTCCGCCATTGCTGTAACCGATCAGGAAATACAAGCGGAAATTGACAACCGGTTGGCGGCAGCCAAAGGAACAGAAGGTTTTAACACCGAACTGAAGGATGAGACAGTGGAAAATGGAGATGTCCTCAGCATCGACTTCCTGGGCAAAGTGGACGGAGTGGCTTTTGAAGGAGGAGCAGGAGAAGATTATTCTCTGACCATCGGCTCCGGCCAGTTCATTCCCGGCTTTGAAGAAGGGCTGATCGGATGGAAGATAGGAGATAAAAAAGACCTGAATGTGGCTTTCCCGGCTGATTATGGCTCGCCGGAGCTGGCCGGCAAGGACGCCGTCTTCACCGTTACCATCAACAGCGGAACAAGGCCGGTGACGCCGGAATACGGACTGGATTTCGTCACAGCTACTTCAGAATTTAAATCCCTGGAAGAGTATGAAGCTGCAGTGAAGGAAGAACTGCTCCAGAAAAAAACGGATGAGGCCCTGGCACTGAAGCAGAACACCCTGTGGAATCAGGTTATGGAGAATGCAGAGATCCTTGGTTATCCCGAGGGGGAAGCGGATGCCCGAAAGCAGGAAAACATTGACTATTATACCAATTACGCCAAGCAGTACGGGATGGATCTCAACGCCTTTGTAACGGCCTACTTCGGTATGGACGAAGCGTCCTTCTCCGAGTATCTGGATATGTATGCCCAAACCATCGTGGAACAGGAGATGGTCATGTATGCCATTGCCAAGGCAGAGGGCATCAGCCTCAGCGACAAGGAATACAAGGATCTGCTGGTGCTGACGCTGAAAGAACAGGGCTTCAGCGGAGAGGATGCCTTTAAGAGCCAGAGCGGCATGAGTTTTGAAGAGTACGCTGGTAAGGAAAATCTGCAGAAAACCTTCCTGCTTGAAAAGGTCATCAACTTTATCGTTGAAAACGCTGTCGAAAAAGCATAAAAAATATCTGCTCCTGCAAAAAAAATATTGAGTCTCAAGTCACACCGTGGTATATTCATATAGTCGGCCATTTGGCCGGCTATATGATTCTCTGGAGAGTCTCGAATGAGCGCCGAAGGTGTACGGCAGGGAAACCTGTTAATCTCTCAGGCAAAAGGACAGAGCAAATAGTTCGATTACAAGCTATTGAGATGTCTTTTCTCTGGAAAGTCGATTCGTCGGCTTTTTTTTATTTGTTTTATGGAGGAGAGAAAAAAATGAGTGAAGTATTAGGTAAAATTAATGATTTGGTGTGGGGAGTACCCCTGCTGGTCCTGGTAATGGGGGTTGGCATCCTGCTGACTACACGACTTGGCGTGCTTCAGTTCCGTCATCTGGGGAAAGCATTAAAGTACATGGTCAAGAATGAAGAATCCGGCATCGGGGAAGTGACCAGCTTTGGGGCCCTTTGCACCGCCATGGCAGCAACCATCGGAACAGGGAATATCGTAGGGGTGGCGACCGCTATTGTGGCCGGCGGACCGGGAGCCCTATTCTGGATGATCGTGGCAGCCTGCTTCGGTATGGCTACCAAATATGCAGAAGGTCTATTGGCCGTTAAATATCGGGTTATCGACGAATCCGGCCACGCCTTAGGCGGACCTTTCTATTATATTGAACGAGGCATGGGTTCCAACTGGAAGTGGCTGGCTAAGCTTTTCGCTCTCTTCGGTGCAGGAGCCGGTCTTTTGGGAATCGGCACCATCGTTCAGGTAAACGGCATTGCCTCTGCTGCAAAGAATTTCTTTGATCCTGAAAGCTTGAATATGGTCACCATTCTTGGCATGGAGTATTCCTGGGCCACGGTTATCACAGCCCTTGTGGTAGCCCTGCTGTCAGCCCTGGTCATTATCGGGGGAATTTCCAGAATTGCCAGTGTTACCACCATCGTGGTGCCCTTTATGGCGGTGGCCTATGTGCTGGTCTGCCTGACCATCCTGATTGCCAATCTGGATGCCATCCCGGATGCAATCGCTTCTGTTTTCCGGGGAGCCTTCGGGATGGATGCGGTGGCGGGAGGGGCCTTGGGGGCTATTCTGATTGCGGTTCAAAAGGGGATTGCCCGGGGCATCTTCTCCAATGAATCGGGCTTGGGAAGTGCTCCTATCGCAGCGGCGGCGGCAAAGACCAATGAGCCGGTTCGTCAGGGGATGGTTTCCATGACAGGGACGTTCATCGATACCATTATCATTTGTAATCTGACCGGTTTGACTCTATTGGTGACCGGTGCCTGGAACAAAGGATTAGACGGAGCAGATGCCACCAGTTTCGCTTTTCAGAATGGACTGGGCTGGAATCCACAAATTGGTTCGTTTCTGCTGATGGTCAGCCTGGCATTCTTTGCCTTTACGACCATCATTGGCTGGGATTATTATAGTGAACGATGCATCGAGTATCTGACCAATGGAAGCCGGACGGCAGTAAAAACCTATCGATGGCTGTATATTGCAGCGGTATTGGCCGGCCCCTTCATCAGCCTCAGTGCCGTCTGGACCATCGCTGATATCATGAACGGCCTGATGGCCTTTCCCAACCTGTTAGCTCTGATCGTACTTAACGGAGTAGTCGTGGCGGAAACGAAAAGCTACTTCAGCCGGCTGGAACAGGGCCGGATAAAAGAGTTTTAACCGCCCGAAGACTATGCAAATCCTCTTTTTTGGTGTAATATATAAAGATAAGCAAAGAGGAGGAGGTACCTTATGAAGTGTCCATATTGTGATAACCCGGATACCAAAGTCATTGATTCCCGGCCAACCGATGAAGGTCAGGCGATTCGGCGGAGGAGAGAGTGCGAAAACTGCAGCAAACGGTTCACTACCTATGAAAAGGTAGAGGAAATTGCCTTGATGGTAATCAAGAAAGATGGCAGCAGGGAAGCCTTTGACCGGTATAAGGTCATGAACGGCATCATCCGGGCCTGCGAGAAGCGGCCGGTTCCCATCGCTGAAATTGAGCGGATCGTCAACGAAATCGAACGGGGCCTCAACAACCTCATGGAAAAAGAAGTGGAAAGCAAATTTATCGGAGAGCTGATCATGGATCAGCTGAAGTCTTTGGATGAAGTGGCATATGTGCGGTTTGCCTCCGTTTATCGGCAGTTTACCGACGCGAATACTTTTATAGCAGAGATTGAGAAATTTCTGAAGCACGAAAAAGAGGGGAACTAAGTGTCAGAAAGGGATGATCAGATGGAACAGGAAAAGAACCGAATCCGGGTGGCAATAGACGGACCCAGCGGCGCGGGTAAAAGCACCATTGCCCGGGCAGTGGCCAAGCGGATGGAAATGGATTATATCGATACCGGCGCCATGTATAGGGCAGTAGCCTATAAGATGCTCCAAAACAGCGTGTCCCCTAACGAGCTGCAGCTTATAGAAGAAATGCTGGCTGATACGGATATTGACTTTGCCAAGGGCAATATTCTCCTGGATGGAGAAATCATCAACAACAAGATTCGAACGCCGGAGGTTTCGGCATTAGCTTCCGAATGCTCCGCTCTGGCACCGGTCCGGGAAAAGCTGGTTCGGCTGCAGCGACAGATGGGAGAAAAGAAAAGCATCATCATGGATGGACGGGATATCGGCACCAACGTGCTGACCGATGCAGAGTATAAATTTTTTCTCAATGCAAAGCCGGAAGAACGAGCAAGGAGAAGGCACCTGGAATTATTGGAAAAAGGTCAGGAGGCTTCTTATCTTCAGGTTTTGGAAGACATCAAGCAGCGGGATCACAACGACATGACCAGAGCTCTTAATCCTCTTCGAAAGGCCGAGGATGCCTGGGAGATCGATACAACAGGCATGAATCTGGAGCAGGTAATCTGTACCATCATCAGTCATATCAAAGGAGAATAGAAAATGGCAACAGTCAGGCCTTTCAAGGCAGTGCGACCGGCAGCGGATCTGGCGGCAAAGGTCGTTTCCCTGCCCTACGACGTTATGAACCGAAAAGAAGCAGCGGCGATGGCTGAAGGAAATCCCTTCAGCTTTCTCCACATTTGCCGGTCAGAGATCGATCTTCCGGAACTGGAAGACCCCTATGACCGCCGTGTTTATGAAAAGGCCCGGGAAAATATCCATCGCTTTCTGGCGGAAGGTACTTTTCTCCAGGAGGAGGAACCGGTATTTTACCTTTACCGTCAGGAAATGGAAGGACGGGGGCAGACCGGTATCGTAGGCTGTGTTTCCGTGGATGAGTACAACGCCGACGTAATTAAGAAGCATGAATATACAAGAGTAGAAAAGGAAATCGACCGGATCAACCACTTTGATGTCTGTGACGCCAATACGGAACCGGTATTTCTGACTTACCGAAACAAACCGGAACTGACGGCCCTGATGGAAAATGTCATGAAAAGAGAGCCGGCCCTCTTTGATTTTATATCCGGTGACGGAATCCGGCATCAGCTCTGGAAGATCGACCAGGATGATGAGATTCAGGAAATCAGAAATACCTTTGATGCCATCCCCTTTCTCTATATTGCCGATGGCCACCACCGAAGCGCTTCTGCCTGCAAGGTGGGCATGAAGCGGAGGGAAGAAAATCCTGCTTGGACAGGGGAAGAAGAGTTCAACTTTTTCATGGCGGTAATCTTTCCTGATGACCAGCTTCGGGTATTTGACTATAACCGGGTGCTGAAGGATTTAAACGGTCATTCAACGGCTGAATTCCTCAGCCTGCTTGAAAAGGCAGGGTTCCGGGTGGAGCAGCTTGGCAAGGAGCCGGAATACCCGGAAAGAAAGCACGTATTTACCATGTTTCTGGAAGGGATTTGGTATCGGCTGACGCTGGCAGAGGAGCGGGTGCCGGATGATATCATCGGCTCTCTGGATGTATCCCTGCTTCAGAACCTGGTACTGGAACCGATCTTCGGCATTCACGATCCCAGAACGGATAAGCGCATTGACTTTATCGGTGGAATCCGAGGGCTGAAAGAATTGGAACATCGGGCTTCTACCGATATGAAGGTGGCCTTTGCCGTTTATCCGGTGGAGATTTCCGATCTGTTCCGAGTCTCGGATGCTGATCAGGTAATGCCTCCCAAGTCCACCTGGTTCGAACCGAAGCTGGGAAGTGGTTTGTTTCTGCACCTTCTGTCGGATAATTCTGAAATAGAATTGAAATAGCAAGCAATTAATGATATAATTACCCGAGTCAAACCGGGGATCCATAGGTGGGCGGAAAAACTGGTCCGTAATCGCTTAAATTGCAAGGAGGAACCTATGATTATCCGAGAATTACCCACAGAAGAAAGACCGAGGGAAAAGTTAATTTCCCTGGGTTCTTCGGTTGTTTCCAATGCAGAACTCCTGGCCATCCTCATCGGAACCGGAACAAAAGACCGGTCTGCCCTGGATCTGGCATCGGCCCTTTTAGCAGCCGAGGAGGACGGCCTTGGCAATCTGGCCGGCTCCACTCCGGAAGAAATATGCCGGGTTTCCGGCATGGGCATTGCCAAAGCATGCCGGATCATTGCCGCCTTTGAGCTGGGAAGAAGGCTGGCCACCCGGCCCTTGCCCGGCAAAGTTTTAATCACCAGCCCGGAGTCTATTGCGGATCTTTTTATGGAAGAAATGCGCTACTACCGGAAGGAGTTTTTCAAGGTGCTGTTGCTGAACAGCAAAGGAGAGATCATCAGCATCGAAAAGAGTTCCATCGGGGATCTTTCCTCCACCATCGTCCACCCCAGAGAAATATTTTCGGGAGCGATCAGGAGGAGCGCAGCTGCAGTTGTTTTTGTTCACAATCATCCCAGCGGCAACCCGGAGCCCAGCGGCGAGGATCAGGAAGTGACCCTTCGGCTGATTGAAGCGGGGAAAATACTGGGAATCCGGGTACTGGATCATATTATTATCGGAGATGGGATTTATGTCAGCTTCCGGCAGCGGAATCTGATGCCCGGATAAATATTATTAGTGGGTTACGGAGGTAAAAATGGGGTTTTTCAATTTTTTCAAACGAGACATGGGTATCGACCTGGGAACAGCCAATACTCTGATTTATATTGCGGATAAGGGTATCGTCCTGAACCAGCCATCGGTAATCGCCTATGAGACCCGATCCAAAAAAATCATTGCCGTCGGGGAACCGGCCAAAGCTATGATCGGCCGAGCTCCTGAATCCGTAACCGTTGTTCGTCCTCTTCAGGATGGCGTCATTTCCGATTTTGACATGACGGCAGCAATGCTCAGTGCCTTCATCGGAAAGGCTCTGGGAGATGGCAGCGGAACCAACCGTCTTCGGGTTGTGGTGGGTGTTCCCAGCGGTGTTACGGAAGTGGAAAAACGAGCCGTTGAGGAAGTGGTCCGCCAACTAGGGGCAAAGGAAGTCTATATCCTGGAAGAGCCCATGGCAGCAGCCATCGGAGCCGGCCTTTCCGTTGACGATGCAGTGGGTTGTATGATCTGCGATGTTGGAGGCGGCACTACGGACATCGCCGTCATCGCCCTGGGAGGAAACGTGACCAGCACCTCCATCCGCTATGCAGGGGATAAAATGAATGATGCGGTGATTCAGTACATTCGCAAGAACAAGGGATTGATTATCGGTGAAAAGACAGCAGAACAGCTGAAAATAAACATTGGCTGTGCTTTGATGGATCTGGATGAGGATGGAAACGAAGTGATTCATCGGATGACTGCCAGCGGCAGGGATGTGCTGACTGGTCTGCCAACTTCCGTGGAAGTAACCAGCAAGGATATGCTCATCGCCCTGGAAGAGTCGGTAGAAATCATCATTGAAGGCCTGAAGATGACACTGGAAAAGACTCCGCCGGAAATTGCAGCCGACATCGTTAATTCCGGTCTGGTATTAACAGGTGGCGGCGGCTTGCTGAAAAATCTGGATCGTATGATTGAAATCAAGACCGGCATGAAAGTGACCGTTGCGGAAAATGCCTTTGAGGCAGTGGCTTACGGAGCCGGAAAGAGCCTTTCCAATGTGGAAAAGCTGAAGAGATATTCAACCAATTCCCTGCGGAGATAGGATGATTTCATGAAGTGGCTCAAGAAATATAAAAAAATTCTCCTGCCGGTGCTGATGATTTTGGCTCTGCTGACAGCAGTGCTGATTTCCGTACAGAGCATTCCGGGGGGATCCGGTCTGGATGGACTGCTGAAAACCGGCACTTCTGCTGTGCAGGGTCCATTGACAAAGGGAGAGAACGGTATCCGAGGCTTCTTCGGAAGCCTTTTCCGATTTCAGGATATCGCCCGGGAAAATGAAACGTTGAAAGATGAAATTGCTGAATTGAAAAGGGAAAACACCCAGAATGCCTTGAACGCACAGGAATTGGAAGAGCTTCGAAAACTTGCAGCGGCATTGGATTATACGGCAGGAGCTTCGGAAAGAAAGACAATTGCGGCGGATGTGATTTCCATGGACGGGTCCAACTGGTTCAATCTGTTCACCATCAACCGGGGTATAGAGAGCGGGGTATACCCGGATGCCATCGTGGTTACCGGTGACGGGCTCACCGGCCGTGTTCTGGAAACTGGTCAGGGTTGGTCCAAGGTAATTGGCATTATTGACGAATCCAACAAGGTAAGCTTCAAGGTCCTTCGAGATCCAGCGCTTCTGGGAGTTCTCCACGGAGACGGCCTGGCCGGTCTGACCGGCTATATGCTGGATGGCAAAGCCAGCGTCATTGAAGGGGATCTGCTGGTGACTACCAGCATCGGAATGTATCCGGAAGGGATTGAAATCGGAACGATCAAAGAGGTCCGGTTTGATAATGATACACAGTTAAAGAAGGTTACCATCGAGCCTGTGGTCAATTTTAAAAATATTCAGAGGGTGGCGGTGATATTATGAAAATAAGGATTGCCGCTCTTCTTTTTATGGGAGCTTTCCTCATACAGGGAAGCCTGCTGAATCTGTTGGCAATAATGGGCGTCACCCCAAATCTCCTGCTTTGCCTGGTCATTACCCTAACCCTCCTTTATAATTCCGACAGAGCTATTTACCTGGGAGCGGCATTTGGCATTCTTTATGATCTGGTTTACTCCGATGTGATTGGAGTCGCTTCCATTGGCCTGCTGATGGCAGGGTTTCTTACATGGAAAGCCCGTCAGCTTCTGAACCCGGAAAACATCCTTTCCATCTTGATTCTGAGTTCAGCAGGGACCGTGCTCTACAATCTGCTGTATTGGGGAATCGTCAATCTGTTCCGGGACCAGTTCGGACTGTTGGATTTTCTGAAACTGCAGCCCGGTTATGTGGCCTATAACATGGCAGTGATGATTCTTCTGTATCTCGGGCTGATCAATCGGGCGATCCGCCATAGAAATGACAGGTACTACAAATGATCCGAATCCTGAAATCCAGAAACATGCAGATTACACTGACAATTTTTTTCCTTATGGCGGTTCTGGCCATAAGGCTTTTTGACCTGACAGTCCTGGAGCATGAGCGCTGGAGTACAGCCGCTTCCGGAATCAGCGTTAAAAATGTATATACACCGGCGCCTCGGGGTGAGATTTACGACAAGTACGGCAATCTTCTGGCTGGTAATATGCAGACCTTTGCCCTTCAGGTTACGCCGGCTGATTTGGAAGACGATGATTCCATCAATTACATGGCTTCGGAAATTGTTTCCATCCTGAAGAAGAACGGGGACGCTTATTACGACAATTTCCCGGTAATCATACAAAACGGCCAGTTTGTCTATACCTATGACAATACCATTCGGGACTGGCTGGTCAGCCAGAATCTTCCTCCGACTCTGACGGCGGAGCAGGCCTTCCAGGAAATCCGCAACCGATACGACATCAGTGAAGGGCTGGACCGATATGCCGCACAAAAGGAAATGCAGGATTCTTATAAGATTTATCCTCCCATTTCCGTTAAGACCTTTACCTATCTGGAAGATTTGGATAAGAAGACATTCTTGGGCCGTTACCGTATCGATATGAAAACCTCAGCAGAAGAAACCTTTCGGGAACTGCGCCGTATCTTCCGGATCAGTGACTCGGTTTCCGATGCGGAAGCCCGGGAAATCATGGTTATCCGGAACGAAATCGCGGCCATGGGTTATCGGCAGTATCTGCCGGCTACTATTGCCACCGATGTTTCTGATGCCACCATTATTGAATTTGAAGAAAAAAGCAGCCTGCTTCCCGGTGCGGAAATCGTTTCGGAAACCAAACGATATTATCCAAACGGCAATACAGCATCTCATATTCTTGGATATCTGGGAAAGATTTCTGAACGCCAGAAGGAGCAATATGTGGGAGAACTGGGCTACAGCGCCAACGATCTGATCGGCCAGGACGGAATCGAAAGGACTTTTGAATCCACCCTGCGGGGTCAGGACGGGGTCCGAAGCGTTCAGGTGAATGCTCTGGGAGAATTGGTGGATGAAATTGACAATACGGAGCCCAAAAAAGGTCAGGATCTGTATCTGACCATTGACCTGGAGCTGCAGAAGACGGCCGAGTCCGCCCTGAAACAGACCCTGGAAAAAGCCCAGGTTGCCGGTACTTTTACCGGAGAATACGCCAATTATAAGTTTTCTCAGCGGTATCCCAATGCCAATGTAGGTGCTGTGGTAGCCCTGGAGGTGGAGACGGGAGAGGTGCTGGCCATGGCCAGTTATCCGGATTATGATCCCAATCTGTTTTCTTCCGGCATCACGGCGGAAGCCTGGGCTTCCCTCCAGAGCAAAAACCCCAGGGATCCCTTGTCACCGGTGCCTTTGTACAACGTGGCTGCGAGGACCGCAGTTCAGCCAGGTTCCACCTATAAAATGGTAACGGCCACTGCAGCCCTGGAGTCGGGGCTGGATCCATCCCGGCGTCTCTATGACGGGGGTTATGTTCAGGTGGGAAACCGAAAATACGCCTGCCTGATCTGGCACACCCATGGAGGATCCCATGGAAGTGTAGATCTGGCAAAAGCCATTGAAGTTTCCTGCAATTATTACTTTTTTGATATCGCAACCGGCCGGGATTTTTACCGGGGCGTTTCTTTGGGGTATGACAAGGATATCTCCATCGATATCATTTCGTCCTACGCCAAACAGTACGGACTTGGCCTGCCCACCGGCATCGAAATCAGTGAAACTATCACCGAGGCCCCCAGTGCAGCCAGGAAGATGGCAACCATGAAATCCCTGCTGAAAAATGTACTCATCGGACGGGCAGAACGGTATTTCAAACAGGAAATCATTGATGACAAAAGCCAGCTGAACACCAACATCATGGAAATTGTCAGCTGGACAGAGGAGAATCCCTCCAGAAATGAGCTGCTAAAGCGAATGGCCAAAGTAGGGATCCGGGATGATATGATCGAAACCGTTGCCGATCTTTGTAAGTATACCTATTATAATCAAGCCCAGTGGACTTTGGGAGATGAACTGAATATTTCCATCGGCCAAGGGGAAAATGCTTATACCCCCCTTCAGATGGCCAATTACGTAGCGACCATCGGCAACGAAGGTGTCCGGAACAAGGTAACTCTGATCAAAGCGATTGAGGGTCAGGGAGAAGTTCAACGGGAAGCCGGCACTAAAATCGACATCAGCACCACCGATCATCTGGATTCCATCATCCAGGGTATGAAGCAGGTCATTACCGGTCCCTCCGGAAGCTTGCGGGGGCCCTTCGCCGGATTCCCGGTTCCGGTGGCTGCGAAGACGGGAACCGCAGAGCGTGGCGGAAAGATTAACCCCCCCGATGAAGTGGAATATATCCGGACCAACATCGGCCGGATCAGTCCCGGAATGGAGATGGCAGCTATCGAACAGGAAATGGCCCGGCTGATTCGTGAGTATCCGGATACTTTTGTGACCCGGGATTCTGCAGTACGTCAGGCAGTAATTAACCTGAGCGGAGGATCAGTGACCCCGGAAAAACTGGATGCTTATAAGAGCAATTATGATAACTTTGCCTGGATAGTAGCATTGGCCCCGGCAGATGACCCGAAAATCGCCGTGGCTGTCCTGTTGGTTCAGGGAGGAACCTCGACCATTGCAGGGCCCATGACCAGGGAAATCATCGGAAAATATCTTCAGGTAAATAAGCAGGTGGATGCATATCCCCTGAACGTGACGATACAGTAATAATGGAGCAGATTTAGATGCGTTAGAACAGAAAGGAACAAGGAAGAGGATGAGCAGGATAATAATGGTAGTCTCCGGAAAGGGAGGAACGGGAAAAACGATGATAACCGCCAACCTGGGAGCTGTCTTTGCAGAAAAAGGGAAGAAGGTTCTGCTCATCGATCTGGATATGGGGATGAGGAATCTGGATTTGGCCCTTGGCATGGAAAGCAGGGTCATCTATGACATCCTGGATATCCTGTCGGGAACCTGCAAGGTGAAGCAGGGAATCCTCCGGGATCGCTATATTGGGAACCTGTACATGATGCCAGCTTCCCAGCATCCGGAAATGGAAAAGCTGACGGAAGAAAGCCTTAGGCAGCTATGTGAGAGAGTATGTTCAAAGTTTGATGTGGTCCTTCTGGATTGTCCGGCAGGTATGGGAGCAGTGGTGGAAATGGCCGCTGCTGTGGCAGATCAGGCACTGGTCGTAACCACACCCGAATACGCTGCCCTTCGGGACGCGGACAGTCTGGACCGGATGTTGGCCCGGTTGGGGGTTTCTGATCGAAAGTGCCTGATCAACCGGATCGATCCACGGCTGATGAAAAAAGGACTGATTCCTTCTCTGGAACAGATTGGCCAGCTTCTGCGGACTCCCATAGCAGGGACCGTTTTGCTGGATGATGCCATTTATATCGGGACCAATAACGGACGTCTGGTATCGGTGGAAAAAGGAACCTATATTCATCGAAACTTCAATAAAATAGCCGACAGGATCCTGCCGGCTGACAACCAACCATATTCAAATGAATGAAATTAATATCAGAAATTGATCTCTTTGTTCCGCATCCCCACATTGAGGATGAGCCCCAGGGCAATCATGTTGGAAACGATGGAAGAACCGCCGTAGCTGATGAAGGGCAGGGTGATTCCGGTGACCGGCATGATTCCCATGGTCATGGCGATATTCTCAAAAATTTGGAAACCGAACATACCAATGAAGCCAATGGCAATCAGGGAGCCGTAGAACTCCTTGGCTGCCCTGGCTATTTTTATGATGCGGTACAGGAAGAGGGTATAAAGGCTGATGAGGGCCAGTCCTCCCAGCATGCCCAGTTCCTCCACAATGACGGAAAAAATGAAGTCGGACTTCTGGACTGGCAGGAACTTCAGCTCCTTCTGAGTCCCCATGAAGAGACCCTTGCCGAAGAAGCCACCGGAACCGATGGCCACTTTGCTGTGCCAAACTTGATAATTGCCTGGCAGAGACAAGTTATCCGGATGGAGAAAAGCATCAATTCGAACTTTCTGGTGCTGGGCCATGAATCGGTAAATGACGGGAATGGCTAAAAGAAAAAGGCCGGAAAGCTTAGCAAAGATTTTGCCGTCCACACCTGCATAAAAAAGCATCGTGACCCAGATGGACGCTAAAACGATGGCACCGCCCAAATCTTCTTTTAAAACAATAAGGATGATGGGAGCGCCATATAAGGCCGCCATAAATACGCCCTTGTAGGAACGAAGGGTATCATGGTTCCGGGACAGATAATTGGCAAACAGCAGGACGAAGGATATTTTAACCAATTCAGAGGGCTGCAGATCCGTTACTCCCAGGTTGATCCAGGATCGGGCTCCGAAGTGCTCCACCCCCAGGCCGGGGATATACACCGTCAGCAGGAACAGGACGGAAGCCACGTACAGAAATTTTTCATACTTCTGAAATATCCGGTAATCGATAAAAAGGATGACAAAGACAGCAATAAAACCCAGGATGTAGGCAGCGGACTGCACTTTCAGATCCCGGTTAAAAATAAATTCCCCGTCGTATGCCGTGCTTCCGATCATCAGGATGCTGATTGCGGCAAAGACCAGAGGAAGGATGAGTAAAACCTTATCCGTATTGCGGAAAAGCGTTAAAAAATAGTTCATGTTTGTTCCTTTGCAGTAAGTACAATTGCTTGACAGGTTGGTGTTAAAAACATTATAATATCATTGTGTAATTATATCAATAATTAATTACAACATGCGATGTTTTTATGATTTTGCCACAAAAATGGCAGTTAAACCCAATGAAAAATTGAGATCAAAATGGAAAAAATTCAGAAAGAAAAGAGGTGTTCGAGATAGAAATACTAATAACCGTCATTGTTGCATTCGTTGCCCTGGTCATAGGCTTGCTGGCTGGATATATATTCAGAAAGAATCTGGCAGAAAAAACGATCGGCAGCGCCGAGCAGAAGGCAAAGAACCTGCTGCTGGACGCAGAAAACAGATGTGAAACAATTAAAAAAGAAATTACTATCGAAGCTAAGGAAGAAGCTCACCGACTCCGGACCGAAACGGAAGCCGAGATTCGGGAAAGAAGGGCGGAGATTCAGAAGGCCGAAAGACGGCTGATCCAAAAGGAAGAAACCATCGATCGGAAGATTGAAGGACTGGAACGAAAAGAAGAAAGCATTGCAGCGAAAGAACAGACTATTATTGAAAAACAAAACGATGTTGAAGACATCGTCCGAAGACAGACCGAGGAACTGGAAAGAATTTCCGGATATACAAGGGAAGAGGCTAAAGCTCTTTTACTGTCCAACGTCGAAAAGGAAGTCCGGGTAGAAGCCTCTCTCCTGATCAAGGATATCGAATCCAAAGCCAGGGAAGAAGGAGACAAGAAAGCAAAAGAAATCATTACCGGGGCCATCCAACGATGTGCATCCGATCACGTGGCAGAAAGCACTGTTTCTGTGGTGCCCCTGCCCAATGACGAAATGAAGGGTAGAATTATCGGACGAGAAGGTCGTAACATTCGTGCCATCGAAACCATGACCGGTGTTGACCTGATCATCGATGATACACCGGAAGCAGTCATACTGTCCGGATTTGATCCGGTGCGAAGAGAAATCGCCCGACTGTCCCTGGAAAAACTCATAGTGGATGGCCGTATCCATCCTACCCGAATCGAGGAGATGGTGGAAAAGGCTAAAGTCGAAGTGGCTCAGATCATCAAAGAAGCCGGAGAAGCTGCCACCTTCGAAGTTGGCATCCACAATTTCCATCCCGAATTGATCAAGCTGCTGGGACGGCTCAAATATCGAACTTCCTATGGACAGAACGTGCTGAAGCACTCGGTGGAAGTAGCCCACCTGGCCGGACTGATGGCTGGTGAACTGGGACTGGATGTCAAGCTGGCCAAGAGAGCGGGATTGCTTCATGATATCGGAAAAGCCCTGGATCATGAAATGGAAGGAACCCATGTGGATATCGGAATCGATGTCCTTAGAAAATACAAGGAATCCGAAACGGTCATCAATGGCATGGCAGCTCATCATGGGGATTACGAACCTAAGAGCATGGAAGCCGTTCTGATTGCTGCAGCAGATGCCTTGTCCGCGGCTCGGCCGGGAGCACGGCGGGAAACGCTGGAAACTTACATTAAACGCCTCCAGAAGCTGGAAGAGATTGCGACAACAACACCAGGAGTCGAAAAGGCCTTCGCCATTCAGGCCGGACGAGAAATCCGAATCATGGCCAAGCCGGAAGAAATGTCCGACGACGGAATCGTATTCCTGGCCCGGGAGATTTCCAAGAAAATCGAAAGCGAGCTGGAGTATCCGGGACAGATCAAGGTCAATGTCCTGCGGGAAACCAGAGCGGTGGAATACGCCAAATAAGAAGACTGACGAGGCAGGATCCGCCTGCCTCGTTTCAATTGTAGAAAAGGAATCAATATGATGCATGTGTATCTGGACAATAGTGCCACCACCCGGCAGCATGACTCCGTTACGGAGGCTATGGTCCTTGCCATGAAGGAGGACTACGGAAATCCATCCTCCCTTCACCGGATGGGTCTGGTGGCGGAAAAAATTCTGAAGGAAGCCCGGGCCCGGGTTGCTGGATCCCTGCAGGTTCAGCCGGAGCAAATCATTTTTACTTCCGGTGGCACGGAAGCCGACAATATGGCTATCCTGGGAACGGTGGGCCATAATTTGAAAAAGGGAAACCGGATCATCACCACGGCCGTCGAGCATCCTGCAGTGTTGGAGCCCTGCAGGATTCTGGAGGGCCGGGGATATGAAGTGGTACGGCTGCCGGTGGACAACCGGGGAATCATCTCCCTGAAGGATCTGGAAGAAGCCCTGACCCCGGAAACCCTGCTGGTCACCGTGATGCACGTCAACAATGAGGTGGGATCCATCCAGCCTGTGCGGGAAATCTATCAGCGGATCCAGGCCTATAACCAGAACCATGGGAGCCGGATCCTCTTTCATACCGACGGGGTCCAGAGTTACGGGAAACTGCCTCTGACCGGGGCGGACGCAGACATGATTTCCCTAAGCGCCCATAAAATCCATGGACCGAAGGGCATTGGAGCTCTTTATGTAAAAAAGGGTATCACCCTCCAGCCTCTGGTAGTTGGCGGAGGCCAGGAACTGGGCAGAAGATCGGGAACAGAAAATATGCCGGCCATCGCCGGATTCGGGGTGGCGGCGGAACATATCCGGATCAACCGGGAATCGATTCTTAAGCATTTGGAAAGCTGCCGCCTGTTCTTCCGGGAGCAGCTGCTGAAAAAGGCGGCCGATGCTGTAGTCAATAGTCCGGATGGTGAATTTTGTCAACCGGGGATTCTCAGCGTCAGTTTTCCAGGACTCAGGGGGGAAGTTCTCCTTCATTTTCTGGAACAGGACGGGATCTATGTATCCACCGGATCTGCCTGTTCCTCAGGAAAAAAGGGTCACAGTCACGTGCTTTCTGCAATGGGTTTGCCAGAAGCCCGATTGGAGGGGACCCTTCGTTTCAGTTTTTCGGAATATACCACAATGGAAGAATTGGCATTTACGGCTGATCGATGCAGAGAAATCACGGCCCGGATGACCCAGTTGAAACAATCCCGCCGCCGATGACGGGTATGATGGAGGAAAAAAGTGAAGGATCAGTTTACATTGATAGTGCGCTGCGGCGAAGTTGCATTGAAAGGTTTGAATAAGCCTTATTTTGAGCGTATGCTGGCAGATCGGATACGGAAGGTCACTAAGGCCTATGAAGGAATTTCCGTGGTCAGAAGTGAAGGATTGATCTTCGTTCGCGGCGGAGCTCATCATGATGTGGAGAAGGTCATGGCCGACATTTCCAAAGTTTTTGGTGTTGCCTCCATCAGTCCCGCCATGGAAGTGGAGTCGGATATGGAAAAAATCGGAGAGGCGGCGGTGGAGTTCATGCTGGATCTGATTGAGCGAAAGGGTGTCAAAACCTTTAAAGTAGAGGCGAAACGGGCAGACAAGTCCTTCCCGGTAAAATCTCCGGATATCGGTCGGCAGATTGGCGCGAAAGTGCTGATTGGCTGTAAAGTCCTTAAGGTAGATGTCCATAAACCGGAAGCCATGCTTTTTATCGATGTCCGGAAGGACCGAACGTATATTTTTGAGCAGAAGCTGTCCGGGTTTGGGGGACTGCCCCTGGGTACCAACGGAAAAGGTCTCGTTCTTCTTTCCGGCGGTATAGACAGCCCTGTGGCTGCCTGGATGATGGCGAAACGGGGCATGCTGATCGAAGCCCTTCATTTTCATTCCTATCCCTATACCAGTGAACGGGCCCAGGAAAAGGTAGAGGATCTGGCAAGGATCGTTGCCGGTTATACGGGCAATTTCAACCTTCATGTCATCAATCTGCTGCCGATTCAGGAAGCCATCGTGGCCAACTGCCCTGAAGAGGAGACCACTCTGCTGGTTCGCCGGTTTATGATGAAGATTGCTGAAAGAGTTGCAAAGGACCGCAGCTGCATGATGCTGATCACCGGGGAGAATCTGGGGCAGGTAGCCAGTCAGACGGCGGAAGCTTTGGTGGTAACGGATCAGGCGGTCACCATGCCGGTGATGCGGCCACTAATCGCCATGGATAAAGTAGAAATCATGGATCGGGCCCGGGATATCGGCACCTATGAAACCTCCATCCTGCCCTATGAGGATTGCTGTACCGTATTTCTCCCCAAGCATCCTAAAACAAAACCAAAACTGGAGGCTATACTGGCTTCTGAGTCCCTTCTGGACGGGGAAACCCTCATAGAAAAAGCCCTGGAAAGCAGGGAAGTGGTTCGAATCCAACCAACTTTATAAGCAGATCTGATAACTGGCGTTTTTGTTTGAGGTTTTAGAGCAGCAAAAAGCGAGTGTATCCAACCCAGTTTGGGTTGGATACACTCGCTTTTATCTATGAGGTTTGAAGAGTAGCAAGGTTATAATTTGTCCGCCATAAAGGCTTCGTAAGCATCGGCCCATTCCCCGTTGAGGGTTTCTGCTGCTTCAGCGGCAATGGTCATGGGACGTTTCATAGCGTTCAGGACGGCCTGAGGGATTTCTGAGGGGAGCTCATCTTCTGCTCCGTTCCACTCTTCCCGATCCCGGTTCCATTCGGGGTAGTCTTCAATCTCCGGTGAGGGGAAGTCAACTCCCAGGATGCCGATCACTTCACCGTTACTGTTGTAGACCGGTGCGAAACCGGACCAGACAGGAACATCATCATCCCAGCCGGATCTTGCAGTAGCCGGTTCTCCCTCCATGGCTTCGGTGAACTGGACCTCCCAGCCGTAATTGGTGAGGAAATCATCCGGTTCTTCGGATCCATCCACCGTGATCAGAAAATCATTGTCCGCGTTGGGAATCATCATATAGACGTAGTAGGCACCGGAATCAGTTCGGATGCCATCCAGGGTCGCTTTTAGAGCCAGATAGTCTTCGCTTTGAAGGATGTCAGCTTCTTCCTCCGGTCCGGCAGCCTCCTGGCCACCACCGCAGCCGGTCAATACCAAGGTCAGGATTAAAAGGGTCAGTAGAACAAGTCGTATTCGGCTTTTTTTCATGGGTTCCTCCTTTTTAACTATAGGTATTTTATATCACTTTATCATGGGATCGCCACCTTCGCAATGAATGGGAGCGGCGAACAGCAAATTCGGCAAATTCGTTTCATTTTTACCGTAAAAAACTGTCCGGTTCCGGCTGGCAATAGGCAGTATATTCTGAAAATTGACGAAATTGTTAAGGAAAAAACGCAGGTTACAGCCGAAATCCAACCTTGGACCATTCAAAGAATTCTGAATATATCAAATATGGCAGCATGGTCTTAAAAAGTGGAAAAAACACTTGCAAATGGGGGGGAAATAGTGTTTACTAGTAGGTGTGAAGTTGTTATAAATTTAACATTATGTGTGAAATATAGGGCGTAGCAACATCACAAAAGGGTTAGGTATGACCGTCAGAAATATTTACTAAGGAGGCAATTACATGAACTTTCAACTAACGAAAGAACAAGAATTCGTAAGGAAAATGGTAAGGGATTTTGCTGTCAAGGAAGTTGAACCGATTGCAGCAGAAATTGATGCTGAACACCGGTTTCCCACAGAGAACGTAGAGAAAATGGGAAAACTGGGTATGCTTGGCGTACCATTCCCCAAAGAGTACGGCGGTTCCGGCGGGGATCAGCTTTCCTATGCCATCACCGTGGAGGAATTATCCCGGGTATGTGCATCTACAGGGGTAATCTGTTCCGCTCATACTTCTCTTTGCTGCTGGCCCATCTATAACTGGGGTACGGAAGAGCAGAAGCGGAAGTATCTGCCGGATCTTCTTTCCGGAACAAAACTGGGTGCTTTCGGGCTGACCGAACCTGGTGCAGGTACCGATGCTGCCGGACAGCAGACAAAGGCTGTGGACATGGGCGATCATTGGCTGATCAACGGATCCAAGGTTTTCATCACCAACGGTGGTTATGCAGAGACCTTTGTCGTTATGGCTATGACCGACAAATCCAAAGGAACCAAAGGCATTAGTGCCTTTATCATAGAAAAGGATGACGAAGGGTTCTCCATCGGTAAGACCGAAGACAAAATGGGAATCTGCGCTTCCTCCACTACTGAGCTGATCATGGTCAACTGCAAGATTCCCAAGGACCGGATTCTGGGCAACGTAGGGGATGGCTTTAAGGTTGCCATGTCCACGCTGGACGGCGGACGTATCGGCATCGCCTCTCAGGCACTGGGAATTGCCCAGGGTGCTCTGGATGTGACGGTTGAATACATGAAGGCCAGAAAACAGTTCGGTAAAAAATTATCCCAGATGCAGGCACTTCAGTTCGAAATCGCTGATATGAAGACTCGAATCGAAGCAGCAAGACTGCTGATTTACAAAGCGGCTGATATGAAGGAAAAACACCTGCCTTATGGTCCCTACTCTGCCATGGCGAAACTGTTCGCCGCGGAAACCGCTATGTACGTAACCACCAAAGCTGTTCAGCTTCACGGCGGCTACGGATATACGAAGGATTATCCGGTGGAAAGAATGATGAGAGATGCCAAGATCACTGAGCTCTACGAGGGAACCTCTGAAGTTCAGAAGATCGTCATCGCTGCATCGGTATTCAAATAGAACAGAGGGAGGATAAGAATATGGCATTGAAAATTATCGTCTGCGCTAAGCAGGTACCGGATACCAACGAGATTAAAATCGATCCGGTTAAAAATACACTGATTCGGGAAGGCGTTCCCAGCATTCTGAACCATGACGATGCAAACGCCCTGGAAGAAGCCCTGAAAATCAAAGACATGTATCCAGACACCCATATAACCGTTATCACCATGGGACCGCCCCAGGCGAAGGACATGCTGATTGAATGTATGGCTATGGGTGCGGATGAAGGAATCCTGGCATCCGACCGGGCACTGGGAGGCTCCGATACTTGGGCAACTTCCAATGCGCTGTCCGCCGTCATCGAAAAAATCGGCGAATATGACATCATCTTTGCCGGACGTCAGGCCATCGACGGGGACACTGCTCAGGTAGGCCCCCAGATCGCTGAAAAATTAGGAATTCCTCAGGTTACCTATGTGACTGAGTTTGAGATGGATAAGAACATGAAGGACATCACCGTAAAGAGAGCTCTGGAAGATGGCTATGAAGTGATCAAGATCCAGACTCCCTGCATGCTGACGGCCATCAAAGAACTGAACAACCCCAGATACATGACCGTTGGCGGAATCTTTGAAGCCTGCAAGAAGGAAATCCCCACCTGGGGAGCCAAGGATCTGGGCGTTGATCCGGTGAAAGAAGTGGGACTGGATGCTTCTCCGACAAACGTATTCCGCTCCTTCACCCCTGCTCCCAAGGGCAAGGGCATCATGATCGAAGCGGACAGCAATCAGGAAGCTGCACAGAAGCTGCTGATCAACCTTAAAGCAAAACACGTAATCTAATAGGAGGAGGAACCACTTATGGCTATAGTAGTAATCAAAGATAAATGTAAGGGCTGCAAGCTTTGCATAAAAGCCTGTCCCTTCGGCGCCATCGATATGATCGGCAAACTGGCTGAAATCAATGAAAAATGTACCGCCTGCAAGCAGTGTATTCCTGCCTGTCCCTTCGATGCCATCGAAGATACGGAAGCCAATGCAGAAGCAGTGGATCTGTCCGCATACAAGCACATCTGGGTTTATGCAGAGCAGCGGGGCGGAAAAATGATGAACGTTGCCCTGGAACTGATCGGTGAAGGATACCGATTGTCCAGAGAAATCAGTGATGATACCAAAGTCTGTGCTGTTCTGGTTGGCGACAAGGTTGATCACCTGGCAAAAGAGTGCTTCGAATACGGAGCAGATGCAGTTTATCTGATGGAAGACCCCAACCTGAAAAATTTCACAACGGATGGGTATACCAAGGCTATGGTAGACGCCTGCAAAGAATACAAGCCGGAGATCGTCATCTTCGGTGCCACCCATATCGGTCGTGACCTGGCTCCCCGAGTGGCAGCCAGACTGAACACTGGTCTGACGGCGGACTGCACCAGACTGGACGTGCGGGTATCCACCTACATCGATTATGCTAAGAAGAATACCACTTTGGACACTTCATCCCTGGATGAAAATGATCCCAGCACTGGTCTGAAACAGACTCGTCCGGCTTTCGGCGGCAATCTGATGGCTACCATCATCTGCCCCAAGACCCGGCCCCAGATGTCAACGGTACGTCCCGGCGTCATGCAGAAGAGAGAACCGGTTCCCGGAGCCACTGGCGAAATCATCAAGGTCGCTGTGGACGTGAAAGAATCGGATATCCGAACCAAGGTTGTGGAAATCGTTAAATCTGCTAAGGAACTGGTTTCCCTGACCGATGCAGAAATCATCTGCTCCGGCGGACGAGGCCTTGGAGATGCTTCCGGTTTTGATCTGATCAAGAAGCTTGCCGACAAAGTAGGCGGAGTAGTAGGATCTTCCCGTGCAGCAGTTGATTCCGGATGGATCGATCATTCCCATCAGGTAGGGCAGACCGGAACCACCGTTAAGCCGAAAATCTACTTTGCCTGCGGAATCTCCGGTGCCATCCAGCATCTGGCGGGCATGCAGTCTTCCGACATCATCGTAGCCATCAACAAGGACCCGGATGCTCCGATCTTTGAAGTGGCAGACTACGGAATTGTTGGGGACCTGTACAAGGTCATTCCTCAGATCATTGAAGAGTGGGACAACGCTGAAAAATTATACGATGCCTCCACCAAATAAAAAGAATATGATATAATAGAGAGCGGGAACTCGTATTCCCGCTCTTTTTTCGTGCGCCCGATTTTTCAGGGATCAGGATTGCAATATAACTTGGATAGGAGAGGAGACCAACGATGAAGGAACAAGTGAAAAAAACCATGGAGGCTTTGGCCGGGAACGGCTTTGAACCCTTTTATTTTGAGACGACCGAGGAAGCTCTGGAGGCTTTGTATCAGGAAATCTCAGCGGAAGAAACCGTAGGAATCGGAGGTTCTATGACCATCATCCATATGGGGGTTCGGGAAAAGCTGGAAGAGAGGGGCATCCGGGTCATCACTCATAACGGGGAATCGGATCCTCAGAAAAAGAAAGCACTCCTGAAAGAAGCGATGGTGACGGATGTGTATCTGACCAGCTCCAACGCCATCACCGAGGATGGAAAGCTGGTCAACATCGATGGGACAGGCAACAGGCTGGCCAGCATGCTCTTCGGCCACGACCGGGTAATCTATATCTGCGGAATCAATAAACTGACTCAAGATGTTCAGACGGCTTATGACCGGATTAAAAAAATTGCAGCCCCCTGGAATACAGAGAGGCTGCAAGTGGAAACGCCCTGCCGGTATGGACCTTGCACAGACTGTCGTTCCCGTCAGCGAATATGCAATGCCACCCTGATTATGGACAAGAAGATGAATTCTTCCCGTTCCCTGATCTACCTGATCAACAGGGAGCTGGGCTATTAAAGCAGTTTGATGTTATTGATGTTCAGTTCAAACCGAAGACCCAGGTACTCCGCCGCTGTGCGGCACAGGACCATTCGGGAGAGGAATATCTCAAAGTATTCCATGACCGGGCTGATTTCCGTGTCGATGGTCAGAGACAGGATAGCCATCTTTTCCTGAGGAAGGATGGTAATGTCGGACTTTTCCACCGCATAATTCACCCGGTCGTGGATGTCTTCAGAGATTTTTTGGGCATTCCGGCTCTTGTATCGGACCCGGGTTCTCCGGACATCGGATTTATCGGCCAGAATCAGGGCGGCTGAAACGGGACTGATCGGGGAACCGGTTCCTTCGTCATGGTTGCCGATGGCGCTGACGATGTCTGCGATATCCTCTGGTTCCGCCTTCATGCCACTGAGGATTCGGAAAGCCATAATAGCTCCGCTCTGGGCATGGTCGTTCCGATTGATGCAATTGCCAATGTCGTGCATATAAGCTGCGATTCGGGCCAGCTCTGTGGTTCGGTGAGGGTATTCCAGCAGCTCAAGGATTCGGCCGGCTGTTTCAGCCACCCGCCCAGCGTGGGCAAAGCCGTGTTCCGTATAGCCAATTTCACCCAGGACATCGTTGCCCTTTTTTATATAAGTGGTGATCTCATCATTTTTTTTAATTTCTTCGTAGGTAAGCATAGTTGCTCCTTTTCTTAAAACTCATCCGACTTCCGCAGCCGGGAATTCTCCATATGCGCTTCCATGGCCTGAACGGCCCCTTCCTCATCGCCTGCCAAAAAAGCCTGATAGATTTTTCGGTGTTCCTCCAAGACGATTCCTAGATAATGTTCGTCATAGGATCGGGGGCTCCGGCTATATTTGATGTAAACCTGATAAGAGGAAAGGACCTGCCGGAGCATTTTGTTCCGGGATGCGGTATAAATCAGCTGATGAAAGTTGGTATTGATATTCAGCATCTTATCCACATCCCCTTTGTGGGTGTAGAATTCCATAAACTCAAAAATTTCTCCTAGTTCTTCCAGTTCATCCTCTGTAATGCGTCGAATAGCCCAACGGACGGCTTGAAGCTCATAGGCCTTCCGCAGTTCGTACATATCCTCGATGTCTTGTCTGGAAAAGCCTACCACAAAAGCGCCTCTATTGGGGATGTTTTCCACCAGCCCTTCCATTTCCAACTGCCGGAGGGCTTCCCGGACCGGTGTGCGGCTTACGTCATACTGCTGACAGAGGCTTTGCTCCGTCAGTTTTTTCCCAGCTGGATGAACGCCTCGGATGATATCCATCTGAAGGCGGTTATAGAGGTTTTCCGACAGAGGCAGTCCATGTGTACTGCCGGCTTTCAGTTGAACCATATTATTTCTCCTGCAATCCGTCGATGACAACAGCAGTGTATTCTGCTGCAGTGCTGCCGGTCCCGTCTCCCGGCATCCGGCAATTCTGATCAGCCAGGTCAATGGCTGCTGCCAATTGATCGGCCTTCTTGCCCATCCCGATGTGGCGGAGCATCATCTCGGCTGCTTTCAGAATGCTGGCCGGATTGGCGTATTCCGCTATCCCGTCTGCTACCATTCTGGGAGCGCTGCCGTGGATGGCCTCGAACATGGCGTAACGGGAGCCCACGTTGGCACTGCCGGCAGTACCTACACCACCCTGCAGCTGAGCAGCTTCATCGGTGATGATATCTCCGTACAGGTTGGGCAGAATAAAGACGTTGAACCGGCTCTGAAGCTGTTCGTTGATCAGATTGGCTGCCATGATGTCCACATACCAGTCATCCGTCTTGATCTCCGGATATTCCAAGGCGATTTGCCGGCAGATTTCCAGGAATTTGCCGTCGGTTTTTTTCATGATATTGGCTTTGGTTACGATGGAAACATTGAGATTCCCATTGGCCTTGGCGTATTCAAAGGCTGCCCGGGCAATCCTTCGGGTACCGGCGGTGGTGGTGACCTTGAAATCCATAGAAACATCTTGGCTGATATCTACGCCCCGGCTTCCCAGAACATATTCTCCTTCAGTGTTTTCCCGGTAGAAGGTCCAGTTGATATTCTTTTCCGGAATCTGAACGGGGCGGACGTTAGCGAAGAGATCCAGCTCCCGTCTCAGGGTAACATTAGCACTTTCCAGCTCGGGCAGGTTATCAGCCCTGCTTGGAGTGGTGGTTGGGCCCTTCAGCAGGACATGACATCCTTTGATTTCCTCCAGCACTGCCTTGGGAACGGTTTCCATGGTTCGGACCCGGTTTTCCAGTGTAAGTCCGTCGATAGGATTCAGGATTACCTGCCCGGATTCCAGTTCGTCTTTCAGCAGGATGGAAAGGACCCGGCGGGCCTCCCGAAGAATTACCGGACCGATGCCGTCTCCGTCAATCATGCCGATGATGATAGGGGAAAGGCTGCTGTAGTCATAAAAGGATTCTTCCCGGGCCATTTTTTCAGCCCGGGCAATCTGCTCCAGAACAATTTTTTCGAATGCTTCCATATAGGTCATGATGGTCTCCAATCTATTCGTTGATTTCGCTATTTGCTGATCAGGTTGATTCTACCGCCGGCCAGCAGCATTTCCTTTTCCAACTGGGAATAGTTGCCTTTTGCTCTGATTTCTCTGCCGGTGGTTCTGTTGTTAAGAAGGATGATGTCTTTTTCCAGCTGATCCTGTATATCTTCGATTTCAAGGATGTGGCCTAACTGAAGGGCATCATAATCCTCGGGGTTTTCAAAGATCAAAGGAAGGATGCCGCTATTGATCAGGTTGGATCGGTGGATCCGGGCGAAGGATTTAGCCAGGACGAATTTAACTCCCAGCTGCAGGGGTGCCAGAGCTGCGTGTTCCCGGCTGCTTCCCTGACCGTAGTTTTCTCCGCCGATGATGGCCGAAGCACCAGCCTTCTGGCACCGGCCGGCAAAATCCTTGTCGATCTTGCTGAAGCAGAAGTTGGCCAGGTAGGGTACGTTGGACCGGTAGGGCAGAAGGTTGGAATCCGATGGCATGATGTCATCGGTGGTGATGTTGTTGCCTGCCACCAGCGTGACCTCTGCTGCAAGCAGGGCTCCCAACGGATTATTCCGGGGGAAGGGTTTGATGTTGGGGCCCATTTCAACGGGCGTATTTTCTTTGTTGGTTCCCTCCGGATAGACGATGAAGTTATCGTTTGGGGTAAAGGTGACTTCGGGTATGGGCTCCAGGGTCAAGCCTGAATCCAGTCCTTCGCTCAAAACACCGGTAAGGGCGGACAGGGCGGCTGTTTCAGGACTTACCAGATAAACCTGGGCATCCAGGGTGCCGCTTCGCCCTTTGAAGTTCCGATTAAATGTCCGCAGGGATACAGCTCCCGATTTGGGAGACTGTCCCATGCCGATACAAGGGCCACAGGCGTTTTCGATGATTCGGGCACCGGCCAGGATCAGATCCGCCATGGCACCGTTTTCGGCCAGCTTCGCCAGGATTCTGGAGGAACCCGGGGAGATGACCAGGCTTACATCCGGGTGGACTTTTTTCCCTTTCAGGATCTGAGCTACTTTCATCAAATCTCCATAGGAGGAATTGGTGCAGCTTCCGATAGCCACCTGATCCACTTTGATGGGGCCAATGTTCTTAACGGAATCCACGTTGTCCGGGCTGTGGGGTTTGGCAGCCATCGGTTCGAGTTGATCCAGATCCACCACCAGCACTTCATCGTAGACGGCATCCGGATCGGCAGCCAAGGGGATGTAATCCTGCTCCCGACCTTGCTGAGCCAGATAGTCTCGGGTGTTTTCATCGCTGGGGAAGAGGGACGTGGTGGCACCCAGTTCTGCGCCCATATTGGTGATGGTGGCCCGATCGGTAACGGAAAGGGATTGGACCCCTTCGCCGGCATATTCGATGATCTTGCCAACCCCGCCTTTGACGGTCAACTGCTGTAGCACATAAAGGATTACATCTTTGGCAGAGACCCAGGGACGCAGTTTTCCTTTTAAATCCACTTTCAGGACTTTTGGCACGGTCAGGCTGTAGGTACCGGCAGCCATGGCCATTGCCACATCCAGACCACCGGCGCCGATGGCAATCATGCCCAGACCGCCTCCGGTAGGAGTATGGCTGTCGGAACCCAGCAGGGTTTTGCCTGGGATGCCGTAGTTCTCCAGGTGAAGCTGGTGGCAGATGCCGTTTCCCGGCTTGGAGTAGAGCACCCCATGACGTTTGGCTACGCTTTGAATAAAGGCGTGGTCATCGGCACTCTCAAATCCGGATTGGAGCATGTTGTGGTCAATATAAGCCACGGACAGTTCGGTTTTGATCCGATCCACATTCATTGCCTCCAGCTGGAGGTAGACCATGGTTCCCGTAGAATCCTGAGTCAGGGTCTGATCCATTTTAATAGTTATCTCGGTTCCGGGAATCAGGCTTCCCTTCAGCAGGTGGTTTTCCAGTATTTTGTACGCTAATGTCTTTGCCATAGTATTTCTCCTCGTATCAATCAAAGTGAAATTGTATATTTGTATACAATTATATTACGGAGACGGATTTTTGTCAAGAAAATAGTATTATCTTGCTTTTATGTATGTGTCAGTATATAATAAAGTGTTATGTATTTTGAAGCCTATAGGGACATTGGAAAGTTCCTTGGCTTTGTGAGAAAGGAACTCAATGGAAAATTTAAAATTTAATGAACTGAATCTATCTGAAGGCATGCAGAAAGCCTTGGATGCCATGGGCTTTGAGGAGGCTACTCCAATCCAGTCCAAGGCTATTCCCCCGGTGATGGAGGGACTGGACATCATTGGCCAGGCTCAGACAGGAACGGGAAAGACCTGCGCCTTTGGTATCCCTATGGTTGAAATGATCGACTCCCGCAGTACGGCAGTACAAGCCCTGATCCTGTGCCCTACCAGAGAACTGGCTATTCAGGTGTCGGAGGAAATCAAGAACCTGTGCCGATATAAAAAGGGAATCAAAACCCTTCCCATATACGGAGGTCAGCCCATCGACCGGCAGATCATGGCCCTGAAGAACAAGCCCCAGATCATCATCGGCACACCAGGCCGGGTCATGGACCACATGCGTCGCCATACCCTCAAATTCAAGGAACTGAAAATGATCGTTCTGGATGAAGCCGATGAAATGCTGAACATGGGATTCCGGGAAGACATCGATACCATCCTGAAGGAGATACCGGAAGACCGGCAGACTTTGCTGTTTTCGGCCACCATGTCTCCGGAGATTTTGGACATCACGAAGCAGTATCAGAAGGAACCGGTGCTGATCAAGACGGTCCATAAAGAAATCACCATGCCTCTGACGGAACAGTATTACCTGGAAGTCCGGGAATCCTCCAAGCTGGAACTGCTCTGCCGGATGATCGATGCCAAGAACATCAAACTGGGCATCGTCTTCTGCAACACGAAAAGGAAGGTAGATGAGGTGACGACCGCTCTTCAGACCAGAGGTTTCTCAGCCGAGTCCCTCCACGGTGACATGAAGCAGACAGAACGAGACCGGGTCATGAATAAATTCCGAAAAGGAATGGTGGAGATCCTGGTTGCCACCGACGTAGCCGCCCGAGGCATCGACGTGAACAACGTGGAAGCTGTATTCAACTATGACATCCCCAGTGATGAAGAATATTACGTTCATCGTATTGGAAGAACCGGCCGGGCAGGGAAGAAGGGAATCTCTTACTCCTTTATTTTCGGAAGAGACATTTATAAGCTGAAGGATATCCAACGGTACACCAAGACAGAGATTCTTCCCATGAAACCGCCTAGCTTGTCCGATATTGAAGGGGTCAAGCAGGACGAAACCATGAAGGAAATCCTGGATGTCATCCTGAAAGGGCAGCATACCAAATATATGGCTGTCGTGGAAAGGATTCTGGAAAATTCAGATGATGCTACCACTTTAGACCTGGCAGCAGCCTTGTATAAAATTGCTTTTGGGGATCTGGAAACAAGAGGATACGGAGAATCGGATCTGGACGATGAGGAAATGATGTACACTTCCGGAGGAATGGCCAGGCTGTTCCTCAACGCAGGAGTCATGGACGGCATCCAGCCGAAAAATATCGTATCCGCCATTGCTTCCCGGTCTTCTATGCCCGGAAAGCTTATTGGAGCCATCGATATCCACAAGCAGTTTACCTTTATTGAAGTACCGGAAAAATATGCGGATGAAGTGGTCCTGGCTATGGCGGATTTCACCCACCGGGGAAGAACTCTTCAGATTGAAAAGGCTTCCAAGAAACAGAAAACTGGAAGCCGTGGCCGAAATAAAAGCTACGGAGGGGCACCAAGCCCTGCCGGCTTTGCCCGAAAGCGGATCGAGCAGAAAAAGTCAAAGCGAAAGTAACGTATCCGGAATTAGACAGAACAGGTAATAAAATGGCTCTATAATAAATGTGGTGGTGTTTGAGAAATCAAATGCTGCCACGTTTTTCAATTTTTGCAAAAAAAGCAGAGCATAAATCAGAATCTCAAGTAAAATGTAGTTACCACACAACATTGAAAGGAGATTCGATTATGCTCTATACCGATTATACAACAGACCTTTTAGGATTAAAAGATGTTAATGTGACAAAGGTGGAAACTATTCAAGGGCAACTCCATATCCATCTTACAACAATCCGGAGGATGCAGGTCTGCCCCTCTTGCCGATATGACACCAAACGGATCCATTCCTACCGGAATCAACTGGTCAAGGACATTCCTTTTCATGAAGGGAAAACAATCCTTCATCTGAAAAAGCGTCGGTATTTCTGCCCCCATTGCGGGAAGGTCTTCCAGGAAAAAGTCTCCTTCCTCCCTCGTTATCAGCGAAATACCAGCCGATTGGTGGCAAAGATCATGAGCGACTACCGATCCGAGCATTCCACCATCTCTATCGCAAGGCAAAATGGGATTTCCCCAGGGATAGCCATGCGGATCTTGAATAAAATTTCCTATCCCCGGCCGTCTCTTCCAAGAGTCCTGTCTATCGACGAGTTCAAGGGGAATGCGGAAGGAGACAAATTCCAATGTATCCTGACGGATCCGGTGAGGAAGCGGGTGCTTGATATCCTTCCGTCCCGAAAGTCAGAGACCCTCCTCGCCTATTTCCTGCAGTATCCCTTGGAACAACGGAAGCGAGTGGAATATCTGGTGATGGATATGAGCCATCTGTTCCGTGATGTGCTAAGTTCCTGTTTCCCAAATGCAAAGATCGTCGTGGATAAGTTTCATGTCTGCCGCCATATCACCTGGGCCCTGGAAAGGGTTCGGAAGGAGGAACAAAAGAAATTTTCCGATGACCGACGGAAGTACTACAAGAAAAGTCGATGGATCCTTCTGAAGCACAAGGAGAAACTGAACGAAGAGCAGCTTCTTCAATTAGAAAACATGCTCTCCTTTTCAGATGACTTACGAAAAGCTTACTGGCTGAAAGAAGTCTTCTATGAATTCATGGAAAGCAAGAATCTGCAGGAAGCTCGGGCCCGGCTCCTGAAATGGAATATGGGTTACGGAGCTGTCCCCTTGAAAGAATTCCAAGGCTGTTTCGAGATGATGAACAGGTGGCAGCATCAAATACTTCGTGCATTTAGCCTAGGCTATACCAATGGTTTCACCGAAGGATGCAATAACAAAATCAAGGTCCTGAAACGCAACTGTTATGGGGTCAGAAATTTCCATCGGTTTAGAAATCGGATTCTTCACATGATGGCTGCTTAAAAGAACTGGGAAGCACCTGGGCTAACCCTTAGAAGATGGAGGGCTGATTTCTATGCCCGTAAAAGGGGAAACCCAAAGAAACCTGGAATTAAAAAGCAGCCCGGCCTATGAAGCCTTG
>DIMT01000010.1:104537-134526 GCA_002425705.1 Firmicutes bacterium UBA5559
ACCACATTTGACAGAGAGCCAATAAAATAGAAGGAGCGATTCACCGGGAATCGCTCCTTTGTTCTGTCTTTGATCTGTCAATCGTTGAAGGGAAGGTTTACAGATTGGGTCCGGTCAGTTTGATGGGCTTGCATTTGATCAGCTTACCAGCTCCCTTTTCGCCCAGGAATTCGCCATCCTTGTATACCAGTCGGCCTCGGCTGTAGGTAGCAACCGGATATCCCTTGACTTCCACGCCTTCCCAGATGGTGTGATCCAGGTTGCCGTGCATTTCTTCGTTCTTGATGACAACCTTTTTCTTGGGATCATACAGAACGATATCGGCATCCAGGCCCACTCTCAGGTCGCCCTTGATGTGGTCCAGGCCGAAAAGCTTAGCCGGATTGGAAGCACTGATTTCCACCGCCTTATTGAAGGAGATCCGGCCTTTGTTTGCTTCGGACAGAATGTAGGGATACATGTTTTCAATACCGGCACAGCCATTCGGAATGGTAGTGAAGTTGCCCGGAGTGCCGTCCTTTTTGGTGATTCCCCAGTCCTTTTCAGCTTGAGTGAACGGGCAGTGGTCGGTGGCCAGAGTAGCAATATCACCCCTTTTAATGGCGGCCCAGAGAGCATCCTGAGAAGGCTTTCCTTTCATCGGCGGGGAGCAGACAAAGTCTCTGGCCCGTTCTCTCTTGTAGACTTCATTGGTAAAGTGAAGATATTGAGGGCAGGTTTCTGCAAAGATGGGATAGCCCTCATCTCTGGCCTGGGTCACCGCTTCTACGCCCTGTTTGTCGGCCAGGTGAACGATATAGAGGGAGGTTCCGGCCATTTTTGCCAGATTGATGGCGCNNAACGTCTGCTTCCCCTTCAACCTCCTCGTTTTTAGCCATGTAATGCCACCAGGCATCGGTTTTCCCCTCTGAGAGATACTTGGCGACCAGTACGTTGTTCACGTCTTTGTTTTCGGCATGTACTCCTACCAGAGCCCCAATCTTGGCCGCCTTCTGAAGAACTTTATAGAAGGAACCATCATCAACCCCAAAGTCATAAACCATGAATACTTTAAAGGATGGGATCCCGAATTTAACGGCATCCTCCATGCTGTCAAGCATATCGTCGGTTGTTACGTCGCAGACGCCTACGTGGAAGGAATAGTCAACTGCAGCATCGGGAGCAGCCAAAGCATCTCTTCGCTTTACAGCATCCAGCATGTTTTCGCCTTTTCCCTGAAGGACAAAGTCAAATACGGTGGTGGTACCGCCACAGGCTGCGGATTTGGTTCCGGTGTAATAGTCATCGGAAGAAATGGTACCGCCGAAGGGCATAGCCAAATGGGTATGGCCGTCAATTGCGCCTGGCAGGACCATCCGACCTTTAGCATCCACCACTTCGGTGTTCTTGCCGGGTTTCAGATTCATGCCGATGGCAGAGATTTTGCCATCTTTTACAGCGATGTCGGCTTTGAAGGTCGAAGTTGCTGTGACAAGAGTACCGCCTTTGATTAATAAATCCATGATAAAACCTCCTCATAATAATGTTGATTTTAAAAAGCAGGAGCCCTTGGGTCACAAAGGCTCCTGCGGGGTTATGATGTTGATCTTAAGTTTTGATGATAACTTAAGCGTTAGCTCTCTCGGTCAGAGCTTCGTGTTCTTCTTCAGTCAGGAAGGAAGTCTTTTCGTTCTTCATCAGAAGCATGTAGGCTACCAGACCAACAAAGAATCCGAAGACATAACCGTTAGCAGCGATCCAGTGAAGCAAGGTTCCGAAACCACTGCCGGCGGCGACACCAAAGTTGCCCATCAGCGGAAGAATGAAAGCGACGACCCAGGCAATGATGGCACGAACGTTGAATCCGTTCTGATACCAGTATCTTCCTTCCGGTCCCTGGAACAGAGCCATGACATCGATGTTTCTCTTCTTGACCAGATAGTAGTCAGCTACGAAGATGGCAGCAATGGGAGACAGGATGGATCCGTAAGTGCCCAGCCATCCGAAGATGTAAGCACCGGCTCCGCCGAAGATCCACCAGGGCTGGAATGCTACAGCGATGACGCAGGTAGCGACAACACCCATCTTATAGGAGATCCGGCTGGGGGAAATGTTGGAGAACCCATTGGCAGGAGCTACTACGTTTGCTGCGATATTGGTGGTCAGCGTGGCAACGATGACACCAAGAGAAGTTACGATGACAACAATCGGGTTATCCAGAAGCAGCAGTACAGCTGTAGGATCGAAGATGGCTTCGCCCATAGCCAGCTTGGTGGACTGAGCAAAGTAAGCTCCGACGAAGGCGCAGACGGCCATCATCAGGGGCATACCATAAAGCTGTCCTCTGAACTGAGCTTTCTGAGATTTTGCGTATCGGGAGAAGTCAGGGATGTTCAGAGCCATGGTAGCCCAGAAAGCGATGTTCGCTGTCAGGCCGCCCAGGAATACATACCAGAATCCGCCGTTGGCATCAGTCAGGTTGTAGTCGGTAGCTGCCTGAGTGATTTCCCCGATGGAGAAGCCAGCTCCCAGCGCTAAGTTGGTAGCCCAAACCAGCAGGGCCAGGGTCAGGACGATCAGGATCGGTCCGCCTACAGCTTCCAGAGTCTTGATGCTTTCTGAGCCAGTGTAGGAAATCCATAAAACTAATAATAAGAAGATTCCGAATCCGATGAAAGGCGCAGCAGTCATGGAAGAGAAGCTAGGTACAAATACTGCAATGATGGCTACGAAGGAAGCTCCGCCGATCCAGGACTGGATCGCACACCATCCGCAGGCGGTCAGGGCTCGGGATATGGAAGGAATGTGAGCGCCGACAGCACCGAAGGTCAGTCTTGCAAATACCGGGAACGGGATACCATATCGGGTTCCGGCGTGAGAGTTGAGCTGAATAGGAATAAGGACGATAAGGTTTCCTAACGCTACGTTGAATACTGCCAGCCAGGGAGAAAGTCCCAGACCGACTAAACCAGAGGCCATAGTAAAGGATGGGATGCAGACGGACATACCGACCCACAGCATGCTGATGTGGTATGTGGTCCAGGTTCGCTGAGAGATCGAGGTCGGAGCAAGGTCTTCATTGTAATACTTGGATGAAGAAAGCTCGGCTCTTGCCACGTCCGTCAGTTCGAACAAACCGTCTCGTTCAACTTGTGTGTACTTTGACATTTAAACACCTCCATAAAAAAATATAGGTAAAATATTACGTCTCAATTATACTACAGGTTAATCGAAATGTAACTAGTTTTTTTCATTTATATTACAATTTTTATAATATTGTACCAATTTGCGCAGAACCATTGAAAAAAGGCCCGTCTTTTAGGATTGGGCCCTTTTGGATTTACTTGATTTTGGTTATTTTTCGGCATCTGAAACACCGCCGATTCCAGAGAAGAGGATCCGGAAAAATTCCGAATCCCGAGCCATGGAATTTTCCTGGAAATCTGGGGAGATACCCGAGTGGCCCTGGGCCGGAAGCTGGAACATGGTGTAGAAACTGATGGCCCCAAGCAGGGCGGTTGCTCCGACCACCGAATCAGTATTCCGGATTTCACCCCGGTGGATGCCATCCTCCAGCAGCGACTGAAGGAACTGGTGCTTCATTTGGAAAAAACGGTGGATCAACCCCTGAACTTCATGATTGATAGAAAAATCCGTGGACATCATTTCCTGAGCCAGTACATTGGAGCGAGGCCCGTATTCCTCCATATTTTCACGTTCGAAATGATAGAACCTTATAATTTTGTCTTCAGTAGTATCCAGGGAAGACCGAATCATGTCCAGGGTTTCCTGGTCTTCTTTGATTTTAAGATGGAGAAGCTCTTCCAGCAGGGTATCCTTGCTCTGAAAATATTCATAAAAAGTGCCCTTGCCAATGTCGGCATGTCTGGCGATATCCTGAATTTTGGTTTTCTGATATCCCTTCTGGTAAAAGAGCTCAAAAGCAGAAGTAAGAATCAACTCCCGTTTGCTGCCAGACCCCTTTTGGTTTTTCCCACGGAATTTATTACAAATGGCTTGCATGATGATGAGCCCTCCTGGTTCCTTCTGTTCTCTGATCTTCTTCCATCCATTGCTTTTCCAGTTCCATAATCTGCTGATCCTTTTCCTGTCTTCGGAGATCCCGCTGCTGGCGTTTATCGTCGATGACGGAATAGAGAACAGGGATGAATACCAGCGTGACCAGAGTTGCAGCAATCATGCCGCCGATGATGGAAATAGCCATAGGGGCCAGCATTTCTCCACCTTCTCCCAAGCCCAGAGACATGGGAATCATGCCCACGCAAGTGGTGGTGGTGGTCATCAGAATCGGTCTCATCCTGAGCTTGCCGGCCTGAACCAGAGCCTCATCCCTGCCCATGATCTGCCGATTGTGGGAGATGAACTCAATCAGCAGAATGGAGTTGTTGACGACTATGCCTACCAGGAGAATCAGTCCCAGGAAGGAGGTCAGGGAGAGCCGGGTGCCCGTGAGGAACATGGCAAAGAAGGCTCCGGACATGGCAAAGGGGATGGCCATCATGACGATGAAGGGAAGAACCATCGATTCAAATTGAGCTGACAGAAGCAGATAAACCAGGGCAATGGCCACGACCAGAGCCAGAAGCAGGCTGTTGAAAGCCTCCATCATTTCCTTCTGCTGTCCGCCGGTTTCCTGGTAATAGCCTTCCGGGAAAGGATAATTGGAAACCAGTTTGTTTATTTCCTTGGAAACGGTGCCCAGATCCCGGCCATCCACATCAATGTTCAAGCTGATGTACCGCTCCTGATTCATCCGGTTGATGGCATTGGGAGAGTTGTCGAACTCAAAGGTGCTGATCTGTCCCACCGGAACCTGAAGACCGGTAGAACCGGTAACGGAAATCTGCTTCATGTTTTCAACAGAAGCCGCATATTGGTCCGGGAGGGATAACCGGACATCGATTTCATCCCCGTTGATTTTCAGCGTGGTGGCGGTGGATCCGTTGATAGCGGTCTTTAGTGCGCTGCCCAGCTGATAGGCGGTGATCCCGTAATAAGAGGCAGCGTTGCGGTCGATTTTGACCCGGACTTCCGGATTTCCTTCCGTCAGATCCAGTTCCGCTTTGGATACTCCGTTGATTTTCGCTATTCGTTCCGTCAGGTCATTGCCGATTTTTTCCAGTCCGGAAAGTTCTCTTCCTTTAATCATAAGGCTCATGTCGGAACCACCCAGCATCATTCCCATAGAAGATGTTTCGGCTACTGCGATATCTGCTCCTGCAATAACATTAAGCTGTTTCTGAGCAAGCTTGACAATCTCTGCCGTAGAACGGTTCCGGTCCCATTTGCTGCTTAGGGTGACGGACAGGGAAGGATTTTCGGAAGATCCGAACATACCGCTTCCGCCGATATTCAGGGTATAATGCTCCACTTCCGGAATGCCGGCGATATAAGATTCCACCTGAGTGGATATTCGGTCTTTTTCCTGGAGAGCGGTACCATAGGGCATGTCGATGTCCACAGAGAAGGAACCTTCATCAGCGGCAGGAAGCAGTTCGCTGCCTACCAGTGCGATAGAGCCGATGGACACAACAAAAAGGAGGATACAGGCAATGATGACCTTTTTTCTCTTGCCCAGAGCGATTCGGATATAGTAATCGTACTCTTCCTTCAGCCATTCGATTCCGGCTCGGAAGAGGAGGAGCAATTTGAACTTGTAACGGCGGGATCCGACTCGTATGTAGTTGGTGCTCATGCCCTTGTCCAGCATTTTAGAGGACAGCATGGGAACAACGGAGAGAGAAACCACCAGGGAAGCCATCAGGGCGATGATCATCGTATAGCAGAAATCCTTGAACATCAGGGAGGCAATGCCGCTGCTCATGGCGATGGGCAGGAATACCAGTACCGTAGTGAGGGTTGAGGCGATGACAGCCAGGAATATTTCTTTGCTTCCTTCTTGTGCGGCTTGGACGGCACTATCGGTCATTTGGCGGTAACGGAAAATATTTTCCAGGACGACGATGGAATTATCCACCAGCATGCCTACCACTATGGTCAGGGCAGAAAGGGTGATCAGATTTAGTGTCATCCCCCAGTAATTCATCAGGGCAAAGGTAGCCAGCAGTGATGTGGGGATGGAGATGGCAACCACCAGAGTGGTCCTTATATTGCTGAGGAAAAGGAAAACCACCAGGATGGCCAGGAGACCGCCGGCCAGGGCAGAATTCGTGACGGATGAAATAGAATTCCGGATGTAATCTGCTTGGTCGAAGCCAACGGTGAAAGAAAGCTCCGGATATTGCTTCTGCAGCTCTGCTATGGTTTCCCGGATATCATCCGAGACTCCGACGGTGTTGGCATCGGACTGCTTGGTGATGGAAAGGGCAATGGCGGTCTGACCATCGATCCGACTGATGGAATCCGGCTCTTTAATCTGTTTGGCAATAGTCGCCAGATCGCTGAGTCGCAAGATGCTGCGGTCCGCTACGGGAACCGGTATATTCCCGATATCCTCCACCTTTTCAAACTGGCCGATGGAACGGACGATTACTTCAGTGGAGCCCTGCGAAATGTCCCCACTGGGCATGTTGATGTTTTCTGCCGCCAGAATCTGAGCGATCTGAGACAGGGATAAGCCGTATCCCTGCAGTTTTTCCTGGCTGAATTCCATGGATACTTCTTCCTCGACACCGCCGATGACGGAAACGGAGGCAACGCCGGCTACCCGTTCCAGTCGGGAGAGGATATTTCCATCGATCTGATTATTCAGTTCTGCCAGAGACTGGTCACCGGAAACATAGACCTGAATCACCGGAGTAGCGCTCATATCCATTTTAATGACCGTCGGGTCTCCGGCTTCTTCCGGAAGAAAATCGGCAATCAGAGCAATCTTTTCCCGCATATTCAGGGTGGCAAAATTCATATCCGTGTCAATCTGGAATTGAACGACTACAATGGATTGTCCCTCCATGGTTACAGACTGAAGCTGATCCAGACCCTCCACCGTGGCCAGAGCCTGTTCCACCGGCTTGGTGATGATGCTTTCCACTTCTTCCGGGGAAGCGTTGGGATAGGTGGTCATGACCAGGGCTACCGGATACTCGATTTTCGGCAGAAGATCCAGGGGAATCCCTGTGATGGCTGCGATGCCCACGACAACAACCATCAGCATCAGCATGATGGTGGCGACAGGTCTTTTTATAGCTAGACTGGATAGATTCATTGTTTTACTCTCCCCCACCATTGCTGATAATGTTGACTTCCTGATTTTCTGTTATAAACTGTTGGCCTTCCACTACGATGGTTTCTCCCTCTTTCAGTCCGCCGATGATTTCTGTCCATTCTCCGTTGTCCAGACCTGTTTTAACCGGCTGGAAGGAGGGGATCTTATCCTTCAGCACAACAACAGAAGCTTCCCCGTTTTTTATGATGACAGCCTTTGAAGGCACAATAAGTACATTGGTCCTTTCATCGGATACAATGCGGATTTCGGCGAACATGCCAGCTTTGACCATTCCTTCCGGATCCTGAATGGAAAACTCCACCGGATAGGTCAGAGTTCCCTGGGCTGGTGCAGGGGAAAGGGCATCAACGGTTCCTTTAAAGGGTTCCGACCCTATGGTACTGATAATGATTTCCACCGGGTCCCCCTGACGGATTCGACCGGCCAGGAATTCGGAAACGGTGGTTTTGATCCGGAGGCTGCTAACGTCAGCCAGAGTTGCCGCCGGGGAGCCTGGAGCAGCGGTAGATCCCGGGGATACATTTATGGATGTCACATAACCGCTGATGGGGGCCGTGACTCTGGTATTGGAATAGGCATCGGAAGCGGTCGTATAGGAGGCCACAGCAGATTCATACTGAACCCGGGCCTGTTCGTAATCGTTTTGAGAAACCGCGCCTTCCCCATAAAGGACTCTCATGTTATCGAAGGTCCTTTTTGCCAGATCCAAAGCCGCCTTGGCTTGATTCAGGCTGGCTGCAATCTGGGTGCCATCGATGGTAAAGAGCAGATCTCCCTTATTGACCCGGTCTCCCAAACGGACATAGACGGCGGTCACTTCGCCGGAAGAAAAAGGTAGAATCGTTACCTCTTCCCTTGGTTCTACCCGTCCGGTCAGGGGTGATTGAGCCTCCAGGGATCCATAGCGGACCACGTCAGTTTCTACGTTAGCCAGCTGAGGCGTTTCCTCCGGCGCCGGAGAAAAGGTCTGAATAAAACGCAGAGCAATGATGGCAATCAAAATGAGCCCAATGATGATTAAAATGTATTTCCGTTTATTTCTTTTTTTCGGAGCAGTTACCTCCGGGGATCCTTCCTTGGATAAAAGCCCCTTATCCTCCGGATGCAAGGCTGGATTTTCATGTCGTTCGTCTTTCACGCAAGTTCCTCCTCTGAATGCAGAATGATTGAATTATTATGCCGACCCGCCGGTCGACGTTTAAATGATATAGGATTCACCCCATGAAGTCAACTGAAAATTTGGTGAAGGAACTGTTGCCAGCCAGCCTCAAAAGGGGTACATATAGAAAATAAAGCAATAAAATGGGAAAGAAGGTTGAATCGTGACGACAGGAAGAAAAAAAACAAAAAAGGAAGCGATCCGAATATTAGATATACTGGCGGAAGAATATCCGGAGGCTCAGTGCGCTCTGGATTTTGGTACCCGCTTTCAGTTGTTGGTGGCAGTAGTCCTGTCTGCCCAGACAACGGATAAAAGCGTGAATCAGGTAACCCCCGGCCTTTTCGCCCGTTATCCGGATTCGAAGGCACTGGCAGGGGCATCCCCGGGTGAGGTGGAAGAAATTCTCAAAAGAATCGGTATGTATCGGACCAAGGCCAGGAATATCATTGCTCTTAGCCGGGAACTGGAAGAAAAACATGAAGGCAGGGTGCCGGAGGATTATGAGGCTCTGATCGCCTTGCCTGGGGTAGGCAGGAAAACGGCCAATGTTGTCCTTTCTGTTGGTTTCGGCCATCAGCGGATAGCGGTGGACACCCATGTGTTCCGAGTGGCGAATCGGCTTGGCCTTGCTGAAGCGGCGGACCCTCTTAAGACCGAAATGGCCCTGATGGAAATCCTGCCGGAAGAACGCTGGTCCGAGGCCCATCACAGTCTGATCTTTCATGGGAGAAATTGCTGCGACGCAAAAAAGCCCCGTTGCAGTTCCTGCCCGGTGGCTTTTCTTTGTCGATATGGATCCGGCCTGTAATAAATCGGTAGGGGGATTTGTTACAGGTTGGCCCCACAGCATTTTTTGTATTTTTTCCCGCTGCCGCAGGGACAGGGATCGTTTCTTCCTGGCTGCTTTTCTTTAATGACGGTACGGGATCGCTTGTAAGCCGTAATGATGGATTCCCTGGTATCATCGGTGAGGATGACTTCCCATTGGGGCAGGGTATAGAGATAATCGGCTTCGGCAACAAGCATATTATAGTACAGCTTTTCAAAGTCGATATCCAGCAATATCTCGGCGTTTTCATCAAAACTCCGGAAATCCTGGGTGACGTTCAGGCTGGAATTGATTCCATCCAGAAATCCCATGAAAATCACAGGATCCGCTTCGTAACGAGAAGCCAGTTCGGTGAAAGTTCCCTGAACTTTTACCGACGGATCATCTAGTATGGCACTGTAAATTCGCTTTTCCGTACTGCTGTATTTTTCCCAGAATTCCGGGAAGGTGTCGTCGGTCTGTTCGTTTATGGTTTTTTCCCATTGTTCATAAAGAGTCGTCATGTTTCTCTCCTTATCTGCATTGCGATAGCGTATGGTTACTGAATAGTTTTTCTGGCGATTTCGATCACATCTCCCATGACTGCACTGCCGGTGGGGAGAGGGCCTGCGCCTTTGCCGTAGAACATCAGTTCATCCACGGCATTGCCCCGAACAAAGATGGCGTTAAATTCGTTGCTGACTCCGGCCAGGGGATGATCGGCAGGAAGTCGCATGGGCTTCACCGAATACTCGATTTTTCCTTCCCCGTCTTTTTTTGCTGCTGCGATCAGCTTGATCTTTTCATTCTTTTGTGCAGCTTCCTGAATGTCTTCCTTTGTAATGCCTGTAATACCGACTCTGGGGATATCCTCCGGTTTCACCCGGATACCAAAGGCCAGGGTCATCAGGATGGCCAGTTTGTTGGCGACGTCGATCCCTTCCACGTCAGCAGTGGGGTCGGCTTCAGCAAATCCCCTGGCCTGAGCATCCTTCAGCACGTCTTCATATTCAGAGCCAAATTCGGTCATCTGGGTCAGGATATAGTTGGTGGTACCGTTGACGATGCCCAGAATCTCCATATAGTCATTGGCCTGCAGGACGGAAGTCAGGGCGCTGATGATGGGGATCCCTCCTCCGACGCTGGCCTCAAATTTAAAAATCACGCCATGATCAGCCGCCGTATCCATCAGAAGATCGTAATTGGCCGCTACGGCTGCTTTGTTGGCCGTAACCACGTGTTTGCCGTTCTTCATAGCTTCCAGCATGAAGCTTGTAGCCGGTTCGATTCCGCCAAGCAGTTCAATAATGATTGAAATATCCGGGTCCTTAAATATATCCTCCGGGTTTTGTGTGAACTGATCCCTGGTGACCTGCACGCCTCTTTCCCGCTCGGTATCCTTTTCCAGAATGCGGGTAATGACAAAGTCCATCCCGGTATTCTTTTTGATGATTTCTCGGTTCATTTCCAAAGTCTTATAGGTTCCGGTGCCGATATTGCCGAAGCCCATAAGGCCGATTTTTACGGTTTTCATAAAATCCTCCTTTTTTCCCTAATTCTGAAATTATATATCAAAAAGCAGATTTTGTCTTTACAATTCTCCAAAAAATTATATCATAGAATCTGATTGTCCGGTTTCTTTACGGACTGAAAAAACGATTAACAGAACAGATGGATCAGAAGGAGGTTCGGAATGCCCCTGCACATCGTACTGGTGGAACCTGAGATTCCCCCCAATACTGGAAACGTTGCCCGATCCTGCGCCGCCACAGGAACCGTGCTGCACCTGGTCAAGCCTCTTGGCTTTTCCATTGATGACAAAACGGTGAAAAGGGCGGGATTAGACTATTGGCCCTTCGTACAGCTGGAGATTCATGAAAGCCTGAAGGATTTTTTAGAAAAATACGGAGACCGCAGGATGCACCTGGCGACCACAAAAGGAATCCGACGTCATACCGATACAGAATACCGGGATGGAGATATGATCCTGTTCGGGAAAGAAACGGCCGGTCTCCCCAGGGATCTGCTGGAAGAACGACGGGACCGGACCATCCGGATACCAATGGCCGGGGATGAGAGGCTCCGGTCCTTAAACCTCTCCAACTCCGTCAGCATCGTCCTCTTCGAAGCCCTTCGTCAATTAGACTTTCCAAATCTGAAATAAAATGGTATAATATTTGCATGCGGTTTGGATGTTTTCTGGATTTTCCGGGTATCTATCTACCGTATGAAAGGGAGCGGAAACATGAAGCTTGGTTATGATCTGACAATTAAACAGACCCAGAATCTGGTCATGACACCAGAGCTGATTCAGGCGATTCAGATCCTGCAGTTCAATACTCAGGAGCTGGAGAGTTATGTTCAGGAGCAGCTCTTAGCCAATCCCCTCCTGGAAAATGAAGCCTCCGCCGAAACCCGGGAGGAAGGAACCCCTTCGGATTTTACCGAAAAGGAAAGCATTGAAGGGGATATGGACAAGATCAGCGATAAGGAATGGCAGGAAGCCCTGCTGGAGCGGTATGACGACATTAGTTACAAGCAATGGGAGCAGAAACCGGACAACCCGGAATATACCTTCGAACAATTTACCTGCTCAGAAGTCACTCTGACGGAACACCTGCTCTTTCAGCTTCAGTTTGCGGAAATCAAAAAACGCTGCCGGCTGTTGGGAAAATATATGATAGAATCCTTGGATGACAACGGCTATATGACCCTGACCACAGAGGAAATCGCCCGGGCTGCCGGTGCCAGTCTTCAGGATGTGGAGAAGGTCCTGGAAGTCATACAAACCTTTGAGCCCTTTGGTGTGGGAGCCAGGGATCTGAAGGACTGCCTGATGATTCAGCTCAGGAACACAGGCCAGCTGTCCGATGAACTGGAACGGGTCATCAGAGACTATCTGGAGGACATCGCTTCCAACCGAATCAGTGTTATTTCCAAGGAATTGGGTGTAAGCTGCCTGGAGGCCCAGGACATGGCGGACCTGATCCGGAGTCTGGAACCGAAGCCGGGGCGGGAATTTGCCTGTCAGACCTCTACCCGGTACATCGTCCCGGATGTTCTCGTGGAAAAGGTGGAAGGGGAGTATGTGGTGACGGTCAATGAATCCAGCACCCCCAGGCTGACCCTTAGTTCTTATTACCAGAAATTGATGAAACAGAGCGATGAAGATGAGAATCTGTCGAAATTCCTATCCGGTCGCTATAATTCTGCCATTTGGCTGATAAAAAGTATAGAACAACGGAAGCAAACCATATATAATGTTGTCAGAGCTGTGGTCCGTTACCAGAAGGATTTTTTTGACTTGGGAACCAAATATATGAAAACCCTGACGCTGAAGCAAATTGCCGAGGAGGTGGGGATTCATGAGTCCACCGTCAGCCGTTCCATCAACGGCAAGTATATGCAGACTCCCCGTGGGGTATTTGAAATCCGTTATTTCTTTTCCAGCGGCGTTGCCGATGATAAAGGAGAGGGTATTTCCTCCTCCAGCATCAAGGAATTCATCAAAGAAATGATTAACAGCGAAGATCCGGCCAGTCCGCTCAGCGACCAGGAAATGGTCGGCATGCTGGCGGAAAAAGGAATCGAACTTTCCCGGCGCACTGTGGCCAAGTACCGGGATGAACTGAAAATCCCTTCCTCCTCCAAGAGGAAGAGATATTAATATTTTTTAGGAGGAAAGAAAATGAGTACAAAAGTAGGTATTAATGGGTTTGGGAGAATCGGAAGACTGGTTTTCAGCGCTATGACAGAACAGGGGCTGCTTGGCAGTAAGTTTGATGTAGTTGCCATCGTGGATGTGACTACAGACGCCAAGTATTTTGCGTATCAGCTGAAATATGATTCCACTCAGGGGAAATTCAAAGGCGAACTGGCTACCAAAAAAAGCTCTCCGGAAGCGGCAGAGGACGATGTTCTGGTAGTGAACGGTCATGAGATTAAGTGCATCATGGCCACCAAAGAACCTTCTCAGCTGCCATGGAAAGAACTGGGCGTTGAGTATGTCATCGAATCCACTGGATTATTCACCGATTCCGAAAAGGCCAAGGGCCATCTGGAAGCCGGTGCAAAGAAAGTCATCATTTCCGCTCCTGGAAAAGGCGATGTAAAGACCATCGTTATGGGAGTCAATGAGCAGGAATATGATCCTTCTCTTCACAACATCGTTTCCAACGCTTCCTGCACCACCAACTGCCTTGCGCCGCTGGTTCACGTGCTCCTGAAGGAAGGGGTCGGCGTTGAAACCGGACTGATGACCACCATCCATTCCTATACTGCAACCCAGAAAACCGTTGACGGTCCCTCGAAAAAGGACTGGAGAGGCGGAAGAGCGGCTGCCATCAATATCATCCCTTCCACCACCGGCGCAGCCAAGGCTGTAGGTGAGGTGCTTCCGGCCACCAAAGGCAAGCTGACCGGCATGTCTTTCCGTGTGCCTACCCCCACTGTTTCCGTGGTGGATCTGACCTTCACAGCGGCAAGAGATACCTCCATTGAGGAAATCGATGGCCTGATGAAGAAAGCATCTGAGACCTATCTGAAGGACATCCTGGGCTACGGCAACGAAGAAGTGGTATCCACGGACTTCATCCACGATGAACGTTCTTCCATCTACGATTCCCTTGCTACCCTGCAGAACAATCTGCCCGGAGAAAAGAGATTCTTCAAGGTGGTTTCCTGGTACGACAACGAGTGGGGCTATTCCAACCGAGTCGTTGATCTGCTGACATACATGGCAGGGAAATAGGAGGTGTCCTATGAGCAAAAAGACCATCCGGGACATTGACGTCCGGGGAAAAAAGGTCATCGTCCGTTGCGATTTTAATGTACCGCTGGACGATAAGGGCCACATAACCGATGATATCCGTATTACGGCGGCCCTTCCGACTATTCAGTACCTGATCGAAAACAAGGCGAAAGTCATCCTGATGTCCCATATGGGGCGTCCGGATGGAGAAGCCAATATGAAATATACCTTAAAGCCGGTGGCAGAGCGTCTGGTTAAGCTGCTGGGACAGCCGGTGGCTTTCGTCAGCTCTCCTGCTGTGGTGGACGAGCATGTAAAGGCTGCCGCTGATCGACTGGGAGAAGGCCATGTCCTTATTCTGGAAAATCTTCGTTTCCGGAAGGAAGAAACCAAAAACGGGGAAGAATTCTCCAAAGAACTGGCTTCCCTGGCGGAAATCTTTGTCAATGACGCCTTTGGAACAGCCCACCGAGCTCACGCTTCTACCGCTGGAATCGCAGCATTTCTGCCGGCGGTATCCGGATTCCTGATTGAAAAGGAAGTCCGGTTCCTGGGCGGAGCCGTGGAAAACCCGGAACGACCCTTTGTAGCCATCATGGGTGGATCCAAGGTTGGAGACAAGATTCTGGTCATTGAAAATCTGCTGAAAAAGGTAGATACCCTGATCATCGGCGGAGGCATGATGTTCACCTTCTTCAAGGCGCAGGGCCTGGAAATCGGCAAATCCATCCTGGATGCAGACAATGTCCAGCTGGCAGCCGATCTGATGAAAAAAGCCGAAGAAGCGGGGGTCAAGCTGCTGCTTCCGGTGGACACGGTTGCGGCCACTGAGTTCAGCAATGAGGCAGAAGCGGATGTCTACAGCAAGGATGCCATACCGGCAGACCGTATGGGTATGGATATCGGACCCGAATCCATCAAGCTTTTTGAAGAAGAAATAGCCAAAGCGAAGACCATTATCTGGAATGGCCCGGTTGGGGTTTTTGAAATGCCCAGCTTTGCCGAGGGGACCCGGTCCATTGCCGAAGCTCTGGCTGATTCCGATGCAGTTACCATTATAGGTGGCGGGGATTCAGCTGCGGCGGCGGAGCTTTTTGGCGTTGCCGATGAGATGACCCACATCTCCACCGGAGGCGGAGCCTCACTGGAATTCCTGGAAGGAAAAGAACTGCCGGGAATCGCTGTTCTGGAGGATAAATAAGTCCGGAGCGCAAAATCAGATTGTTATATAAATCATCATGAATGAAATGAAACGAGGGGGAAGGGATTATGCGGATACCATTGATCGCAGGGAACTGGAAAATGTTCAAAACCACCAAGGAGGCTGTTGCCTTCGCGGAGGAGTTCAAGAAACTATACAAGGATACGGATGTACGGGCGGCTATTTGTGCACCCTACACTCAACTGACAGCGTTGAAGGCTGCTTTTGAAGGAACCGGCATCGCTGTTGGTGCCCAGAATGTCCACTTTGAAGTACAGGGGGCCTACACCGGTGAAATTTCTTCCGCTATGCTGGAAGAAATCGGAGTGGATTACTGCATCGTCGGCCATTCAGAAAGAAGACAGTATTTCAACGAAACCGATGAAACTGTCAACAAGAAGCTTCATCAGCTGTTCTCCACTGAAATCGTTCCGATTCTCTGTGTGGGAGAAGTCCTGGAAGAACGGGATGCCGGAAAAGAATTTGAAGTGGTGAAGACTCAGATGGAAGGGGCTTTGGCTGGACTGACTGGAGACCAAGTCAGCCGACTGGTAGTAGCGTATGAACCGGTCTGGGCGATTGGTACCGGAAGAACTGCTTCTCCGGAGCAGGCTAATGAAATGTGCGCTTATATCCGGAAAGTGATCGAAGACCTCTATGATGAAGAGGTTTGCGACCGGGTAATCATCCAGTACGGCGGAAGTGTGAAGCCTTCCAATGCAACAGAAATCATGAACATGGACGAGATCGACGGTGCTTTGGTTGGCGGAGCCAGCCTGATCCCTGCAGATTTCATGGAAATCATTAACTTTTAAGGAGGTTCGGATATGTCATATATTGAAGACGTCTTAGCACGAGAGGTGCTGGATTCCAGAGGGAATCCCACAGTTGAAGTAGAAATCTACCTGGAAGACGGCACTATGGGACGAGCCATCGTTCCCTCCGGTGCCTCCACAGGAATCCACGAAGCCGTTGAACTTCGGGATGGAGATAAGGGGCGGTACCTGGGGAAAGGTACATTACAGGCGGTTGAAAATGTCAACGAGCTGATTGCGGAAGAAATCATCGGATACAATGTATTTGACCAGGTAGGCCTGGACAAGCTGCTGATCGATTTAGACGGCACTCCAAACAAAAGCAAGCTGGGAGCTAATGCCATCCTGGCTGTATCCATGGCTGCTGCCGATGCGGCAGCCAACAGCCTGGGACTTCCCCTGTTCCAGTATCTGGGCGGAGTCAATGCCAAGCTGCTTCCCACTCCGATGATGAACATCCTGAACGGTGGATCCCATGCGGACAATACCGTGGACATTCAGGAATTCATGATTATGCCGGTGGGCGCTGCCAGCTTCCGGGAAGCCCTTCGGATGGGTGCAGAAGTATTCCACAGCCTGAAGGCTGTGCTGAAGAGCCAGGGGAAAAATACGGCGGTTGGCGATGAAGGAGGCTTTGCTCCTGATCTGGCCACCAACGAGGATGCCATCAAGGTAATCCTGGAAGCCATCGAAAAGGCCGGCTATAAGGCCGGTACCGACATTCGCCTGGCTCTGGACGTGGCTGCCAGCGAAATGTACGATGAAAAAACCAAGATGTATAACCTGGAAGGCGAAGGCGTGAAAAAGACTTCGGCTGAAATGGTTGCATACTATGAAATGCTGGCGGACAAATACCCCATCGTCTCCATTGAGGACGGCCTGGCTGAAGACGACTGGGAAGGCTGGAAGCTGCTGACGGATGCCTTGGGCAAGAAGGTCCAGCTGGTAGGAGACGACCTGTTCGTTACCAACACCGAAAGACTGGAACGGGGTATCCGGGAAGGCATTGCCAACTCCATCCTGATCAAGGTCAACCAGATCGGCACCCTGACCGAAACCTTCGATGCCATTGAGATGGCCAAGAAGGCCGGATACACCGCCGTTGTGTCCCACCGAAGCGGAGAAACCGAGGATGTGACCATTGCGGATATCGTGGTTGCCATGAATACGGGACAGATTAAGACCGGTTCCCTTTCCAGAACCGACCGGGTGGCAAAATACAACCAGCTTCTCCGGATTGAGGAAACGCTGGATACGGCTGCCCAATATGCGGGCAATGGAGCTTTTTACAACTTAAAATAAGTCTAAAAAACACGAAACCACTTGATTGCCAAGTGGTTTTGTGTTAAAATCGAGTAGTTAATCTTACATAGGAGGTGCAAAGTGAACATATTCCTTATGATCGTGCTTGCCATTGCCAGTATCGTTCTGATTGCCAGCATTCTGCTGCAGTCTGGCAACAGCGCAGGTCTTTCCGGTTCCATCGGCGGCGGTGCAGAGCAGCTTTTCGGAAAGAAGAAGAGCAAAGGTTATGAAGCGGTACTCAGCAAAGTGACCACCGTTGCAGCCATTGCGTTTATCGTCGTTTCCCTCGCATTAGTAACAATTGAATAATCACGTTTTAAATTTAATTTGGAATATTTTAAGTGAAGTTTTTAACGTCCGTAGGGTAAGAGGTGTCGTTGGCGCCTCTTAGTGTCGTTAAAAAGAAGAGGAGGAATTGTTTGATGGAAATTTTAGCAGTTATCGCACCGGTTGTTGCCGTGGTGGCCTTGGTCTTTGCCTATGGTCTGGCATCCTGGATCGGCAAGGTAAGCGAAGGCACAGACAGAATGAAAGAAATAGCCGGTTACATTCATGAAGGTGCTATGGCCTTCCTGAAGCGGGAGTACAAGACTATGGTGGTGGTCATCATCATCCTTTTCCTGTTGATCGGTTTTGCAGTAAACTGGGTAACAGCCGGTCTTTATGTAGTAGGAGCCCTGTTTTCCGTCCTGGCCGGATTCTTCGGTATGCAGGTCGCCACTAAGGGAAATGTGCGGACAGCCAATGCAGCCATGGAAGGCGGCATGAACAAAGCGCTGAAGGTAGCTTTCCGAAGCGGAGCCGTCATGGGCCTGTGCGTAGCGGGACTTGGACTTCTGGGTCTGGGCACGATTTTTGTTGTACTTGGTCTGGATTCGGCAGCAGTTATTACCGGATTCGGCCTTGGTGCATCTTCCATGGCGCTTTTTGGACGTGTTGGCGGAGGCATCTATACCAAAGCTGCTGACGTAGGAGCTGATTTAGTTGGTAAGGTAGAAGCTGGTATTCCGGAAGACGATCCGAGAAATCCAGCCGTAATCGCGGACAATGTGGGAGACAACGTCGGAGACGTTGCCGGTATGGGTTCTGACTTGTTTGAATCTTATGTAGGTGCTATTATTTCCGCTATTACTCTGGCGGTCATCATTCCAGTAGTCACACCCGTATTCGGTGAAAGTTTTGCCCTCGACCCCCTGGCAGGTTCTGTATTCCCCCTGCTGCTTTCCGCCATCGGCATCATCGCTTCCATTATCGGAATCATGTGTGTTCGGGGCAATGAAAACACCAATCCTGCGGCGGCCCTCAACATGGGAACTTATATCAGCAGCGGCATCGTCGTTGTTGCGTCCCTGATCATGAGCAAGCTTTTCTTCGGAAATTTCAACAGTGCTGTTGCGATTATTGCCGGTCTGATCGTTGGAACTGCTATCGGTAAAATAACTGAAATTTACACTTCCGGAGATTATAAATCGGTTAAGAAAATTGCAGAACAGTGTCAAACCGGTCCTGCCACTACCATCATCAGTGGTTTTGGTGTGGGCATGCTGTCCACCGTATGGCCCATCATCTGCATCGCCATCGGCATCCTGGTAGCCAACTCCTTTGCCGGACTGTACGGCATAGCCCTGGCGGCCGTCGGAATGCTGTCCACCACTGGCATGGTTGTTGCTGTTGATGCTTATGGTCCCGTATCGGATAATGCCGGCGGTATCGCAGAAATGGCCGAGCTTCCTAAAGAAGTTCGAAAAATTACTGACAAACTGGATGCGGTTGGAAATACTACTGCAGCCATCGGTAAGGGTTTTGCCATCGGTTCTGCTGCTTTGACAGCCCTGGCTCTGTTTGCTACCTATTCTCAGGTTGCCGGCCTAACAGCCATCAGCCTGCTGAACCCGATGGTTATTGCCGGACTGTTCATCGGTGCCATGCTGCCCTTCCTTTTCTCGGCCTTGACCATGAATTCTGTGGGCAAAGCAGCCAATGAAATGATCGAAGAAGTACGGCGTCAGTTCCGGGAAGACAAGGGAATCATGGAAGGTACTTCCAAGCCTGACTATGCAAGATGCGTAGACATCAGCACCAAGGCTGCCCTGAAAGAAATGGTTGCCCCCGGCCTGTTGGCTATCCTGGCACCTCTTCTGGTAGGTACCTTCATGGGAACCGAAGCCTTGGGCGGCATGCTGGCCGGAGCTCTTTCCGCAGGTGTCCTGCTGGCTATCATGATGGCTAATGCAGGCGGAGCCTGGGATAATGCCAAAAAGTACATCGAAGAAGGCAATTACGGCGGCAAGGGAAGCGAATCCCATAAGGCAGCAGTTGTAGGTGACACAGTTGGGGATCCCTTCAAGGATACTTCCGGTCCCTCCATCAACATCCTGATCAAGCTGATGACCATTGTTGCAGTAGTATTTGCACCTTTCTTTGTCAGCGTTGGCGGAATGTTCTAAAAGAGAATCAATTGAAAATGATCAAAAGCGGATGGCTTGCCATCCGCTTTTGTTGTTATTATTAACAAAAATAGTGCAACAAAATTGTTGACTAGCAACAATTTTAGGTTTATCATATATTGTGTATTCACAAATAAAAGGTAGTTATCATCAAAGCCTGAATCATAAAGAAAGGATCGTAACCCCATGAAGCACTCATTCACCGTTATTAAAAATGAAAGCCCCAAGGCTAAACCGGATCCCTCTGCCCTGAAATTTGGAGAAACCTTTACCGATCACATGTTCCTGATGGAATACACAAAGGAAAAGGGATGGCATGACGGAAGAATTGTGCCTTATGGCCCTCTTTCCATTTCTCCTGCTGCCACATGCCTTCATTATGGGCAGGAAATGTTTGAAGGTCTGAAAGCCTATAAAACTAAAGATGGAAAGGTACAGCTGTTTCGACCGGTCATGAATGCCAGAAGAACAAATGTGACCAACCAGCGTATGTGTATTCCTACCATTGACGAAGAGTTGTACGTAGAAGCCATTAAGGCTGTAGTAGACATGGACCGGGATTGGATTCCGGACCAGGAGGGCACATCCCTTTATGTCCGACCCTTTATCATTGGAGACTCTCCGGTATTGGGCGTTAAACCGGCTGCCCACTATCTCTTTGGCATCATCCTGTGCCCGGTTGGTCCTTATTATGCCAATGGTCTGGCACCGACAAAAATCTACGTTGAAGAGGAGTATGTCCGTGCCGTTCCCGGAGGTACTGGTTTTGCCAAAATCGGCGGTAATTATGCAGCAGCCCTCAAATCCCAGGAAAAGGCCCATGAGAAGGGTTATGATCAGGTCCTTTGGCTGGATGGAGTTGAACGGAAGTATGTAGAAGAAATTGGCACCTCCAATGCTTTTTTTGTCATCGATGATGAAGTCATCACAGCCCCGCTGGCGGGAACGATTCTTCCGGGAATTACCAGAGATTCCGTTCTGGCGCTGCTCAAGGAATGGGGAATGAAGGTATCGGAAAGAAAACTGACCATTCAGGAAGTATTCCAGGCGGCAAAGGACGGCAGCCTCCAAGAGGTCTTTGCAACCGGCACAGCAGCAGTGATCTCTCCGGTGGGTGAGCTCAGCTGGGTGGATCAGAAGGCGATTATCCACGATAATCAAATTGGAGAGCTGTCTCAGAAACTGTATGATACTCTTTATGGGATTCAGACCGGGAAAATCGCCGATGATAAGGGATGGATCGTGTCAGTTGAATAAGGCCTGTATGGTTTCGTGAAAGAAAGAGTGGCTTTGCCGCTCTTTTTCGGTTAGAATAAGACTATGAAAAAGAAAAAAAACGGCAGGGATCCGAAGAAAACTCCCATGAATATCAGTAAAAAACCATCCCATCCGAAGAAAGGGAACCTTGGTGCAAAAGGTCCCCTAGTGATTGGTAAGATGATGAAGCATAAAAACGGCTTCGGCTTTGTCATACCGGAAGAAGAGGGACAGGGGTCCGATGTTTTTGTCAGCCGTTCCAACATGAAGGATGTTATGAATGGAGACCGGGTAGCCGTTCGCGTTGCTTACGAAGAGGCGGCAGGAGCTAAGAGGGAAGGCTACATCGAAGAAATTCTGGAACGGGGAACCCGGGAAATCATCGGCAGTTTCGAAACCAGTCGAGCTTTTGGATTTGTGGTGCCCGACGACAAACGGCAGAACGACGATATCTATGTACGTCGAAAGGATTTCAACGGTGCCCGGAAGGGTGACAAAGTTGTTGTTGTCCTCACGAAATATCCGGAAAAGGGAAGCAACCCGGAAGGAAAAATTACGGAAATCATCAGCAGGAGCGGTGAGGCCGGAGGGGATATCAAATCCCTGATTCGTTCCTACAATCTTTCGCCGGAATTTCCCAATCGGGTTCGTTCGGAGGCTTCTGTGATGGCCGATGAAGATGCTGCTGATTCCCTGACGGGTCGAAGGGATTTGCGAGATAAAAAAATCATTACCATCGACGGTCCTGATGCAAAAGACCTGGATGATGCCATATCCATTGAAAAAACCCAATCCGGCCATTACCTGCTGGGGGTCCATATCGCCGATGTGAGCCATTACGTCCGGGAGGGAGGCCATCTGGACAAGGAAGCCCTGAAAAGGGGGACCAGCGTCTATCTGATCGATCAGGTAATCCCCATGTTGCCGGCAGAACTTTCCAACGGAGCCTGCAGCCTCAATCCAGAGGTGGATCGACTGACCTTATCGGTGGATATGGAAATCGACGAATCCGGTAAGGTGGTTCATCATGAAATCTATGAAAGTGTGATCCGGTCCCAGGCCAGGATGATATACGATGATGTTTCGGAGATACTTGAAAACAATGCCGTCGACTTAATTTCCCGTTACGCAGGCATTATTTCTGAACTGAGGATGATGGAAGAACTGGCGGCAATCCTGCGCAAAAAGAGACTGGACCGGGGAAGCCTGGACTTCGACCTTAATGAAGCAGCCATCGTACTGGACGAAGGAGGGGTTCCTGTCAGCGTTGAGCTGGTGGAAAGGCGTACCGCCAACCGAATGATTGAAGAATTCATGCTGGCAGCCAACGAAACGGTGGCAGAACATTATTTCTGGACCGAACTCCCCTTTGTGTATCGGATTCATGAAAAACCGGATCCGGAAAAGATTGAAGAGTTCAAAGCTTTTATCGCCAGCTTCGGATGTTACCTGAAAGGTTCTTCTGAAAATATCCATCCAAGGGAACTAGCGGCCATTCTGAAAAAAATTGAGGGGGAAAGCTATGAGCGGGTGGTGAATACCATTATGCTAAGGTCCATGAAAAAAGCTTTTTATGGAACCGAGTGTCAGGGCCATTTCGGGCTGGGCGTCCGGTACTACTGCCACTTCACCTCGCCGATCCGGCGATATCCGGACCTGATGATTCACCGGATCATTAAAGAAAACCTGAAGGGAGACCTTACAGCAGGCAGGATTCGAAAGTACCGGAAGATAACCGAGGAAGCCGCAGAAATTTCTTCCACAACGGAACGCCGTGCCCAGGAACTGGAGCGGGATGTGGAAAAACTGAAAAAGGCTCAATACATGGAGAAATATGTTGGCCATATTTTTGATGGAGTGATCAGCGGTGTTTCTGGATTCGGTTTCTACGTCGAACTTCCTGATACCATTGAAGGAATGGTTCGGGCTTCTTCTCTTAAAGATGATTATTATCAGCACGAGGCAGCCCATTACCGACTAAGGGGCACCCATACCAATAAGATTTATGCCCTTGGTGATCGGGTTCGAGTCCTGGTGGAAAAGGTCAATGCCCAGGATGGAGAAATCGATTTCCTGTTGTCCGATAGAGATGAAGGGGAAGAAGGACGATAACATTCCGATGGAAGTATATAAAAAAACCGGCAATAGCCGGTTTTTTAATTCTCTCCTGTCCAAAAGTAGGGAGTGAAGAGCAAAAGGATGGTATAGAGTTCCAGTCGCCCAACAATCATCATGAAGGATGAAAAAAGCCGGATGCCAGGGCTGAATATGCTGAAATTGCTGGAAGGACCCAAATCACCGAAAGCCAGTCCTGTATTGGATAGGATTCCGGTAGCAGCACTGAGGGTGGTGGTCATATCAAGATTGTCCAAAGACATCACCAGAGCGGTGACAAAGTACACGGTTATATAAAACATCGTAAAGGAGGTAATGGAAGAAACCGTATCGGCAGGGACTACATTGTTTCCAATCCGGACGGCCACCACCGATCTTGGATGGAGCCTTTTCCGGAATCCCCGGATAATGAGCTTAAACAGGATGATGACTCGAATGACCTTAAAGGAACCGCAGGTCGAGGCAGCGCACCCGCCAATAATCATAAGGCAAAAGAGAATCGTCTGGCTGAACACGGGCCAGAGGGTATAATCAGCAATATAATAACCGGATGTAGTGGAAAAGGCTACGGTTTGAAAAATGCTGGCCCGCATAGATTCGGCCAGAGAGGGATAGGTCCCGGTAACGAACAAAGCAATGCTGTTTAGTATAAAGGCCCCAAAGAGTATTCCGGCAAAAACCCTCAGTTCCGTATCCTTGAAGATGGTTTTAATCTTCCCTTGCAACACCGTATAGAAAAGAAGGAAATTGATTGAGGCCAGGAAGGTGAAGATGGTGATGACAGATTCTATATAAAGGCTGCTAAAGGCAGCAATCCCTCCTGGATTGGAAGCCATTCCACTGGTACTGATGCTTCCGAGGGTATTGATTACGGAGTCAAACACCGGCATGCCTCCCAGGAGAAGGAGAATGAACTCCGTTGCAGTGAAAGTGATATAAATCAAATAAAGGGTTTTCATGGATTCAGAAACCTTGTTTTTTACTTTATTAAAGGATGGACCCGGTGTTTCTGCACTAGCCATCTTTAAACCACTGACTCCCAGGGCAGGGAGAATCGCAATGGCGAATACCAGAATACCCATTCCGCCCAACCAGTGGGAAACAGCTTTCCAGAGGGCAATGGAATAAGGCAGGGCAGAACTGTTTAGCACGGTTGTACCTGTAGTGGTGAAGGCGGCCACCGACTCGAATATGGCATCGATAAAATTATCCGTGGTGCCGGAAAGGATATAAGGAAGGGCTCCGGCTATTGAGACGGAAACCCAGCAGATGCTTACCGCAAAATAACCGTCCCGGACCTTAAAGGATTCATTCTTTGTCCGGAATTTCCCATAAAAATAAAGGAATCCGCCAAGGGCTGTTACCGGTATGACAGACATCAGAAAACCACGGATTACCTCAGGGGAATCCTGCATGAAACTGATGATACAGGATGGAATCATGGAAACTCCGCATATCAGAGTGATCAAACCCACCATCCTGGTGATGATTGGAATATTAAGCAGCATAGGGCACCTCGTTTTATCGGTTCGGATTCCAGAATCTCGGACTCAGCAGCATGATGATCGTGAATAGTTCCAGGCGTCCTGCCAGCATCAGGAAGGATAGCAGCAGCTTGGAGGGATCGGAAAAGAGTCCGTAGTTCATCACAGCACCCACCTGATCAAATCCGGGACCGATGTTACCGAGGCAGGCAATGACAGCTGAGAAATTAGTCATGGGGCTGTTGCCTTCCATAGAAATCAGGATGGTACTGATGAATATAGTCATAATATAGAGGAAAATAAAACTGGCTATGGCCGAAATGGTATCAATCGGCATTACTTTGCTCCCCACCTTCAGCTGGACAATAGCCGTTGGGTGGAGTCTCCTTGCAATACCCCTCTTGATAAACTTGAAGATGACCAGGATCCTTATTACCTTCATTCCTCCGCTTGTGGAGGAAGAGGAACCGCCGATGAGCATCAAAACTAAAAGAAGGATTTTGGAGAAGGTGGGCCAAAGATCAAAATCCCCGGTGACATAGCCTGTCGTGGAGATGATGGTTGCGGTCTGGAAAAAGGAGTAACGCAAAGAATCCAAAAGATTTTCATAGGTATTGGCAGCAAATAAATTGATGCCCACCAGCAGGGTGATGGTTAAAACCAAAAACAGGAAAAACCGAAGCTCCAAATCCCGGAAAAAATTTCGGATTCCATGACGGAATAAGATGAAGTAGAGGTTGAAGTTGACTCCGGCGATTACCATAAATAAGGCAAGGACCATATCCACATAGGCACTGTCATAATGGGCAATGCTGTCGTTGTAAATGGAAAAACCTCCGGTTGCGATGGTGCCGAAAGCATGAACCAGGGAATCGTAAAGGGAAAGTCCTCCTGCCTTCAGCAGGATGGTGATGGTCAGTGTGAAGCCCAGATATAACGTATAGAGCATTTTTGCCGTATCCGAAAGTTTCGGTGTGATCTTATCCAGAGTAGGCCCTGGTGCTTCTGCCTTGGCAATGGCCTGTCCGTTAATGCCCAAGCTGGGAAGCAGTGCAATGGCAAAGATTAGAATCCCCATTCCTCCCAGCCAATGAGTAAAGGAACGCCAGAAAAGAAGTCCCTTTGACAAAGCCTCAATATCGGTGAGAATGGAAGCTCCTGTCGTGCTGAAGCCGGAGCAGGTTTCAAAAAAAGCATCCACCAGACTTGGGATTTCCCCGGAAATCACAAAAGGTACAGCAGCAATCAGGGAGGACAGGATCCAGCAAAGGGCTACGATGATATAGCCCTCCCGGACCTTGATGCGCCCGGTTCCCGGTTTGGTTACCAATATTAATAAGCCGCCAATAATCATTGACGGAATGATGGTTTTCGTAAAGGCCAGGGCCGTTTCCGGTTCATTATAGATATAAGATACCAGCGAAGAGGGTATCATCGCTGCAGAAATAACGATGAACAGGCCACCGGATATGCGTAGGATTATGTTCCAATTTAAGTCCATGAAAAATCAACTCCTGCTGAAAAGACCGGATTTGCTGGTCCGGAGCAGCTTTTCCAGTTCGGCCAGCTCCGAAAGAAGGCAGAGGACGATAACCCGGTCTCCTCGTTTAATGACAGTTTCTCCGTTAGGGATGATGACTTCCAGCCCCCGGTGGATTGCGGCAACGATGGCACCGGGTGGAAGTTTCAGATTTTTCAACGGAATATCAATCAGCTTCATTCTTGAATCTGCTACCAGCTCAAGAATTTCAGCCTGACCCTGAATCAACTGGGAAGAAAGGATCCGCTTGGATCCCTGAATAAATCTCAGTACATTACTGGTGACGATGTCAATAGGATTGAGGGCCATGTCGATTCCCATGCTGCCAATCAGTTCGGCATAGCTTTCCCGGCTGACCTTGGCGATGACATCTTCAATTCCGTGCTGCTTGGCGACCAGGGCCAGCAGCAAGTTTTCTTCATCATACCCGGTAGCAGTGACGCAGGCATCCATTTCGTTGAAGTTTTCATCCTCCAGCAGGGTAATATCGGTGGCATCTCCATGAAGAATGATGACACTGTCGTCCAGATGGGCCGCCAGGTAATGGCAGCGAGTCTTTTCCTTTTCGATTATTTTAACAGAAATGCCGAAATCCGAAAGCTTTTTTGCCAGATAGAGGCCAGTCTTTCCGCCGCCCAGAATCATGATTTTCTGAAGGTTGGTATACTTGCCCCGCTCATGAACTTTTTCCGACAACTTGGTAATCGGCTCATATTCTCCAATCAGATACAAACCATCTTCCGGCTGGACGACGATGCCTTCATGGGGAACAATGATTTTGCCATACCGGGAAATGGCTACCAGCAGCATATTGGGTATGATCGTCTTCAGCCGGGACATGGGCACACCGATCATAGCCGGAAATTTTTTCGCCGGGAATTCCAGCAGGGAAATCTTGCCGCTGGTGAAAATGCCGTTGCTCAGCGTATACTTTTCCACCAGATATTTATATATTTCCATGGTAATGGATAAATCCGGATTGACGATGGAGTCGATCTCAAAATGCTGTTTGATAAAATCAAACTGATTCATGTGCTCCGGATCCCGAACTCGGGCAATAACACTGTGACAACCGAGCTTTTTTGCCATAGAACCGATGAAGATGTTCTTTTCATCCTTATCAGTTACGGTGAGAAGATAGTCATAGGATTCGATATCCAGATTCTCAAGTACAGAGAGCTCTTTGGCATTGGCGGTAATGGTCATAATGTCCATATGGGAAGACAGCTTGGCAATGGCTTCCTCATTTTTATCAATAACAGTGACAGAGTGGTCCCCGCCAACCAAGGCTTCCGCTACTTTGGTTCCCAGTTTTCCTGCACCGACGATTGCGATTTTCATAATCATTTCCTTTGCTTTAATAGAATTGAATCAATCGATTCAAAGGTTTTTTGTATCTTCGATAGACACTATTCTACCACTAATGGGTTTTAAATCAACAATTATTTGCACAAAAGGGGGGTATTAATATAAAATTAGAGGAAACAGGATGAAAAGGAGAAAAAAATGATTATTAAGCGATTTGTCGGAGGCAACCTGGAAAGCAACGGGTATGTGCTATATATCAAAGATGGAGGTACTTGTTTTGTGGTAGACCCGGGGTACAATCCGGAGCGATTCCTCACCTTTATTCAGGAGCATCAGCTGAGGCCTGCAGGAATCCTGCTGACCCATCACCACTATGACCATGTGGGCGGTGTGGATAAAATCCGGAACTTCTTTGACTGCCCCGTGTATCTTCACCGGGGAGATGTGGATCTTTATCGGAAGCCGGTGGATGTGATTCTGGAAGGGGGAGAGCAGCTGGACCTGGATGGGGAAAAGATCGATGTGATCCATACACCCGGCCACACTTCCGGAGGAGTCTGCTATTATTCCGAAAAGTCTAAAGCAGCCTTTACCGGGGATACCATATTTAATGTAGATCTGGGAAGGACGGATCTGGAGGGAGGATCCTTCACTCAGCTTCAGAACACCGTAGTCTCCATCCTGGACAAGTGGAGCAATGATATCACCATCCATCCGGGACACGGGGATCCCTGCAATATGAAATATGTGCGGAACCATAATGAGGAATTTTTGTATATGCTGAACCAGAAGGGTTAAAAGCGGCATCATCATTCAATCAGAATAAGAGGTTAATCATGAAAATAAAATTAATCGCCCTGGATCTGGACGGGACCACCCTGAACAGCAGGGGACAATTGACGGCGAAGACCCGGGATGCCTTGGAAACCGTTGCACGAAACGGCGTTCATATCGTCATAGCAACCGGTCGGGTGTATGCTGCTCTGCCGGAAGAGGTGACGGCAGTCCGGGGCATCGAATACGCCATTACATCCAACGGCGCCCGGGTCGTTCATCTGGAAAGCGGGGAGACCATTTATTCCAATCTGATTCATCCCGAATCCATCACCTTTACGATTGACCTGCTCAGCCGTTATGACTTTATGCTGGAAGCTTTCGTCAAGGGTGAAGCCTTTGTGGACAGCCATACCTACCACAATATTGAAAAAGTGGGATTGGCAAAAAAACATTCCGATTATATTCTGAGAACCAGAAAGCCAGTGGATGGAATCTTTGACTTCCTCCGGAATAACAAAAGTGAGGTGGAAAACATCAACATTAATTTCGGCCGACAGGCGGATAAGGCCATGATGGCTGAAGAGCTGAAAACCATACCGGATGTTACTATAACCTCTTCCTTTGACCACAACCTGGAAATCGGAGGCAAGACCACCAGCAAAGCCGATGCAGTTCTCCATCTTTGTGAAATTCTCGATATTCATCGGGATTACACTATGGCCTTTGGAGATAGTCCAAACGATGAAGCGATGCTCCGGGCTGCCGGTTATCCGGTAGCTATGGCCAACGGCAAGGAAAGCATCCGTTCCATCGCCCGATTCGTTACCGGATCCAATGATGATGATGGAGTGGCTTCTGCTATCCATCGCCTCATACTCGACCCCAAATCCTAGTGTTTTTCAGTCGCTCCGGAAACGAGAGCGGCTTTTTTATTGGAGGAAAACAGAAAGGGATTGACATAAAATGTAAATAAATGTAAAATATATAAAAATGTGGGATTTGATGGAGGGAATCATGGATACAGGAAAAAGAGGCGAGGCGATTGCGGAAAGATATCTCTCAACCCTCGGGTATGAAATCCTCGAAAGGAATTATCGGAGTCGTTTTGGTGAAATCGACCTGGTGGCTAGCCATCATGGTGTCATTGTCTTTGTGGAAGTTAAAACCAGATCAACAATTCGCCAGGGTCTTCCCTGCGAGGCAGTGAACCGGGAAAAACAGCGTAGGATCCGCAGAATGGCTCGGTATTATCTGATGGTCCAAGGGCAATCGGAAGCCGAGTGCCGCATAGATATCATCGAAATCATTCTTCAGGGAAAGGGAACTCTGATCCGTCAGATAACGGATGCATTCTGAAGCTGCCCGATGATCAGAGCGGAGAGAAAGGAACAAACATGCTTTCAAAAATAAAAACCATGTCTCTGTACGGACTTGAAACAGAGGTGGTCGTAGTAGAAACAGATTTGAGCAACGGGCTGCCGGGGCTGAATATGGTAGGACTGCCGGACATCACCGTTCGGGAAGCTCGGGAAAGAGTCCGGGGCGCTTTGGTAAACGGAGGTTTTGGCTATCCGGCGAAAAGGATTACTATCAATTTTTCCCCGGCAGACGTGCCAAAGACCGGCACCCATTATGACCTTCCCATGGCCGTCGGCATCCTGAGTGCGATGGGGATAGTGGGGAGCCGTCATCTAGGCGATTCGATCTTTTTAGGGGAGCTTTCGCTGGACGGAAGATTGGGCAGGATCCAGGGAGTGCTTCCCTTGGTACTGGGGGCCTTCGAGGCTGGTATGAAGCGGGTTTTCCTCCCTGGAGAAAATCTTGAAGAGGCGGG
>DIMT01000010.1:134536-140191 GCA_002425705.1 Firmicutes bacterium UBA5559
GGCGGGTTTAGTAGAGGGCATGGAATTGTGTCCTGTCTGTGACTTGGCAGATTTGGTCCGGCAGCTGAATCAGCCCGGGATTATTTTCAATTCCTTTTCAGGAACGGGAACGACAGGACAGGTACGTTATTCCGGGAAGGAACCAGCATTGGAAAAGGGACCCGATTATCGGGAAGTCATTGGACAGGAAGGGGCTAAAAGGGCTATGGTGATTGCTGCTGCAGGATTTCACAATCTGTTGCTGACAGGAGTTCCCGGTTCCGGTAAAAGCCTGTTGGCCAGATGCTTGCCGTCCATTCTGCCGCCCATGGACCAGGAGGAGATCTTTCAGGCGACAAAAATCCACAGCGTGGCGGGGGCCTTGACCCGGGAGGAACCCATAGTCCGTCATCGACCTTTTCGGATGCCTCATCACACGGTATCCCCCACCGCCTTGACTGGAGGAGGAAGAAAAATGAAGCCGGGAGAACTTTCTCTTGCCCACCTGGGAGTTCTTTTTCTGGATGAAATGCCTGAATTTCCCAGGGAAGTACTGGAAACACTCCGACAGCCCCTGGAAGACGGTGTTATCCGGATTCATCGGCTGGCAGGCAGCGTCACCTACCCTTGCCGTTTTTTACTGCTGGGTTCCAGCAACCCTTGCCGATGCGGTTATCATGGTTCTTCTGACCATCATTGTACCTGTACTCCCGCCCAGATAAAAAGCTATCAGGATCGGATCTCCGGCCCATTACTGGATCGGATGGATCTGACGATCAGGATATCGGCGGTTCCCCTGACCGAGGCCCTGGGTCTGGATCAGGGCCTGCATCAAAGAGCAAGCCGTAGGGAAACGAGAATGGAATCGGAGGAAATGAGAAATCTGGTTCTTCGGGGGCGAAAGAAACAGAAAGCTCGTTTCAGCGGTGCGGGACTAACCTTTAATTCCCAGTTGGATGGTGAATTACTGGAGCGTTTCTGCCCTATGGAAAAGCAGGCTCGAAGCCTTTCCCTGGAAGCATCGGAAGGAATGGGTCTCTCCATGCGTGGATATAAGAAGATTGTTCGGGTTGCCAGGACCATCGCGGATCTGGAGGAAGAGGAGATCATCCGGGTTTCTCATGTGGCAGAAGCTCTTCAGTATCGGGATCAACAGGAAAGGACCGGAATCCGATGAAAAATACTTCCTTTAATATGGTCCGCCGGACAGAAACCGACTACCCGCCGCTGCTCAGGATGATCAAGGATCCTCCGGAAACTCTTTATTATAAAGGAAACCTGGCACTGGCTTCCCGGACCTGTATTTCTGTCGTGGGTTCCCGACATGGCACGGCCTATGGAAGGTGGGTAGCCCGGCAGATTGGAAGCAAGACAGCCAGATATAATATTCCCCTGGTCAGCGGTTTGGCTGCCGGCATCGATGCTGCCGGTCATCAGAGCGCTCTGGATCATCAGGGGCCTACCATCGCTGTCCTTGGAACTGGCATTGACATCTGCTATCCCCGTTCCAATCAGCACCTGATGACTGAAATCGAAGAAAAGGGCCTGATCCTGACCGAGTACCCTCCTGGTTTCCGTGCCACTCCCTATAGTTTCCCAGCCCGAAATCGGATCATCAGCGGCCTTTCTGCAGCCACAGTGGTGGTGGAAGCTGGGATATCAAGCGGTTCATTGATTACTGCCGGATTTTCCGAAGACCAGGGCAGGCGGACCTACGGGGTACCGGGCAACATCAACAGCATTTTCAGCGCTGGCACGAACAGACTGATCGCTGACGGTGTCATGCCTTTCATTAGCTTCGAAGATGTGATGGATGATCTGGGGATTCCAAGGATAGGGGAAGAGGAGGTGTTGAAAACTCTTGGTCAGGATGAAATTCGGATATATCAGGCATTGGCAGAAGGCGGAGAGATGACGGCGGACGAGCTATGCCGAAAGACGGGAAAACCCATCCCTCAGGTCAATGCCCTGGTGACGATTATGGAAATGAAAGGTGTCCTCTGGACCAGCCTCGGAAAAATTTTTATTGCAAAATAAAGATTTAGCAAATATAATCATTCATTGAACCGGGATTCAGACGGAATCCAGGGAAACCAGGTAATAGGGTTAACCGATAGGAGGATGATAATATGGCTAAATCCAAGGCTTTGGTGATTGTGGAATCACCATCCAAGGCAAAGACCATAGGCAAGTTTCTGGGCAGTAACTACAAGGTGGTGGCATCGGTAGGTCATGTCAGAGATCTTCCCAAAAGCAAAATGGGAATCAACATAGAGAATAATTTTGATCCGGAATATATTTCGATCCGAGGCAAGGGCGATGTGATCAAAGCCATGCGTTCCGAAGCGAAAAATGCTTCGAAAATCTATCTGGCAACGGATAATGACCGGGAGGGTGAAGCGATTTCCTGGCATATTGCCTTTCTGCTGGGAATCGATGAAGCTTCGGCCAACCGGATTGTTTTTAATGAAATTACCAAAACAGCCATTCAGCAGGCGGTGAAAAATCCTCGGGCCATCGACCGGAAACTGGTGGATGCCCAGCAGGCCAGGAGGGTGCTGGACCGACTGGTAGGGTACCAGATCAGTCCTCTCCTATGGAGAAAGGTCCGGAGGGGACTCAGTGCCGGACGGGTACAATCTGCAGCCCTGAAGATCATCTGCGACCGGGAAAAACAAATCCGGGAGTTTATTCCCAAGGAATTCTGGACCATCAGCGCCGACCTCCTGAAACAGGATGAGGCTAAATCTTCCAAGCCATTTAATGCCAAACTTTGGGAATATAAAGGAAGCAAACTGTCGGTGGATGACCAGGCTTCAGCGGAAGCCATCTGCCGTCAACTGGAAGGAAATTCCTACGTGGTCGCCGCGGTGGAGAAGAAGGAACGGATCCGAAAGGCCAGCGCTCCTTTTACCACCAGCAGCCTCCAGCAGGATGCTTCCAATAAACTGGGCTTTCAGACGAAAAAGACTATGCAGATTGCCCAGCAGCTTTATGAGGGGGTTGACGTAAAGGGCCATGGCACCGTTGGCCTGGTCACCTATATCCGTACCGACTCGGTTCGGGTATCGGATGATGCCCGGAAGGCGGCGGCAGACTATATAAAAAGCATCATCGGGGCTGAATATCTGGCAGACAACCGATACACCAATAAGAAAAAGGATGTTCAGGATGCCCATGAAGCGATTCGGCCCAGCTATGTTGAGCTGACCCCCGATTCCATCAAGGACTCCCTGACGAAAGATCAGTATCAGCTTTACCGGCTGATCTGGTCTCGGTTTATGGCCAGCCAGATGGCACCGGTGGTATACGACGGGGTTTCCGTGGATATACAAAACGGAGACTATGTTTTCCGTGCTACTGGTTCCCGGGTTCGTTTCGACGGTTACCTGAGAATTTACGTGGATAATGCAGAAGAAAATGAAGAAAAAATGCTTCCGGAGCTGGTTGTGGGTGAGAGTCTGGAACTGAAAACCCTGAACAGCGATCAGAACTTTACTCAGCCCCCGGCCCGGTTTACCGAAGCCAGTTTAGTAAAGGATCTGGAAGAAAAGAATATCGGCCGTCCCAGTACCTACGCTCCCATCATTGCCACCCTGCTGGACCGGCGCTATATCCTTCGGGAGAAGAAATCCCTGGTTCCGACGGATTTGGGCTTCGTGGTCACCGAATTGATGGAAAAATATTTTACGGAAATCGTGGATGCGGATTTCACTGCCAATTTGGAAGACAAACTGGACGATATTGAAGTTAAAAGCCTTGACTGGAAAGAAATTGTAGCCGATTTCTATCATATTTTTGAAAAAGAACTAAAGGTTGCGGAAGAAGAAATCGAGAAAGTGGTCATCGAAGATGAACTGACCGGGGAACTCTGTGAAAAATGCGGAAAGCCCATGGCCAGAAAACAAGGCCGGTTCGGTGATTTTATTGCCTGCACCGGTTACCCGGAATGCAAGAACACAAAGCAGATCGTCAATACGGTGGACGCTCAGTGTCCGAAATGTGGCAGGGACATTATCGTCCGACGGGGGAAATCCGGCCGGGTTTTCTATGGATGCAGTGGCTATCCAGACTGTGATCAGGTCTTCTGGAACAAGCCCACCTCAAAAAAATGTCCGGAGTGCAGCTCTGTTCTTCTGGAAAAAAAGACAAAAACCTCCAGCTTGGCGTGTTCCAATCCGGAATGTGGGTATAAAGAATAGTCATAGGGAAAATGAGAATTGTTGAAAATGGACTAGAGGAGGAACATAATGATAGAATTTCATGCTACGACTATCGTTGCTGTACGGCGAGGGCCGGATGATATCTGTATCGGTGGCGACGGACAGGTGACCATGGGTCAGACCGCCATCATGAAGTCCACGGCAAAGAAAGTCCGGAAGATTTATAAAAATTCAGTCCTGACAGGTTTTGCCGGATCGGTATCCGATGCCTTCAGTCTGACGGAAAAATTTGAAAAGAAACTGGAAGAACACTCCGGAAATCTGAAAAAAGCGGCGGTAGCGCTGGCTCAGCTTTGGAGAAGCGACAAAGCCATCCGAAATCTGGAAGCTTTGATGATTGCCGCAGATAAAGAAAGTTTGCTGTTGATTTCCGGTAATGGAGAGGTCATCGAACCGGATTCTGCCTATATTGCCATTGGCTCCGGCGGGAATTACGCCCATGCAGCTGCCAGTGCTCTTTATACCCATACGGATATGTCAGCGGAGGAGATCGTTCGGGAATCTCTCAAGATTGCAGCCTCCATCTGTGTCTATACCAACGACAACATTTCTGTGGAAAAACTGTAGAGGGGGACAGGACATGAATGATTTCAATAAAATGACACCAAAGGAAATAGTGGCGGAGCTGGATAAATTTATCATCGGTCAGGACGAAGCCAAGAAGTCTGTGGCCATTGCCCTTCGGAACCGCTATCGAAGAAGTTTGCTGCCGGAGGAAATCCGGGAAGAAATCACCCCGAAAAACATCCTGATGATGGGACCCACTGGTGTCGGTAAGACGGAAATTGCCCGTCGGCTGGCCAAACTGATGGATGCTCCCTTTGTCAAGGTAGAAGCGACGAAATTTACGGAAGTCGGTTATGTGGGTCGGGACGTGNNACGTGGATTCCATGGTCCGGGATCTGGTGGAAGCAGCCATCCGGATCACCAAGCAGAAGCGACTCCAGGAAAAATATTCTATCGCGGAAGAAATAGCCGAGGAAAAAATCATTGAAGCCATAATTCCCGGAAAGAAAAAATCGACGCCTGCTGGCGGCGGTGTCCGGGGGCCCTTCGATTTTATCATGGGAGGCGGATATCAGGCGCAGAAGCAAAGCTCCCAAGAAGAGTCCAAGGAAGACAGAACCAGCCAGGACGACATCGAACTAGCCCGGGAACAGGTTCGCCAGCAACTGCGGGACGGGCTGCTGGAAGAGCAGTTCATTGAAATCACCATCAAGGAATCCCCCAAAGGCAACAACCTGGATATGGGCAATGAGGGAATGTCCATTGCCATCGGCAACATCTTCGGGGATATGATGCCCCAGAAGACAAAGAAGAAAAAAGTTCGGGTGAAAGATGCCCGTAAAATCCTTCGGGAGCAGGAAGCCCAGAACCTGATCGATATGGATCAGGTTACGGAAGAAGCTCTTCAGAGTGCAGAACAGAACGGCATCATCTTCATTGATGAAAT
>DIMT01000010.1:140248-143722 GCA_002425705.1 Firmicutes bacterium UBA5559
CCGGGAAGGGGTCCAGCGGGATATCCTGCCCATCGTGGAAGGAAGTGTGGTTAATACCAAGTATGGACCGGTCAAGACGGACCATGTTCTCTTTATCGGTGCCGGTGCTTTCCACATTGCCAAGCCTACGGATCTGATTCCGGAACTTCAGGGTCGTTTTCCCATCCGGGTGGAACTGGCTAACCTGAATCAGGAAGCCCTGGTCAAGATTCTTACCGTGCCGGAAAATGCCCTGCTGAAACAACACAAGATGCTGCTGGAAACAGAGGGTATCAAGATAGACTTCAGCGAGGAAGCCATAGAGGAAATTGCCACCATGGCCTATCTGATGAATGAGCAGACAGAAAACATCGGTGCCCGCCGGCTTCACACCATTCTGGAAAAACTACTGGAGGATATCTCCTTCAACATTTCAGAAATGCAGGAAAATGAGCTCATCATCGACAAGGAATATGTAAGGGAACGGTTCGCCGGACGGATCCACGCGGATGACGTGGATCGGTTTATTCTCTAGAAAGCCCATTCTCAGTGGTTTTCGTGAATTGTGTCTTTTCAGGAAACTTTTTTGAAAAGTCAATTATTTCCCTTGTAAACCGGTAAAAAATCTATATAATGTTTTTATAATGATTAATTTACAGGAAACAAGGAGAAAGGGTTTATGGAAAACCATATATTAGAAAAAGTTCGAAAACTCAATTGGCTTTTAAGGGAAAGCGCTGCCGGCGTATTGTCCTTCGGAGATCTGTGCGAGACCCTCAGTGATCTGATGGATGCCAATGTCTATATTACCAATAAGCGGGGGAAAGTCATCGGCGTACACTATAAGATCAAGGCGGACAGCGTGACGATTACGGACCCGGAAACGGGCAACGAGCAGTTTCCCAATGAGTACAATGAAGCACTGCTGAAGGTGGTCAACACCACAGCCAATCTGCAGGGACAGGAAGCTCTGGAGATTTTCAAGTACGATTACGATACCTATGACAAACTTCACACGGTCATTCCCATCACCGCCGGCGGCCATCGCTGGGGGACTTTGATCCTGACCCGGTATAAGCCGGAGTTCAACGATGAGGATCTGGTATTGGGCGAATACGGTGCCACGGTTGTAGGGCTGGAGATGCAGCGGCGCAAAGCCATTGAACTGGAAGAGGAAGAAAGACGAAAAACGGTTGTTCAGATGGCCATCGGTACTCTTTCCTATTCCGAAGTGGAAGCGGTTCAGCAGATATTTAAGGAACTCAACGGCAACGAGGGACTGCTGGTAGCCAGTAAAATTGCCGATCGGTCCGGTATCACCCGTTCCGTTATCGTCAATGCCCTGCGAAAGCTGGAGAGTGCCGGAGTCATCGAATCCCGGTCTCTGGGAATGAAAGGAACCCATATCAAGGTCCTTAATTCCAAGTTCCATGAAGAACTGGCCAAGCTGAAAGTATAAAAGAAGCAATGAACGAAGCCTCTGGTTCCAGCTATCTGGGGCCGGAGGTTTTTTATGGAAGGAATCAGGTGCAGTATGCTGCAATTTAACGATAAGAACGAGGTCATCACAAAAGAGGATTACCGGGCCATTTTGGTGGGACTGGAGACATCGGAAGACATCTCCCAGTCCATGGCAGAACTGTCCGGACTGGCGGAAGCGGCCGGCATCACGGTGCTGGGTCAGATGGTACAACGGCTGGAGCGAAGGAATGGCGCAACCTATATCGGCAAGGGCAAGGTTCTGGAACTGGAAGAGATGTGCCACAACATGGAAGCGGATACGGTGATTTTCAATGATGAGCTTTCCGGTATACAGCTGCGGAATCTGGAAGATACCCTGGGATTAAGGGTGCTGGACCGGACGATCCTGATTCTGGATATTTTTGCTGACCGGGCAATATCCAGAGAAGGAAAACTGCAGGTTGAACTGGCACAGCTCCAATACCGGCTGCCCAGACTTCTTGGTTTCGGCAAGTCCTTGTCCCGCCAGGGAGGCATCGGCAACCGGGGCCCGGGAGAAAAAAAGCTGGAGCTGGACCGCCGGCATATATCCAAGCGAATGGATGAAATCAAATCGGAAATTGCTCAAATTCGTGGAACTCGTACCACCCAGCGAGCCAAGAGGGAAAAATCGGGGATTCCGGTGATAGCTCTGGTGGGGTATACCAATGCCGGAAAATCGGCCATTATGAACCGGCTGCTGGAAATGGCAGACAAATCGGATAAAACCGTATTGGAAAAGGATATGCTCTTTGCTACCCTGGACACTTCCCAGCGGAGCGTACGTCTGGATACCAACCAGGAATTCATCCTCATCGATACGGTGGGATTTGTCAGCAAGCTTCCCCATGCCCTAGTGAAGGCTTTCAAAGCCACCTTGGAAGAGGTTCTGTATGCAGATTTGCTGCTTCAGGTGGTGGATGCCGCCGATCCGGACCACGATTTCCACGTACAGGTGACGAATCAGGTCTTGGAGGAGATTGGGGCTTCCGATAAGAAAAAACTGCTGATATACAATAAAATCGACCTTGTGGAGGGAGAATTCCTGCCCACCTATAATGAAAATGCCATCCAGATTTCGGCCAAGAAGGGATTGCACCTGGATCTGCTGATTGACAAGATCCGGGAGCTGGCTTTTTCCGATCGGATAAGGACCAGTTTTCTGATTCCCTATGACCGGGGTGATATATCATCAATCCTTTGCGATAAGGGTACGGTGGAGGAAATGGTCTATGAAGAAGGAGGAACGCTGATCCGGGGTGAGTTTTCCCTTGCGGACGTCAGCCGATTCAAGAAATATGAGCTTGTATAAAACCATTGGGAAGCAGGCTTCGGTGGAACAGATCATCGAGAAGTCCCGTTTTATCGGGCATATCTGTCCGGTGGAAAGCCGGGAGGAAGCTGAGGCCTTCATTGCCGGCATCCGAGCCCAGTATAAGGATGCCACCCATAATGTGCCTGCCATGGTCCTCGGCGATCAGTTTCAGATTCAATGGGCCAGCGATGACGGAGAACCTCAGGGAACCTCAGGCGCCCCAATGGTTCAGATGCTGACTGCCCAGGGAATCACCAACGTAGCTCTGGTGGTCACCCGGTACTTTGGCGGAATCAAGTTGGGTCCCGGCGGCTTGGTGAGGGCCTATACCGGTACAGCCCGGCTGGCATTGGAAGAAGCTGGCATTGTGGAAGTGAAGGAAAGGGAATTTTTCCAGGTGGAATTCGCCTATCCTTATCTGGATAAGCTTCAGCATCTGGCAGCCCAGGGCAGTTTTCTTCTGGATGAGCTGACCTATGCTGAGATGGTGGGAGGATTGATTTCCGTACCCCCGGAAGACAGCGAAGAACTGCTGGAACTGCTGAATCAGGTGACCAGCGGGACGGTAAAAATATTAGAAAGAAAAATCCGAGAAACTCGTTGACATGCTCGGGATGCTATGTTAAGATAATACTCGACTCGCTTCCCCGAGTAGATGTTCCAAGGTAGCTCAATGGTGG
>DIMT01000010.1:143767-143913 GCA_002425705.1 Firmicutes bacterium UBA5559
GCCCCACCCTTGGAGCCAATTTTTAAAAATAAAAATCAACACAAGGTATTGACATCTGAAGCGAATTACTGTATATTAAGTAAATGTGTCAAGTAACTAAAAAAGTTGCAACGACACAATCCCAGGGCGCTTAGCTCAGCTGGGAG
>DIMT01000032.1 GCA_002425705.1 Firmicutes bacterium UBA5559
ACCCTCTCAGGAGCTGTGACAACTGGCTGGCTGTGATGCTGCGTACCTGGACCGGATCCCGGGGCCAGTGAAACCGGGCTCCGGTTCCGTCCAGCCTTTTGTATAGCATGATAAATCCATTATGATCCCAGACCAAGGCCTTCATACGATTTTTTGCCCCATTACAGAACAGGAAGATGCTGTTGCTAAAAGGATCAAGTTCGAAGGACTGCTTGACGATCATAGACAGCCCATCCACATTTTTTCGAAGATCTGTGGCTCCGCAAGCCACATAGATGGCATCATAACTCTCCATGCTCTTCAGCATACGGATCTCACCACCTTGAGGATTTGCTTTAAAAGCAGCGGATCAATCCGAGGATCCAGTTCGATCTGCAGGCCGCTGGCCAGAATACGGATAGCTCCGGAAGGAGTGCCTGGAGTTTCTTTATCCGGACAAGTTTCGGAAAGCTGGATCTTGCCCCAGACTTCCTTTGGCTTAGGGAACCTGCCTTCTTCCTCTTTTAGCTTTGCAATCCATTGCCTGCAGGTGCTGTTCGGAATCNNCAAAAAATTACCGGCGTTGACACCTGCAGGTGCTGTTCGGAATCCCTTTTTCGAGGCACCAGCCATGTACGCTCATGCCACTGCTTCGGCATTCCTCTGCCAGTTCTCTCCAGTTTTCGTATCTGGTCATGAATTTCTACCTCCTGAATTGTTTGATAGAGATATTATTTCATGATTCCCTAGATTTGAAAATGCGCCCCGGCGTTAAGCACTTACCTTACTTTACTTGAGCTCACCACCACATTTGACAGAGAGCCAAAAATCATAAAATGGAGATCGGGTATTTTCTACCCGACCCCCACAGATTAATTAGAACCTTAGAACTTAAATCTTTAGCATAAAACCTAGTTTATACTATTATCGAATAAAGAATACTACTTCAGCTCCGTTATTGTCGTCATCTAATTCGTATATAGTAACCTTCCAGTCTTTAAGAAGTCTTCCTGTAAATACTTTATACTCATCGTCTGCAGGAATGAATTCGTAAATTACGACATCATCTGCAAGTGCGTACCAAGTACCACCAACTTGAACAGCAGCTCTACCATCAACGGCATCTATTGCTGCATCACTAACTAAGGGAGCATCTCCATCATAAGTAGTGGTTCCGGCAGTAATAACACCTTTGGAGTCGATTTCCATCTTGTAAAGCTGAACTCCACCAAGAGTTGTGAAGGTGTTTCCATTCCAAGCTGGAGCAAGGAAATTGGCAGCGCTGTCTGTGAATTTATCAAATGCAACTCCATCTGCAAATCCAACTAACTTGATCACTCTGTCGCCATCAGCATTTGTTGCAAAGAATCGTTTATTAATAACCCCATAGGTATCATCGGCTGTCGCTCTTGCATCGGCAGATGCAACAATAATACCAATAACAACATTCTTATCATCTAAAAGAAGTTCTCCGTTAACAGTAGTTGCCGTTGCCTTTGTAACATCTGAAATGGAAATTACTTTGTAATCGGCAGAAGCTTTCTTTTCGAATACAACAACATCACTAGAAATCCTGTAAGAATTTCCACCGTTATTCTTTACAACTCTGTTGCTATCAAACGTTGATCCAACGTTCAGCACTACAGTAGTTCCTCCATCCGTAACAGATGAAATTTCTCCACTTGAGTTTAATCCGTAAACTAGAAGACCCTCAGTAGCACGTAGTTCATCGAATACAGATTTATTTTTAACGGTGTATACTTTTGAGCTGTCATCTGCAATCTTCAGCTTAGCTTGGTAACTAACACCACCGCCAGTAGCTAAGAGTACTGCAACATTATTTGCAACATCATCCGTAACTTCGAATGTGTAAACATAACCGTTAACATCAAGACTTGCGCTTACATTGTAGGAAACAGTTTCGTCAGTAATGCTATCATAATTATCTAATCCATTTACATTTTTCTCAGCATTTTTGTAAGCCGTTCCAGCAATAGTTGCTTTATTATCTTTGAAACTTTGAACTAATCCATCAACTGTCTTAGTACCAACTTCAATTCTGGTGATTTCACTGTTTGTAGCATAAACATACACTACATTGTCAGCTTTAATGTCAGAAAGGCTCTTAACTCCAACTAATGCAAATGACTTCATATCAATTTCATCATCATCATCAAGCGTGAAATCAATACCTAACAAGCTCTGATCATCTTCGATTGCCTTTAAGTCAGAAGCAGATACTACATCATCAGCTGTAACGTCCCACAACATAACGGAGTAAACTTGAGTAATTCTTGATCCGCTAACTTTTGCATTGACTGTGTATACAGTATCATCATCCTGTACCAGGGTGGTATCTTCAACACCATTCTTCATTGTGGCAATACCAGTGGTGGTTGTCATGGTGTTTGTATAAGTATCTCCGCTTAAAGTTTTGAAGTTATCATCAAAATCATCTGATCCAGAGACATACTTACCAACTAACTGAGTTGACTCAGCCTTGAACGCAACAACTTTGTCATCGCTATTGACATAAGCAGTACCAAACTGGCCTACAAAACGCTGAACGTTCATAACGGAATCGCTTCCAAAGTCAATGCCCATAACGCCCTTCACAGGTTCACACTTAAGTCCCGTGTTAAGAAGAGTAGCTGCTACAGGAGGATTATTTCCAATTGTTAAGAAAGTAGTTGCTCCATCAGCATTAACAGAAACTTTCTGAACTGTCAGTGCATTGTAGATAATCTGTGCTGCATTTGCTCTGTCAACATTCAATGAAGAAGCAATATCATCATAGAGGCCTACATTCTGCGCAACTGTTACATAGTTGGAAGGCCAGTTCCCAACTAATACAGAGGAGTGGTTCACATAGCCAATTGCTCTGAGAACCATGGTCATGGCTTCATTTACGTTGATGGTTCTGCCAGGCATAGCATTGCCCATGCCATCACCAATCATGATGCCCTTGGACTGTGCAAATGCCAGGTAGGGAACAGCCCATCCGTAGCCTGCAGTATCTTTGAAAGTGGTGGAAGTGTATCCAGCCAGTGCACTTTCAGGGATAGCAAGCGCTCGGGTAATCATAGCAGCAAACTCTGCTCTGTTTACCAGCTGCTCAGGCTTAAATGTACCATCCGGGAATCCTTTGATGATTCCGAGGTCATTGTTTACCTGGATAGCATCCTCATTGGCAATTCCTGCGATGTCGCTCAGTCCTGTGGACGGAGTGGCAGCAAATGCCATTGAGAAGCTTCCCAGTACTAGTGAAAGCACCAGTACAAATGAAAGGATTTTTCTCATTTTCATTTTTGATCCTCCTTATAAGGTTGTTTCGAGGGGAGTAAAGTTAGATAGTATTGCTTCAAATCATCTTCCCCTCTTCCGATAATTTGAATCTGATTGTTTATAGAAAATGCTCGGAGAAACCTCTTTACATATTCTATCATCCGAATTATACCTTTTTCTGGCATACCCCGTCAACAAAAAGCGGTAAATGTAACATAACTGTAATACACGAAATGACACACTCTTCTATATATAATAGCGTGTTTTTCGCGGCTGCCGCTTGTCCCCGAAGTCCTTTCAGAATAAGGCTTTCGATCCCCAACCTGGGCTCTGCATCCATTATACCATACATTGCCAGTGACAATGTTACGAACAGGTTACGGAAGTGTTAAGAAATGATTGTTTTATTTAGATCCCAATGTAAAATAAACCTTCCGGTACCATCAGTCCCCATTCATTGTTATAGTAGCTTTCTTCTTTCAAATCACTAACCAGGTACCTTCTGCTCTTTCCTATCTTGCTTTTACAATAATCTATAAACTCTCTTGAAAGCTGCATCTCTTTTTTGTAATGGTCCAGAAGATATCCTACTCTTTGATAAAGTCCCTGGGTATTATATATAGAAAGATAATATTTTAGCTTTTTTTCATCTATATAATGGATTCCTTCTAGGCAATTGCGCAGCTCTTCAAAGCCGCCTATTTTACTGAAGTCTCTTATGCTATCCAACACAGTTCTCTCTAAATCTGTCATTCTAACACCGGTGGTATTTTTAGCTTCCACTACTCCTTCTTGCATTCTAGAAGCGATATATTTGTAGGTTACGTTGTCATATTCAAAATGATTAAACTTGGTTTCTGACGAAACATAGATTTCATAATAAACTTGATTCGCAAGGCCATAATATTCAAAGGCACTGTGGTGAGAGATATAAGCAGTGTCAGTTATGGCACAGGCTATTTGATATCGAGTAGCTACTACCTGTCCTGTTGTTGGATTGACTACAGAGTAGATATTTTTTCGTATCTTTTTGACAAGCCCCTTTTTCATTAATCGGTCCATCTGGGAATAAGATGTTTTCTCATTTCCAGTCAGCTTCTTAACATCTTCTATGGAGAAAACAGGATATTTCGCTAGTTCAGTATAGACATTCACGTTCCTCACCTCTTTTTTACTTTTGGAATTTTTTTCTCCATATTCAAAGAATAACGTTCCATTATTAAAACATTATGCCCGTTTCCAACGCCAATATTCATCTTTTTTTAATTTTAGCACGTTACTCTCTATTTGTAAAGAAAATCGTTCCATTATTAAAAACAATTAACTACCCAACATTTGTAATCCAGTTAATGCCGATTCTCATCTGATACTCGATCACATCATATAGAAGGAAAACCCCTTCCATTTACTAAAATCAAGAATGGCAAATAGAAATCCCTGCTTCGTTTGTCACCCCCCCTTTTTTTGATTTTTATGCTTTTATTGCATATCAAACTTGCATGATTATCAATTTTATTAAAAGATGCCAATACCTAAATAATGATTGATTTTCTCCAGTAAATGCATTATTATCGCATTAGGTGGTGAAAATATGATTAAAACAACGGCAATTCTCAAGAATGAGTTAAAAGAATATAGAAATCCGAACGCGAAAATCCGGAGGCTTGTTGAGGAAGGTAAATTAATCCCCATCATACGAGGCTTGTATGAAACAGATGGCACCATACCCGGATATTGCCTGGCCTCCATCATCTATGGGCCCTCCTATTTATCCTTCGAATTTGCCCTGGCTTACTATTCCCTGATTCCGGAAGCTGTCTACACCTTCACCTCTGCCACTTTCGAGAAAAAGAAGGAAAAGCAATATTCCACACCTTTTGGGAACTTTACCTACCGGGATGTACCAAGCAAAGCATACCCCGCAGGCGTCCTGCTACAAACCGAGAATGGATATGGTTATAAGATAGCCACTGCGGAGAAGGCCATCTGCGACCAACTATATAAGATATCTCCCGTTGACAATCAAAAGGAACTTCAGGAGCTCTTATTTGATGATCTGCGCATAGACCGGGATGATTTTTTCGCCTTAAATTTAGATGATCTATATGCGTTAGCAGGCCTGTATAACACGAAAAACCACAAGTTGCTGCAACGCACAATCAAAAGGAATAATTGGAAATCGTCCTTTCCAGATTGAGCCGGGCAGGTTTTTTACACTGCTGCCTTCTTACAAAGGAATTATTCAAATAATTTCGTTCCAATCTTGACTAATTTGCGTTTCATTGTGCAACGCAAATTGCAACGCAAACTTTTTCGTTGCAAGATCGACCCCTACTATTAATGAAAAGGAGAAAGGTGAGTAAGCATATGATAAGCGAGAATGAAAATCTTCCTTCAAAATTTCAGCCTCTCACTTTCAAGTCCTGGAAGAAAAATTGAAGCAAGAGCTTAATATCGCCAACCTGAATCAGGACATCCTTAAAACCCTCAATCTTTATTCCGATTTATCCGGTTATAACATCGCCGCCGAACTTCTGGCTGACCTAAACAGTTTTCCTGGGCTGGACATGGTGGTTTTCGGAAGCGACATAGACGAATTCTCGGATCGGGTGACCATTGAAAAGGTGTCTGTACTGAATCAATTGGACTCAGCAATGGCTTATTTCAGAAAGAACTATTCTTCCGAGCGCATCATCGGCGGTAAAAGGCAACGGGAATTTTTGATACCGGAAAACGCCTTCCGGGAAGCGCTTGCTAATGCCATTGTACACCGGGCCTGGGATATTCGAGCATCCATTCACATATCCATGTATAAGAATAGAATTGAAATCGCCTCGCCTGGTGGGCTTCCTGCGGGTTTATCCAAGGAAGAATATCTTTCCGGCCAGATTTCGGTATTAAAAAACCCAATCCTGGCTAATGTTTTTTTCCGGCTGAAGTATATCGAGATGTTCGGAACCGGCATTCGAAGGATACAATTTTCTTATCAGGAAAGCATCATTAAGCCTGAATTTAAAATTTTCGAGAACTCCATCGTGGTTATCCTTCCCCTTGTCAGCAGCAGTCTTAACGGATTTGATACCGACGAGCAAACCGTGTACCTGTTCCTTTCAAAAGGATCTCCCGCTACCCGTCTGGAAATTGAGGATGCAACAGGATTCGGGAAAGCCAAGGTGATACGCACACTTAATCAGTTGATAGAAAAAAACGCTGTTGCAAAAAGTGGTATTGGCCGAAGCACAAGGTACTCGATTCTGTAATTTGCGTTTCATTGTGCAACGCAAATTGCAACGGAAGCCTTTTCGTTGCAAGGAAAGTTTAAGCCTCCGGACTAAGGCAGTCCGGAGGCTTTTCGTCTCTATTCTGTGCCATTCCCTCTATTTCAGCTATTTCAGCAGTTCAATGATCCTGTCCGCTTCTTCCAGTGGGAACTGGCTGTTGGCCTGTCGGAACATTTTGAGATCGTCCTGATAGGCTTTTCTCAGGTTGTCCATGGCTATTTGCTTAAAGGTCTCGCAAGTTTTGATTTCTTCAGAATAATCCGCAGCACCTCCTGCTGCCAGCTTTTCTTTCAAGCCCTGAGTCATCTTGTAATGATCAAAATATTGAACCTTGATTCCTTCCGACCAAAGGGTGTCCCGGTTGGGATTATCCGGATTAATGTTGTCTCTGTTAATGGAGAACCAGGTTTCATAATCCTGATAATCCGCATAATAGCTTCCCTTCAAACCGGAGAGCAATTCGGATGCCCGCTCACCGTCTTTACTTTTCAGGGCCGCAACAGCATCATCAAAAAGTCGCGGAATCCCTTGATAATAGGGTATTTCCAGCGTTACCGTTTCTCCGCTTAATGCTAGTGTTCCCGTGAGGTATGTCTTGTTGACATCTCGAACCTTCTGATTATAAACCGAGAGATCTCGTTGCAGGTTTCCCAGATCCCTGCCGGATTTTACCGCTTCTTCATAAAGTTTGAGAATCATCGCGTTTTTAAAATATAATTCAGTGCTTTTCTGCTGATAGGCCTCTGCAAGTGCTTTCAGTTCCGTTCCAAGCCCAAGATTATTCAATTCATCGAAGTCCACACCGCTCCGATATTTTTCGATGCCAAGGGTCAGATCGTATGGAGCAACGGGCATCTTATCGAGCCGGATGAACAGCTTCGCATAATGAGATAAGGCTTCCCCGTATTTTTCAAAGGAAGTAGTCTCTTCATTATCAAACTGGGTGTGATAAATGTTTTCTACCACATACGGATCGGTGTTGGTTCTGAAAGTGGGAATCCCGTAGTAGGCAAAGGAAAACTCGTCGGACATATTGGAGATTTCATTTTTAACTACCCCAAGACCGGCATATGCTTGATAGTCAAATCCTTTCGCGGTATTCAGCACATATTCATGCAGGGTATCACTCGCTCTCAGTTCAAAGTTCTCCGTACCCTTGTAAGCAAAAAGTTCGATGGTCAGGCTGGCAACAGCTCTTCCTGCCCATTCCCCATTCTTATCTTTCATCATGTTCCAGGATCCCAGCAGCCAGTCAGGCCCCAGATCCATCGCTCCGAATTCCTCAGCATCCATGGACAAAAACAGCAACGTTCTGTCCGGCTCATATCCGCTTTTCTTCAGAGCTTCTGCAATGGCAACAACTCCGCCGATGGCGATGGAATCATCTTGAAAACCCTGAAAATGAGCGTCCGTATGAGCATTAACTATCACATATTCGTTAGGCCATTTTTTCCCGACGATTTTTCCGATTACGTTATAACCGTCTCCCTTTTCGTTGATTTCTACTTTGGAAACCAGCGTAGCCCGGTAGGGTTTTTCCGTTACCATTTTAACTAATTGTTCCCCATATTTTTTGGGAGTATTCAGAACAGGAATGTCGATTTCTGCTCCGCTCCAATCTTGAGCATTAAAAGCTTCCCCGCCCTCCAGCTGGGCATAATAATTTTCACAATAGTAGATGACCCCTGCAGCACCCCGAATCGCTGCAGCATATGCCCCTTGGGAGTGCCAGGGATGATAGTCCAGGTCCATCTTGATCAAGGCTATCTTCCCCGTCAGATCTACTCCTTCCAGCTCCTGCTTGGTGGCGGTGCCGATATAAACAACCTCACCGGTGATGCCTGCATCCGGAGTCCCTTTCGAGCCCACAGCAGAAACCACCGGGATTTCCAGATCTGATCCCTCAAGACTAAAGGAAGAATCCAGATAACGCCAGCCATAAGTCTTAAAGGTGTGATATTCCGGCTGAAGACCCAATTCCTGATACTTTTTGTAAATTACATCTGCTGCTGCCTTTCCTTCCGGGGTTCCTCCCAATCGAAATCCAAGATCGGAGCTCCCGATTTTCACCAGTTCCCTGGCCACATCCCATCCGGTCTGGGGGTTTAAGGCAGCCAGGAAAGCATTTTCCCCGGGGACTGGCTGTTGATACAGTTCCGCTTTAGACTTAAACTCTCCGGACAGCAGATCTGCCGCATAGTCCGGAATCCGGACAGAGCCATCTTCGGTTTCCGCTCCGAAGATATTGGTCATCGTCGATGCATCCACATAGGTTTTCCCGCCAATGAGCACGGCTGCCCGTTCCATTTCAAAGGGGATGCCGTCTAGCATCATTGTCTTGCTTCCGATTGTAAACTTCAGCCCATGATTGCTACCAACGAGTACTGTTTTTGTCTTATGATCCCAGTCCACCTTCACGTCTGCCATTTCAAAAGCCGCTCTTACCGGAATCATCCCGGCTTGGCCACCTGCTTCCGAACCAGCTAATGCTGTAGCACCGGACGATAAAACCAGCACAACAACCATCACCAAGGATAAAAGAACTTTAAAATTTTTCCTCATTCACAGTCCCTCCTTTTTCGCCAAAGCAGAAGCTCTGCTTCCGCTCCATAAAAAATTGCAGTATTGCTACTGCAAACTATATAAGGAATGGACGCGGGCTACAATAGTCCATATGTACTATCTTTGGGAATTGACCAGATGAACCAGCTCCATTCTGGTAGAGACATCCATCTTATAAAATATGTTGTGAATGTGGTTTCTGACGGTGTTCCTGGAGATGAACAGCCTATCTGCAATGTCCGGATTGGTATACCCCTGATAGACTAGGTAGGCCACCTCCCGCTCCCGTACCGTAAGGGCGTGTTTGAAAGCCAGAATATCCAGAATCTCCTGATCCGTGGCCACCTCTTTTTTCTCCCTGATTGTACCTTCAGCGGATAATTTGAACAGGGGGCTGAAGTCCTTGCGATAGATAAAGATGAAAAGATTGAGGTTTATAAGGAACAAAAATATTGATGTAGGATCCGAAATGGGCGTAATCCAGGTGGAGAGAACAAGCTTTCCGTAATACAGACTGATTGCCATCAAGCTATTCCAAAGTGCATTCAGATGAATCAGCAGGGAATTGGACACAATGAAAACAACGTCTAGTTTGTTGACCATTTGATGGTAGTATCGTATGAGAATATACAGATTGATAGCTAAGGGGATCGTGCTGAAAAGAAGATTGACGGCTGTCACATAACCTCTTATCACGCCATTTGCGATGTAGTATTGGGAGTCCATGAAAAATCCAAAATTAATCACGCACAGCACCGCAAAGATCAAAAACAGAACATTGATCGTTCGCTGAAGCACCCCATTTTTAATCTCTATTATATCCATAATGATTTTTAGCCAAAAGTACTTCAGCCCCACAAAGGCAAGGATATCAAAGACACGAAGCAGTGAGTTGTTTTCCAGTTCCCCAAAAACAAATCGCATAAAAAGAAAAAGGAAGTACAAAACGACCAGCAAAAGGGCACTGAAGGAAAAATTTCGGGTTGCCCGATAAAGCCTTCTGTTTCCGGAATCTTTGTATTTCGTCAGGAAAAGCAGAAAAGCAATATTCATTAAACCAATAAATCCGGCAGATAGGTATATGAACATCTTAATATAAGCCAACGACAGCATTCTTCTCTCCTTTCCCGGAACCAAAAAAAGACATCTCCTGTTTTCGGCATTTTATAACATTCTATGAGATAGAGTCAAGAGGATGCATCGTTTTGACTAAATCCACGGGTTGAAATTGACAAAATTCACGGGTTGGCCACCAAGAACTTGAATCCATAAGCAAAAATCCCGCCAGGCTCAAACTGCAATCGCAGCCACTGCCGGCGGGATTCTTCTGTCCTCACTCAATCTCTGTTGTTCCTATTCTACCTTCACGCCCTTATAAAAGGCGATATGGCCTTTGATTTCTTTGGCTGCCTCCTTCGGCTCCGGATAATACCAGGCGGCGTCCTTGTTCAAGGTGTCTACCTGGACATCGTAATAGCTGGCCACGCCCTTCCAGGGGCAGGTAGTGTGGGTATCACTAGGAATCAGGTATTCCATGTTCACGTCTTTTTCCGGGAAGTAATGGTTTCCTTCCACCACCACCGTGTCTTTGGACTGGGCAATGATTTTTCCTTCATACATCGCTCGGATCATGATCATTCTCCTCTCTTTAATTTCCATTATTTGACATTTATTGATTTTTATGTTATTCTGACTACGCTTTGTTTATATATACCCATTATCCCACCAAAGAAGGGAAATATCAATGGAACAACTGTATCAGGATGCAGAAAAATACATCCGCCACTGCCGTTCCAACCGGCAACTGGCCAAGGGAACCATTATAAGCTATCGGCTGTCCCTCCGGCACTTCCTGAAATTCCTGGAAGGCCGCCCCAATCCTCCTGCCTCTTGGCATCAGATCCGGCGGCGGGATCTGGACGATTTTCTGGCCCACATCCAGGACCGCTATCAGGTCTCTACCATCCGGAACATTTTTACCGATATCCGGGTTTTCTTCTATTATCTTGAGCTGGAACAGGAGGACTTCCAGAATCCCTTCCGGAAGTTTCGCCTCCGGCTGCGGCAGCCAGTCCGGGTAATCCAGTCCCTGACCCAGATGGAAATGGAGGCTATCTTGCAAGCAGCTGCCAAATCCCGAGCCGATAAGGAGGAAGACCGGCTGCTGAAGCAGTTGATTCCCGAGCTTCTCTTTTATTTCGGCCTCCGGGTCAGCGAGCTGTGCCTCCTGCCCCGCTCCTCGTACCATGAGGATACCGGCCTCTTTGACATCAAGGGGAAAGGCAGCAAGGACCGAACCATGATCCTGGCCTATCCCCCGCTGAAGGAACTGCTGGACCGATACCTATCCCTGATTCCGCCTCCCCCCGAATCAACCGACCTGCTTCTGTTGCGGGGAGGACGGTTTCCTCTTCAAGGGGGATGGGTCCGAATCCTGCTGAAGAATCAGGCCCAAGAAGCGGGAATCACCAAGCCGGTTACGCCCCATACCCTCCGCCACACTTTTGCCTCCCTGCTGCTGGAGGAAGGGGTGGACATCAAGTACATCCAGGAATTTTTAGGTCATGGGTCCCTGAAGATTACCCAGCAGTACCTGCACACCACTCATCAGCGAAAGAAGGCGGTCCTCCGGGAATATCACCCAAGAAGCCGGATCCGCCCAGACCAGCGAGGAGAAAAAAATCCATGACCATTTATAGTGCCCTTTCCGAATCCCTGGATCAGGCCTGCCAGGATTTTATCCGGCAGGAATGCCCTAAGCTGCCCCTCTCCCCTTCCACCGTGACCAAATACCGGTATAACCTGACCGGTTTTTTGACCTTTTGCCGAAAGCAGGCTCCTCCTGTTCTGGCACCGGAGCAGCTTTCCAGGGGCCTCTTTGAAAAGTATAACGATCACCTTCTCGATCAGGCCAGGGAGCAGAAGGACACCATTAAGAAGCGTTTCACCACCCTCCGGGCCCTTTGCCGGTTTCTCCACCAGGAAGGCCGGATTCCGGAAGACTGTTTACGGGACTTTCACCCCGGACCCCCTCCCGGTCCCCAGGCATGGCAGGAACCTCTGCCCTCTCCTTACTGGCATCACTGCCAGGAATTTCTGAGGTACTGTCGGTCCAACCGGCGGCTTTCCCATCACACCCTTCGGGCTTACCGAAACGACCTGCGATGCTTTTCCCTCTATCTGGAGGCATCGGGAATCCAATCCCCGGATATCAGCGATATCCGGAAAGAAACCCTGGAGGGCTACCTGGACCACGGGGTGGACCGCCTCAAGAGAAAAACCATCCGGCGGCATTTTGCCTGTCTGATGGCCTTTACGTCCTACTTGGAATACGAAGAACTGCTGGAACAAAACCCCTTTGACCGGTTTCGCCTGCGGCTCCGAGATCCCCAGCGCCGCCCCGTTTCCCTGTCCCTGCCGGAAATGGAGCTGCTCCTTCAGGCTGCCTACAACCGAAAGGGCCGCTCACCTATCGAGGAAAAGGGCATCATCCGGGATATCGCCATCATGGAGCTTCTCTTTGCCTGCGGCATTCGGGTCAGTGAGCTTTGCGGCCTGACCTTCCGGGACTACGACCGGGAGGAGCATTCCCTGCTGATCCACGGCAAGGGCTCCCGGGACCGGATACTTTTTATCCCTGGAGAAGAACCCCGGCAGGCCCTAAATCGGTATCTGGACATCCGGCCCGGCCCTCACAATCCGGAGGATTTCATCTTTCTGAATAAATACGGGGCTCCTTTAGAGCCCCACGGCGTCCGGAACAGTGTCCGGTATTACGTGGAGCAGGCCGCTCTCCGACGCCACGTCTCTCCCCACACCTTTCGTCACACCTTTGCCTCCCTTTTGCTGGAGGAGGGAGCTGATATCAAGTACATCCAGGAGTTCCTGGGGCACAGCAGCATCCTCACCACCCAGATCTACCTCCATACCAGCGACGAAAAAAAGCGGGAGATCCTGAAAACCAGGCACCCCCGCAATAGGATGGATGTTCCGATAATAAATTTTTTGACTCATTGTAAAATCAAATTGAACCAATAAAAAATCCATAGTGACCTTTTCTGTTGTAAAATAGTTTTGC
>DIMT01000024.1 GCA_002425705.1 Firmicutes bacterium UBA5559
GCAAAACTATTTTACAACAGAAAAGGTCACTATGGATTTTTTATTGGTTCAATTTGATTTTACAATGAGTCAAATAAATAATGTTGAGAAAAAAAGAAAGAGAATGAAGAATAAGTTACAGTGATAAAACCGGAGGTTTGTATGGGCAATGACTTAATAACAGCATTAATCGACGTTGTTGGTGAGAATGAGGGTCTAACCGGACGGGAATACGCAAAATACTTGAATTCTAATGGTTTCCCGGATATCAACAAGCATATCGTCAATTCGGCACTTTATAAAAACAGGAATATTTTTTTACCCAATTTCGATGAAATTGGAAGACCCGCCTGGACGATAAAAGCGCCATATCATAGGCAGGCCCATGTTCCTTTAAGTTTTCCGGAAATAATCAAGCAGAATGCTACAGGAGACCAGCGTGTAAGCCATTATATTCCAAGCGTTGGTTTTCTTGATGAGGGCATTGAATGGAATCCCCGGTTGGAATTGTATCCCTGGCAAGTCCGGGCACTGAACCAGTGGCAGCGTGGTGGTTTTATCGGTGTCGTTGAAGCGGTAACCGGAGGTGGAAAGACAAGACTGGCAATCGGAGCCATGGAAGCCCATTTGAAGAGGGGCTGGAAAGTCGGAATAATCGTACCGTCCAAGGAACTTCAGCGCCAGTGGTATCAGGTCATCACAGAGCATCTGAATAAAAAACTTGGAACAGATTATAAAATCGGATTCCTGGGAAACGGCTTCAAACAATCCCTGACCTATGTTGATATTTTGATTGCGATTGCCAAATCTGCTTCTGTTTCAAGGATGCTTCCGAAGGGACAGAAGGGATTGATCATTGCCGACGAATGCCACCACTATGGCGCCAGCAGCTGGGCGAAGGCATTGGAAAACGGATTTGACAGAAGACTGGGATTGACCGCAACTTACGAACGGTCCGATAATGGAATTGAGCGTTATCTCAACAAGTATTTTGATGAAGTTGTTTATACCCTGGATTTTGAAGAGGCCTTAAGCGAAGACATAATCGCGCCTTTTAAGGTTGGGTTTCTCGGGGTCCGTTTTTATCCTCACGAGCAAAAGGAATATGACAAAGTGGATGGGGAGTGCCGAAAGCTCAGGAATAAACTGATCAACGAATATAATTTAGATGCAGAGCCCTTTGAAGAGTTTATGAGGCAGATAAACAGGCTTGCCGACGGCGGCAGTGGCGAGGGAACCATGTTAGCCAGAAGATACAAGAGTGCCATGATTAAGAGAAGAGATATCATTTCGAATGCGATGCAGAAAATGGAAGCCATTTCCCTTTTGGCGCCGGCGGTAAGATCTGCGGAACGTTCCATCTTGTTTGCACAGACTAAAGAAGCCACAAGAAAGGCTTCAGCGGAGATGAAAAAGGCAGGAATCAATTCGGAAGTCCTGGATTCTGATATGTCGATGGACGAGCGAAAGACCGTCTTTGCAGCCTTTGAAGATGGTACTCATGAATTAATAGCTGCCCCTCTTTTGCTGGATGAAGGAATTGACGTACCCTCCGCAGACCTGGCAATCATCGTGGCTGCCAGCAGAAGCAAGAGGCAGATGATTCAGCGAATGGGTCGTGTCCTGCGAAAAAAGAAAGACGGAAGGATGGCACGAATCGTGATTCTATATGTTAAGAATACAGTAGAGGATCCTGCTCTTGGAGCTCATGAAACCTTTATCAATGAGATTACTGAAGCAGCTGGTGACAATGTTGTAACTTTTGATATAAATGATGATTCAGAAGAGATTACGGAATTTTTGAATACCTGGTAGGCAAGTGGTTGCATTCAGCACATAGAAAGGTTGGTACCGCAGTTATGATGAGCAGTTTGGAAAAAGAGGTCTTAAGAATTTTGGCTGATAGTCCAGGAATCAAGGCGAGACAAATCGCAGGTCAGATTGGAGTGGACCGTCGAACGGTCAACCAGATTTTGTATGGGTCCTTGAGCAATGGATATGCCTATCGAAATGAATATTATTGCTGGTATCCTTATGTTGCTAAGCCTGAAGTCAGCGAAGGACCAACTCATGGGATTGAAATGGAGAACACTCTCGAGACCATTCGCAGAGAGATTAACACCATTCATAAGATCATAAAAATGATTGCGGTTGATGAAGGGGTTGGATTCTATCCTACAGGAAATGAGCCTGCATTTAATCAAGGCATAACAGATTTAGGGATATCAGTAGATCATTGGATTTTTGAATATTGTATGGATTTAACCACGGTATATGAGGATTTGGAAGAATGGGAATTTGATTTTATCCTGGATATGATCGATGATAACCTTCCCTATAAAATGTTTGATTACGAGGAATATCACAATGAATATGGTCACTATCCTATTGGGGAGAATGGTGTTCCGGGTTTTGTAATTGGTGTAGTGGAATATGACAAAAGAAACGATACCGGCTTTGCCCTTATTCTATATAGGTGCTTCGAGGTCCTGGGAAAATGCACACAGAACTTTTGTAAAGAAGAGCTCTATACGCATAATACAAACCCGACTGAACTGCTCTCTGACATTTTAGAATACATCTATTCTGAAATCATCGATGAGAAAGACCCGGATGCTGATGAACAGTTAATCAAGCTTGAAGAGGATGAATTTGAAGATTCGGATGACGAAGAGGATGAGTTTGAAGATTCGGATGACGAATACGAAGATGAAGAGGATGAAGATGAAGACTCCGAAGACGGAGATGAGGAAGAGGACTGTTTTGGGAAAAAAGAAATCGAGGAATCCTGTGAAACCTGTGGTAAGAGATATGATCGAACATGTGTAAGGACAAGGAAAAACATATGTTGCTGTGATGAATACTTTTACTATAAAAGGATGAAACTGTAGGCATTGATAACAGGCTAGGTTAACAACTTGAAAGATAATATTAGGAGGTATAACACTTGGCAGGTAATAATAAAATGATTGGAGATGAGCAAGCGCTTAAAGAATTCCTTCTGGATATCGATTGTTTGGAGCCTCTTGCCGACTGGACTGGAAGATTTAATTTGTTTGACATATTGAAGATTTCAAGGACTGAAATTCGCCACAGTAATGTTTTAGCATGGCTCTTAAATCCAAATGAAAATCATGGTTTTAGTGATGGTATTATAAGAGGTCTAATTCAGCATGTGGTTCATTCGTCTGAAGAGGAAATAGACATATTTGAAATCTTGATGATGGATTGCCATGATTTCATAATTCAGCGTGAATGGCGTAATATCGATATACTTGCTATATCGATGGAAGATAAGTTTCTGCTTTGTATTGAAAACAAAATTGATTCGGGTGAAGGCAATGATCAGCTGAATAAATACTATTCGATATTAGAGGAGAGTTATCCCGATTATAAAAAAATGTATATATTCTTGACACCAGATGGCTATGAATCAAGCCAACCGGAATACTGGTGTCCTATGGGGTATCAGGACATACTTGAAATTATTGAGAAGAATAGAAAAAAGGTAAAACTGCTGCCGACTGCAGAATTGCTAATAGATAATTATGTAGAGACATTAAGGAGGGAAATTGTGGGAGACGAAAAGCTGATACAAATTTGTTCTGAAATATATGCAAAACATCAAAAGGCGCTGGATTTGATATTTGAATATAAACCAGATCGGACTTCTGAAGTCACTCAAATTCTGAGACAATGGGCAAATGAAAAGTCAGAAAAAGGAGAACTGGAAGTTGTCCCTGATAAGTGTGTTAAGACTTATACAAGATTTAAAACGAAGAACATGTCTGAAATTTTACCGGATGCAGAAGAGGCATTAAGTGGATGGAACACAAAAAATCATTACTTTTATGAAATCTATAACAATAGGGGGAATGAATTTGTCATTCAACTTGCCTTAAGCGCAAACAATATTCCGGATGATTTAAAAGCTATGTGTGAGCGGATTAATGAACACTATCCGTCAAAGCAGCAAAAGGAAAACTGGAAATGGCGGATTGTGTTTAAAACAAAGAAATCAAAAATAGAAGATGAAATTTCCGATGAAAAGATATTTGATCAACTCAATCGAATGTTTAAAGAAGTTCAAGCCTTCGAGGAAAGACTAAAGGTCTTGCTTGGTTTTACAAATAACTAAGGATGAAGTGACTTGAATATCCATGCTTAGAGTTCTTCTAAACAAGATAATTAATCCAAATAATATCTAATTTGAATAGTTGAACTCTTTCCGCTGGGTGTTGTATGAAGAATTTCATCCTTTTCACCCATCAGTTGATACATTGCACTGCAAACGGAGGGCATTTTGTTTCTCAATCCCATATCCCGGTGGATTTCTCCGGAAGTCAAGATGCATTCTTGTAAACCACTTGAACGATGCCGATCAAATGCGTCTTGTATAAACTTCCGGATGGTGACAATCCCTGTTTTATTTGATTCATCATCCCCCGTATTATTAGAAGGACGAACTGGCAAAGGTCCACGGATGGCCATTGCTTTCTGTGGCTTTGATGTAGAAAAGGAGTCCCTGCTCTCAATTGAATCGTGGATTAATAAAAACTCTTCTTCTGAAAGGGGCAGGGCATCAAGACCTTGTGTTAGCCATAATCCGCTGTTTCGAATCTTTTCCTCCGGACTATAATTGCCAAGCCAGGATTCTCCTGGACCAAATGCAATCGTGTGATTCAATGTCGAAATGAGGGCCGCCTCTAATCGTAAGCGTTCTTCTTTATTTTCTACTTCTATGACAGCGAATTGCATGTTATTTCTAAGGTAGGTACTTACTTCTGCCTCAATTGACTTTTGCACCTCGCGGTTGATATGGACAGCGTTTTCTTCCTTTGAGGTATCTTGTGTCCATATAGGAAGATAAGAGTCATTCCTTTGGTTAAGCAATGCTTTGCCCACATTTTTTCTAAAGATGCTGCCATCTTTATTCTCGTTTATAAAATGATCTCTTAAGCGTTTTCGAAGGCGGTTTTGGGAGGTATGGGTTCCGATTCTGACGATTCTTTCCCAATCCATATATTCTTCGCCATTTTCAAATACGATGTATATTCCATTATCAAAAGGAATATTTGAGATTTCATTATAATTATAACGGGTAAGCCCGTTAAAGAGGCGATGCAGCTCCTCGGCCATGTTTAAGGGGTGAGCTTGAGAAGAAAGATTGGGCGAAAACTGCTGATTATTAATAGTTCTGTCTTGAAGCAATTGATTAAGAGCAGAAAGCCTAAACCCTAAAGGGAGGTTCTTTAAAGGTATCATGTAATTCTTAAGATAGGGTAAAAGAGGAGAGTAATATTTAGAACCAGCAAATATTATGAACTCATCCGTAGTGATATCACATTCACTCTTTAACTGAGCCAAAACGTTACGGGCCCATTGGTTGCGCTGTTCAGAGCTCATCTCGGATAAAGTGAGATTATAAGGGGATATTATAGCATCCTCTTCCAGCAAGCCATGCTTGGCAGAGAGAATATAGACTTTATCGGCAATTCCCTTTGCGTATTCATAAGACTTTGAAAAAAGAGGGCTTGGCATGTACATATCAGCGGCTGGGCATACAACATCTCTTTTACTTTTACTACAAGAAATTAAGGCGATCTTCATAATTATACCTCCACGGATGCTGTATCTCTTATTATTATCCTTGTATATCAAAAGATTGCTAACTAAACTTATTATAGCACTAAAGATACAAAATTTTCACTTTACAGAATAAATACATTATAATGAAAAATGAGATTAGGTTGGAGGTATGAAGATATGAATAATAAAAGAGAGTACGTAACCGTAGAGAAAACCGTTAAGACAGGTATAACCTTTGGATCTTGCCTGGCTATGGTGATATCCTATTCAAATTGGAACTCCATTTTATGGGCCATTATTCATGGTCTGCTGGGGTGGATTTATGTCATCTATTTCATCATATTCCATTGATGACCTGATGATGATCGTGGAAGGCTGGAGGGAAATGATAAAATGAACACCACAGAAAGATTCAGCCCTGCTGAAAGGAAAGCTCTGGAATTTGCTGCTTTAAAGCATAAAGATCAGCCAAGGAAAGGAGGGGCCGATTATATCGATCATCCTCTGGCAGTAGCCAATTACCTACTGGATAAAGGATATTCCGGCGACTATATTTTCACGGCTCTTTTCCATGATCTGTTGGAAGACAGCGATGCAACGGAGGAAGAAATCCTGGAACTTGCCAGCAGTATAACTCTGGATGCCGTAAAATTATTGACGAAGCCTAAAGGGGCTGATATAGGCGATTATCTCGCTAAAATCAGGGAAAACCAAGTCGCCTTTGTCGTCAAAGTAGCGGACCGAATCAACAACCTGCGGGATGCCGTGCTGGCAGATTTGGGGTTTCAGGAAAAATATCTGAAGGAAACCGAAGAATTTTACTTGGAGTTTGCCAGAGAGTCTCCATTTTATGAGGAATTATTCGAGGCATTCTTGCGGCTGCAAGAGGATCATTTCCTTATATCAAAATGTGTTTGCATTGAGCAGAATCGACATAAAAACCGGACCGAATCATCATAGAGACCGGGTGTAAATTAGTAATATAATAGGGGCAAATGCAGAAAAAATCATGGATAAGTGATTCTATCTGCCTGTGCCCTATTATTATTTGTTCAGGAGGTTGAATATGAATGATTTGAATCAAAAAACTAAACTGAAGAGAACGCTGACCTTGCCGTTGCTGATTATGTTCGGTCTTGCCTATCTGGCGCCGACTGTAGTGTACAATTATTATGGCATTTTTACCGTTGATACCGTTGGAATGTATCCGCTGGCAATCTGCATCACGACTGTCGTCATGCTTTTCACTGCTGGCAGTTACGTTAAAATGGTAAAGGCTTATCCAATTGCCGGTTCAGCGTATACCTATGTCAATAAATCGGTTCAGCCTCATCTGGGCTTTCTGACCGGATGGGTTATGTTGCTGGATTATCTGCTTATTCCTATGATCTGTTATCTTTTATTAGGCCTTTACATCAATGAATATTTCCCAATCATACCAATTTGGGTAATTGTAGTGGTGGTGGCATCCCTTGGAGCGCTGATCAACATTATTGGCTTGAAAGCTGCCAGCATCATAGACTCTATAATCATTGCGGCCCAAGTTGGATTTACTCTTCTGGTAATCATTGTGATAGCCAAATATGTCGTTGGTGGAGGCGGTGCCGGATCGCTTGTTGTACCGCAGGCAATCGTGAATCCCGATACATTCGATGTGTCTAAGGTGTTGGGCGCATCTGCCGTGATGTGTGTTTCCTTTGTCGGTTTTGATGCTGTTACGACACTGGTCGAGGAAACAAAAAATCCGGATAAAGTCATGAAGCCGGCCGTGCTGGGTGTTGTCATTGGTGCGGGAGTTCTTTTCGTTGCAGTGTCATATTTCATGTATCTTGCATGGCCGATGGCTTATCTGGAGATTGAAGATCCGTCTGTCGGGATATTTGAACTTTTCCCCAACATGGGTAAGGACTGGCTTGGTGATGTATTCTTTGTTGTAGACAATTTTGCTACATTTGTCTGTGCGATGTCGGCCCTTGCAGCCGTCTCCAGGATTCTTTACAGCATGGGTCGTGACAATATTTTGCCACAAAAGATATTCGGAACCCTTTCGCCAAAATACCAGACTCCTGTGAACAATATCCTGATTACCACCCTTGTTGCCATGACAGCCTTGTTCTATCAGGACAATTTGCTGGGTGCCGCCTCGTTGATTTCCTTTGGAGCTATTAGCGGTTTCATCATGGTCAATATATCAGTAATTTCCCATTATTACATCAGAAACAATAAGAGAAGCAGACAGGATCTTCTGAAATATCTCATAAGCCCCTTGATTGGCGTATTGACGCTTCTTGTGGTGTTCTTTTTCATCGATTCCACCGCTAAATTATTAGGGTCCGTCTGGTTAGGGGCAGGCATCATCTATTTGGCAGTCAAGACAAAAGGCTTCAGAGTGTTGCCCCCGGAAATGAGCTTGGATGAATAGTTGAAGTGATCGAATTCAGTTAAAACAAGATTAATAGGTGATATGAATGAAAAAGACAATTAAAAACGCACGGATCTACACCTGTGATGATAAAGAACCATGGGCTGAAGCCATTGCATTTGAACACGACAGGATAACATTTGTTGGTGCCGGAATTGATGCGCCGGTGGGGGATATTGAATTTGATGCCGGAGGAAGGACGATTATGCCGGGATTCATAGACAGCCACAATCATCCTGGAATGGTGTCCCAAAGCTCATGGCACATCACTCTTCCATGGGTGGATAATGTTGAGGATTTGTTGGGATTTGTCAAGGATTATGCGGCAAAACATCCTAAGGAGGAGATCCCCTTCTTGTATTTTGAATATTATCCAACAACGCTGTTTGATGAAAAGGGACCCACCAAGGAACTGTTGGATGCAGCTGTTTCAGATCGGCCATGCCTATGCCAGGATTTTGGGGAGCATCTTCACTGGGTCAATTCAAAGATGCTGGAATGTATGGGTGTTGACCGTAATACGCCCGATCCCGTTCCGGGGCTTGAAATGTTTGTGAGGGATGGGAGTGGCGAACCCACCGGATGGATAAAGGAATTTGCCTGGGTTCATTTTGCTGATAAGTTGTTTGAAAACATTAAATGGGAAGCGCCGATGAAGATGACACCGGAGTTGATGGAAGAATTCTTTGTTTTTACCAAAGAAAACGGCATAACTGCTTTGGCTGATGGCATACTGGAAGGTGAGGAGCAGCTGATTGCCATGTCGGAGCTTGACCGGCAAGGCAAACTCAATCTCTATTACGACGGAATCGTTCGATTCTGGAGTTATGACGACCTCCCGGAAAAAATTGCCGAGCTCAGAAGATACCAGGAAAAGTATACAAGCAGACATATCAAATTGAATATGATGAAACTTTTCCTGGATGGAACGAACGAAGCCGGAAACAGTGCACTTTTAGAACCTTTGGCAGGAGATTCGGCTGGAATGAACTTTGGCGAAATTAAAATGGACACGGAGGAACTTACAAAATGCTTCGTGCTCTGTAATAGGGAAGGTGTGGATCTTCAAATCCATATGGTTGGAGATCGTGCGTTCCGGGTTGGCTGTGATGCTGTTGAAGCGGCGCAGCAAATCGCGTTTGAGGAAGGGACCCCTTGGACAATCCAACCGATATTTGCCCATTGTGAGCTGGTGGATCCCGCAGATTTCAAGAGACCGGCAGAATTAGGCATCACAATAAACTGGACCTGCCACTGGGCAGGAGGATATTTTGGAACCCAGGCAATCTCTATACTTGGAGCAGAGCGGTGGCATCGCATGTATCGGGTTATGGAATTTATAGAAAGTGGGGCTTTGGTTGCCTTTTCAAGCGATGTAACAACTTTGTATGAGTTGCGACGCAGGGCAAATCCCTTATTTGGGATTCAGATATCCCATACAAGAATTGATCCTGAATTCCCATTGGATTCCACAATCTGTCCAGGCGGTGTCAGAACGCCCGAAGGGCAGCAAATCCCGCTGGATTATCTGTTCAAGGGGTACACACTGAACGGTGCGAGACAGATGCACTGGGACAAATTAATGGGCTCCTTGGAAGTGGGTAAACTGGCGATCATGAACATTTTATCGGAGAATCCCTTTGAAACCGATCCGATGAAGGTGAAAGATATTCGAATCGATGCAGTTGTTTTCGAAGGAGAATTGATCCACGGCACGATTTAAAAGGCTTGTTACAGGATTCATAAGGATATATACTTTTATAAGGCGGATTGGGATGGGGCAGCTTTCGTGAAGACCAATGCGCCGGCGGAGGATATAAATTGTATTTTGAACGGATTCTTTTTCCAGATGGATTGCCCATTGCATATGAAGGCTGTCAGATAGGCAGCCTTCATATGCATGCCCACAAGGATGTCATCGAGATATTGATGGTCATTAGAGGGAAAGCGAAGGTCACGGTCAGCTGTGAAAACTTTGTAATGGACGAGGGTGACTATGTTGTCATCAGAGAGAGCGATTCCCATACAATTTCTGCCATCGTTTCCCGTTGCGAAATTGTGTCACTGTATTTTGACATGAGTGCATATATAGGCAAGATCCCTTATCTTTATTATGTTATCTTCGGATGCGAATCCTTCGACTTGGCGAAATACAGAAATGAAACGGCGAAAATAAGAAGGATGATTTCATCGATCATTTCGAATTTGATACAGGGCAGTAATACAGGCACCGATGAGGCCGTTAAATGTGCTGAAAATCTTCTCTGGATCCTGGTTAACGATTATGACATGATTAAATACTACAACCGTAAGTGGGACACCCCCTTTACTAAGGTTGAGAAATACTATAAGATCATGGCGTATATTTTTCAGGATTATCATATTAAGAACCTTCAGGAGTATATTTCACAAAAGGAGCATTATTCCAAATCCTATGTCACCCATCTTTTCAAGGAAGTTGGAGCCACCAGTTTCAAAGACATGCTTGGTTTTGTACGAGTTTTCAGATCCGAGGAAATACTTTTGAACACCGATCTTTCAATCAATGAAATATCAGACAGATGCGGATTTTCGGATATCAAATACTATTCCGCAGAATTTAAAAAATGGTTCTTGTGCACTGCTTCCGAATACAGGAAAAATGCACTCCAAGAAATTAACAAAACCAGCATTTTTAACGAGCTGGCTCCGGACCTTATTGTAAACCGGCTTGGCCAATTGGCAAAAGCGGAGAGTGATGAGACAAATTACCGGGCTTCGGTAAATCCTATTTCTGTAAAGGCATTCGGATTCAGCGCAGAGGATACGCGAGATATCGGTTATGTTAATAACTTAATTCAGGACTCGCTATCTCAAAAAAAGGACATCCTGCCGGCGAGGAAACAACGAATTCAGATCAAGTTGACACAAAATAGTTTAGCCCTGAACACCATTGACTTCGCCAATTACCTGAAGACCTATGATGATGATAAGTTTCTGCCAATATTGATTGTTGATCTTCGTGAAATGACCCTCGATGAAGCCTGGGAAACGATTGGCAGATGCCTGAAGATTATAGGGACGAAACACCCCGCGGATTATGAGATTTACATTAATTACAGCGAAATTGGCGATTACGAGAAGATCGGCAGCATGGTTCTTAAATTTCAGCAGGAATACGGTTATTCGGGTTTGAAGCCGGTCTTCACAAGCTTTTAATTGCCTAAAACCGGTTGTATTGCCGGAAGTGGTGTTGAGTAAGCAGTAGAAAGTCTTGCTGTTGCTTTATTGTGGGATATAATCTCAAAGTATAAAGAAGAAGTGAGAGCAGGTTAGAGGTTAAGCCATAAGATGAAATACTCAGGAACCAAAATTGCCGTTTCCAATATGGAACGGAGCAAACAATTCTGATATTTATTCGGGAAGTTAGAGATGGACAAAAAAGTCTTTCGTAAAAGACAAAAATGCAAAATACCACATAAAAGTCTTGTAAAAAAGACCTTTGTGTGGCATTTTTAAGTTGAGGCGATGTCCATGATGATTAAGAAGTTGACTTTATAGCCGTTGACGGAGAGAAGACCACCTATATTCAAGTGACGTATTTACTCGCAGAAGAAGCTACAATTGAGGATGCTATTGATCGTATTCGCCGAATCGCGGCCCCATTGGACGCAAAACGGCTCGGCTAAAAGACTCCCTGCCGGGTAACCGGGGTCTGCCAGGACTGCAAGTCACCGGAAAAGATTTGCAACTACTGGACCATCATCCAGGGGCAGTTTGATGAAAACCGGATCGAAGTGGTTTTTATTCCGGAGGAATTAGGGTATTGATTGTTAATCAAACATGTAGAAGGAGAGGAAGTCATAGAAGAAACGGCGGTCCGGATGGATGTGCCGGTGGATTATATAAAAATGTGCTTACAGCATTAAAGGAAAAAAACTTTCTATGAAAAATAAAATTCATATACCCAGGTAAAAAACCACTTGAATGTTGCTCATCCTACCGTTGTAGGAATTGTTTCCCGCCTTGAAAAGAATGGCTTTTTAAAATGCTATGTTGATGAAGCAGACAAGCGAAACAAAATTGTTTGCCTGACGGAAAAGGCGATCGATGTTGGAGAGCAAATGAACGCTGAAATTGAAATGAATGAAAAAAAGCTATTAAACAATCTTTCTGACGATGATATTAATTCTCTTCGCCGGATACTGAAAACGATTTATAATAATCTTGAATGAGGAACAAAATTGATTTATACAAGTGTATAATGTAGATATGAAAGAAAAAAACGCCAAACCATAAAATGAAATTGCGCCAAACCATAAAATGAAATTGCGCCAAACCATAAAATGGTCTATACTATGCTTAGAAGTGAGGTGAGATATCATGAAAGAGTATTTACCCCGTCAAGCAGATGTAAGGCTGAATGAAGCCCTTCTTTCAGCAGGTGCGGTGCTCATTGAAGGGCCTAAATGGTGTGGTAAGACAAGGACGGCTATGGAACATGCAAAAAGTGTACTCTTTATGCAAGATCCTGATAATAGAAGCGGTTATCTACAAGCAGCTAATACAAAGCCCTCTTTATTGCTAAAAGGTGAAACGCCTCGTTTGATTGATGAGTGGCAGGTGGCGCCTATCCTTTGGGATGCAGTACGGCATGAGGTGGATATGCGGGGCGAGGAAGGGCAATTTATTCTTACCGGTTCTGCGGTACCGGTTCTCGATGAAATGCTGACCCATTCGGGGACAGGAAGGATATCCAGAATTAAAATGCGCCCTATGAGTTTGTATGAATCTTTAGAATCTAACGGTGAAGTGAGGTTGAGTCAACTTTTTTCGAGTCCAGCCTCCCTTGAGGCAATTTCTGCACTCAAATTGGAAGATCTTGCAACAATCATTGCACGAGGCGGATGGCCATCGGCGGTGACTGCAAAAGCTGGGAACCCAGAAAAAAGAGCCCTGGATTACGTGGATTCTATTGTAAATATTGATATTTCAAGGGTGGATGGAGTAGAAAAAAATCCTGATAAAGTCTATGCTTTATTAAAATCTCTTGCTCGCAACATCTCTACTGAAGCTAGCTATGAGACACTCCGAAAAGATATGGAAGGCGGCGAGAGCGAGTCGGTTTCCCTTCCAACCATAAGCAGTTATTATAATGCTTTGCAAAGGATATTTGTAGTTGAAGATTTAATTGCATGGAATCCATCGATTCGTTCGAAAACCCCCTTGCGAACCAGTCCAAAACGACACTTTACAGACCCTTCCATTGCAGCTGCAGCGCTTGGTATTAACGATGTTCAGCTGCTTCAGGACTTCAATACCTTTGGATTACTATTTGAGTCCCTATGCATACGGGACTTGAGAGTTTACATAGAAACCTTGGGCGGCAGAGTATTTCACTACAGAGATAAAACGGGCTTGGAATGCGATGCGGTCGTGGTTTTAAGGGATGGGCGATGGGGTGCCGTTGAAATTAAGCTGGGAGCCTATGAGTTTGAACGAGCGGCAGCAAATTTAAGCAAATTGCAAGATAGAATTGATAAAGACAAAATGAATCCGCCATCATTTTTGATGATACTTACAGGCTCCGAATTTGGCTTTACAAGGCAGGATGGGATTCACGTTGTACCGCTTGGCTGTTTAAGAGATTAGCCAATTATTTTTCGTCCCGGAGGTGTTGATTCCCTACACAACACCGCTATTCGTCCGATAACAACTCACCCAGGAGGAAACAACCATGAATCAATTTATGAGAGAAAATCAAATAAAAGAGGCTTATGCTCAGGCGGTTCAAATCATGGAAACCGTGGGTGTCCGGTTTGAAAAGGAAGAAGCCCGGGAACTGTTTCGACATCACGGAGGGACCATCGAGGGGGAGAAAGTCCTTATTCCTCGTAAACTTCTGGAGGAAGCCCTGGCCACGACCCCCAAGCAGGATTACAGCGTAACTGGCGCAAAGCGGGTCGCAGCCGGTACGCCCTTTGGCAACGCCCCCTTTATCCTGGAGGATGACACCGGCATTGTGCGGAGGTGCAACATGGAGGATGCCCTCCGGTTCTACCGGGTCAATGAAACCTCGGACCTTTACGAATGCACGAATCCTGGTTGTACAGACCCCCTGGACAACGACGGCCCGGACCAATTTGTGGCCCAGATCGCCATGGCTCTGAAATATTCGGATAAATACCCCAACATCGGTCTTCGGGCAACGAAAAGTACGGCCCTGAACGGAGATGTATACGGCAGTGCCCGGAGAGCCTTCCGGATGGCCCGGGAGTTTTATGATCAGTGGGAGGAGCCCGTCATCACCCAGGGGATCTGCCCCAATCCACCCCTGGCCTACGACCGGGAATGCCTGGACAATCTGGAGGCAGCCATTGATGAGGGACAGGCTGTTACGATCATGCCTTGCTCCCTGGGCTTTATGACTGCCCCGGAAACCATCATGGGGGTAGCCATCCATGATTTTGCCATGGCTTTGGCGGGATTGACCTTCGTGCAGCTCAAAGCTCCCGGAAATCTAATATCCTTTGTGGATTTTTCCACCATCAGCAATGTCCGGACCCTGCAGCCCAATTATGGCAGCGTGGAATGCGTCCACATTCAGGTCATCTTTTATGAACTGTCCAAATCCCTGGGCATTCCCTGCGCTATTTCCGGAGGATATGGGGATGGCACCCGGGTGGATTATCAGGCCGGAATGGAAGGAATGCTGACTACGATTCTTCCCTTTAGTCTGACGGAAGTCGCGGAGGTCTGGTGCATGCCGGGGATTCTGGCGGGATTTTCCTGCGGCAGCTTCCAAAAGGCTCTTCTTGACGAGGAGATGATGCGCAATATGAACCGGATGCTTCGGGGAACGGACCTGGCCATAGATGATAAACTGCCCAAGGCCTTGGCCGCCGGTATGGAGGCTGGTGGATTCCTGGGAGTCGGCCGGATGAAAACCTATCACCGGGACAATTATATGACCAATTTATTCAATAAATGGGGAGTCGGCCTGGCTGAAAATCCGGAAAAATCCGACTTGTCGGTGATAACCGGGAAAATGCTGAAGGATCGGCTGGAATCCTACGTAGAGCCGGAACGCACCCCAGCACAGAAGAAGATCCTGCAGCCCCACCTGCCATCGATCTGCCGCTTTGAATAAAGGAATGCAGGGACCCTTATGTACCTAGTGTAAAGGAGGCGAATGTATGCATTACAACTTGCTGATTGGCGGAGCAGCCGGCCAGGGGATCGATACCATGGCCGGGATACTGGGAAAATTACTGAAAAAAGAAGGCTATGCTGTTCTGACCACCCACGATTTTATGTCAAGGATTCGAGGGGGCCATAATTTCACCCTGATACGATTCGGCGACAGTCCGGTCTATTCCCACAGCATGGCCCTGGACGGCCTGATTGCTCTGGACGATGAAACGGTAGGCCTCCACATCGGGGAGCTTAAGCCGGAAGGGTTTATCCTCTGCGATGAAAAGATCAAAACCGACGACGGGCGGGCCATTAAAATTCCCATGGCGGAGATGGCTAAGGAGCTTGGAAACCCCAGGGTTTCCGGCAGCATTGCCACCGGCGTTCTATTAAAGCTCTTTGGATTATCGTTGGATGGACTGGAAAAAATAATGGCCCAGGAGCTGAAAGAAGAGCTTCTGGAAATCAACCAGAAGGCCTATATACAAGGATACGAGAAGGCGGAACCCCGTTATGAAAAACTGAAAGCGGACTTTGCCGGTCACATGATCATAAACGGCAACAGGGCAATAGCCCTGGGAGCCCTGGCAGCAGGCCTCCGGTTTTATTCGGCCTACCCCATGTCTCCATCCACGACAATCATGGAGTTTCTGGCATCCAAAAGCAAAGAACTGGACGTAGTCGTGGAGCAGGCGGAGGATGAAATTGCCGCCATTAACATGGCCCTGGGGGCTTCCTTTGCCGGAGCACCGGCCATGACCGGCACCTCCGGCGGTGGGTTTTCCCTCATGGTGGAAGCCCTGGGACTGAGCGGCATCGGGGAAATCCCCATGGTCATCGCCAATGTTCAAAGACCGGGACCAGCCACAGGTTTCCCAACCAGAACGGAGCAGAGCGACCTGCGCTTTGTCATCCATGCATCCCAGGGAGAATTTCCGAGAAAAGTCGTCGCCCTGCGAAACCAGGAAGATGCTTACCGGCAAACCATCAGAGCCTTCGCCACAGCGGAAAAGTACCGGATTCCGGTTATCCTGCTCAGTGACCAGTACCTGGGAGACACCTCGGCTACAATCAAACCCTTTTCCCTGCCGGAAGAGGCCCCTGATCCAGCGTCAGAAAATCCCCAGGGAGAATACAAACCCTATCTGCTGACGGAAAATGGCATCTCCCCTAGGCGGTATCCGGGCCAGACGGAAGAGCTGGTTAACGTGGACAGTGACGAGCATGATGAACAGGGATTGATAACGGAATCCGCTGAAATGAGAATCAAGATGGTGGATAAAAGGATGAACAAGCTTCAGGGAATAGTGGAAGAACTGGAAGAACCGGAGTTTCTGGGATCCAAGGACGGAGATATTCTTCTGATCGGCTGGGGCTCCACCTGGGGACCGATCAAGGAAGCCGTAGAACGGCTCAACCGGGAAACTCCCGGTTACTATGGGGCCTTGGTTTTCGGGGATATCTATCCGCTTCCGGAAAAGCTGCTAAAGGAGAAGGCCGAGAAGGCCCGGCTCATCATCAATATTGAACAGAACGCAACAGGCCAGTTGGCTGGATTGATTCGGGAAAAAACCGGAATTGTCTGCACTCAAAGCATCCTGAAATATGATGGTCGGCCTATTTCTGCAGAAGAGATCGCATCACGGATCAGGGAGGTGACGGCATGAATCAGAAAGAAATTTGCACCAGAGAAACGGCCTGGTGCCCAGGCTGCGGAAATTTCAGCATCCTGACCTGTCTGAAGAAGACCCTGGAAAAGATGGAACTGGAGCCTCATAAGGTGCTGATGGTGGCAGGAATCGGCCAAGCGGCTAAAACCCCCCAGTATCTCTGCGTCAACGCCTTTTGCGGCCTCCACGGCAGGGCTCTCCCCCCAGCAGTAGCAGCAAAAATGGTCAATGAGGAGCTGACCGTTATCCTTAATACCGGTGACGGGGATTCCTATGGGGAAGGAGGGAATCACTTCATCCATAATATCCGGCGTAATGTGGATGTGACCCATTTTGTTCACGACAATCAGATATACGGTCTGACCAAAGGCCAGGCATCCCCCACAACAGAGCTGGGTCATGTCACTGGAGCTCAGACCGACGGCAATATCAATACGCCCTTCAACCCTTTGCTGATGGCGCTGGCAGCGGGGGCCGGATTTGTGGCCCGGGGTTTTACCGGGGACCAGGAACAGTTGATAACACTTATGGAGAAAGCCATTCGATTCAAAGGATATGCCCTGATCGATATCCTCCAGCCCTGCGTCAGCTTCAATAAAATCAACACCTTTGCCTGGTACAAGGAGCGGGTCAAACCAATCGGTGAAGCCCATGACCCGACGGATTTTGCTGCAGCCATAGGGCTGGCTCAGAAGTTCGGTGATGAAATCCCCACGGGCATCCTCTACCAGGTGGAAAANNAAAGCCTGTTTACCACGACCGCCATCCGGTACTGCAGGATCACAAACCCTTGATTTCCAGGAAAACAGACAGGAAGGCCCTGGAGGAGATCATCGGATCCTTCATCGAAGGGTAATGGTAATGAAAACGTATTTTTACGGACTGGATGTCCTGAGAGGGTTTGGCATATTTACAGTGTTAATCCTTCACTCGGCCTTCTATTATTTCGATGGCATTTATGAGGTGGATTTCAACGATCCGCCTCTTGTCGTAACAGTCATCGGACTCCTGCTCATGTTTGCCGGCCTATTCGCCATGATCAGCGGATTTGTTCATACCAGGAGTACCTTCCGGAAAAGGGATCAGGGGATTCCATCCGGCAGCATTCTGAAATATGGGATCGTCTACGGACTGATCACCCTGGCCATCGCTTATCTGTATTTTCTCTTCACCGGACCTGGCCTCATCGACTTCAGCACCAGGAGCATGAACAACAGCATCCTGGTCGAACTGATCCGAAATGGTGATTGGGTTTCCATGAACCGGGAACGGCTTTTTTACATCGACAGCTTGGTGATGATCGGCACCAACATCCTGCTGCTGGCCCTCTTTGCCTTCCTGGTTGGCGATCGGGTGCCCCAGGAAAAGAGAGCCCTGACCTACATTTTGGCGGCCATGGGCTTTATGGCTTTGTCCTTGGCCCGGATTCCCCTGTACGGGGTGTGGCAGGATGCCCTGGAGGCAGGGGACGATGTCCTCTATCTATTGCTGAATCCTTTGGTAGCCAAGAACAACCCCATCCTTCCCTTTTTTGCCTTCGGACTGATGGGTGGATGGCTGGCAGCCCTGAACGATACAAAAAACTTCCGGCAGACTTGCAGCCGGGCGGTGCCCCTGGCTCTTTTTCTTCTGATTGCCGGCGTTCTCCTCTATGTGAATCTGGAAGATACCATGCTGGAACGGGCCATTGACGGGAAATGGTATTCCATCATGGTGGCCCAGCTGGGGCTCTTCATGCTCCTGATCTTAGCAGTGCTAAATTGGTTTGATTACAGGGGGAAAAAGAAGAAATCTAGCTTATCCCTTTTCTTTGCCCGGTTCAGCAAAGGGGGACTGACGGCCTTCTTTCTGGAATCGGTGGTCAGTGCCGTAATTTACCGGGTTGTCACCGCTGTTGTGCCGGGGCTTTCCTTCGGCATCGCCGCCGCCTTGCTCTATGGCCTTGTTCTGGCCCTTTTTTGGGGCCTGGTACTCCGGCAATGGGAAAAAGCCTATTACCGATTTACGTTGGAATACGGGATTGCCATGCTGATGAATCGGTTTGGCAGGACCCTGAAACTGGAAAAGCTGCAAGGGACGTTGAGAGAATAGAACGAAGGGAAGAAAGAGGAAGGGGGATGGCAAGATTGATCGATTATTTCCGCTTATTGATCCATCAGCGGTTTTATTCTGAGGCCAGAATAAAAAAATACCAGCAAAAGCAATTGAAAAAGCTGGTCGATTTTGCTGTCCGAAAAAGCCCCTTCTACCGAGATTTATATCAAGGCAACCCCTTCGGCAGCATGGAAGATTTCCGCCGGCTTCCCCTCATCAACAAGCAGATGATGATGGATCATTTATCTCAGTTGAACACCATCGGAGCGAATAAAGAGGAACTGATCCGATTTGCCCTGGAAGCAGAGGGCAGTAAAGAGATCGGCTATTATCGGGACGAATATGTGGTGGGAATGTCCAGCGGCACCAGTGGCAGCATGGGCATCTACCTGACTAGCAAGAAATTGACTCGAAAGCTGCCCTTCGTCTTTCTGGCCAGAAGCGGGATTCCACTCTCCCTGCTGCCCTACAACATTTTATTCTTTCTCCGGGTCCATTCTCAGGCTTTTGAGGATATCAACTCTCCCTTCATCAAGCTGAAATATATGTCCACTATGACAGAAATCCCCCAGGCCATTGATGAGATCAACAGGCGGAGGATCAATATACTGATGGCGCCCCCCAGCTTCCTCCGTCTTCTCTTGCCCCAGGCTCATGAAATCAAAAAAAAACCGGAGATCATCCTGACTTATGCCGAGGTGCTGACTCCGGAAGAAAAACAGATATTCAAGGACAAGTTCGGATGTCCGGTCATTGAAATTTACCAGGCCAGTGAAGGTCAGATGGCCAGCACCTGCCACTACGGCAACCTCCACATCAATGAAGACCTGGTGTACATCGAGCTCTATGATGAGCAGGGCAGGGAAGTTACGGGCCCTGACCGGATTACAACGAAGATGATCGTGACCAACCTGGTGAACAGGACCCAGCCCTTGATCCGGTATGAGATGAACGATCTTGTCCGGCTGGGGGATAAGTGTCCTTGCGGCTCGAATTTCCGGGTAATCAGTCAGATCATCGGCCGGTCCGATGACATCCTCTATTTCTCCGGCTACAAAGAAGGGGATGGGGAAGCAGAAGGAAATAGGGAAATCATCCACATCTTCCCCGATGTTTTTGCCCGGTGGGTCATTACCCAAAACCCCAACATCCGGGAATTCCGGGTGGTCAATAGGAAAGTCAATCAGGTCACGGTGACCATCGATCTTTTCCGGGAAGAGCCGGAGGCCGGGGCAGACCTGAAGGCCCGCTTGCTGGCGGAGCTATCCGAGTATAAGGTGCCAGCCCCGGAGATTGAAGTTGTCTGTGCCCCCATCAGCCTTCCCACAGACAAGAATAAATATAAGCGGTTTGTAAGAGAGTTCTGAGTTTAGGTTGGGTAAGCGTATCGACCTATTCTTATTAGCTGCCCGCTTTACCAGTCATGTGTTCGATGTCGATTTCCACAACACAGAAATTGCCCCATTCCCCATGCATGTAAGCTTTACCTTCCTCTGCATATTCCCCCGAATATTTCTTTACAATGGTCATGATTCCCTGCTCAATCTCCTGGTCATCCGTTAAGATTCTGGCTGTACCAAAGAGTATTACACTGCGATATAAAGTGTTAAATGCTTCCGGCAGGATATGATCCTGGGTAATGACACAGAAAGAAACCTTAGGATTTTTCCGGATGGATTCCATTTTGTGACTGTTTTCTGAAGTGCTGTGAAAATAAATTTTCCCCTTTTCATAAGCGAAGCTCAGGGGTACAGCATAAGGATATCCATCATCCCCATCTACCGCAAGGACTCCGTTTTTTGCTTCATGAAGAATCGCCTCGGCGTCTTCCTTGGTTGTCATATTAGATTCAAGTCGCATTTTTCTGAACATAAATTCCCTCCATTTACTAAATAGCAATCAGCCTTTTCCGTTAATTGAAGTTTTCAAGCTAATAATATAGCAGATCAGCCCTTTTTTGAAGTACCAGTTTTGATATTTTATTGGATCCTGTAATTTCTAACCCAGGGCAACTTTTTTCCAACTTCTGTTTATGCTATGATAGGGTTAGTATTTTTCTACTAGGATGGAGCGATGCTCCGGGAGAAAAAGGAGGCAATTGTTATGGCTGACATTCGGGACGATAACAAACCCACCGTCGTCGTAAGCAGATGTCTGGGATTTTGCCATTGCCGGTACAATGGAGATGTGATTTCGGACGCCTTTGTAGAACAACTGAAGGACCATGTCAACTACATCACCGTCTGCCCGGAGGTGGAAATCGGTCTTGGGGTACCCCGTAATCCGGTCCGACTGGTTCTGGACAACGGAAATCTGGAACTGTATCAGCCGGCTACCGGGAACATTTATACAGAGGAGATGAACCGGTATTCCGCCGAACTTTTTGAGTCTCTTGGTGAAATCCATGGATTTCTGCTAAAAGGCAGGTCTCCCTCCTGTGGCACCAAGGATGTGAAAATCTATGTTAATAAGGAAAAAGCCGTGGGCTCCGTCAAAGGAGTCGGTCTCTTTGCTTCCAGGGCTATGGAAAGATATCCAAACTTGCCTATGGAAGAAGAAGGCCGCCTGACCAACTATGCCATCCGGGAACATTTTCTGACCAAACTATACACTTTTTTCCGATTCGGGAAGGTGAAGGATTCCGGTGCCATGAAGGAGCTGGTCAAATTCCATGCCGGCCACAAATACCTGCTGCTTTCCTACAACCAGAGCCAGTCCAGGATTTTGGGAAAGATCGTGGCTAATCACGAGAAAAAGCACTTCCGGGAAGTGGCCGAGCTCTATGAGCATCATCTGAGCCTGGCCTTTGCCCGCCTTCCCAGCCGAAACAACTACATCAATACCTTTATGCACATTTTCGGGTATTTTTCCGATGAAATCACCGCAGGGGAAAAGGCCTTCCTGCTGGACCGGTTCCAGAAATACCGGGAGGACAAGATCCATATCAGCGTGGTGCTCAATGTGCTGCGGGCTTACGTGATCCGCTTCAACCTGGAATACCTGCTGGATCAGGTCCTTTGGGAGGCCTATCCGGAGGAACTGCTGAACATTAAGGACTCGGGGAAATAACCACCTTTATAAGCAGGTCTGTCAACTGGCAGTTTTGCCAACTATCAGAACTGCTAATAAAATTGGTTTGTTGAGATGGGAGATGCTGAGATGAATAAGAGATTGATTACTGGTCTGGTGGGTGGTGCGCTGTTGGGACTGATATGTGTAGCATCGGTTTAGCCGTTGGTGCTCCCTGGAAGGTTGTAAGCCAGGGTAAGGCGATACTGCGAGGAGGGATTTTGGGTCTTGCGGTTTCCTTTGCTTTTTATAGTTCCACAGGTTTTGCCGATCCAATCAGTTTTGTGGCAGGAATACTCTATGGAGGGATTCTGGATGGTTGGATGAGTCGACAATATAAAAAGCCTGCAAAAAAAGAGGATTTGCCATGATGAAAAAATCGATGTCGATATTGATGTTAACGGGGATTCTCTTGCTGATTCTAGTTGGATGCAATCCTTTTAAAGAAGAAACATCCCCCATTCCAACTCCGCAGCCCGGGGCAACCGAACCTGCCATTGAAACCCCTACCGGGTCTCCAATCGAACCGACAGAACCTGAGCCTATCATCCCGCCACCATCTCCGCCCCCTCCGCCTCCAGCCAATCCCCTTCCAAAAGAGGGAATGGTGCAGCTAATATACGGCGGTGTCAGTCAGAATGAGGGAAAGCAGATTGCCCTGACCTTTGATTCCGGCTGGGAGTATGACCACACCGGTCAACTGCTTCAAGTGTTGGAGGACTACCAGGTGACGGCTACTTTCTTCCTTCGGGCAGGCTGGGTGGAAGATCATCCGGATCTTGCTTTGGAAATTGCGGGGAAAGGTCATCAGATAGAGAGCCATTCCATGGCCCACGGCCATATGGGTTCCATGACCCGGGAGCAGATGGAATCGGATTTGATTAGGGCCAACGAGATCTACCTGCGGGTACTGGGAATCGTCCCCACCATGTTCCGCCCCCCTTACGGGGAATTCAATGATTTGCTGCTCACGGTTCTAAAGGAACAGGGATACCAATATGCGGTCATGTGGACGGTGGATTCCCACGACTGGGCAGAGACCATGAACGGCAAACAGGTAACGAAGCAATACGTCATTGACCGGGTGCTGACCCGTGCTACCGACAACGGAATCGTCCTGATGCACGTGGGCGGCCTTATGACTATCGAAGCCCTGCCGGAAATCATTACAGGCCTCCGGGATGCAGGATACCAGTTGGTGACCGTAAAATCAACTTTATAAGCAGTTCTGCCAGTTGACAGGTTTTGACACGTAAAAAACGCCACATCCATTAAAATGAATGGATTTTGGCGTTTTTTTACGTGTCAACTGGCAGAACTGTTCTTAAAATTGGTTTGTTTTAATCATATTTTGGCCACATTTCCTGTTTATAGTAAGACCATAAGCTAAAGGGTCCACGAATTACAGGAGGTATGTAACATGAAAAAATTATTATTTGCATTAGCAGCGCTGGTAGTGATGGCTTTTCCGGCAGGAGTGTTTGCAGCAGAACAGACAACGCCGCCGGCAATTGATCGGGCAGCGGTTTGTCCGGCATATGGCTGGGACCAGGAACTTACCGATGAACAACGGGCAGCCCTGCAGGAATCCTACGAAAGCAGGCAGGAAGTCCGAAAAGAAGCTATCAACAACATGGTAAAAAATGGCCAGATTACCCAGGAAGAGGCTGATCAGGCATTGGAGCGAGCGGAGCAACGACAGCAGCTTCGTCAGGAGAATGGCTGCGGACTTGGTGACGGAACCGGCATGATGAATGGTGAAGGAAGAGGATTTGGCCGTGGCATGATGAAGGGCGGCGGTAATGGCGACGGCAACGGAAATCGATTCCAGAACCAAAATTAAGGAAAGGAACCCTCAACGCATAATGTCTTCAGTCTAAAACTCAGAATACTTCCCTGGATGAGAAATCCGGGGAAGTTTTTTAGTGGAAGTAAAAGACTTGGAGTATGATATAATATATGTAATTATTGCTATACGTGGAAAGGGGACAAGCATGCTGAAGAAAGATCAATTTGCCAAAGACAAAGGGGCTTGGTGCGGCCTGAACCGACCGGAGCTGTCAGAAAAGGAAGCGGATGTGGTGGTGTTCGGAATCCCCTTCGATAAAGGAGTCAGTTACCGGGCAGGAGCTTCGAAGGGCCCTTCTGTATTGCGAGAGAACACCTTTAGCTCCACCCCCTACACGGAAGAGTTTGAAAGCTTTGAATCCCTTCAAGTGTATGATGCCGGGGATTTCACCGGGGACAACCGGGAAGAAATTTTTGAGGAGATTACCCAGTATGTGGCGGAATTGGTGAGGAACAACATCTTTTTTACAGCGGTGGGCGGTGACCATTCGGTGACCATCCCCATTGAAGCGGGAATTAACCGGGGGTTGGAGGAGCCCTTTGGAATCATTCACATTGATGCCCACTTCGATTTGTGTGATACCTTGAACGGAGATCCTCTTTCCCATGGCTCAGTCCAGCGGCGGGCGCTGGAGCTTTCTAATGTCAAAGGAACGGATCAACTGTGTTTTATTGGAATCCGGTCTATTGAGCCGGATGAATATGCTTTTAAAAAGGAAAACTCAATCCAGGTATTCAGCGCCAAAACCTGCCACAAGCTGGGAATGGAGAGAGTAGCCTGGGACGTCATCGCCAGAATGAGGAAATTCAATAAAATTTACATCACCCTGGATATTGACTGCCTGGATCCGGCCTTCGCAGCGGGCACCGGAACGCCTCAGTTCGGAGGTCTCTATAGCCGTCAAGTGCTGGACCTGATGGAAATCCTGTTAAAAGAATTGAATGTCATCGCATTCGATGTGGTGGAAGTGGCACCGGAGCTGGATCCGTCCCTGACATCCATGTTCGCAGCCCGAAAAATCATCACGGAAAGCTGGGGCCGTCTGGCTGCCCGGCTTGGAAAACTGGGATAGTATTCCTAAAAATCGATTCGTCCAGTTAGTTTAAAAGGAGGGATGGATATGTCACTCTATGAAACTGCAAAGTATGAAGTTCTTGAAAAGGAGGGAAAGTTCGAGATCCGGGAATATGAGCCTTATTATACGGCAGCGGTTCCGGAATCGGATCCGGTTGAGACCTACGGCTTCAATCAGATATTTAATTACATCAGCGGAAATAATGTGAGCAATGAAAAAATTTCCATGACCACCCCGGTTTTCAACGAACTGGAGAAAGACAAGTTTACCACCGAATTCGTGATGCCAGGCAAGTACCGGGAGCAAAGTCCGCCCTTGCCCGACAATGAACGAATCACACTGAAAAAAAGCGAGAAAAAGCAATGCGCATCCGTTACTTTTTCCGGAACCGTAAGCGAAGAACGGATTAAGAAATATGAAGAAGACCTTCTGGACTGGCTGCTGGCTAAAGGCAGAATACCCAGTGGAACCTTTCGTCTTGCCCGGTACAATCCGCCAATCGTCCCACCGCCACTGCGACGAAATGAGATCCTCATCGACCTCCAACCAACTGTATAAGCAGGTCTGGCAATTGGCAGTTTCCCCAACAAACGGACTCGCTTATAAAGTTAAAATTATACTTGAAATTATTATAATATGAAGTATAATAAACCAAAAGGGGGAGTGATGAGATGGACCAATTTATTGGAAGAGAGCAGGAAATGGCATTTTTAGAGGAAGAATATTGCCGGATGGGGTCCTCTCTTGTAATTTTATACGGAAGAAGACGAGTGGGAAAGACGACCCTCGCTTCACAATTCATAAAAGGAAAAAGTGCCCTGTATTTTTTGGTTACAGAAGAGAGTGAAAGCCAGAATCGTCAAGCCTTTCAGGAATTGGTGGCGGATTTTACGGGTCAGGAGTTGCTGAGGAGTGCCCGGTTGGACAGTTGGGAGCCGTTGTTTCAGATTTTGTTAAAAGAATCGAAAGGCTTAAAAAGACAAGAGGAAGACAAGAATGAGAAATTGGTATTGGTATTGGATGAATTCCAGTATTTAGGCCGTTCAAATCCGGCATTCCCTTCAATATTTCAAAAGATATGGGACACTCACCTGAAGGATGAAAATGTCATGGTGATTTTGTGTGGGTCATTGGTATCAATGATGGAAAGCCAGACACTTAATTATTCCAGCCCTCTTTATGGCAGAAGAACCGGGCAGATTAAATTAAAGCAAATTCCCTTCACTGGATACCAAGGATTTTTCCCTGACAAAAGAGGGAAGGAATTGATACCTTATTATGCGGTGACCGGTGGCGTCCCCAAATACATTGAGCTTTTCCACGGGGAAGAGAACATCTATAAAGCGATTGATCGTAATATTTTATCCAGGCAAAGCTTTCTTTACGACGAACCAACTTTCTTACTGCAGGGAGAGGTTATGGAAATCGGAAGTTATTTTTCCGTCATACGGGCAATTGCAGCTGGCAATCATAAGCTGTCCAAAATTGCCGGAAGCTTGGAGCTAAAGCAGACAGGTCTGACTAAATATCTGAAAACCTTGATGGATTTGGATATTATTGAACGGGAGGTCCCTGTAACCGAAATGAATCCGGAAAAGAGTAAAAAGGGTCTCTATCGATTCAGAGATAATTTTCTTTTATTCTGGTTCCGGTTTATTTATCCAAATAGAGGCCTGATTGAATCAGGTCATGGGGAATTGGTCATGGACAAGATACGATCCAACCTAGTGGATGGTCACATCGCCTATGTTTATGAAAATATATGCCGGGAAGAAACATGGAGTCTGAATGGTTCGGAACTACTGGGATTTACATTCGATAAGGTGGGAAGATGGTGGGATGGCCGAAATGAAATTGATGTTGTTGCGTTGGACTGTAACGGTCTTGATATCCTTTTCGGAGAATGTAAATACTGGGAAAGCAAGGTAGGGATGAATATTCTGCGGCAACTGGAAGATAAGGCCCGATTCGTGGAATGGAAAAAAGACAGTCGGCGCGAACATTTTATTCTCTATTCCAAAAGTGGATTCACAGAAGAATTGCAGGAATATGCGGCTACACGGAAGGATATCATCCTCCAACCAACTGTATAAGCAGGTCTGCCTGTTGGCAAAACTGTCAGTTGTCAGACCTGCTTATAAAGTTGGCAGGAATTATCAAATATTGTATAATAGGTAGCGATGAATACAAAACTAACAAAACCTATTACGGAAACCAAATATCTGTCGGCGGAAAACGCATGGCGCTATCGAAGCATCATGCGGCTTTTCTATGTCCACAGTCAGCGGTTTACTCACTGGCTTTCCAAAGAAGATGTTTTTGAAGAGCTGAGCCGGGAGGAAGATTTTTCCGAGTACACCTTGGAGCTCTGTCGCCAGGATTTGGATGTACTGGTGAGCTGGGGTAGCTTGAGCGCCGTTCAGGATACTGCCAAGGTTTCCACTTATCAGCAATTTATGAATAAACAATTCCGATACCAGATGACCGAATACGCCATCGAAATCGAGCGCCTTACGGTGCGTCTGGAAAACCTGTTTTTTGAACATGGCTCTCTGGAACCTACCTTACTGGAACGGATTAAGAATCAGATTAGGGAGATGAATCGGATGGCAGGGGAGGACTACAAGACCATCGGTGGCTGGTGGAGCGGTCTTGCTTCGGATTTTCAACGGCTCAACCAGAATTATCAGGATTATATACGAGATTGGAACAGTGTAAAGGCCGAAGAAATGATGAAATCCAGAAGCTTCCTGCTGCAGAAGGAAAAACTGGTGGATTATCTTCGGCATTTTATTAAAGAACTTCAAGCTCATTCCTATGAAATTGAAGGACTGCTGAAGAAAATCAGCCCCGATGAAAAATCAGCTATCTTTCAAAAAATAACCGACTATGAAAAGGACATTCCAAGAATCGATATGGAATTGGTTCAGGACGAAAGCATCCTGGAAAATATTCGTGGAAAGTATGAGAGCATGGAATTCTTCTTTTGTCAGGCTCCCGGGAGATTCAGCGAAGTGGAGCGTATCCTGGAGATTACCAATGAGATTATCCGAAAAATCACCAGATATGCGGTGGTCATTCTGGACGCAGCCAGCCAGTACACCAATCGGAAAGACGAGTATCGCCGGGTTATGGAGCTGTTCACTATTTGCAGCAGCCAGGATGAGCGGCACAAAATGGCAGGCCAGGTTTTTGGCGTTGGCAGATTTCGCCATTTTCAAGGGAATTTAGAGAGGGAAACGGACAGCATCTTCAGCAGTATTTGGGATGAGAGTCCTTGTATCGTGGTTACGGAGCCTAGGGTACGGACCTACCGGGATAAGATTCTCAAGACGGCCATCCGGGACGACAGTCAGGAAAAAAAGGCCATGAGGGAGCGGATCCTTTTAGAAAAAGAAGAAGAGCGCCGGGTAGTGGAGCAGGTGATTCGGGACCAAAAAATCTGTTTTGGTGAACTGGGAGAAGTAGCCCCCTTTGTACGAAAAGTTTTGCTGAGGTGGCTGATGAAGGCTTTGACCACTCCTGAAACGGCAGTTTCTACCGAATACGGCCGAAAGTATCGACTGGCCAACCCAAAAGAAACAGCCCGATGCACCCTTGCCAGTGAAGACGGAAATTTCGAAATGCCGGCATTCGTGCTGGAGTTTGACGAGGTGTAGGATGAAAGAAACCCTTGAACTGCTGGACCGACGGTGGATTGTGAAAAGAAGAGATCCGGACCTTTACTTCCGTGTAAAGGACAAGCTGGAGGAACTTCGATTTTTTTTTCAGGAGAAATGCGGCTATCAGATCATCGCCAATCCCTTGCTGATCAAGTTGGAAAAAATACCTGGCCGGTCGGAGAGCTGGATGGGAATCCAGGCCTTTGAGGAAGATCGGGACTACCTGTTTCTGATTCTGGTACTGATGTTTCTGGAAGATCAAGAAAGCGAAGCCCAGTTTATCCTTTCCCAGCTGACCGAATTTATAGAAAATAATTACCCCAAACCGGAAGACCTGGAATGGACCGTATTCAGCCACAGAAGAAGCCTCATCCGGGTAATGCGGTTTTGCGTAGAAGAGGGAATGATCTTAGTTACCGATGGAGATGAAAGTGGCTTTAGCCAGTCCGAATCAAGCCGGGAAGTCCTTTACGAAAACACCGGGATTTCCCGGTATTTTATGCGGCGCTTCCATTTTGAGCTTGGCGGGGCCCATTCCGTTCGGGATCTGGAAGAACAGGAATGGCAGGCTCAGGAAAGGGACCGGGGATTGGTTCGACGTCACCGGGTGTACCGGAAGCTGATTCTGTCGCCGGTGGTATACCAGGACGGGCCGGACGATGCGGATTATCTGTACATCAAGAATCAGCGTGGGCTGATTGAGAACGATGTGGAAAAATATTTGGATATGGATTTGTATCTTCATCGAAATGGAGCCCTCCTGACACCCAGGGAGGGAGTCCTGATCCATGACCGTTTCCCGGACCGAAGCAATATCACAGAGATTGTTCTTCAACTATGCGGACTGATCCGGGAGGAAATGGCCCGGCAAGAGTGGAAACGTCAGGATTCCGATCGAGTCCTTTTATCCGGTAATAACTGGTACAGCATGATTGAGGAACTTCGGCAGCGGTACAGCCATGGTTGGAGCAAAAGATACCGGCAGCAGATCACCACCCGGCAGCTTGTGGAAGAAATCAACCGGGTCATGACCGATTATGGCATGATGGAGATCCATCCAATGACAGGGGAAGTGGCCCTTCTGCCCATGGCCGGCAGGATGCTGGGTCGCTACCCGGAAGAATACAAGCCAAAGCAGTCTCTGAACGAAGAATCGGAAGCAGAGGAAGGAGAGGAGGACCAGGATGGAACAATGGAAGATCAATAGGGCCGGGCTGATTAATTTCTGGTATTACGACGAAGCAGAGTTCTCCTTTGAAAACGGAAGAATGCTTCTTCGGGGTGCCAACGGCTCGGGGAAGTCAGTGACGATGCAAAGCCTGGTTCCGCTGCTCTTCGATGGGAATAAGGCACCGGAGCGGCTGGACCCCTTTGGTTCCAGAGCCCGAAAAATGGAATCCTATCTTTTGAGCGAAGGGCTGGACTTGGAAGAGCGGATTGGATACCTTTATCTGGAATTTGCCAAACCGGAGGCGGGGCGGTATATGACTATCGGTATGGGCATGCGGGCCCGGAAAAATATGCCTTTGCAGACTTGGTACTTTATTGTTCGGGACAATACCAGAATTGGAAAGAATCTGGATTTTCAGCTTTATCGGGAAATCGGAGAGAAAATTCCCCTGACCGAGCGGGAGCTTAAAAATCGGTTGGGGGACGGTAATTCTGTCTATAGCAATCAGAAAGAATACAAGGGGGCGGTCAATGAATGCCTTTTCGGATTCCAGGACCTTTCCGATTTTGATGAGCTTATTGAGCTTCTGATTCAAATCCGAAGCCCCAAGCTTTCCAAAGAATTTAAACCTACCACCATGTATGAAATCATGCAGAATTCCCTGATTACCCTGTCCGATGAGGATCTTCGGCCCATGTCGGAAGCCATCGAGCATATGGATGAAATCAAACTGAAGGTGGAGGCCCTGGAGGAATCCCGAAATGCCCTAAACCGAATCGGCTTGGCCTATGACCGCTACAACACCCATATGCTGGCCCTGAAGGCCAAAGCCCGGATCAAGGCGGCTGAAAATCGGGAAGAAGGGGACCGGAGGTTGGAGCAGATCCGGAATGAGTTGTCGGACACCCGGGAAAATTTGGGAAAAAATAAAAGGGAACTGGAAACCCTGAAAATCGAATTCCGCAGCTTGCAGGCAGAGCAAAGCAGCATGGCGCTACAAGATCTTCAGCTATTAATGGAAGAAAAGGGTGGGAAAGAGGAGGAACTAAAAAACCGAAAAATCCTCATAGCCTCGAAAAATCAGCGGTTGGAGATGGATCAACAGCGTTTGCGGGAACTGGATGACAAACTACGGGATAGCCGGCTGGAAATCGAGGGATTACAAAAGGAAATTCATAGGCTTCTGTCAGAAATGGAAACTGCGGCAACCGAGGCTGCCTTTGATGAGCACAGTTTTTTTCAGGATGAATACCTGAGGCAGGAAAATCGGTATTCTTTTGATCATCTGGAGCGGGAGCGAAAAAAGCATACCGAAGGACTTCGGCTGGGAGAAAAACTTCTGACGGATCTGGAGCGAATGCAGCAGGAGTATCAACAGCTGCAGCAGGAGGTGGAAAGGCTCAAGCAGGAAAAGGAAAAGTCGGAACGGGGCCGATTGGAGAGGGAACGTCTTCTCAATGAAATCCGGGCAGAATTTGCGGAAAGGCTCTTTGCCTGGGATAAAAAGAATCAGATTTTTCATCCGAATCCGGAAGCCATGGAAACCGCCGCCGGACGGGTTTTCTTATACAATGCTCCCTTTAGTTTCCATGAAGTGAAAGAACCGGTAGGGGACACTTTTCATCAATGGCTGGCCGACAATACCCTGCAGGACAAGTCCCTGGAAAAACAATGGCAGGAGAGTATCGAGGAAAGAAAAGCATTGGAAAGGGAGCGGGATCAGCTGCGGGAAACCAAGGATCCGGAGCCTCCCCATGCAGAAGGTGTCCAGAAGAACCGCCAGCGGCTTCGGAATCAGGCCATTCCCTTTATCCCCCTATACATGGCTTTGGAATTTGATAAGGACTGCAGCGACGGGCTTCGAAACACCATCGAGGAAGCGTTGATGGATCTGGGAATTTTAGATGCGCTCATCATCGATCCCGCTTATCAGGAGGAGGTTCTGCGGCAGGACTGGGATGGTGCTGACAAATATATTTTTGCCGATCCTGGATTTTTCGCCCACGATATATCCCTTTATCTTCAGGCGGAAACTCAGGAATCAGGGATTACTCTCCAGCAAGTGGAGGATGTGATCAAAAGCATCTGGCTTACGGAGGATCAGCAGAAACTCTTCATCACAGAAGAGGGTCAGTACGGCCTTGGTATCGTGAGGGGCAAGACATCTGGGGAATACCAGTCCCGTTTCCTGGGTCAAAAGGCCCGAAAACAGTACAAAAATCTGCTTTTAGCGCAGCTGGATGAAGGCATTAAAAATTGCCGGGAACGACAGCAAGGGTTGCGAAGAGAATGGGAAGAGATTAAAAACAAGCGGGTTCAGGCGGAAGAAGAGTGGGGCCGATTCCCCGGGGAACAGGATCTGAAAACGGCTTGGACCGAATACCACCTGGCCCGGGAAGAGGAGGAACGGATTCAGCGGGAGCTGAAAGGACGCATTGAAAAAAGCGATTTCTTGTATCGGGAAGTCCAACAACGGAGTTTGGAAATCAAGGAAAAATTGGGGAAAATATCCCTGCCTCATAGAGCATCAGCTTTCGCGGAAGGCATCGATCAGATGGAATTCTATACAGAATCCCTGTCAGCATTGAAAATGGCGGAGCAGCAGAAGGTCAGCCGGGAAGAATCCATGAGAAGTATGGAGGAACAGAGCCAGGACCTAGCAGACCGAATCTCAGAAACAATCGGGGAGCAGGGGGATTTGGACAGACAGATCCGGACCCTTGAAATTCGTTTGGCAGACATACAAAAGCAGCTGGCCTTATCCGGCAATGCGGAGCTTCTGAAAAGGGTGGAAGCCATTACCCTTCGCCTGGTGGAAATACCGGAGGAAATGAACCGGATCAATCTGCAGACGGGAGGACTGGAAGAGCGGTCGGATGCCTTGAGCCGAGAGATGGAGGGGCAGCGGATTCTCCAGAATAAATGGCAGCAGCAGGAATCCTTGTACGAGAAGATTTTTGACGGGGAAAGCCAGCTGGCATATGTGGAAAAGCATCCTACGGATCCTCAGACCGGTCTGTTGGCTGCCCATCGAGTTTTAAAAAATTATGGGGCGATTCTGGAAGAGAAAAAACCCCTGAGCAAACGGGGAGAAGAATTACAGGAAGCCTTCAATTATCAGTCCGGCGCCCTCATGGACTATAATCTCAAGAGAATCGATCTGTTTTCCGGCCTGCTGGATTGGGACCGTTTGGACTGGGAGACATTGGAATTGTCCATGGATGAGTTGTTGAACCAAACCCAGCGGATGGATCTTCGGGGGAAATTCATGGGACGGGAGGTTCGTTTTTATGAACTTTCCGGTATTATAGAGGAACAGATCAAAGAGAATCGGCTGCTTTTGGACGAGCAGGACCGAGCGCTGTTCGAAGACATTCTGATCAACTCCATCAGTCGAAAAATCCGGGCGAAGATTGAACACAGCAAGCGTTGGGTGGAAAAAATCAACCAATTGATGATGGGAATGAACACCTCCAGCAGCATTACCTTTAGCCTGAACTGGACGGAAAAGCGAGCTCAGGGTGAAAACCAGCTGGGCACCCGGGAGCTGGTGGAAATTCTTCGAATGGATCAAAATCTTCTGACTCAGGAGCACAAGAACCGGATGATGGAGCATTTTCGGGCACGAATTGCCGAATCCCGCCTCCGGTCTGCCGATCAGACGGATCATCGGAGCTTCCTGACCATCATGAAGGAAATCCTGGATTACCGGCAATGGTTTGAGTTTCAGCTTTTCTACAAGAAGACCGGTACTAATCGGAAGGAAATGACCAACACCGCCTTCTACACCTTCAGCGGAGGGGAAAAGGCTATGGCCATGTATGTTCCCCTCTTCGCAGCGGTTTACGCTAAGTATCAGGGGGGCGGAGCCGACTGCCCCCGGGTCGTGTCCCTGGACGAAGCATTTGCGGGAGTAGATGAAAAAAATATCAATGATATGTTCCGCTTGATGGTGGAGCTGGACCTTAGCTTTATGGCCAATTCCCAAGTATTGTACGGGGATTATGAGACGGTGCCGGGTTTATCCATTTATGAGCTGATCCGCCCGGAAAATCTGACCTACGTTACCGTGATACCCTATCGATGGAACGGAAGGATAAGGGAGTTGGTGACAGAATGAACCAAAGATCCTTGCTGGAAGAGGAACTGGCCCAATACCTGAGAGTCACAGAAGGTGCCAGGCGTATCATGGAGGGAATCCGAGAAAAGTATCGATCCTTCGGTCGGTTATCGGGGATTCTGTCTTTGGAGCTTACCGCCTCTGAGGCGGACTTTGTCAATGGCCTGCTGAAAAAGCATTATCAGGAGGGTGACAAGGCGGGACTGCCGGTGAAAAGGATTTCGGAAGCCTTCGGCCAGACTCGATTCGCAGAAGCAGACTTTACCAAGGCTTGTGAGATTTATTTCGGAGAACCTTTGATCACGAAAAAAGAAGTACGGGACTATGCCGACAACCAGCAACGCATTTATTTTGAATCCCTTGCTGCAGAATGCCCCTCGAAAAAAGTTAGGGAATGGCTGACTGCTTCTGTAGACGTGGATTCGGCAGGGGGATTGGAGTATATTCGTATATTGTATCGAAAAAGCCCGATTCTCTTGAAGGCCTATACCCATCAATTGGCCAGGATTCAAAGACTCTTAGAGGGAGGTCTGAAGACTTCCTTGCCAATTCTAGCAGCAGAAGCAACCAAGGATCCCCATGCTTTGGACAAAGATCGGGAATTGTACCGTCTATTAGTCTTATTCCTGGCCTGGGAGCAGGAGGTTTCCCCGCCGGAAAACCAGTTTCAGCTGCAACAACTCTTCTATAGGGGAGGGATTGAGACAGATATCGGAACCCGCACTATCATGACTTATGGTTTGGTGGGAATCGGAGCAGAAGGCAGCCGGGGCTGGGAGAATTTCAGAGAAAATCTGGAGCCCCTGACTCTGTCTTTGAAAAATTTGGACGGGATCAAGGGAATCCGTCCCTACCGGCAGGGAGCACCGGTGATAGGGGTGGAGAATCCGGCGGTTTTCATGTATCTGATTCAGCGAGAAAAGGACCTTTCTTTGATTTGCACCTCCGGTCAGCTCCATTCGCTGGATTACCGGTTTATCCAGATCCTTCTGCAGAATCCGGAGCAAAGGTTGATCTATAGCGGGGACTTCGATCCGGAAGGACTGCTCATCGCGGATAAGATCTGGGCCGGATACCCGAATCAGGTTCAGTTGATTGGCTATGAGGAAGAGTTGTATCAACAAGCTTTGGCAGAAAAAACCATCAGCCCCAAAAGACTGCGCCAGCTGGAAAAACTCCAAAACCCCCAACTGCAGGAATTCGCCAAGGCGATCCAGCATACGAAGAAACCTGGCTACCAGGAATACATCCTAAACCAACTTTATAAGCAGGTCTGCCAACTGGCAGTTTTATAATTGGCTGCAGCTGATTTTTTATACCAGCCAATTGGCAGAGCTGTTCTTAGCCCTGGATTGCCAGCCCGGAGACATCCTGGAATACCGAAAGGATTCGGAATAAGGGAGAAGTATATGAATGAGAAAAAAAGTCGGGGTCTGTTTAATAGGATCGCACCGGTTTATGGCTTGTTCTTTTCCTTCCAAGTGGAGACTTTCAGAAAAATACTGGAGCAGGTCTCAGGTGAGGTAGACATGACCAGCTGGAAGTCGGTTATCGACGTAGGATGCGGAACGGGAGCCCTTTGCAGCGTCCTGGCGGATAAGGGGATGGCGGTGACAGGAGTGGAGCCGGCCGTTAAGATGCTGGAAATTGCAAGACGAAAAACAGCGGGATATGAAGCATTAGAAACCAGGGTATATGAATCAAAGCAGAGGCCTGCTTTCATCGAAGGGGATGTACTGGAAGGATTGCCCTTTCCTGACAAAAGTTTCGATGTGGCGATCACCTCCTATGTAGCCCACGGCCTCCAGCCGGAAGACCGCTATAAACTCTACTCGGAAATGAGCCGGGTGGCCCGGGAACTGGTCATCATTCACGACTATAATAGGGAGAGGTCTCTATTAACCTCCATTGCGGAATGGATGGAAGGCGGGGATTATTTCCGATTCATCCAGCTGGCGGAACAGGAGATGAAGGACTGCAGCTGTAAGATGCAGAACTGTTTTTCAGAAGTTCGAGTCATTCAGGTAGGCCCCCGGGCATCCTGGTATTTGTGCAAACCAAAATAAGTGGGGCAAAATTGTGAAAAAATTAAAGCAAAATTGTGTTAAAAAAATATCGTGCATTTTCATCGAACTAGTTACAAACGTGATATAATTAATAGGATTAAACAATCATGCGCTCATAATTAATTATGTTGGGATTAAGAGGAGGAAGAACAGATGAAAAAAATGTTGGCTAGAGTTTTAGCCCTGACGCTGGTTCTGACCCTGATTCTGGCTTCGGCTGTTACGGCTGTC
>DIMT01000023.1 GCA_002425705.1 Firmicutes bacterium UBA5559
CTGACGGAAATCGGGTTAACGAGATTGCCTTGGGGTCCACAGGAGATAAGACCCTTTATGCAAGATGGACTCCGGATACCTATACCATCACTTACAACCTGAATGGAGGAATGAACGGCGCTAACCCTGGAACTTATAATGTGGAAACAGCGACAATCACGCTGGCGGACGCCACGAAGACAGGCTACGCCTTCGTAGGCTGGTTTGACGCAGCAACTGACGGAAATCGGTTTAACGAGATTGCCTTGGGCTCCACAGGAGATAAGGCCCTTTATGCAAGATGGACTCCGAATACCTATACCATCACTTACAACCTGGATGGAGGAACGAACGGCGCTAACCCGGGGACATATAATGTGGAAACGGCGACAATCACACTGGCGGACGCCACGAAGACAGGCTACGCCTTCGCAGGCTGGTTTGACGCAGCATCTGACGGAAATCGGGTTAACGAGATTGCCTTGGGGTCCACAGGAGATAAGACCCTTTATGCAAGATGGACCATTATTAGTAGTGGTGGAGGCTCATCATCTTCAAGTCCAGGTTCAAAAGGTGCCGGAAACAGCCTTGTGACAGTCAATGGAAAGTCAACCAGTGCCGGCACGGAAATAAGGACAACTACAGATGGAATATCTACTAATAAGGTCCAGGTAAACAATGAGGTGGTAAATAACAAAATAAAAGAAGCGATCGAGGATCATTCAACAAATGTTGTAAATACCATACAGATTTCATCCTCCGACAAGGATTCTGAAGTATTGTCGTTTGAACTGACTGGGGATACGGTTAAGAAACTGGAGGAAAATGATTTCGAGGTTTCGGTAAATAACAATGATGTCGAGTACATTATTCCGGCGAAGGAATTTACTATCAGCAAAGTTGCAGAAGCGTTAAATATTATAGAAAAAGACCTTCAGAAAATCAAGGTTGAGGTCAGGATCACAAAATCCGATGATAAGGCGATTGAACAATACAACCAGATGGCAAAAGCTAATGGTTCGGAGCTTGTATTCCCGCCGGTATCCTTCGAAGTAGTGGCAAATACCACCAGAACAGATGGATCAACAGGAAAAGTGGTAATCAGCAAATTCAGCAACTACGTAGAAAGAGTGATGGAGATTCCTGCGGGTGTAGATCGAAACAAGATTACAACGGGTGTTGTATTCAACCAGGACGGAACCTACAGCCACGTTCCTACACAGGTGCTCCCAAAGGATGGGAAGTGGTATGCCAAGGTCAGCTCTCTTACAAACTCGACCTATTCCGTTATTTGGAATCCGATTGAGGTTAAATCTGTTGAGAAACACTGGTCAAGGGACGCGGTCAATGATATGGCGTCAAGGCTGGTTGTCTTCAATACGGAAACATTCGCTCCGAATATGGCAATCACAAGAGCAGATTTTGCAGAATACATTGTACGGGCCTTGGGGCTTTACAGAGAAGGCTCTATGCATGAAAACAAATTCAAGGATGTCAGTGCACTTGGAGACAGAACCTTAGCGATTCTCATCGCCAATGAATATGGCATTGTATCCGGCTACCAGGATGGCACTTTTAAACCAGATGCCCGGATTACCAGAGAAGAAGCCATGACCATGTACCAAAGAGCCATGAAGGTAACCAATCTGCTGGGGGCAGATACTGACAGGTATCAGGCCTATACGGATTACAATCAAGTAGCGGGTTGGGCAAAGCCTTATGTGAAGGATGTTCTTTCGGCCCATGTCTTCAATGGTAAAACAGCTACTACCATTTCGCCAAAATCCAATCTGACCTATGGGGAGGCGGCACAGGCAATCAAGAACCTATTGGTCGAATCAAAGCTGATCAATAAGTAAAAGGGTAAACTCAATGCAATAAAAAAACAGGAGGTCGCTCAATTAATGGGTGACCTCCTGTTTGATGGGTATTACAAACTATTTTCTCTTAGACTCCTTCGGAGTAACACAGATCCCCTTGGCCCGGCAGACCACGATGGGTTCTTCCAGGAAGTCGGCAGCAGAGGGGCTGATGTCGGGACGGGCAGCGACTACCTTTCTGGCTTCGAATTCCATGGTTCGGGAAGTGTTTCCGATCTTGGTGATTTCCCCATAGGCTTCGATGTAATCGCCGGCATAGGTGGGAGCCAGGAATTCCACTTCCTCATAGCGGAGAAAGAGTCCTTCGTCACCGTCGCATTTGATCAGCAGCTCCGTGGCCACATCTCCGAAAAGGTGGACCATATGGGCGCCATCCACCAGGCTTCCGCCGTAATGGGCATCCTTGTGAGACATTCTTAATCGAATCGTTGAAGTTATTTTTTCCATGATACCAATTCTCCTTTGCTTTCCTGTTGTACCAATAAGGGCAGGCATGTTCATTATACCATATAAATAATATTTGCAAATACTATGCCAATGGTTTATGATGAAAGCAGCGGCAAAGTGAACCGAAAACGGTTCGCATCGATGTCTGAGGAGGACCAATGGAAAAGAATAAAAACCTCTTGGAGGAGTACGGAACCAGGCGGGTGATCGAACCGGCCTCGGTGCTTCCTCCTTCCGCCTGGCGGCTGGATAATCGCCGGGAAATATATCAGGATGAGATCCGGATCCTGGTGAAGCGGGTCCACCTGGAGCCCACCAGTTTCAAACAAATCAGCCTGGAGTGCGGCAACGATGAAGCCAAGATGCGCCGTAAAATCCTGGACATCACCCTGCGAAGGGGCAAACTCCACAATCCGATAACGGATACGGGGGGGCTTCTCTACGGGGTGGTGGAGGAAATCGGGGAAGACTATCCCAATGAGAAGAAGCTGAAAGTGGGAGACGAGGTCATCTGCAACGCATCCCTGTCGGGAATCCCAGCTGCCTTTACCTCGGTGGGAGAAATCTACCGGGCCTATACCCAGGTGGAGGTGGAGGGCTATGCCATCGCCTTTGGAAAAATACCCCTGATCCGAAGACCGGAAGGCGTGCCGGTTGATCTGCTTCTCTTTGCCTTCAATGAGTCGGGAACCCTGTACCGGGTAAGCCGGGAAGCGGCTGGGCAGAAAAAGATTCTGGTGGTTGGGAATAACATCATGATGAATCTGCTGTTCGGATATACCGCCAGAAAAATGGCTGGCCGGGATGCCGTCATCCACTGCCTGTTTGACAAAAAAACGGACATTACCATTCAGGGCAAATCTTTTGATGCCTTGCTGAAGGAAATTTTTGATGAAATTCATTATGTCAACATTCTGAAGCCGGTGGACTGCATTCGGAAACTGAATATTGAAGAACAGTTCGATCTGTCGGTCAGTTGCGCAGATATCCCTGGTTCGGAAACGGTCAACATCTTAGCTACCCGACCGGGCGGTACGGTGGTATTCGCCAATTTCATCAACAACTACAACATTGCCCTGTATATCACCGAGTCTATTTCCCGCCAGCTGAACATTCTTTGTGCAGAGGGGTATATGGAAGCTTACGATGAATTTGACATCGAGATCGTCCGGGAGCTTTCCCCTTATCTGGAATGGGCGATTCCCCTGGCATCGGAGCCGGAGGAAGATCTGGACTATCCCCTGAGCCGGGAAGACCGGATCCTGGAGAATACCGGATTCCGCAGGGCCTTGTCGGAGGAATTCGTCTGCGAGAGCCGGATCATGGCTCAGGTGCTGGATGAAATCCTCAGCGTTTCCAAGTATGACTGCAACGTCATCATCACCGGGGAGACGGGTGTGGGCAAAGAAAAGGTGGCGAATATCATTCAGAAAAACAGCAGCCGGAACATGCAGCCCTACTTGAAGATCAACTGTGCGGCCATTGCTCCCAACCTGATGGAATCCGAGTTCTTCGGCTATGAAAAGGGGGCTTTTACCGGAGCGAACCAAACGGGGAAAAAGGGATATTTCGAGCTGGCGGATAATGGGACCATCTTCCTGGACGAAGTGGGGGAACTGCCCCTGGATATCCAGGCCAAGCTTCTTCGGGTGGTTCAGGATGGGGAGTTTTTCCGGGTAGGAGGAACCCGGCCGGTGAAAACCAATGTTCGGATCCTATCAGCTACAAACCGGGATCTGGAAAAGCAGATAGAGGACAAGCAGTTCCGCCGGGACCTGTACTACCGGCTTAACGTGTTTCCGATCCGGGTTCCTGGTCTGGCAGAAAGACGGGGGGAAATCCCGGCCTTCGTCCGGCATTTCGTTCAGAAGTATAATGAAATTTTTTCCATCCACAAGGAAATGGAGGAGGATGCCATCGAATACCTGCAGCAATGCGAGTGGCCGGGGAACATCCGGGAGCTGGAAAATGCGGTGCAGCGGATCCTGATCGGAGCCCGGGGAGACGTGATTTCCCTGCTGGACGTGCTGAAAGCCCTGAAAGTTGAGCTTTTTACGGAACAGGGGGTGGATGAAGGGGAAGAAGCTCTGACTGCGGGAGGAGAAATCTCCTTGGATCAGCTGGTGGAAAACTTTGAAAAAAACATCATTCGCTATGCCGGAGAAAAGTACGGATCCACCAGGAAAACTGCTAAAGCCATTGGAATCAGCCAGTCTCAGCTGATGCGAAAGCTCAAGAAATACAACTTGTCCTGATTCCCGGGAGGGAAATATAAGAGAGTGATCTGGCCGAACCGATAATGGTTCGGCCATTTTCGCGTTCGAACCGGAATGGGTTCGAAAAATGAGGGGGTTTTTGAGGAAGGGAAGACATCCGAAAGGATTAAAAGGAGAAAGTCCTTGTAATCCAAAGGGTCGTAAAAAATTGGGGTAAGCAAGTGGGGTATGGCACGGGACTTGCTATATATTAGAGTGACAAAAGCGGCTGCGGCCGTGGGATAGCTAAGCTTTTAACTTGTTAACCAATGAATAAACCAATATCAGGAGGATCAAAGTATGAAAAAAGGATGCCCTTACGGAACCCATCGAGTTATTTCCCCCAAAGGTGTACTGCCCCAGCCGGCAGATGTGATCGACAACACCATGGAAATCTACGACAATGAAGTGCTGATCGATGTTCAGACTCTGAACGTAGACTCAGCCAGCTTCACTCAGATTGAGCGTCAGGCTGAAGGGAATGTGGAAGAAATCAAGAAGATCATGAAAGGCATTGTAGCTAAAGCCGGAAAGCACAAGAACCCGGTTACCGGATCCGGCGGCATGCTGATCGGAACAGTTAAGGAAATCGGACCGGCCTATGTGGGAGATCTGAAGGTAGGCGACAAGATCGCCACTCTGGTATCCCTGTCCCTGACACCCCTGGTCATCGATGAAATTTTCGAAGTTCGTCCCGACATCGATCAGGTAGATATTAAAGGACAGGCTATCCTGTTCCAGAGCGGCATCTATGCCAAGCTTCCTTCTGACATGCCGGAAACCCTGGCCCTGTCCGTACTGGACGTAGCAGGAGCTCCTGCCCAGGCGGCCAAACTGGTTAAACCGGGAGATACGGTTGTGGTCATCGGTGGCGGCGGAAAATCCGGACTCCTGTGCCTGTATGAAGCAAAGAAAAGAGCCGGCGTAACCGGTAAAGTCATCTGCGTCGGCGGAAGTGAAAAATCCACGGACCGAGCCAGAAAACTGAACCTGGCGGATGAATATTTTGCGGCGGATGCTACCGATGCAGTAGGAATGTATAACAAAATTTCCGAACTGACCGGCGGACAGCTGGCGGATATCGTCATCAACTGCGTCAACATTGAAAATACTGAAATGGCCTCCATTCTGGCTTGCAAAGACGGAGGAACCGTATACTTCTTCTCCATGGCTACCAGCTTCACAAAAGCAGCCCTGGGTGCAGAAGGGGTCGGCAAAGACGTTAACATGATCGTCGGAAACGGATACACCAAGGGCCATGCAGAGATTTCCCTGCAGGTTCTGAGAGAGAGCCCTGCTCTGAAGGAACTGTTCCTGGAAATGTATGCATAAGCAGCGGGAACCGTACAATTAGGAGGAAACGAAATGTCAACAATAAGAAATTGGAAAGATATTCCCCTGTTCAAGGGTGTTACCGATGAGCAGTGGAACGACTGGACCTGGCAGGTAGCCAACCGGCTCACCACCGTGGAAGAGATCGCCCAGGTGGTCAATCTGACCGAACAGGAACGAGCCGATATTGAAAAGGTCATGTCCGGATTCCGGGTAGGGATCACCCCCTATTATGCATCCCTGATGGATCCCGATGATCCCCGATGCCCGGTCAGAATGCAGGCAGTACCGACCCTGATGGAAACCCATCGGGGAGAAGCGGATATGCTGGACCCCCTTCATGAGGATGAAGATTCACCCGCACCGGGACTGACCCACCGATATCCGGACCGGGTCCTGTTCCTGATCACGGACCAGTGCTCCATGTACTGCCGTCACTGTACAAGAAGAAGACTGGCCGGTGAAAACGACGGAGCCAGAAGCCGGGAAGATATCGACAAGTGCATCGAATACATTAAAAAGACCCCTCAGATCCGGGACGTCCTTCTGTCCGGCGGCGACTGCCTGCTGGTCAGCGATGAAGTGCTGGAATATATCCTGACCCAGCTTCGGAAGATCCCCCATGTGGAAATCGTCCGACTGGGATCCAGAACGCCGGTGGTCATGCCTCAGAGAATTACCGATGATCTCTGCAACATGCTGAAGAAATTCCACCCGGTCTGGCTGAACACCCATTTCAACCATATCAAGGAAATCACTCCGGAAGCCCAGGAAGCTCTGGCTAAGCTGGCCAATGCCGGCATCCCCCTGGGGAACCAGTCCGTTCTGCTGAGAGGGGTCAACGATTGTCCCCATATCATGCGGGATCTGGTTCATGCTCTGGTTAAGAACCGGGTACGGCCCTACTACATTTATCAGTGCGACCTGTCCCTGGGCATTGAGCATTTCCGAACATCCGTGTCTGCCGGTATTCAGATTATCGAGAGTCTGCGGGGTCATACTTCCGGCTATGCGGTTCCCACTTTTGTGGTGGATGCACCGGGAGGCGGCGGAAAGATTCCGGTAATGCCTCAGTACCTGATTTCCCAGAGCCCCGGAAAGGTGGTTCTCCGAAATTACGAAGGGGTCATCACCACCTATACGGAACCGGAAAATCTGCCGAAACTGGAGTGCCACTGCGACTACTGCACCGGAAAGAAGATTTACCACTACGAAGGCGTTGCCGGATTGCAGCAGGGCGAGCGATTGTCCCTGGAACCCCAGGATCTGGAACGACACAGAAGAAATCAGCATAAATAAGCAAAGGATAGTCATGCAGCCGGGGGTATTTGGTCTTCGGCTGTGTGATTTTGTCTGACAGAGGGAGAATCATGGGTTTACTGGAACAACTGAAGGGAAGGTACAAGGTGCTGTCCATTGTAGGGATGGCTAAAAATGCCGGAAAGACAACGGCCCTGAACTATATCCTGGAAGAAGCCATGGATGAGGGAATGCTGCTGGGTGTTACCTCCACCGGCCGGGACGGAGAATCCTCCGACCTGGTCACTGGTACGGAAAAGCCCCGGGTTTTTCTGGATGCAGGAACCCTGGTGTCGGTACCGACCCAGCTTTATGAAATGGCCGATGCCGGCCTGGAAATCCTGAAGATGACCGACTATTCCACAGCCATCGGAGACCTGATGATCTGCCGGGTGGCGGATAGTGGCTACGTTCAGATTGCCGGCCCCCTTAACATTCAGGCCCATAAGAAACTCTGCCGGGAGATGCTGGACATGGGTGCGGAGATGATCCTCATCGATGGTGCCATCGACCGGAAGTCCATTGCCGCTCCCGAAGCCTCCGATGCCATTATTCTGGCCACCGGTGCCGTGCTTTCCAGAAGTCTGAAAAAGGTGGTGGAAGAAACGGCCCATACGGTGAACCTTTATACCCTTCCGGTGGAGGAGAAACCGGAAATCCGCAGGATTCTGGAAGAGAGCGGGGACGGGGAAAGAATTCTGACCATTTCCACAGAAGAAACCGGACGAAAGGTAACCCTGCCGGATATCCAAACCGGCCTTGGAGCCAGTCGTTACCTGGATGAAGCCATTGGAGCCGAAACCGAGTATCTGTACATTCCGGGAGCCCTGACTAAGAACGTTCTGGCAGACATCCACCCGAAGAAACTGAAGCAGGTCATTATTCTGACTAAGGATCCCACCCGGATCTTCATCGATGTCCACAGCTGGCAGCAGATGGTGAAACGGGGTCTTCGGGTCAAGGTGCTGGCCAATATCCAGGTGGCCGCAGTAACCGTCAATCCCTTTTCGCCCCAGGGCTATGCCTTTGATAGTGAGCAGCTGACGGGAGAACTCCGCTGCGTCCTGCCGGACATCCCGGTGGTCGATGTGAAGCGGGTTTTTTAGGAGAGGAGGAACCATGCGACTGGCCAATACGAAAACAAAACATGAGGTGGGCCTTGACTTTGTCCTTCGGAGCATCAATATTCAGACTCCCTTCGGCCATAGACTGCTGAAGTCTTTGAAGCCCTTTGCCCCAGGGCAGGAGGAGGATCTTCGCCGGGAATTTGATAAAACCAACCGTTTTTTGGAAATCGTCCATCGGGACCGTAAAAGCCTCAATCCCCTGCTCCATCAGCTGATGGAAGTCAAAGAAGCAACGTTTACCATCGAGAGGAGCAGCGAGAACGTCCTTTCCATGGTGGAGCTGTTCGAAATCAAGAATCTTCTGCTGAAGATGGATAAAATCCGGGTCTTGATGAGCGAATTGATGCCGGAAGTTCCGGCGATTTTTCAGCTGGAGAATATAATCGGTCTTCTGGATGTGCTGGACCCCAGAAAAGAGCGGATCAATACCTTCTATATCTACGATGAATTTTCCGGTCAGCTGGGACCCTTCCGGGCGGAAAAAAGAGCTTTGGAGCTGGAAGTCCGGCGGGAGATGAAGCAGCGGAAGCAGGAGCTGGAAGCCCGATACGGTCTGGCCTTCACCCCCAAGTTCGAATGCCCGGTCCAAAAGAGCAATGAAAAACTGATGCAGACCGTGAAGGAAATTCCGGAACTCTTTATGAGCGACCAGGACTACATGACGGTCACCTACGCCATGAAACCCAGTCAGCGGGTATACGAACTGAATCAGCAGATGGAAGAACTGAACACCCGGCTGGATGGTATCGAATTTCACGTCCGAAAAGGTCTTTCTTCGGAAATCGGCAAATGGAAGGATGCTTTGCTGGCCAACTGCGAACGGATCGCAGAAATCGACCTGGCTCTGGCCAAGGCCGTGTATGCCAAAGACCATGATTGTGTGGAACCGGAAATTGTAAGGGAGCATATTCTGGAATTCCGGGATGGCCGGCAGCTGGAGGTGGAAGACGTCCTTCAGAAGAAGGGCAAGGAATACTGTCCGGTCAGCATTTCCCTGAAAGAAGGGGTTTCCTGTATTACAGGGGCCAATATGGGGGGCAAGACAGTCTGCCTGAAGCTGGCTGGTATGGTCGCCATCCTGACCCATTACGGATTCTTCGTTCCCTGCCGGGACGCCCGGGTGGGCTTGTCCAGCTCCATTCACATCCTGATTGGGGACAGTCAATCTCTGCAGCGGGGGCTTTCCAGCTTCGGCAGCGAGATGGAGGAGCTTAAGGACGTGCTGGATCACAGCAAGGAGAGGGCCTTTATCCTCATTGATGAAATTGCCAGCGGCACCAACCCTTCCGAAGGAGCGGCCCTGACAAGAGCCGTCATTGAATACCTGAACAAACACCCCTATATCTGTCTGATCACCACCCATTTTGACGGAGTCAACCCGGAGGACCGGGGGCAGAATCTGCAAGTGGTTGGTCTGGCCAATGCGGACTTCAAAAAACTGGATAAGGAGCTGAGGTACGCCAATCGTAAGGATCGGATCGATATCGTGGGACGTTATATGGATTACAACCTGAGGGTCATCCAGGGGGAACAGACGGTTTCCCGGGAAGCCATCAACATCGCCAAGATGCTGGGCATCTATGATGAAATTATTGATAATGCAAAGAAATATATGTAGGAGGAACCAGGATGAAAAGCAAACTGAACCTAAACCCGCAGGTCATCGACAGTGCGAGGGACTGTGCGGCCAGGATCGCGGAAAGCATGCAGGAATTCATCGATAAGCATACCACAGTCAGTACCGAGAGGACCATACTCAGGCTGCTGGGTATCGACGGAGTGGATGAAGTAGAAACTCCCCTGCCCAACGTGGTGGTGGACCAGCTGAAGGATGCCGGCGTCCTTTCCCGGGGAGCAGCCTATTGGATAGGCAATGCCATGATCCAGACCGAACTTGGCCCTCAGGAAATCGCTGAAAAAATGTCCGCCGGTGAGCTGGACATCACCAAGCTACCCCTGGCATCCCGCGAAGAAGCCGAAGCAAAGCTGCTGCCGGTGGTCATGGAAACCCTGAAGCGGATCAACGAACAGACCCAAAAGAGGGAAGAATATATCAGCCGGATCGGGGAAGGCCGCAAGCCCTATTTATACGTTATTGTTGCCACCGGCAACATTTATGAAGACGTGGTCCAGGCTCAGGCCGCAGCCCGTCAGGGAGCTGATATCATTGCCGTTATCCGGACCACGGCCCAGAGCCTGCTGGATTATGTTCCCTACGGACCGACCACCGAAGGCTTCGGCGGAACCTATGCTACTCAGGAAAACTTCCGAATCATGAGAAAAGCGCTGGATGATGTGGGAGAAGAGGTAGGCCGTTACATCCGGCTCTGCAACTATTCTTCCGGCATGTGCATGCCGGAAATCGCTGCCATGGGTGCCATCGAACGGCTGGACGTCATGCTGAACGATGCCCTGTACGGTATCCTGTTCCGGGATATCAACATGCAGCGAACCCTGGTGGATCAGTTCTTCTCCCGGGTCATCATCGGTTACTCCGGCATCATCTTCAATTCCGGAGAGGACAACTACCTGACCACCGACGATGCCTATGAAGCAGCCCACACCGTACTGGCTTCCCAGTTCATCAACGAACAGTTTGCCGTGCTGGCCAACATCAAGGAAGAACAGATGGGTCTTGGACATGCCTTTGAGATGGATCCCACCATGGAAAACGGATTCCTGTATGAATTGTCTCAGGCAATCATGGCGAAGGAGATCTTCCCCAAGGCCAACCTGAAGTACATGCCTCCCACCAAGTTCATGACCGGAAATATTTTTAAAGGTCATATTCAGGATGCCCTGTTCAACATGATTGCCGTTTGGTCCGGCCAGTCCCTCCAGTTGCTGGGGATGCTGACGGAAGCCATCCATACCCCACACATGCAGGATCGGTACCTGTCCATTGAAAATGCCCAGTATATTTTCAACAATGCCCGGGATCTGGGCAGCGAAGTGGAATTCAAAGAAGACGGCATCATTCAGAAACGGGCCCAGTTCGTTCTGGAAGAAGCCAACAAGCTGCTTCACGCCATTGAAGAGGAAGGCCTCTTCCGAACCATCGAGCAGGGAAAATTCGGCGGCGTCAAGCGAGCCAGGGATGGCGGAAAGGGCCTGGAAGGGGTCTGCGTTCGGGATGAGAACTACTTCAATCCCTTTATTCCGCTGATGATGGGAGGTGTCCGGTAATGACAAACAAGACGATTGTAAACACGCAGGTAGACCTGACAAAGGTCAAGCCTTACGGCGATACCATGAATGACGGGATGGTTCAGATGGCCTTTACCCTTCCCGTTCCTTACGGGGAAGAAGCCAGCGAAGCGGCCAAACAGCTGATGAAAAAGATGGGCTTTGAGGAGCCGGCTGTGGTCTATTCCAAGGACATGGGAGGCGGCTTTACCTTCTTCACCATGTATGGAAAATGCCAGCACACCGTGGATTTCACCGCTATTAAGGTGACCAAGGTCGACGTGGATGTGATGGACCGGGTGGAATGCCAGCAATACATCGAAGATAATATCAAGCGGGAAGTGGTCATCGTTGGAGCCTGTACTGGTACCGATGCCCACACGGTTGGAATTGACGCCATCATGAACATGAAGGGATTCCACGGCCATTTCGGTCTGGAACGATACAAGGGGATCCGGGCAGTCAATATGGGCAGCCAGGTGCCCAACGAAGTCCTCATTGCCAAAGCCATTGAGGAAAAAGCGGATGCTATTCTGGTATCCCAGATCGTTACCCAGAAGGACGTCCATATCGCCAATATGACCAACCTGGTAGAACTGATGGAAGCCGAAGGAATCCGGGATAAAGTGATTCTGGTCTGCGGAGGCCCCAGAATCTCCCATGAGCTGGCTCAGGAGCTGGGATTTGATGCCGGCTTCGGTGCCCATTCCTATGCGGAGGATGTAGCTTCCTATGTGCTGACAGAACTGGTAAAGCGGAACAAAGCCGCCCAGAAATAAAAAGGAGGGTTCCCATTGAAAAACAAAATCATGACCGCCGATGAAGCGGTGGCAACAATCAAAGACGGAGACAGCATCATGGTGGGAGGTTTCATGGCCTGCGGGACACCGGAAATCCTCATCGATGCCCTGGTGCGGAAAAATGTCCGTCACCTGACGATTATCTGTAACGACGCCGGAGTGCCGGGCCGGGGAGTGGGAAAACTCATCTCCAACGGACAGGTGAAGAAGCTGATCGCTTCTCATGTGGGGCTCAATCCAGAAGTCGCCCAGCGGATGAACACCGATGTAGAAGCGGATAAACTGGAATGCATCCTGGTACCCCAGGGCACTCTGGCAGAGAGAGTCCGGGCCGGCGGAGCCGGACTGGGCGGCATCCTGACCCCTACCGGCGTGGGCACCATCGTAGCCGAAGGCAAACAGGTGATCAGCGTACAGGGAAGGGACTACCTGCTGGAGGAACCCCTCCGGGCGGACCACGCTTTCCTGAGAGGCTCGGTCACCGACAAGTTCGGCAACACCACCTATAACGGCACCACCAGGACCTTCAACCCGATGATGGCCACGGCAGCGGACAATGTAATCGTGGGAACCTGTGAAATCGTGGAGATCGGGGAGATCGACCCCAACCATGTGGTAACATCCGGCATCTTTGTAGATGCCATCGTGGGAGGAGAAAAGCCATGGCAGATATAAAGGAACTGATTGCGGCCAGAGTCGCGAAGGAATTAAAGGACGGAGACGTGGTGAACCTGGGAATCGGACTGCCCACCATGGTAGCCAACTTCATTCCCGAGGGAGTGGATGTGGTATTCCAGTCGGAAAACGGCATCATGGGCATGGGACCTGCTGCGGAAAAGGGCAGGGAAGATGTGGACATCATCAATGCGGGAGCCCAGTATGTGACAGTAAACCAGGGGGCCATGTTCTTTGACAGCGCCACCTCCTTCGGCATCATCCGGGGAGGCCATGTGGACGTAACCGTACTGGGAGCCCTGGAGGTGGACCAGTGCGGGAACCTGTCCAACTGGATCGTACCGGGGAAAATGGTGCCCGGTATGGGGGGAGCCATGGATCTGGTCGTAGGAGCGAAAAAGGTCATCGTGGCCATGCAGCATACCCAAAAGGGTGCCCATAAGATTCTGGGCGAGTGCATGCTTCCCTACACCGCCGTTGGCGTGGTGGACATGATCATCACCGAAATGGGCGTCATGGAAGTGACCAAAGAAGGCATCCTCCTAAAGGAATACAACCCGGACTATACCCTGGAACAGATCCAGGAGGCTACCGGAGCTCAGCTGATCATCAGCCCGGATCTCCGGGAAATGGAACGATGAAATTTTATATTGCCGATGCCTTTACCGATGAGCTTTTCGGCGGGAACCCCGCTGGTGTTGTCCTGATTCCTGAGGGGGCGGATTTTCCCGCTGAATCCCTCATGGTCCGGACGGCAGCCGAGCTTCGGTACTCGGAGACGGCTTTTGTGAAAAGGCTGGGTGAAAAAGCTTTCCATCTCCGCTATTTTACGCCCACCGATGAGGTGGATCTCTGCGGTCATGCCACCATAGCCTCTTTTGGGGTGCTGGTGGAGGAAGGGCTGATCCGGTCGGGGGATTTCTGCAGTCTTCAGACAAAAGCCGGATTCCTCCAGGTGGAAATCCGTCAGGGGATGGTCTTTATGGAGATGGGAGAAGCGGCTCTGCTGGGACCGGTGCCGGACCTCTCGGCTCTTGCCGGGGTTCTCGGTATTTCCGAATCGGATTTTGCCATGGAACCAGCCATTGTATCCACCGGGCTGCCGGACATTTTGGCCCCCGTTTCAAGCCGGGAACAACTTTTGGCCATGAAGCCGGACTTTCCGGCCATGGCGGAGCTGTCCAGGCAGCTTTCGGTGGTAGGCGTCCACGCCTTCTGCCTGGATCCCACTGGCGGGGTGACGGCCTGGTGCCGGAACTTCGCCCCTCTCTATGGAATTGATGAAGAAGCTGCCACTGGTACAGCCAATGGCGCACTGACCGAATATCTTTACCGGCAGGGCATCCTGAAGGACGAGGACCGGACCCTTTACCTCCAGGGGGAAAGCATGGGGCGTCCTTCGAAAATTCATGGAATGTTTTCCGCTAGCGAAAAACCCAGGATCCGGATCGGTGGCAGCTGCCGGATGCTGGCCAAAGGAGAATTGCTGATATGACCGGACTATTTCTGCAGCCGGAAGGCTTTTATCTACAGGCTTCCGCCGTGCTGGAGCCGGAAATGATCGCATCCCCTGTTCCCGGATTTCCGGAACGGGGGATTTCCTGTTTCTCCAGAAAGCTGGTGGAGTTCCTGGCGGATCGTCATAATGGGGTCCCCATTGCCTTCTTCCGGACGGAGGAGGGGAAGATTCCTATTTATAAAATTTCCTGGGATGGGCAAGAAATCGCCCTTTTCATGTCCCGGGTTGGGGCGCCGGCGGCTGTGATTCAGCTAGAGGAAGTCCGGGCTATGGGGCTTCGAAAGATTTTCTATTTTGGCTCATGCGGAGCGCTGGACCGTCAGATTGGTTTTGGAGACCTGATCCTTCCCCTGGGGGGGATTCGGGATGAGGGAACCAGCTATCATTACCAGCCGCCGGAGTGGAAAGCCCGGATGAAGGAACGGCCTCTGGAGATTATCCGGCAGACCCTGAACGCTTTGGAAATGGATTGGCGGGAAGGGCTGGCCTGGACCACCGATGGACTGTACCGGGAGACCAGGAGCAAGGTGGATAGTCGGATCCGGGACGGCTGCCTGGTAGTGGAAATGGAATACACGGCCCTTCAGGCGGCAGCTGATTTTCGAAAGATGGATTTCGGCCAGCTCCTCTATTGCGAAGATAATTTGGATGGCGAGGATTGGCAAGCCAGAGGCTACCTGCCGGGAGACCCGGAACTGATGGAGCGGTGGCTGGAGCTGCCCTTCCGGATCGTTGGCGGATTTTGACCAAGCCTGGGCCAAACTCGGGCCACAACCCTGATGGTCCCAATCTGGGCCCGATTAGACAATAATCATAGTTTGGAGGTAAATTTGGTATAAAATTTCCTGATTTTTCTTCCATTATTTATGCAAAATACCTATATTGGTTATTCAACAGAAAAATCCTCGACTAAAAATCGAGGATTTCGTTTTATTCTTTAGGTTGCAGCTTTTTTTGGCAACTTGAAATCCATTCTCAAAAAAATTATACCAATTTTTTGAAAAAATCGTTCCGATTGTCTAAAATGCCTAAAATGGTGCCCCATAAGGCCGCAAATGGTGCCGGAACGGGCCACAAAAGCCCCGCTATCGGGTTTTTCTCCCGGCAACCTTATGGGCGGAGATGCTTTTCCAGTAAATCCAGATAAATATCGATATTTTCCGGTTTCGGAAGGATGACCCGGGCGTGGGTGGCATTCCCGCCGCCCTTTCCGTTGTATATGGAAGCGGTTTCCCGGACCAGTTTGCCGCAGTCTGCTTTCTTTCCGTTGGAGAAGAACAGCAGGGTGGAGGCTTCCCGGCAGATCAGGGCCAGCAGTCCGTGAATCTCATCGGTCAGGGGACGGCCCAGCTGGGTCAGGTCCTCCAGATCCAGCCCTTCAAATTCCATGACGGTCAGGGTATGACCATCCCGGAGCCGGGTAGCGGTTTCTTCGGTTTTTTCCCGGATTACAACCTGCCGGAGCTGGTGGAGCCGGGTGCGCACGGCTTTATTTTTTTCTTCCTGGGCCAGGATCTTATCCATCAAATCTCCAGTAGATGCGGAATATCGTTTGTTCAGCTGATCCACCAGCTGATGCTTATGCTGATAATCGGACAAGGCATCGGCCCCGGCATCAAAATAAATCCGGAACATGCCTTTGTAATTTTCCATTTTATAAATCTTGATCAATCCCACCTGTCCGGAGGTGGAGGGATGGGTGCCGCAGCAGGCTACGCAGTCTGCCGGATTCTCTAAAGATCCCACACAGACGATGGTGATGTCCTCCTCCAGGGCCAGCTGCTTTCTCATGGGAAGGGCGTCGGCTTCTTCCCGGCTCTCAAAGGTTCGGGTAATTACCGGAAGATTGGCCCAGATGGCCTGGTTGGCCAGGGCCTCGACCTTCTGCAGGATTTCCGGCGTCAGGATCGTGCAGTCCGGATCCTCCTCCAGGCTGATGTCGATGGTCATATACTCTTCACCCATGTGAAAGCCCCGGTTGACTCCGCCGCATTCCTGATAGAAGATGCCGGACAGGATGTGCTCGCCGCAGTGACGCTGCATGTTGCGAAATCTGGCGGTCCAGTCCAGAACACCCTCTATGACATCCCCTTCCTTGAGTTCCGATCCTCCGGGAATCTGATGAAAGATCTGATCCCCGTCTTCCCAGACTTTTTCCACAGCAAAACCGGCCAGAGTACCCCGGTCCCAGGGCTGGCCTCCGCCTTCCGGGAAAAAGGCTGTCTGGTCCAAAATCAGGATATCTCCCTCTTTTTCTCTTAGAATTTGTTCGATTTGGCCATGAAATTTCTTTAGATAAACATCCTTTTGATAAAGCTTGATGGTATTCATGAAATCCTTCCTTTGCTTTCTTTATCGACAAATATAAAATTATTATAGCACAAACCCGGGGTTTTGATATATAATAAGAAAAAAGTACTAATTTGCTATATTGTAAAAAATAGAGACATGGGTCTTGACAACCGCTTTTTTAAGGTATTTTACGGAAGCCCCGAAATTTGAAGGTTTGCCTGAAAATCCTTCAAAACGACACGATTCGAGGTGGCAGAAAATGGATGAGAACAGGCGGATTGGATGGTGTCGATAAAGGAAATGGAATCTGTGGATAACTCTAAAAACTAATTGTGGAATATCTATTGACAGCGTTGGAATCAGGGGGTTAGAGGATTGTGCACATATCCACAGCCCTAGGTGGATAAAATTGTATACAATTTTACAAAGGGGTGTGGAAAATTCATGAAAGCCTTAATATTAAACAGTTTTAGACCTGTTGAAAAAAATTCATGGCAATGAGAACAAAGGTTTACATAATAATGCGCGGATGATTACCGATCGGATGAATTTGAGGAGGACAAATTAATGCTTAAAGAAAAAAACATTTACAAGGAAGACCTTCCTGTTAATGTTGTTGTTGCCCACCTGGAGGAATATCCCATTCACTTCCACGATGATATGGAGGTGGTTTACGTGCTGGAGGGCAGCGTGGGCCTGAAAAACGGTTACTACAATTATGTGCTCAAGCAAGGGGATATTTTTATTCTGAATGACCGGGAAATCCACAGCTTCACCAAGACCAGCGAGGATAATATGGTCATGATGATGCAGCTGAACCTGGATTATTTCTCCAAATACTATGATAACCTGAAAAACAACTTTTTCGTCACCGACATGCACGATCCGGAAGATGAGAGTCTGGAAATCCTGCGGAGCCTGCTGGCCACCATCATGATGGAAATCCTGCAAAAGGGCTACGACTACGAGCATAAGGTCATCGAAACCGTCCACAACGTGATTTCCACCCTTCGGTCGGACTTCCAGTATTTCCTGATGGAAGACGGGCGATTCATCAACGGGGAGAAAAATAAGGGAAATAAGATCCTGGCCGGCCGGATGAACCGGATTACCGATTATATGTATGACAACTATACTCGAAAACTGACTCTGAACGAAATCGCTGAAAGGGAACATCTGAGCATCTACTATCTTTCCCACGTCATCAAGGAGGCTACAGGCCTTAACTTCCAGGACCTGCTCAGCTTCATCCGGGTGGAGGAATCGGAAAAGCTCCTGCTTGGAACCAATAAAAAGATCGGCGTCATTTCCGATGAAATGGGGTTCTCTGCCGTTCGCTATTATATCAAGCATTTCCGGACCTGGTTCGGCATGCATCCATTGGAATATCGGAAGCAGTATACGGATAAGGTCAGCAGCCGGGAAATCCACGCAGTATACACCCGATGCGAGCCGGAAGAGATCGAGGAAGCCATCCGGAGCCAGGTCAAAGGAGTTTACCGGGATTATCTGAAGGGCAAACGGCCGGATCCCATCATCATTGAAGTAGAGCTGGAAGGACTGCTGGCCGGTCCTCTGAGCTCGGAATCCGCCATGGACGGTCTGATGACCATGAATGCCATGAAGCCTATTTCAAGACCCTATAACCTTCTTCAGGGCCTTTCGGAGAATGTCCTTAGCTCGGGAGATAATTTTATCGTCACCACCGCAGCCAGAAATAAGGAACGGCCCGAAAACATCAGCATCCTGCTGTACAACATCAACAGCAAGATGAAAAAGGATATTGAACAAAGCGGCAGACGGGAGAGGGTCCTTGAAATCGCCAGGAATTTTGATGAAGAAGCAGAGTTTCTCGTCCGGGTCAACGGCATGGCCGGCGAGTTTAAGGTCAGTCGATACAAGCTCACCAGGGAAAATGCCCTGACAGCCTTCCATGAGGGTTTGAAGGAGCCGGGCCTGTCCACGAAGAGGGAAAGCATCATCAGCAGCTGGGCGGCTTTTCCCTCCATCGAATTTCGGAATATCACCACCACCGAGTCCATCAGCATCCGCTCGACTTTAAAAGGGCTCAGCGCAGAATTAATCCTGGTAGATCGAAAATAACAGCAAAATCGTACATTTTTAAAGCAATTGTATAGTTGAATCAGTCCTTTTCCTTTGTTAATATGAATTAGAAATTCAGAATATTCCCTGAATGGGGAGCAATGAAATTAATGGAGGAAAATTATGAGACTGTGTATCATTGGCGCTGGTGGTGTAGGCACTGCCGCTGCAAGAATTATCAAAAGAGCCGGAGAAGGTGGTTCCTGGGCAGAAAAAGTAGTCATTTCCGATTACGATTTTGAACGGGCTAAACTGGTTGCCGCCGAATGTGACGATCCTCGTTTTATCCCTGAAAAAATAGATGCGACCAAACCGGAAGTCATGAAAGAGGTCTTTAAGAAACACGACATCACCTTCGTGATGAATGCTGTTGAGCCCCTTTTTAATGAAAGCATTTTCGACACTTGCCTGGAAGCCGGTGTCGGCTATCTGGACTGTGCAATGACTCTGTCTAAGAGACATCCGGAAAACCCCTATGAAGAGTGCGGAATCAAACTGGGCGACTATCAGTTTGAGCAGCATGAAGCCTGGGCAAAGGCCGGTAACATGGCCATCGTCGGATCCGGTGTAGAACCTGGTATGGCCGACGTTTTCGCCCGATTTGCCGATAAGCATCTCTTCGATACCATCGATGAGGTCAATGTACGGGATGGAGACAATTACGCCGGAGCCGATGGCGAGTTCGGGTTCTCGGTATGGACCACCATCGAAGAGTGCCTGAATCCTCCGGTGATCTACGAGAAGGGCAGAGGCTGGTTCACCACCGAAAGCTTTTCCGAGCCGGAAATCTTCCATTTCCCCGGCGGAATCGGCGACGTGGAAGTCATCAACGTGGAACATGAAGAAGTCCTTCTGGTACCAAGAGTCATCGACTGTAACCGTGTTACCTTTAAATACGGAGTTCCCAGAGAACTGCGGGTTCTGCTGAAAAACCTGGAAGCCCTTGGCATGGACAGCGCTACCCGGATGATCAAAGTGGGGGATTCTGAGATTTCTCCCCGGGATTTCCTGGTAAAAGTTGTTCCTAATCCGGTGGATTCCACCCTGAAGATGACCGGACGAGGCTGCGCAGGTACTTGGGTAACTGGAACGAAAGACGGCAAGAAGAGATCCGTCTACCTCTATCAGGTTGCTGACAACCAGGAATGCATCAAGCGATACGGAACCAACTCCGTCGTTTCCCAGACGGCAGTGGGACCGGTCATCATGATGGAACTGGTAGCTAAAGGTATTTGGGACATCAAGGGCGTCCACGGACCGGAAAGCTTCGACCCGGATCCCTTTGTGGCCAGACTGGCTAAGTACGAATTCCCCGCAGGCATTCGGGAAATGGACTCCGAGTATTCGGATGAACTGAACGAAAGATCTCTGGTGGACATGCTGGACAAATAACCCCTGTGGTTGTTTATAAAAAGAAAAATCATCATCATGAAACAGATGCCCCGGACGAATTATAAGGTCCGGGGCATCTGCTTTTTCGTTGATAAAACGGGTTGATAAGTCTATAATAGATAGAAAGAAACAGAAAAACATAAAGGTCAAATCGGAGGATTCGACATGATTCAGGACATCCACCCTAATATTTATGATATCAATTACTTTCAGGCCATACCCGGGCCAAGGGACATCATCACCTATTTCAGCGAAGATCGGCTGTTGCTCCGGAAGGATCCGGAAAAAGAGGTATATTTTCTTCCTACAATGGAGGAATTCAGGAAACTGATCGAAGCGGTGCCGGAGGACTTGATCGGGGACTATGAGCGACTTTTTTCCATAAATGAAGACCACGTCTTCTTGCTGGAAGAGACGGCGGCCATCGATGAAGCTGTTGATGGGGCGTCGGATTTCATCCTGGAGGAAGTAGCCATGATCCGTGAGTACGAAAATCAGTGGATGGCCTTTGCTGGCATCACTGCCCGCCACCTCTACCGATGGAAGAGGAACAACCGGTTTTGTGGAAGATGCGGAAGCCACATGAGGCAGGGAGAATCGGATCGGGGGATGTTCTGTGATAATTGCGGCAACATCCAATATCCTAAAATCTCTCCGGCTATCATCACAGCGGTAACTAGCGGAGACCGGTTGCTGATGGCCAGAGCTTCCAAAGGATCCTATAAGCGCTGGTCCCTGATCGCCGGATTTGTGGAGGTGGGAGAAACCTTTGAGGACACTGTCCGCAGGGAGGTCATGGAAGAGGTAGGCATCCGGGTAAAAAATATCCGATATTTCAAGAGCCAGCCCTGGGGCTTCAGCGACTCCATCATGATTGGATTTTTTGCCGAACTGGAAGGCAGCGACATGCTCACCCTTCAGGAGGAGGAAATCAGTGAAGCGGATTGGTTCAGCCGGGAAGATATCCCGGAGACACCGTCGTCGGTCAGCATTGCCGCTGAAATGATTGAAGCCTTTCGCAATGGACAGGAGAGAATATGATTACCATTGAAGATGCCCAGCTGATGCTGGATGAAATTGCTGAGGAACTTCCTCCTGAATTTTTCAAGGAACTGAACGGCGGCATCCTGCTCCTGCCGGACCAAAAGGTCAGCCCCCATGCCCGGGAGGATGACCTGTATATTATGGGCGAGTATCATCACAGCAACAGCATGGGTCGAATGATTTATATCTATTTTGGATCCTTTCAGCAGTTGTACCCGGAAATCCCCCGGGAACGGATGAAGAAGAAACTGAAGGACACCCTCCTCCACGAATTTACCCACCACCTGGAATCCCTGGCCGGAGAACGGGGGCTGGAGATCAAGGACCAGGAACAGTTGAAGCGATATAAGGGTTGACACAGAAGGCGTCAAATGGTATGATGGTTGCTGTAGTGCTTTATCGCATTAACGCGGTAGATAAATGAACCGATGGACAGCCATCTGCAGAAAGTGAGCCAATCATGGATTTTAAACAAGCAAATCTTCGGCCAGAAGAGATCGCCGCTCTCCGAGTACGGGGCATCTTTGAACAGGCCGGCTATAAAAAGTATCGGATGAGCAGCTTCGAGGAATATTCCCTGTATTCTGAAAACCGGGATTTCCTGGGAGGAGAAAAAATCATTACCTTTACGGATCTCGACGGAAAGCTCAGGGCGCTGAAACCGGATGTTACCCTGGGCATCATCAAGAACACGAGAGCGACCCGGGAAAAACCGGAAAAGCTTTATTATATTGAAAACGTTTACCGGGAATCCCGGGAGAGTCATACCTTTAAGGAAATCAACCAGATGGGCATGGAGTTCATCGGAGAGATCGGAGATGCTGAAATTGTAGAGGTCATAGACCTGGCAGCCCAGGCCCTGAGCCGGATCAGTTCCCGTTATGTGCTGGAAATATCCCATATGGACTTCGTCCTGGAACTTCTGGGAGAATGCTGCCTCGGCGGCGTAGACCGGATCAAAATGATCAAGCAGCTGCGGAACCGCAACGTGGAAGGAATCGCAGAAACCGGCAAAAGAGCCGGGCTGGATCAGGAACGGATTGAACTGATCTGCCGGATTCCAACCCTCCAGGGGAACATGGATCAGGTCATTCGACGGGCCTCTTCCCTGGTCAAGAACCAAAGGATGCAGCAGGCTCTGGATACACTGGAGACCCTGTATAAGGCCATTAAGGAAAAAGATCCCAAAGCGAAAGTGAAAGCTGATCTTTCCACCATCAATGACATTGACTATTACAATGGAGTGATTTTCAAGGGATACATCGAAGGATCCGCCAAAAGCGTCATCGCAGGCGGTCAGTATGACCGGGCCATGCAGCTCTTTGGCAAGGATGTTGGGGGCATCGGATTTGCCCTCTATCTCAATGAATTGTCCCGGGTGGGAGAAGAAGATCCCCTGGGTCAGGTAGTCACCCCTGCCGGTAAGACCAGGGAAATGCTCAACATTGCCCTTCCTAAGGGCCGGCTGGGCAATCAGGTGTACAACCTGCTGGCTGGCATCGGTTATGACTGCCCCGATTTTTATGAAGAAAACAGGAAACTGGTCTTTGAAAACCCGGAGAAGGGCGTCCGTTTCCTTTTGGTGAAACCCAGCGATGTGGCCATCTATGTAGAGCACAATGCGGCGGACGTGGGGATTGTAGGTAAGGATATCCTGCTGGAATCCGCTCCGGATGTCTATGAACTGCTGGACCTTCGCCTGGGCAAATGCCGGATGGCGGTAGCTGCGAAAAACGGTTACCTGGATGATCCGGACCGGACCCTGCGGGTAGCTACAAAATTCGTCAATGTTGCGAAAAAATATTATTCAGAAATGAACCGGGACATCGATATCATCAAACTCAACGGCAGCATAGAGCTGGCTCCCATCCTGGGCTTGTCCGATGTAATCGTGGATATCGTGGAATCCGGCAATACCATCCGGGAAAACGATCTCTATATTATGGAGGAATTTAAGCAGATCAGTGCCCGTTTTATCGCCAATAAGGCCAGTTATATTTTCAAGAATGACATCATCGAGGACATCGTTTCCAAACTGTCCGAGGTGGTCAAGGAAAAATAGATGAGCAGATTCTTAAAAGAACAATTGAAAAATCTGGAACCCTACGTTCCCGGGGAGCAGCCCAAAAATCCGGGGCTGATCAAGCTCAATACCAACGAGAGCCCTTTTCCGCCGGCCCCTGGGGTCCTGTCCGTTCTAAACCAGGAAGAGGGGGAAAAGCTCCGGCTTTATTCAGACCCGGCTGCCACGGAACTGCGCCGGGCGGCGGCGGATTATTATGGCATTCCGGAAAGCCGGATCATGGCCGGTAACGGCTCCGATGAGCTACTGGCCTTTCTGTTCATGGCCTATGGAAAACGGATTTATTACCCCTCCATCAGCTATGGATTTTATAAAGTCTATGGGGAAATCTTCGCCGAGGAAGCTATGGAGATTCCCCTGGATGAGGAATTAAGAATCCGGCCCGAGGATTATCACGGCCTTCCGGGAACCATCATCCTGGCTAATCCCAATGCGCCAACGGGAAGTGCCCTGACCAGAGAAGAGATCAAAGGAATCCTGAAGGCCAACCGGGATCAGCTGGTGGTCGTGGATGAGGCCTACGTGGATTTCGGCGCAGAAAGCATGATTCCCTGTATGGAGGAATTTGACAATCTGCTGGTAATCCAGACCCTGTCCAAGTCCCGGAGCCTGGCGGGAGCAAGGGTGGGGCTGGCCATGGGCCGGGAAGAACTGATCGAGGATCTCAACCGGATCCGATTCAGCTTCAATCCCTATAACCTGAACCGGCTTTCCATTCTGGCGGGGGCGGCAGCCTTCCGGGACCGGGAGTATTTTAAAAACTGCTGCCGAATCATTATGGCCAACCGGGAACAATTCGTATCCGAACTGGAAAAACAGGGATTCCGGGTTTTGCCTTCAAAAGCCAATTTTGTCTTTGCCAAGCCCCCGGCCATGGGTGGTGAAGCCTATTATCAAGCTCTCCGGGACCGGAATATCCTGGTCCGCCATTTTCAGCATCCATCCCTGTCCGGCTTTGTGCGTATTACCATCGGAACCAGCGAGGAGCTGAATCAAATCCTGATTGCCAATGAAGAGATGGGTCTGCAGCCCGTTGGAAAAGGAGAAGAAGCATGAGAACCGTAGAAGCAGAACGAATCACCAATGAAACGGATATCCGGCTGAAATTGTCGGTGGATGGGCAGGGCGCCTATTCGGTGGATACCGGATGCGGATTCCTGAATCACATGCTGGAACTCTTCACCCGTCACGGCGGCTTCAACCTGGAGCTTTCCTGCCGGGGAGACGTAGAAGTCGACGATCATCATACGGTAGAAGACGTGGGTATTGCCCTGGGTCAGGCTTTCGCCAAGGCGCTGGGGGATAAACGGGGGATTACCCGGTACGGCAGCATGCTCCTTCCCATGGATGAAGCCCTGGTCCTCTGCTCTGTGGACATCAGCGGCCGGCCTTTTCTAAGCTATCAGGTCAGATTGCCTACGGAAAAAATCGGTACGTTTGATACCCAGCTGGTGGAAGAATTTTTCGCGGCCTTCAGCAGAAGCTTCGGACTTACATTACACTTAAACCAGATGGCGGGAAGCAACTCTCACCACATCGCCGAAGCCTGCTTTAAAGGAGTCGGCCGGGCACTGGCTCAGGCCTGCGCCATTGATGAAAAACGGAAATTTGACATTCCCTCGACGAAGGGAGTGCTGTAATATGATCGCCATACTTGATTATGGGGTGGGGAATCTCTACTCCCTCAGCAGTTCACTCAAGCACCTGAATATCGACACGGTGATCACCAATCGGGAAGAAGACCTGGTTCGGGCGGATAAAATCATATTGCCTGGTGTGGGAGCCTTCGAAGATGCGATGAAGAAGCTCCGGGAATCCGGCATGGTGGAACCACTGCTGGGGCAGGCGGCTTCCGGAAAACCACTTCTGGGAATCTGCCTGGGGATGCAGCTGCTTTTCACTGAAAGCCATGAATACGGGGTTCACAAAGGTCTGGGCCTCATCGACGGGGTAGTGGCTTCCCTGTCTGAGGATTTAAAGGCCCTGGGGGGAGAAGCTGCAGGGCTTAAAGTTCCCCATATCGGCTGGAACCGGCTGGACATCCGGCCTGGTCACGAGGAGGATCCGATCTTCCGTGGATTCCGGCCCGGCAGTCATGTCTATTACGTCCACAGCTTCTATGCAAAGGACTGCGGGGAAAGCATCCTGGCAACCTCCGATTATGGACTCCCGATTCCCGGTATCGTCCGGAAGGAAAATGTCATGGGGATGCAGTTCCATCCGGAAAAAAGCGGTCAGGTCGGCCTTTCCCTGCTAAGCCAATTCAACCAACTTTAAGAGCAGTTCTGCCAGTGGGCGGAACTGCTAAAAAACGCCAACTGGCAGAACTGCTTGAATAATTGGAGGGTTATTATGGAAATATTTCCGGCTATTGATCTGAGGGAGGGGCAGGTTGTCCGCCTTTTCCAGGGAGATTATGATAAAATGACGGTATACAGCAAGGACCCGGTGGAGGTGGCCGTGGGTTTCCGTAAGGCGGGAGCAAGAAATCTTCATGTGGTGGATCTGGACGGGGCCAAAGACGGCCGGTTGTCCAATTTTGATACCATCCGGCGAATCGTAGAAGAAGCGGGCCTCTCGGTTCAGGTGGGAGGAGGAATCCGGGACGAGGACCGGATCCGCCGGTATCTGGACTTGGGAGTCAGCCGGGTGATCCTGGGGACGATTGCCACCAAGGATTTTAACTTTGTCTGTCGGATGGCTTCTCAGTACGGAGACCAGATTGCAGTAGGAGTGGATGTTCGGGATGGCTATGTGGCCGTCAGCGGGTGGAAAGAGATCACCCATCTGGAGGGTATGGATTTCTGCAGAAGGCTTCGGGACTCCGGTGTGGCTACCGTTATCTATACGGATATATCCAAAGACGGCAAGATGCAGGGCACCAATCTGGAAGCCTATGAAGAACTGTCGGACATCAAAGGCCTGAATATTATTGCCTCCGGGGGCATCAGCGCCCTGTCGGAGATTCGGAAACTGAAAGAAATGGGAATCTTCGGGGCCATCCTGGGGAAGTCCCTTTATGAAGGGCTCTTCCGGCTGGAGGATGCCCTGAAGGAATCAGAATAGAGCAAAGCCGGCCCTCACAAGAGAAGGAGAAATCATGATTACAAAGAGAATCATCCCTTGCCTGGACGTTCGGGATGGACGGGTGGTAAAGGGTGTTAATTTTGAAGGAGTCCAGGATGTGGCGGATCCGGTGGCTATGGCCCGGTTCTATAACGATGCCGGGGCCGATGAGCTGGTTTTTTATGATATCACCGCCAGCCACGAAGGAAGAGCCCTTTTCACGGAAGTCCTGAAGGAAGTAGCTTCTCAGATCTTCATCCCCCTCACCGTTGGGGGAGGGATTAATTCGGTGGAGGATTTCGACCGGGTCCTGAAATGCGGTGCCGATAAGGTCAGCGTCAACAGCGGAGCCATCCGGAATCCGGATTTGATCCGGGAAGCGGCCATGCTGTACGGGGATCAATGCGTGGTCCTCAGTATGGACGTGAAGCGGGTAGGGGGAGAATTCCGGATTTTTGCAAAAGGAGGCCGGGAAGATACGGGCATTGAGGCCCTATCCTGGGCTGAAAAATGCGTGGCTTTAGGGGCCGGAGAATTGGTGGTGAACAGCATTGATACCGACGGAGTCAAGGGGGGCTTTGACCTGGAAATGCTGGAAGCGGTGGCAAAGAGAGTGGATGTGCCCATCATTGCTTCCGGTGGAGCCGGCAAAATCGAGGATTTCATCCATCTCTTTGAAAACCCGGCTATTGATGCCGGGCTGGCAGCCAGCATCTTTCATTTTCGGGAAGTGGAAATCCGTCAGCTAAAAGAGGAACTGAGAAGAAACGGGATCGAAGTCCGACTGTGACCGGCCCGAGTATAAGGAGAATGCCAATGGAATGGAATATAGACAGCATCCGGTTCGACGAAAAAGGCCTGATTCCGGCCATCGTTCAGGATTATTACAGCAAACAGGTGCTGACCCTGGCCTACATGAACCGGGAAAGCCTGGAAATCACCATGAGGGAAGGGAAAACTTGTTTTTACAGCCGAAGCCGGGGAGAACTCTGGCGAAAAGGAGAAACCAGCGGAAACTTTCAGCAGGTAGTCAGCATTATTGCGGACTGCGACCGGGATGCTCTGGTCATCGAGGTGATCAAGGATGGCCCTGCCTGCCATACGGGGGAAGAAAGCTGCTTCTTCCAGCCGGTTTATCAATCGGAGGAAGTAGGAGCTTTCAGCTACGAGGACCTTTATCGGATGCTGGAGGACCGGAAAAAGAATCCCAGGGAAGGAAGTTACACCACCTATCTCTTTGAAAAGGGAAAGGACAAAATCCTGAAAAAGATCGGGGAGGAATCCACGGAGGTCATCATCGGTGCGGCCAAGAATGACCGGTCCGAAACCCTTTATGAAATAGCGGATCTGGCCTACCATGTAATGGTGCTGATGGTGGAGGAAGGCATTCCCATGAAGGAGCTGGCCAGAGAACTGGCGGGCCGTCATGTAGTAGACAGGAAAGTCAAGCAGGAAAGGATGAAGTGATGGGTTTGGAATATTTGAAGACCGCAAAAGAGCGAAAAGAAGGGGACCGGCAAGCCTTGACCGCTCAGGTGGCGGATGTGATCGATAAAGTAAGGCAGGAGGGGGATGATGCCCTGCGGAAATACAACCGGACCTTTGATCAGTGCCAGCGAGAAAATCTTCGGGTCACCCGGGAAGAGATCGACCGGGCTTACGGGGAGGTAGACCCGGAGCTGATCGATTTAATGAAAAAAGCAAAGGGCAATATTGAAGCCTTCGCCCGGGCACAGCGGGAATCCATCCGGGAAATCAAGAAGTTTGAAGTTTCCCCCGGGATATTCCTGGGCCATCGGATCATTCCCATCGAATCGGCTTGCTGCTATGTGCCGGGAGGAAGCTATCCTCTGTATTCCACGGCCCTGATGCTGTCCGTGCCGGCCCGGGTGGCGGGGGTGAAACGAATTGCAGCCTGCTCCCCTCCGGTGAAGGGGACCGGCAGCATTCATCCCCTGACTCTGGTGGCCATGGATATCGGCGGTGTGGATGAAATTTATGTTACCGGCGGAGCCCAAGCCATCGCAGCTTTTTCCTATGGCACTGATACAATCCAGCCAGTGGACATCATCGTAGGACCAGGTAATCAGTATGTGACAGAAGCCAAACGGCAATGCTACGGCCAGGTGGGCATCGATTTTGTTGCCGGACCCAGCGAGGTGCTGATCATTGCCGACGACAGCGGGGACCCGGAAGTCCTGGCTGCCGACATTTTAGGGCAGTCTGAACACGACCTGCTGGCGAAAGGACTGCTGCTGACCACCAGCCGGCGAGTGGGCGAAGAAACCATACGGGAAGTGGAAAGGCAGCTATTGGACCTGGATACCGCCAGAATCGCCGGAAAAAGCTGGGCGGATTACGGAGAGGTGGTGCTGTGCGACTCCCTGGAGGAAGCCGCAGAACTGTGCAATCAATATGCGCCGGAGCACTTGGAACTGGCGGTGGGAGAGCCAGAAGCCCTGATCGAGAGACTGACCAACTATGGCTCCCTCTTTATCGGAGAGAACACGGCAGAGGTCTTTGGGGATTATGCTTCCGGTACCAACCACACCCTGCCTACCCTGAGGGCCGCCCGTTACACCGGTGGGGTCTATGTGGGAACCTTTCTTAAGACCTGTACCCACCAGAGCATGACGGGAGAAGCCAGTCGGTCCATTGCCCCCATGGTGGCCAGGATGGCCGAAGGAGAAGGGCTTACGGCCCACGGGAAGGCAGCTTTGGCTCGAATTAAGGAGTAGGGCCTTGGAAACCTTGGTCGAAGCAGAAGGAGGAATCGACATGACGAATCAGAAGAAACCCATCCAGGCTGTTGTTTTTGATGCTTACGGCACCCTGTTCGACGTTCACAGCGTTATGGAAGCCTGTGAAGAATTTTATCCTGGTGATGAGAAGATGATCAGTCAAATCTGGCGGCAGAAGCAGCTGGAATATTCCTGGCTTCTTTCCCTCATGGAGCGGTATGAACCCTTTGAGTCCATCACCCGACGGGGATTGATTTTTGCTTTAAGAAGCCGAAACCTGCCCTTTGACGAACCGGTTCTGAAACGGCTTATGGGAGAATACCGGAGGCTGGGGGTGTTCCCGGAAGCCTTTGCTGCCCTGGAAAGAATGAAGGACCGCAAGCTGGCCATCTTATCCAACGGGAATCCGGAAATGCTGGAGCCCCTTCTGGAATATACGGGAATCGAGAAGAAAATACCGCTTTTGCTCAGCGTTGAAGAGAAAAAAATATTCAAACCACATCCAACCGTTTATGAGATGGCGCCGGATTTTCTCGGTATTCCAAAAGAAGAAATCCTCTTCGTTTCCGCCAATTCCTGGGATGTAGCCGGAGCCCGTTCCTACGGTCTGCGGGTGGCATGGATCAATCGGGCCCGTAACCAGCAGGAAGAGCTGGACCTTCTTCCGGAAATAGAAATTCAGGACCTGGAAGAACTGGCGGACTACGTTGCCAATAACTGAATAGACGAATATGAATCCAATTTGGGTTGCTTCCCTTCCTCCTGGAGGGGAGGCATTTTTTATGCCGCCATTGTGTTAATTCGTTAACAAATTGAACTGGAAAATGAAAGCGGTTCCAATTGGATTAATAGTAGAATTTAGTTAATATGTATGAGTTATAATACTGATTTGGCCATTGACACCGGCATTCATATGGATTACTATAGGGATAATATATTTAAATTGATAAATAATTAACAAAAGCAGGAGGGAACCTATGAACTTTGACTTTTCGGACGCTCAGAAAATGATTCGACAGACAGCCCAGGAATTCACCGAACGATATGTAGCACCCCTGGCGGCAGAACTGGACCTGACGGGAGAATTTCCCAGGGAAACTTTCGCTCGGATGGCAGCCCATGGATTTACCGGTATCGGAATTCCGGAAGAATATGGCGGTTCCGGAGGCAGCGACATTGAAAAGGTGATCGTGGTCTCGGAACTGGCAAAGAAATGCGGCGCCACTGCAGCAACACTCTCCATCCACATGATCTTTCCTGCTGTAATCCTGAAGTTCGGTACGGAAGAACAAAAGAAGAAATATCTGCCGGCTATGGCCGACGGAGGAAAGATAAGTGCCTTTGCCCTGACAGAGCCCAATGCGGGATCCGATGCGGCAGCGGTGAAGACCACGGCCTTGAAGGACGGGGATCATTACATCCTGAACGGAACCAAATGTTTCATCACCGGCGGGGGACAGGCGGACCATGTGGTGGTTTTTGCCCTGACGGATCCCTCGAAAGGGCTGAAAGGTCTTTCTGCGCTGGTTGTGGACAAGGGCATGCCGGGCTTTTCCATCGGGAAAATTGAAGATAAGATGGGAATCCGGGCATCGGAAACGGTGGAACTGATCTTTGACAATTGCCGGGTTCCGGCAGAAAACCTGGTTGGGAAGGAAGGCGCCGGATTCAAGATTGCCATGACCGCCCTGGACGGAGCCCGGATCGGGGTCGCAGCCCAAGCCCTCGGAATAGCGGAGGGAGCCTTGGAAGAAACGGTGAAGTACATGAAGGAACGGGTTCAGTTCGGTAAGCCGCTAACAGCCCTTCAGGGCCTGAACTGGTATGTGGCAGAAATGGCTACGAAGATTGAGTGTGCCCGCTGGATGACTTATCGGGCAGCCACGCTGAAAATCAAGGGAGAACCCTATACGAAAGAGGCGGCCATGGCCAAATACAATGCTTCGGAAACAGCCCTCTTTGTCACCAATCTGGCCCTCCAGATTCACGGAGGCTACGGGTACATGAAGGATTATCCCCTGGAGCGGATGATGAGGGATGCTAAAATCACTCAGATCTATGAGGGAACATCGGAAATCCATAAAGTGGTTATCGCAAGAGAAGTGCTCAAATAGGGGGTCGTCATGAATAGTATCGTTTGCATCAAACAAGTGCCCAATACCAATGAAGTAAGAATCAATCAGGAAACCGGGACTCTGATCCGGGACGGAGTGCCCAGCATCATCAATCCCGATGACAGGAATGCTATAGAAGGAGCCTTGAAAATTAAGGAAGAGCTGGGAGGAACGGTGACGGTGATCACCATGGGTCCGGAGCAGGCCAAGGCAGCCCTGAGAGAAGCGATGGCCATGGGAGCTGACCGAGCTATCCTTTTGTCAGACAGGGCCTTTGCCGGGTCCGATACCTGGGCGACGGCTACCATTCTGGCTGCGGCCTTGGATAAAATCGGGGAAACGGATTTGATTTTCTGCGGACGTCAGGCCATCGACGGGGATACGGCTCAGGTCGGTCCGGAGCTGGCCGAATTTCTCGATATTCCTCAGGTTACTTATGCCAAAGAAGTGGTTGTTGAAAAGGATAAGGTGCGAGTGACCCGATACGGAGAATCCGGAGACTACATCATGGAGGCTCCCATGCCGGTGATGCTCACCGCCATCCGGGAACTGAACGAGCCAAGGCTGCCCCATGTGAGGAGCATCATCGAAGCCTGGGAGAAAAAGGATATTGAGGTTTGGACCATGGAGGACCTGACCATTGATCCCACTCAGATCGGGCTGAAGGGATCCCCGACCAATGTATTCCGGTCCTTTGTGCCGGTTCGGGAAAAACAAAGTGAAATCATCCAGGGGAATACTCCCCGGGAAAAGGCGGCACTGCTGCTGGATAGACTGTCATCGCAGAAACTGGTATAGAAAGGGGGATGAAACATGAAACGAGCAAAAGTAAATCAGGGCGAGGACCTGCAGGAATACAAGGACGTTTATGTAATAGGAGAATGCCTGGATGGGAGGCTCCATCCGGTGACCCTGGAATTGATGGGTGAAGGCCGGAAACTGGCCAATCAGCTGAAACGGCATCTGGGGGTCATTCTCCTGGGGGATGGTATGGATGAGGCCCTGGAGCACCTGCAGGACTATGATGCGGATGTGATCTACCATCTGAAGCATCCTCTGCTGAAGGATTTTTCCACCGAAGGGTATGTTAAAGTGCTGAACGATTTTATCCGGGGCAACAAGCCGGAAATCCTGCTCATCGGAGCCACGTCCTACGGGAGGGACATTGCCCCCCGTCTGGCAGGAAGGCTGGGAACCGGCCTGACCGCTGACTGCACCAAACTGGAAATCGATCCGGCGGACGGGAAACTGCTGCAGACCCGGCCGGCCTTCGGTGGCAATCTGATGGCCACCATCATTTGTCCGAAGAATCGGCCACAGATGTCCACGGTACGTCCCGGGGTCATGGAGCGGGCTCACAAGCTTGCAGAAGGAAAAGCCCATTTGGTGACTGTAATCCCTGAATTGGAGCCTAAAGACATCCGGGTTGCCTTGGTAGAGAAAAAACCGCCGGCAAAAAAACAGGTCAACCTGATCGATGCCCGGGTAGTAGTGTCCGGAGGCAGAGGCCTCAAAACACCGGAAGGTTTCCGTCTTATTGAAGAACTGGCTGATGTGCTGGGGGGAGAAGTCGGCTCATCCAGAGCCTGTGTGGACGCCGGTTGGATCAGTCATGCCCATCAGGTAGGGCAGACAGGCACGACGGTGCGGCCGGAAATCTACATTGCCTGCGGAATTTCGGGAGCCATCCAGCATCTGGCCGGCATGAGCGAAGCGGATTACATCGTAGCCATTAACAAAGACCCGGAGGCCCCTATTTTCAATGTTTGCGATTATGGCATCGTCGGGGATCTGTACGAAATTCTCCCGGCCATGATCGAGGATTACCGAAAGAGAAAGGAGGAGGCGAATCATGCATGAGTTGCTGGACGACAACAGCCTGAACATGAGCGGATACAGCATCGATGAGATTTTCATCGGGATGAAGCGGAGCGTTAGTAAAACCATTACGGAAGCGGATCTTCAAGCCTTTGCCGGCATAACCGGGGACCTGAATCCGGTCCATATGAACGCCGAATATGCCAAGGGAACCCGTTTCGGGGAGCGGATCGCCCATGGGATGCTGACGGCTTCCTTTTTCTCCACCATCGTAGGGATGTGCATACCGGGAGCCGATGCCATTTATCTCAGCCAGAACCTGGAGTTTCTGCTTCCCGTTAAGATTGGGGACACGATAACCGCCACCGGCGAAGTCATCAGCCGGGTGCCGGAAAAAAGAATTGCGACGCTGATGATGACAGCCACCAACCAGCAGGGGCAGGTAGTGGTCAAAGGAGAGGGAAAAGTGATGGCGACCAAATAGGTCGGAAAGAAAGGGAGGAAGGACATGGCTAACATGTTTTTAATGCCGGGAATGGTTTTTATTGGGGAAGATGCCTTGGAATCCTCCAGGGAGGAATTGAAAAAGCTGGGGAGAAAAGCGCTGATCGTGACGGATCGGATGATGGGGGAACTGGACAACGTCCGCCGTCTGACGGATTTGCTGGACCGAATCGGAATCCGGTATGGAATCTACGATGGAATCAATACGGAACCAACGGATTCTATGGTGGAGGAAGGTCTGCGGATATACCGGGAAGAGGGCTGCGATTTTCTGATCGGCCTAGGTGGAGGCAGTCCCCTGGATGCCATGAAAGCCATCGGGGTGCTGGTCACCAACCCGGGCGATATCATGGACTTTTGCGGGAAACCGGTGATACAGGAACTGCCGCCAACTGTCTGCATTCCAACGACGGCGGGTACCGGATCGGAAACCACCAAATCCTCGGTCATCACCAATCAGAAAACCAGCGTGAAGATGCTGGTCAGCGATCCAAAATTAATGGCTACCATGGCTATCGTGGATCCCCTTTTTACGATTACCGTTCCAAAGGATGTGACGGTGGCCACCGGAATCGATGCCCTGACCCATGCCATTGAAGCATACACCTCAAAAAAAGCTTGTCAGTTGTCGGACACCCAGAGCATTTCGTCGGTGCGAAGGATCTTTGCCAATATTCGAACCGCCTGCATCAACGGATCCGACAAAAAAGCCCGGAGCCAGATGGCTATTGCTTCTTTTGAAGCGGGAATCGCTTTCAACAACTCTTCGGTGACCCTGGTCCACGGCATGAGCCGGCCCATCGGAGCTATGTTCCACGTACCCCACGGAGCTTCCAACGCCATGCTGCTGGTCCGGTCCCTGGATTTCATTCGGCCGGAAGCGGCGGCAAGACTCCACGATCTGGCAGTGGCCATCGGAGCAGCGAAGCCCGGGGATGGCATACAGGAAGGGGCGGCTGCCTTTGTGGAGGAAACTCGGCGTCTCCTTTCATCCATCGGTGTCAAGGGGATTCATGAGTTCAACATCGACCAGGATGCGTTCTACCGGGCTATGGATAAGATGGCCGAGGATGCCCTGGCCAGCGGAAGCCCCGGAAACAGCAGAAGAGAAGTTCGGAAAGAAGATATCATCGACATCTATAAAGGCCTGTGGCAGGATGCTCTGGCCAGTTAAAAAGGAAGGTGCCAATGAATAGTAAGAAAGCTTGGATCGTCCTGAGCGCAGGATTTATAATCAATATGTCTCTGGGAGTTTTATACTCCTGGAGTGTTTTTTCCCTCAATCTGACAGAAGTACTGGGGTGGTCCAAAACCAGTGCCGCCTTGCCCTATACCATTGCCATCGTCCTATTCGCCCTGATGATGATTCCCGGCGGCCGGATGCAGGACCGCTTTGGAGGAAGAAAGGTTGCCGCCCTGGGGGGTATTCTTACCGGGCTTGGGTTTTTGGGAAGCGGGGCCCTTACCACATCCTTGGGCGTAGGCCTTTTCTTCGGAGTAATCTCCGGTTCCGGTATCGGCATCGCATACGCGGCGGTAACGCCTTCCGTAATCCGATGGTTCCCCGATGAACGGAAGGGGTTGGTAACGGGAATCGTCGTCAGCGGTTTCGGCTTGTCGGCCTTGTATATGGCCCCGCTGACCAATTATCTGATCAACAGCTTTGGTATCCAGACATCCTTCAGCATAATCGGTGGCGCGATCCTTCTGCTGGTGACGGCTGCTTCCCAATTCCTTTTCCCTGCCGAATCTGCTGGGTCGGTGGGGAAATCGGGAACGGTAGCCGACCAGGGCTGGAAGGAAATCGTTTTTTCCAAAGCATTTATCATGCTGTGGTTCATGTTTCTTGCCGGTGCTTTGGGAGGGCTGATGGTCATCGGTCACCTTTCTAAAATTGCCTCATTGCAGATTGGCACAAACATTGGATTTGTGCTAGTTGCACTGACGGCCATCAGCAATGCATCCGGTCGGCCTCTTTCCGGTGTTTTGTCTGACCGGATCGGCCGGGCACGAACCATGGTCCTGCTGTCTCTTGCTCAGGGGATTACCATGCTGCTCTTTTCGCAAATGAACTCTTTCCTGCTGTTGATGATTGGGGCGGCTATTGTCACTTTCACTTATGGAGGCAGCTTTGCCGTCTATCCTTCTGCGGTTTCGGATTACTATGGAAAGAAAAACTTCGGCCGAAATTACGGAATCCTTTTTTCTGCCTGGGGACTTGGAGGAGCGTTGGGCCCTCTGTTTGCCGGCAGGATCGTAGATGGAACCGGGAATTACCATGGAGCTTATCTGATTGCTGGTGGGCTCAGCCTTCTTTCTGCGGCCATCGGAATTGCTTTCTGCATGATGGAACGGAAAAAGAGTTGACAACCCATTGGATAAAGGATAAAATATCTATGCTTGCGTTTTAGGCGCAGGAGAGTTATCCAAAAGGTGCAGGCTGGGAGCGACCGGCCGTGGCCGATGAGTTATCGTGAAGTGCCGAAAGTGATTGGAAACAATTTTAGTAGGCAGGAGGAAGAGAAATGAAATCATTTATCGCAAAGCCTCATGAAGTCGAGAGAAAATGGTACGTCATCGACGCAGAAGGCAAAACCTTAGGAAGATTGGCAACAGAAGCTGCATCCATCCTGAGAGGAAAGAAAAAGCCCATCTATACTCCCCATGTGGATACTGGTGACTATGTCATCATCATCAACGCTGAAAAAGTGGAAGTAACCGGGAAAAAGAGAAAAGAAAAGATCTACAAGAGACATACCGGATATCCGGGCGGACTCCGAGAGATCACCTTTGAAAAGCTGCAGGCTAAAAAGCCGGAAGAAATCATCATCCATGCAGTAAAGGGAATGATGCCCAACGGTAAACTTGGCAGACAGATGTTCAAAAAATTGAAGGTTTATGCAGGCCCGACTCACGAGCATGCTGCACAGAAACCTGAAATTTGGAATTTTTAAGGGGGAGGAATAGACAATGGCAAAATTACAATATCAAGGTACTGGAAGAAGAAAGTCTTCCGTTGCTAGAGTCAGACTGATCCCTGGTAAAGGCAACATCATCGTCAACAAACGACCCCTGGACGAGTTCTTCGGAATGGAAATCGTTCGTCGGGAAGTAAAGAGACCTTTTGAAGTAGCTGGATGCGAAGGAAAGTTCGATGTCATTGCAACGGTACATGGCGGTGGGTTCACCGGACAGGCCGGAGCCCTGAGACACGGAATCGCCAGAGCTCTCTGCGTAGCAGACAAGGAAGCTTACCGAGCGGCCCTGAAGGCAGCCGGATTCCTGACCAGAGATCCGCGAATGAAGGAAAGAAAGAAGTACGGTTTGAAGAAGGCGCGAAAAGCCAGCCAGTTCTCAAAACGATAAAACAGGCTTTCAAAACACACAAGGAACGGGAATTTCCCGTTCCTTTTTGTTATGCGCCCAACATGGGCGCAGCCCTCCTGCTCGATAATGCCGGACAACAAGATGGATGAAGATGGATTAAGAGAATCCGAAGGATTACAGGGGTTTTAAAAGCCGAATGGTCCGGGAATCGTACTCCACAAGCCCTTCCTGCTTCATCTTTTGTAGCTCCCGGGAGAGGGAAGTCCGCTGGACACCGATCTGCTCTGCCAGCTCTTTTTTCGTTACAGGCAGTTGGATCCGATTGGAACCCTGAATCATGGCCATGTTTTTTAAATAAGAGGTCAGACTTTCCCGCAGACTTCTCTGGACATAGTGTTTAATCTTATCCCCCAGAAGCATGGCGTTGTCGGAGATGGCCCTCAGAAATTGTTCCAGAAATACTGGATGCCGGGAACAAAGCTCAAAAATAAGGGCTTTTTCCAAGGCGACCAAAGTAGTCCCGGTTTTGGCGATAATCGTCATCGGGTACCGGGGATTCCTCGAAAAGACCAGATTCCCTCCAATCATGTCGTCCGGTCCGAACTGATTTATGATCATCAGATTCCCCGACTCATCGATTCGTTCTACAGACACTCGGCCGGATAAAATGATTTCCATTCCTCGGCACAGATCCCCGTCCAGATGGATGATCTGCCCGGGCTGAAAGGACCGAAGAGCGATTTCGCCGGAGTGAATCCATTCCTCCATTAGGGCTGCCGGAAGGTCGTTCAACAAAGTCAGTTGATGAATTTTTTCTGAAGTTTTCATGTTTTTCTCCGAAAAGTTACCTTGGTAACGGACAGGTTCTGACCTTTATTCTATACTGAAAACATCTAAAATGGAAGAGGAGGAAATAGTTAAGATGAGTAAAAAGGGGAGAAAAGGCATACAATTCATATTTTTGGCCCTGTTCGGATTGTTGATATGGAAGGGCAATATGGGAATCTGGTTGGGAATATTGGGAGTCAGCGTGGTGATGAGCCTTTTCTTCGGACGTTTCTACTGTGGGTATATCTGCCCCATGAGTCCTGTAATGACCTGGGCAGAAAAGTTGTCAAGGAAAATCGGCCTTCAAAGGAAGGGCTTGCCAAATATCCTGGAGAAGGATTTCCTGCCATGGCTGGTTCTGACTCTTATGGTTGGAGCCGTGCTGATCGGCAAGCGGGCCTTCGGCATTAATATTCCAGTATTGCTGATTCTGGTGGGACTCTCGGCAATGTTCACTCTGGTATATAATCAGGAGTTGTTTCATCGGTATCTTTGCCCCTATAGTGGATTTCTCAAGCTGGCCGGTGGCAGGGCTGGTAAGTCAAAGAAGGTGGATGCCCAGTTCTGTAATGGCTGTCGGAGCTGCATGGCCGTTTGTCCCTCCGGATCGATTTCGATACGTCCGGAAACAAAGCGGGCTGTAATTGATGCTGCCCATTGTCATCAGTGCACCGAATGTGCAGAAATTTGCCCGAAGGATGCCATCACCTATCGGAAGGCAGGTTGAGACGGAGAAAAAAATACCAAAAGAAAAGCCTCCTGTGATATAATTATTTGGTATGAAACCGAAAACAGGAGGACACAAATAAATGCAGACTCGGATAAGCGAATTGTTGGCTGGATTCTTTCCCTTTTGGAAGAAGCTGCCTATTCAGGATCAGGAAATCCTGGAGGGGGCGTCAGCTATCAGAAAATATAAAAAAGGGGAGAATGTCCACGGAGGAGGCCTTCACTGTACGGGAGTCGTGGGCATCATCACCGGAAGACTGCGCGTGTACCTGCTGTCCCCGGAAGGAAAAGAAGTAACCCTGTTCCGACTTCTGGAACACGATGTGTGCATGCTTTCCGCATCCTGCCTGATTAAGAATATTGCCTTTGACGTATATGTAGATGCCGAGGTGGACACGGAGATTATTCTGATCAGTCCGGCGGCTTATGAAGATGTGGGAAAGCGAAACAATTTCCTTCCCGCTTATGTTCAGGATATTATCACCATGCGGTTTTCTGAGGCTATGTGGGTGATGGAACAGATACTATTTATGAATATGGACCGGCGATTGGCTATTTTTCTGCTGGAGCAAGCCAACATTGAGGAGTCGGACACGGTCAGCCTGACCCACCAGGAGATTGCCGACCACATGTCGACCGCCCGGGAAGTAGTAAGCCGTATGCTGAAGTATTTCGCCAACGAGGGAATCGTCCGGGTCTCCCGAAAGGGCATTGACATCATGGACCGGAAAAAACTGACAGAAAAAGCCGAGTGACCCCGGCTTTTTTTCATGAATCCATCCAATATAATGATTGATTTTTTTCTCGCAGGATACGCAGGAGGGCTTCCTCCAGCCAATCATCCACCAGGTCCTCCGATTCGGGATCATGGATTTCAAAACCCTTTCCGTCAAAGGCGGTGAATCTGCTGACGTCGCAGTTCAGGAGAAGCCCAAGGTGGCTTCCGGTGGTCAGGACCTTCATGGACATGGTCTGCCTGGCTCCTTTGTCCCTGGCATCAGGCAGATGGTTGAAAAAATTTCCGTCCGGATCCAGATGCTGGCTGCCGCTGATATCGGCTCCCAGGGGAGCCAGAACCTTTCGGGCCAGGAATCCGCCAGTTCCGTTACCAGCATCCAGAGAGATCTTGAGCCCGGCAAGTGGTTTTTCCTCTGTTGCGAAGGGACTGAGAGCCTTCCGATAGCGCTGAATCAGGTAATCGCTGTATGCCTGAGTCAAATCCCGTTCGGTGGTGTAGTAAACCTTTTTGCCCAGACGGATTTCACAACGCTCCTGATAGGGAGTATCCGGATAGAGGAGACACCCTCTTTCTGCCATGGCGTGACCCAGGATGGCGAAAACGTCCCGGCTTTCCAGGGGCCCTTCCGGCAGGTAAAAACGAAATCCGTTCATATGGGAATCTCCCTCAGGGGAAGTGATCAGAACTCCCAGATGACAGGTTTGGGGGATGAGGTCCCTGGCCTCCGGATTCTCCATCATCCAGAGCATGGCAGGATGGGAGGCCAATCCCAGGTCCAGGCAGGTGACACCTCTTGGAACCAGCCCTTCGAAAAAGCTGATTTTCAGCATTCGGCCGGACAAGCGGGGATCCTGGCCGACACCGATTACTAATTTTTCCGGAGGCAGTCCGGTATGTTCCGCCAGCCAGGTAAGAGCAGCTAAAGCGATTTCCAGACCCCGTTCCGGAGAAAGGGTCCGTTCCTGACCCTCCATTCCGGTGAGGGCTACTTCTTCGATAATATTTTTCATAAAAAAATCTCCTTTTTTGATAATTTTAGTATACACTATTTAGGAACTTATGGTATAATAAGTTTCAGATGAGAAAATCACTTTTTAAATCTGGGGAATTGGCGAAGCTGGGATCGCGCTTGACTGGCAGTCAAGAGATCAGGAGTTCGAACCTCCTATTCTCCACCAATTGATAATAAGATAGCCCTTGTTTATCATGTATTAATCGGCAGCCTCTGGCGAGGTTGTCTTCATAAAAGTAACCTGACAGTGATTTTACTTATGGCTCCTTCCCCGGTGATGTTGAATGTTCATACCCGAGAGATCCATTGGTATGATAATTCAGCCCGCAGGCTATGTGCAGCTGTCTGACAGTGTGAGCGTTAGTTTTAAAGTAAGGATATGCCTTAGGAGGAAATTCAATGAGTACAGGTACAGTAAAATGGTTTAAAGAAGACAAGGGTTATGGATTCATTTCTGACGATAACGGCGGAGAAGATGTATTTGTACATTTCTCAGCAATCATCGCGGATGGATATAAGACCTTAAGCGAAGGTCAGAAGGTTAACTTCGAGACTGAAGAAGACCCGAGAAATGGTAAGCTGAAAGCTAGCAACGTTACCATCATCAAATAAGAAAACAATTTTAAGAGCTGCCCTTTGGGGCAGCTCTTTTCATAAGCAGAATAAAATCATGTCTGAATCCGGTTCCTGCCGGATCTTTTGGCCAGAAGGAGATTCCGGTCGGCTTCGTCGATGAACTCGGTGATGGTTTCACCCTGAAATTCCCGGACCCCTCCACTGATGGTAATATTTACGCCTCCCGGGAATTGGCGGGACTGTATGGCATTGCGAATGCGCTCTCCTGTTTCAAAGGCATCCATCTTGCCGGCTCCAGGAAGAATGATCAGAAACTCTTCTCCTCCATAGCGGCCCACCACATCAGACTGGCGAACCACATCTTTCATTAAAAGGGAAGCCTCCTGCAGCACCTGATCCCCCACCACGTGGCCATAATTGTCGTTGACAGCCTTAAAGTGATCGATGTCCATGAACAGGATCGATATCCTTCCCCCCAGGCTTCTGGCTGAAAGAGCTTTTTCCTGAAGGAATTCGATCAGATAGCGTCGGTTATAGAGACCAGTCAATGGATCTACCAGGATCTTTTCTTCCAGCTGCTGATTAGCCTGTTCCAAAGAAATTTCCCTGTTTTTCCGTTCGGTGATATCAAAAACGATTCCCGCCAGAAAAAGGGGTTTGCCCTCATTTGAATATCGGGTGATTCTTCCCCGGTCGTAAAACCAGTGATAAGTTCCGTCCTTCGCCTGAATCCGGTACTCTGTTTCATAAACCGGGCTCCGCCCTTTCAGATGATCCATCATGTTTTCCATGACCCTGGCGTGATCTTCCGGATGGAGCTTATCGGTAAAAAACTGGTAGCCCAGGTCTCCGGGCAGGTCTTCCTTTCGGTAACCCAGAGTCTCCGACTTCAGGGCATTAAAGGTGACCCGATTGGTATGGACATTCCAGTACCAATGGCCAAGATTGCCGGTCCAGGCATAATCAAGCCGGGTTTCCTGTTCTTTTTCATCCAGGAGCTGATGGTTCAGCATTTCCAGCTCTTCGATTATTTTGATCAGTTCTTCCTTCGACTTGCCTTCGTAGTCTGATATTTTCATAAAAGTCCTCCATTGGAACGCTGATTCAATTAATTATGGTTGATTATAACCCATTTGTGTATAATGGTAAACATTTTTGTCGGAAACCCTTATTCCCGGTGATTAAAAGCAAATATCCGGGTATAAATTAACAAAGTTCTGAAGTTCTGAACATTTGTTGATGCATGTTGGTTAGGAGGGTTAGAAATGAGCGGATTTATGGAAAAAATTAGCGCCATCTTCGGAAGCACCAAAGAAACAGCAGAAGACCTCAAAGAAAAGGCAGAAGCAATGAAGGACAAACTGGAAGATAAGGCGGAGGATTTGAAGGAAACCCTGGAAGAAAAAGCCGAAGTCTGGAAGGATAAAGCGGAGGACCTGAAAGAAAAGGCTGAAGCCAAGGCAGAGGATCTTAAGGAAAAGGCAGAAGAGCTGAAAGATAAAGCCGAAGCCAAAATTGATCAAGTCAAAGACAAGGCGGAAGATCTGAAAGATCAGGCAGAAACCAAGGTGGAAGAAGTCAAGGATCAGGCTGAAGCAAAGGTGGAAGAAGTCAAGGAACAAACCGAGGATCAGCCAAAAGAATAAAAACTTTATTGACAAAAGAATGACAGGATGTTATGATACCCATAATTTAATAGTAATTCTTCAGGGCAGGGTGTAATTCCCTACCGGTGGTAAAGCCCACGAGCCGCAAGGCATGATTCGGTGTAACTCCGAAGCCGACAGTATAGTCTGGATGAAAGAAGAAAGAACCAGGACTTTGGTTATTTTTGTACCCTGAAATGTTTCGGCATTTCAGGGTTTTTTATAAGCCGTTTCCTGTTCGCAGCGCAGCCCTGAACATATTGTGTTCAGGGTTTTTTTATGACTCCGGACAAATAGAAAAGGTGAAACGGATGGACCAGATGGAAAAATGGATGAGGAGAGCCCTTGAGCTGGGAGAACGGGGCAGGGGATACACCAGCCCGAATCCGATGGTTGGGGCCGTCTTGATCCGGGATGGAAAGATTCTGGGGGAGGATTGGCATCGGAAGGCTGGCGAGCACCATGCAGAGCGGTTGTTGCTGGAAAGAATGGAGGCTGGTCTGGAGGAGGCCACTTTAGTGGTCAACCTGGAACCCTGCTGCCACTTTGGGAGGACGCCCCCTTGTACCGATATCATTCTGGAGAAGCGGGTAGGCCGGGTGGTAATCGGCGCCTTGGATCCGGACCCTAGAGTGTCAGGGGAAGGAATCCGGATCCTGAAAGAGGCGGGGGTCCGGGTGGAAACCGGGGTGCTGGAAAAGGAATGCCGACGGCTGAACCGAGTGTTCTATCATTACAAAGAAACGGGGAGGCCGCTGGTTACCATGAAATATGCCATGACTGCGGATGGGAAAATTGCAACGAGCAAGGGCGAATCCCGATGGATCACCGGACCGGAAGCCAGGGAACAGGTGCATCGGAGCCGCCATGAAAACAGTGGCATCCTGGTGGGAATCGGTACCGTATTGGCGGATGATCCCATGCTGGACTGCCGGATTCCCGGAGGGAGAAGCGGTGTCCGCATCGTCTGTGACAGCCACCTTCGAATTCCGGAGAATTCTCGGCTGGCCCTTTCCGCCAGGGAGGTCCCTTTGGTGGTGGCTACCGCCTCTGATGATCCCCAATTGGAAGTCAAGAAGGCCCAGTTGGAGAAAATGGGAGTCCGGATCATGACGGTGCCGGGTTCCGATGGCCAGGTTGACTTGAAGATGCTGACAGGAGAACTGGCAGCCATGGGGATAGACAGCATTCTGATGGAGGGGGGCGGGACATTAAATGAGGCCGCCCTGAAGCAGGGAATCGTGGATCGGTTGCAGGTCTATATGGCGCCTAAGATTTTCGGTGGGGAATCCGCCAGGAGTCCGGTGGAAGGCAGGGGTGTAAGTCGTCTGGAAGATGCCTATGGGCTCCGTCTTGAAAAACTGGAAGTCTTCGGGGAGGATGTATTTGTGGAATACCAAGTGGTAAGGAGGGATGACGGATGTTTACCGGAATCGTGGAAGAAATAGGGCAGGTGATATCCGTTCGAAGCGGACCAAGGGGTGGGATTCTGAGCGTACGGGGAGCAATGGTCACCTCGGATGCCCGTTTGGGAGACAGCATCGCCGTTAACGGGGTCTGCCTGACTGTCACTGGACTGAACGGTACCGGATTTTCAGCCGATGTGATGAGGGAGACCTTAAACAGGAGCAACCTGGGCCGGCTGAAGCCGGGAAGCCGGGTGAACCTGGAGCGGGCCATGGCTGCTGAAGGACGGTTCGGAGGTCATATGGTTTCCGGTCATATAGACGGAATCGGCAGAATAGAAGGGGTCAAACTGGATGGAAATGCCATTTGGTATCAGGTAAGGCCGCCGGAAGGGCTGATGAAGTATATGGCGGAAAAGGGATCAGTGGCCATTGACGGGATCAGCCTGACCATTGCCAAAAGAGACCGGGAGACCTTCTGGGTTTCCATCATACCGTTGACCCGGTCTCAGACGATACTGGGGGAGAGAAGGCCAGGAGACCTGGTCAACTTGGAAAGCGACCCGATGGCCAGGTATCTGGACCAGATGGAATTGCACCGGAATCGGAGCCCCGTCAGCGGGGCGGAGCAGCAGAATAAAAGCAAAGGGCTTACCAGGAGTTTTCTGGAGAGCCATGGATTCGGAGGAAGATAGATATGTTTGTATTCAACACCATTGAAGAAGCACTGGAAGACCTGAGACAGGGAAAGATTATTTTAGTCACCGATGATGAAGACCGGGAAAACGAGGGGGATTTTGTCTGCGCAGCAGAATTTGCCACCACGGAAAATGTGAATTTTATGGCTGTTCATGGAAAAGGACTGATCTGTATGCCCATGGGACGGGAACTGACGGAAAAGCTGAGAATCCCCCAGATGGTCTATCAGAATGAGGACAATCATGGGACAGCTTTTACCGTTTCCATCGACCACGTGGATACAACGACGGGAATCTCCGCTGCAGAGCGTTCCGTCACAGCCATGGCCTGCGTTCTGGAAGACGCAAGGCCGGAGGACTTCCGCAGACCTGGCCACATGTTTCCTCTCCTTGCCCGTGACAATGGCGTACTGGAACGAAATGGCCACACGGAGGCTACGGTGGACCTGATGCGGCTGGCAGGGCTGAAGGAGTGCGGCCTTTGCTGTGAAATCATGAAAGAAGACGGAGAAATGATGCGAACCCCGGATCTGATTCGCCTGGCTGAAAAGTACAACATGAAATTTATAACCATTGCAGCCTTACAGGAATACAGAAAGAAGAAAGACCGGCTGATCCGCCAGGAAGCCTCCGTGCAGATGCCTACCAGATTTGGGGATTTCCGGGCTTATGGATACATCAATCTCCTGAACGGGGAGCACCACGTGGCGCTGGTCAAAGGGGACATCGGCGATGGCAGGGATATTCTCTGCCGGGTCCATTCCGAATGTCTGACCGGTGATGCCTTTGGGTCTTCCAGGTGCGATTGCGGAGAGCAATATGCCGCTGCCATGGAACAGATTGAGCGGGAAGGAAGAGGCATCCTGCTTTATATGCGCCAGGAGGGAAGGGGCATCGGCCTCATCAATAAGCTCCGGGCTTATGAGCTTCAGGATCAGGGAATGGATACGGTGGATGCCAATCGGGCTCTGGGGTTTTTGGATGACCACCGGGAATATTATATCGGAGCTCAGATCCTTCGGGATCTGGGGGTGAAGACCATGAGACTGATGACCAATAATCCCGACAAGGTATATGGTTTGTCCGATTTTGGCATCGAAATCCTGGAGAGGGTGCCCATTGTCATGGCGCCCAACCCCCATGACGAACATTATCTCAAAACCAAAGCGGCCCGGATGGGCCATGTGCTGTAAACCGGATGGAAGTTATCGATAGGAGCAAAGGAAAGCGAAAGGAATAAAAATGATGAATGTTTATGAAGGAAATTATGGAGCTGAAGGCATCCGAGTCGGTATCGTAGCGGCAAGATTCAATGAATTCATTACAGGAAAGCTGTTGGAGGGAGCGTTGGACGGATTGAAGCGTCATCAGGTCCGGGAAGAGGACGTGGATGTGGCATGGGTACCGGGAGCCTTTGAGATTCCCATGATTGCTGCCCGGATGACAGACAGCGGCCGGTACGACGCAGTCATCTGCCTGGGAGCTGTGATTCGTGGGGATACCAGCCATTATGACCTGGTCTGCAGTGAAGTGACCAAAGGAATCGCTTCCGTATCCCTGGCCAGCCGCATTCCGGTGATGTTTGGCATCGTCACCACAGACACCATTGAACAGGCCATTGAGCGTGCCGGAACAAAAGCAGGGAATAAGGGATTTGACAGTGCCATGGGAGCCATCGAGATGGTGAACCTGATCCGCAGCATGTAGGAGCCCAATGTGTAGAAAAGAAGCAGAAAACTTGTTTTTTTGCTTCTTTTTTTACAGGTTGCAGAGATAAGGGCGGGTACAAATGAGGAAAGAGAGGAAGGACCAGGAAGAATTGGAAAGGAGGAGTTCCCGTGAACAAGATCCTGATACGGGGAGAAATTTATCTCAACTGTTACATCATCAAGGAAGCCGGAGAATGCTATCTGATCAACCCCGGATGCGACAAGGAGAAGATCCGCCAATACCTGGAGGAAAACCAGCTGAATGTGCTGGGAATTCTGCTGACGGATGCCCATCCGGAGAACATCAGGGCTCTTGATGTGGCTAATGTGCCTATTTATATGCATCGGAAGGAATTTGAAATATTCACCGATTCCTATAACCACGAGATTAAGCCTTTGGGAGCTGCGGCGCCCTTCAGCATGGAAGATTTGCGGATCATTCTGATTCGGGATAAGGACACTTTCTATATCAACGAAAACAGGATTCATACCATCCACACCCCGGGCCATACCCAGGGCAGCGTTTGTTTCCGATACCGGGATGACCTCTATACGGGGGACACACTGTATCAAGGAAGGGTCGGGCGATGGGATCTCCCTACCGGAAGTCTGGCGGATATGAGAAAAACAATCGTTCATCTGATTGAAGATCAGCCGGAGCATGTTCGCATCCATCCCTCCCGGGGCGGAAGCTCGACCATCGGGGAAGAGAAGAAAAGCAACTATTTCTATCTGGAATGGAAGGATATGGTCCATGGGGGATGAATTTCACACTAAAAAACTGGGAAAACTTGATTTTGCCTCCGCCCTATGATATATTTTTAACTAAGTGCGGAGGTGTTTTATGAAAATTTCTACAAAAGGACGATATGCCCTTCGATTGATGATCGATTTGGGGCACCATGCCGAAGGGGATTTCGTCAACCTGAAGGATATTTCCCAAAGACAGGAAATATCGGTTAAATATCTGGAGCAAATAATTAATCTTCTCAATAAAGGAGGGCTTCTGCTAAGCCTGCGGGGACCTAACGGCGGTTATAAGCTGGCAAAGCTTCCGTCAGAGTATACCGTGGGAGAGATCCTTCGGGTATCCGAGGGTGCCCTGGCTCCGGTTTCCTGTCTGGAAAAGGAACCCAACCCCTGCGACCGGGCAGCCGATTGCGCGACCCTGGATCTTTGGAAAGGCCTCCATCAGGTCATGAACGACTACCTGGATCAGGTTACCCTTCAGGACTTGATCGATCGGGATTTGGTGCCGGTGAAAAAATGCTGCATCTAACGGAGAGCAAGATCGATCGGAGCATCCGGCTCCTCAGGGACAACCAGGAGGTATTTCAATGCCCTCTGTGCGGAGGTCGGATGAAAGCCCTGAAATCGGGGAAGCTTCTGTGCAAGAGAGAACATGCTTTTGACCTTTCGAAAAAGGGATATGTGAACTTTCTGAATGAAACCAGAAAGACTCAATATGACAAAGAACTGTTTTTCAGTCGCAAGTCATTGTTTGCTGACGGATTCTACCGGCCTGTTGCAGAAGAAATTCTGAAAATCATCAGGGAATACTGCCAGGCAAAAGGAATGGATAAACTGCGACTTTTGGATGCGGGGTGCGGGGAAGGATACTATTCTGATTTTCTGTCAAGGGAAGAGGGCTTGACCGTGTTTGCCCTGGATCTTTCCAAGGAAGCCATTGCCCTGGCTACCGACTATCCGGCTGCCGTCAGCTGGGCCATTGGTGATTTGGCCAGGCTGCCCTTTCGGGACCGTTCTGTGGATATCATTCTGGATGTGCTGACTCCTGCCAATTACAAGGAGTTTAAACGGGTTCTGCAGAATCAGGGATTGCTGATCAAGGTAATCCCCGGGGACGAATACCTGCAGGAAATCCGCAAAGCTGCAGCCGATCACCTGATTCACAAGGAGTACTCCAATCGGGAGACGGTGGACTATGCCCTGAGCCATCTGAAAAAACCGGAAAGAAAGAAGGTTATCTATCAGATGCCGACGGACCTGGAGCAGATTGGGCATTTTATGCGGATGACTCCCATGCTTTCCGGCGTGGAAGAGTCTGTGCTGAATCGAGAGGGAATTTCTTCGGTGACCATCAGCATGGAAATCCTGTGGGGCCGTTTATAAAAGAAAAGTTTCCTCCATTCCACTTTTACTCTTGAAAGAAAAATATGATGTGATATAATAAACGGGAGATGTGGTATTGAAAACCATATGAACCGTTTTTTTTATTTTGAGGAGTGAAACCATGAACAACCCAAGAGAAGCCTGGAGCTTTTATACACATTTTGCCGGTGCCCTGCTATCGGGAGTCGCGTTGATCCTGCTGGTGGGTAAGCCCCTTGTCGTCGGTTCCGGCCCGTCCCCTTCCGTTATCGGTGGCGTAATCTTTGGTCTCTCCCTGGTGGCCCTTTACACCGCCAGTTCGGTTTACCATTATGTCAATTTGCCGAAGCTGCCCCTGGAAAGGCTGCGAAAACTGGATCACGCCATGATCTATGTGCTGATTGCCGGAACCTACACGCCGGTATCCCTGGCCTATATGACTCCCGGCGATGCAACGGTTTTTATGATGGTGATCTGGAGCGTAGCATTGGGAGGAATCCTGATGAAAGTTTTCTGGATGGGAGCACCCCGATTGCTTTATACTTCCCTGTATCTGGTCATGGGGTGGGCGATCGTTTTCGACTGGAAAGCCTTTGATCAAATCCCAGGAGGCTGCCTTGCCCTCATCGCCGCCGGAGGAATCTCCTATTCCATCGGGGCAGTCTTTTACGCCATTAAAAAACCGAACCTGACGGACTGGTTCGGTTTCCATGAAGTTTTTCACCTATTTGTATTGCTGGGATCTCTTCTCCATTTCGGAGCCGTGTATTTCTATATTATAGGTTAGAACTGGAAAAGGGAAGGCCTTTGCTACTGAAATACCCGGAAGGGTTTTCCGGTGGGCAGGATGGTCTTGCCAAACTGAGTGTTGATTACTACTGCCGCAGAACCATAGAAGGAAATCATGGAGATGATCAGCTCCGACCAGGCAGCCAGCATGTGAGTGGCATGGGGGGCAATCCCCAGTACGCTGCAGGAAAGGCCGATGAACAGCAGATCGATGAAGAGGAAATCAAAGAATAGAACTTTGTTGACCCCCATGGAGGCGATGGTCATATAAATTGAAAAAATCAGATACCCAACAAAAGCGAAGCCCAGTTCCCGGATATCGGCGGTTTTGGCCATGGTGCTTCCGAAAACGCCGTTCTGGGTCATCCAGGTAAAGGCTACTGCAAACCAAAAGAAGGAATAGCCGCCGAAGGCCGTAGCCCCAAAGGTATTATTAAGCCGGGCATCCACGATGGAAGCATAAAGCTGAGCAGCTGCTCCAAGAAAGATAGCCCAAGGGATGACCAGAGAGGTGCCGTCGGTAATCCCCAGCTTTTGAGTGGATGCGACCAGGGTTACCATGGCCAGTCCGAAGAGGCCGATGGCGGAAGGATTTGCAAGGACGGGCATGGTGTAGGTGATGTTGTTCCCGGGGGAATGATCTGACATTTCAAGTGCTCCTTTCGCTAGGACAAGATTGTTAAATATTTAGCCATGTTGACCGTAAATTAATACGCAACACAAGTACAGATTATACAAGGAACAGCGAGGAATTGCAAGAAGAAATACATGAATAAAATGGGTGGAATTTATCGACAATTATGGTATATTTTTTTCTGCCTTTCGATTATAATGAAACTAACCGTCACCACTTATCAATATGGAGGTAAGAACTATGAAAAAATATGAATGCGGACCTTGTGGCTATATCTATGACCCGGAAGTGGGCGATCCCGATAATGGCATTGCTCCCGGAACACCCTTCGAAAGCCTTCCCGATGATTGGACATGCCCCGTCTGCTTTGCTGAGAAAGAAGAGTTTTCCCCTGTAGAATAACCCAGGTTATCAGAAGTGGAGGGAAGTGTTATGGGAATGTTTTGTTATCAATGCCAGGAGGCTGCGAAGAACATCGGATGCGAGATTCGTGGTGTCTGTGGCAAAAACGAAGAAGTCGCCAATCTTCAGGATGTGTTGATGTACGCGCTGAAAGGCCTCTCCAGCACCGTGATTCAGTCCGGTATGAAGGTGGAGGACCTGAAGGAAATCAACCATGAAATGGTTCGGAGTCTTTTCATGACCATCACCAATGCCAATTTTGATGAAGCAGCAATCGAAGATCAAATTCGGAAAATGGTTCGCCTGCGGGATCAGTTCCTTGAAGAAACCAGCATGAACTGCACCCTGAAAGCGGCTACCTTTAAAGCGGGAACCAGGGATGAATTGCTGGGGCTGGCCAAGGAAGCCAGCGTTCTCGCCACAGAGAATGAGGACATTCGGTCTCTTCGGGAACTGATTATGTATGGCCTGAAGGGTATGGCGGCCTATACGGAGCATGCCCTGAACATCGGCAAGGAAAATCCGGCCATTTATGGCTTCATGCATGAGGCTCTGGCGGCAGCACTGAACGACGACCTGTCCGCGGATGCCCTGGTTGCTATGACCTTGAAAACCGGACAATATGGGGTCGAAGCCATGGCTCTGCTGGATTCGGCTAATACTTCCCGCTTCGGATCCCCGGAGATTACTCAAGTCAATATCGGTGTTCGGAACAATCCGGCTATCCTGATTTCCGGCCATGATCTGGTGGATCTGGAGCAGTTGATGGAACAAACCAAAGGAACCGGCGTAGACGTATACACCCACAGCGAAATGCTGCCGGCCCATTATTATCCCTTCTTTAAGAAATACGACAATCTGGTGGGGAACTATGGCAATGCCTGGTGGAAGCAGATCGATGAATTTGCCACCTTCCATGGCCCGATCCTTTTTACCACCAACTGCATTGTGCCTCCCAGAAGCGAAGAGATCCGCGGCAGGATCTTTACCACCGGATCGGCTGGTTTTCCGGGATGTAGCCACATCCTTCCCGACGAAAATGGTAAAAAGGACTTTTCAACTGTCATCGAAATGGCAAAGAAACTCCCGGCACCCACGGAAATTGAAAAGGGAACCATCGTCGGCGGATTTGCCCATGATCAGGTGTTTGCCCTGGCGGATAAGGTGGTGGATGCAGTCAAATCCGGTGCCATTAAGAAGTTCTTTGTCATGGCAGGCTGCGACGGACGTATGAAGTCCAGAGAATACTACACGGAGTTTGCCAAAGCTTTGCCACCGGACACCGTTATTCTGACCGCCGGCTGTGCCAAGTATCGATATAACAAATTGCCATTAGGCGATATTGCTGGAATTCCAAGGGTTCTGGATGCAGGGCAGTGCAACGATTCCTACTCCCTGGCTGTCATTGCCCTAAAGCTGAAGGAAATCTTCGGTGTGGATTCGGTGAATGATCTGCCTATTGCTTACAACATTGCCTGGTACGAACAGAAAGCGGTTATCGTCCTGCTGGCCCTGCTTTATCTGGGGGTCAAGAATATCCACCTGGGCCCCACCCTGCCGGCTTTCCTTTCTCCCAATGTGGCAAAGGTGCTGGTAGAAAACTTCGGCATTGCCGGTATCGGTACTCCGGCGGAAGATGTGGCCATGTTTATGGCGGACTAATCTTCCGTAAAATGTTCAAATCAACAACAAGGCCTTCCCATTGGGGAAGGCCTTGTTTGGGTTTCGGAATGGAACCGTAGTATTATGGAGTGATGGTAATCAGGGAATCCGCTGGATCCCAGTCAACCGAAAACCCTGTGAGGCTTCCGATATCCCGCAGCTTATAATAATTGTTGCCCAGAATATTAAAGGCTCCCGCATAGGAGAGGGATCCATCCAGGGTCAGGGTAGCCGTGGTCATGGTAGCTTTCGCTGTGCTTGGGGCAGAGGAAGACAGCTCCCCTCCCACTGGAAGGTAAGCCCTTCCAGTCTCAAGGTGGATGGTCTCCGTAACCGGATTCCAGTGGGTATTAAATCGGGCAGGTGTGTCGGAAAGGACGTATGCCAGATCCCTCAGCTTGAAATAGTTGGAGCCGTTGATGTTGTAGGCTTGGAGAGGCAGCAGCCTTCCGTTCAGCATTACCCGGTGGGTGGAGGGAAGAGCGTCGGCCACCTTTTGACTGTAGAAGGCCTTCATCTGACTGGCGATTCCTTTTCGATTGTTCTGAATATCCTTGGCCCGAAAGAACACGCTTCCTTTGACGTTGGAGTATTGCTGATTGATGTTCAGCTGCTGTTCCATCTGGGCGGCAACCCCGTCCCGATAGGCTGCTTGGCCGATATAGAGGGTCACCGGAGAACCGTGAGTCTCCTTGGACCACCAGCTGACAAGGGTCTGGTAATCAGCGGCAGCGAAACCCATTTCCCAATAAATCTGAGGAACAATGTAATCGATGGTTCCAGCTTTGATCCACTGACGACAATCAGAAAAAACGGAATAATAAGCTTCGCTTCCTGTGGTAGCGGAGCCGGTGGGATCCGATTTTTTGTTTTTCCAGATGCCCATGGGGCTGATGCCGAAGAGGACGGAAGAGTCGATTTTCTTAATGGTCTGATAGACCTGGGCCACCATGTCGTTGACTGTATTTCTTCGGGCATCGGCGATTTTTCCGTCCCTGGATTCTCCTTCAGGCAGCGGATAATTGGATGGGTAAAAATAATCATCGAAATGGATGCCGTCTACATCATAATTGGTAACAATCTCCGCTACCGTATCAATGATATGCTTCTTAACTCCCTCTGATTCAGGGTTATAATAGAGGGCCCCGTTGTGGGTAATCAGCCAGTCGGGATGAAGCCTTGCCGGATGATTGTCCGCCAGGGTGGAGAGATCCGTAGTGCCGGTGGTGACCCGGTAAGGGTTGAGCCAGGCATGAAAAGACATGCCCCTCCGATGGGTTTCTTCAATCATAAAGGCAAGGGGATCGTATCCGGGATCCCGCCCCTGGGTTCCCGTCAGGCTTTCTGACCAGGGATTGATGGCAGAGGGATAAAAAGCATCCGCCTTGGGACGGACTTGGACCATAACCGTATTGATGCCGGCGGTCTGGAGCTGATCCAGCATGGCCCGGTATTCGTCCTTCTGAGCCTTTTTATTGTTTTTTGTTCCTGGATAATCCAGATTGAAAATGGTTGAAATCCATACACCCCGCATATCGCTTCGATGGACATCGGCAAAGGAGGGTGCTGGCACCAGAGTCATCAGCATCACCATAAGAAGGAATAGACTTACCCGCCTGAATGTTTTATTCATGGTCTCCAATCCTTTCCAAATGTGTGTTCATGTTGCCCATTCGATAACCGGATAAATCGAGAGCGGCATAGCGGAATCCGGCTATTTTTGCAGCACGGTCGATTTTCTCCGTTATTTCCGGTGAAACGAAAGATGTAAAATCTTCGGTCAGCAGTTCGATTCTGGCAATGTCCCCGTGATGGCGAACACGGACCTGGCTGAATCCTAAATCCCGGATTTCTTTTTCCACCAGGTAGATGGCCCCCAGTTTTTCTTCGGTGATAGGCTCCCCGTAAGGAACCCGGGAAGCCAGGCAGGCATAGGCCGGTTTATTCCAGACCGGCAGGTCCATATCAAAGGCAGCCTGTCGTATTTCTTCTTTAGTCAGATCAGCTTCCAGAAGGGGGCTCAGCACTCCTAATTCCAGAAGAGCTTTTTTTCCGGGCCGATAGTCTCCCTGGTCGTCCAGATTGGTGCCGTCTGCGATGACGGGGATGTTGTTGTCCCCGGCAATCCGTTTTACCGTGGAAAAAATCGATCGTTTGCAGAAGTAACAGCGCTCTTCTGTATTTTCAGACAGGCCTTCGATGCTGTTGAAGTCCATAGCGATGATCATATGTCGGATTCCCCGGTTTTCGCAAAAATCCTTTGCGAATTCTACTTCATCAGGAGCGAAATTGGGGGCGCTGACGGTGATGGCTGTGATGGACCGGCCCTCCTGGAGGTGGGCGGCTGCAAAAGCCAGCAGGAAGGTGCTGTCCACTCCGCCGGAAAAAGCGATGCCTAGATTAGCATGTTGGGAAAGAAGGTTTTCCAGGGATCTTAATTTTTTTTCTAAAACATTCAATGGTGTACCTCGTTTTCTTATAGCCGGGTTTGATTCGAATCAGGAGCAAGCAGCTTTCATGGCAGTCAGTGTCTTATCCAGGAGTTCATCCAGCGTCCAGCCAAGCATTTCGGCTCCGGTGGCGATGACTTCCCGAGAGCAGCCGGCCGCAAATTTCTTGTCTTTGTACTTTTTCTTCAGGGAAGAAAGCTCCATGTCGCAGACGCTTTTAGAAGGACGCATGAGAGCAGCCGCGCCAATGAGACCAGTCAGTTCATCGGTGGCAAAGAGGATTTTCTCCATTATGTGCTCCGGTGCCACCTGGGTGCAAAGCCCAAATCCATGGGAGACTACGGCGTGGACGAATTCGGGGTCGGCAGAGATTTCTGCCAACAGCTCCGGTGCCTTGATGCAGTGCTCCTCCGGGAATTCTTCAAAGTCGATATCGTGGAGTAGGCCAACCAGACCCCAGAATTCTTCTTCTTCACCGAATCCCATTTCTTTTGCAAAGTATCGCATGACCGATTCAACTGTTTCGCTGTGGACGATATGAAAGTCCTCCTTATTATACTTTTTCAGGAGGACCATGGCCTCATCTCTGGTAAAATTAATCATTGTTCATTCCTCCTTGGGATCAGATGGTGTTTGACGGGCAATTGGGCGATGATAACGGCTCCGAACATCAGGACGCAGCCAATGAATTCCCGTTGAGTAAAGATTTCCTGCAGGAACAGATATCCGGCGATAGCTCCGAAGAGAGCTTCCGTGCTTAAAATGATGGAAGCCGTTGTAGGGTTAGCATCCTTCTGCCCCAGTCCCTGGAAGGTGAAGGCCAGGCCAGAGGACATGATGCCGGTGTAGGCGATAGTGGGCATAGCCTCCATTATGCCGGAAAAAATCATTTCCTCGTTGAATAGCGCAACCACCAGGCTCATGGTGCCGGCTACCAGGAATTGTATGGCAATCAGCTTGGAAACCATGACCCTGGGAGCATAATGATCGACACACAGGATATGGAAGGCCCAGAAGAGGGCGCCGATCAGAACGACCAGATCTCCGAAGGCGATGGTGAAGGCCTCTGTGATACACAGGAAATAGAGCCCGATGGTCCCCAGGATTACACCAAGCCAGATGTTTCGATTGAGCTTCTGCCTGAGGAAAAGGCCAATCACTGGAACCAGCAGGATATACAAGGTTGTAATAAAGGCAGTTTTTCCGGCACTGACCGAAACCAGCCCCACCTGCTGAAAGTTGGCAGCAAAAAAAATGATAATCCCGCACAGAATGCCGCCTTTTCGAAGATCCGACGGATTTTGTTCCACTAGGGACTCCCGTTTAGACAGAGAACCGGAAGCGAGGAGGCGCCGATTTTTGTTGTCATAATAGAGAATGATCGGGAGCAGGGTGAGACTCCCCAGATACATCCGGAGGGCACTGAACATAAAGGGACCGATGGAGGACATGCCCTCCCGCTGGGCCACGAAGGCCGTTCCCCAGATGATGGCGGTCAGCATCAGGAACGTGGTGGATTTCAGTTTTTTATTCATAGAGTTCGACTCAATTCCTTTCTTTTTTTCAATTAATTCATTATATCAAATACCCTTCAGACTGTAAACAAACGGTGAAATTTCAGAATATTCGGTAGGGAGGAGGAGCCTCATTGAAACGTTGATTTCGACGGGTTTCGACTGTTTTTGCATTGTTATTTTTTAGATAATTTCATTTTCATTGACAGGTGCCTTGGATAAAACTATAATGAACTCAAATGAAACTTTCAGAAAATTGTAACAAAAATGTAACAATCTTTTGAAGTCCGTAATACAGGAGGGAGGAGGAGAATACAAGTTCAAAAAAACTGCTGAACACAACGGTTCAATGTTGATAAGCGAAAAGGAGAAGGATATGAAAAAAATATCATTAGTGCTGGTGCTGGTACTGTTGGTATCGGTATTTGCTGCAGGATGCGGCGGATCCGAAGAACCGGCAGGAAATGGCGGAGGCGGCGGTGAGACGGTCGTCCTGAGATTAGCTTCGGACGCGCCCCTGGAACATATTGCCACCGGATTGAATAATGATGCTGCTGCCATGGTCAAGGAAAGAACCGAAGGCAGAGTTGAGGTTCAGTATTTCCCGGCCAGCCAGCTGGGTGGATACGAAACTGTTTATGAAGAAGTCGTTCGGGGCACCATCGACATGGCCCAGATCACCATTCCGGATGCCTTGGATGCCAGACTTGGAGCTGCTTATGTCCCGTATTATGCCAAGAACTATGAAGAAGCAAAAGTCCTGTTTGCTCCGGATTCCTATCTGAGTACTCAGCTGGGTGAACTGACTGCCGCCAACGGCGTCCGCTTCCTGGGAATCGTACTGGAAGGTTTCATCGGTATGGGATTCGTAAAAGAGCCTAACGACATGTTCACTCCGGGAGTCAACAAGAACGTAAAAACAAGAAGTCCGGCCATGATTACTTTCCGGATAGCCCAGGAAGATCTTGGATTTAATCCGATTACCGTTCCCTATGCAGAGGTGCCGACAGCCATTCAGACAAAAGTCGTTGACGGCTGGGTAGGCGGTACTCCCAATATGAACTACGCCTAGGTCGGTGAAGTTATCAACCATATGTATGTCAACTATATCCATGCAGAAGCTACCAGCTATGTTATCAGTGAAAAGTCTCTGGCTAAGCTTTCTGCAGAGGATGCACAGACTGTAATCGATGTTTTCCAGGAACAAAGCATCAAGAGCTTTACGGTTGCTGAAGAAAACGAAAAAGTTTACATGAAGAAACTGGCTGACGACTACGGTGTAGAAGTAGTTGAATTCACAGAAGAGCAGGTTGATGCTTATGCCAACTTCGTCCGGGAAAAGACCTGGCCGAAACTGGAAGAACTTCTGACCAAGGAACTGATGGATGGTATGAGAGCAGAAGTTGCTAAACTCGAATAATAAATCAGTTTCTATAAGGATCTAATAAACCAAAACTGATCAGAGGGAAGGATTCGCCTTCCCTCTGATTTGATGGAGATAGGAGAATTGACCTATGGAAAACCGACTAGAAAGGACCTTGTTATGGTCAGGCTTGCAGAAGCTGCTGCGTTTTGGTCTGGTTGTAAGCTCGGTGATGGTTACGATTATCACTTTTGCAGCCGTCATTACCCGTGCAATGAATATAAATTTCCTTGGTTATGAGGAAATCCTGATTATATTTGCTTTCTGGCTCTATATGCTGGGAGCTGCCTACGGAAGTTATGAAAAAAGCCATATCACCGCCGATATTCTGGTGGTCTCGATGCCGGAAGGTATGACCAAGTCCCTGGTGATGATATTGCGAAACCTGCTGACTCTCGTATTGGGTGTGCTCTTTATGATGTGGGCTTTGCAGTTGTTTGAATGGACCATTGAAATGCAGCAAAAAACCCCCGTTTGGAGAATCCCTATGACCGTTTCCCAATCATCTCTTTTATTTGGCCTGGGAATCATCACTTTTTATAATATTGTTTACCTGTATGATGAAGTGAAACTGTTCATACAGAAATTCGTTAAAAAGCAAATTCCAAGGGAAACCAAGGAAGAAGAAGGACAGGAGGTGTAGTCTATGCTGGTAGGAATTGCCGTACTCGTACTTGTGGTGGTCCTTCTGCTGGGCGTGCCCATCCCCTTTGCTTTTTTTGCTTCTGCTCTGGTCATTGTTCTGGGCGGAGGATATGATTACACCTTCCTTCTGCCCTATGGCTTCAGTAAGGTCAGTTCCCTGATCCTGGTAGCCATCCCCCTCTTTATCCTGGCGGGAAATCTCATGGAAAAGAGCGGAATCGGGGAGAGCCTGATCAATTTTGTTGAAATGTTCATCGGCCGGGTCCGAGGTGGATTGGGAGCCGTCATGGTAGTATCTTGTGCTCTTTTCGGATCCATTTCCGGCAGTGGATTTGCTACCCTGTCCTGCATTGGAACCATCATGCTCCCCCGAATGGAAAAAGCCGGATATCCCAGAGGTGTCTCGGCAGCACTGGTTTCCAGTGCCTCCTTGCTGGGACTGCTGATTCCTCCAAGCCTGAACATGATCATCTACGCCTTCATCGGCGGCCAGTCTGTATTGTCCTGCTTCCTGGCTACGGTTATCCCCGGAATCATTCTGGTCATCCTTCTCAGCGCTACCAACTTTTGGCTGCTGAGGAACAATAAAGAGATTCGACTGGCAGAGCGGATGGAGCGTCCTGTTTTTGTCAAGACCCTGGGAAAACGAACTGTCAGAGCCATTCCGGCCATGATTGCCCCGGTTATCATCCTGGGCGGAATCTATGGCGGCTTTCTGACACCTACAGAGGCGGCTGCGGTTTCCGTCATTTACACCATTCCGGTCGGTATCTGGTTCTACAAAGGGCTCAATGGAAAAACATTCCGGGAGAGCCTGATCATAGCAGGAACCACCGCCGGTGTCATCATGATCATGCTGCTTTCGGTTATGATGCTTTCCCGGCTCTACATCATGGAAAACGTACCTCAGATGATCCTGAACGCCATGACTTCCGTAACGGACAATACGGTTATTCTGATTTTGATGGTGAACTTGTTCCTGATCATCATCGGCATGCTGATGGATGATACCAGTGCCATCCTGCTGACTACCCCCATCCTTCTTCCGGTCGTCATGCAGCTGGGCGTCAACCCGGTTCACTTTGCCGCGATTCTTGGGGTCAACCTGGGTCTGGGGTGTGTTACTCCGCCTACAGCCCCCTTCCTTTATCTGGGTTCCCGAATTGGCAATGCTCCCATCGGAGAGATGATGAGACCCACTTTATGGTTCATCCTGTTTGCCTGGATCCCGACCTTGGCCCTGACTACTTTCGTTCCGGGTCTGTCCCTCTTCCTGCCCCGATTCTTTGGTTTGATGTAAACCAGAGATTTGAAGGATCTAAAAAGCCTACAAGAAAAGCCCCGGTTGCCATTCCTATACTCCTATAGCTATGGCGGCCGGGGCACTTATTTTTTTTATAAGGGACAAATGGTTCGTATTGTTATTTCTCCGCTGTTGAGGGTAAGCTGTTCCCCGGTCCTGGTCCGGATGATCAGGCCACCGTTGTCATCAATATCCACCACGGTGCCTTCCTGGCTCCGACCGCCCCGCTGAGTGCCGTCGATAAAGCGGATGTCTTTGCCAATTACAAGGGAGCGTTGCCGGTATTCCTTCATGAAGTCACGGCTGTCCAGGTCGTCGATCAGAGAAATCAGGTGGTCAGTGATAGACCCCAGGAGTTGATTTCTGACCGGCAGCACTCCGGAAGGGGAGTCTTCCTTAAGCAAGGTCCCGGCTATTTCCTGCAGGTCATCCGGAAACCGTCCCTCCGGCATCCGATAGTTGATTCCGATGCCGATGACCAGGGCATCCACCTGACCTGTTTCAAAATTGGTGATTCCTTCCGTCAGGATGCCGCAGACTTTTTTCCCATTCAGATAGATGTCGTTGACCCATTTGATGGAGCATTCCAGGCCCAGGACATCCCGGATTCCCCGGCACACCGCCACGGATGCCGCGGTGGTCATCAGAACAGAACGGGAGACGTCCAACTCTGGTTGCAGGGCCAGGGTCATGTAGATTCCGCTGCCTGAGGGAGAAAAGAAACTGCGCCCCATCCGTCCACGTCCGCAGGTTTGGGATTCCGAGACGACTAGAAAAGGCATTTCACGCTTCTCTGCAATCAGCTGCTTCCCAACGTTGTTGGTAGAGTCAAGCTCTTTATAGACAAAGATACTGCCCCTGGGCAACCGGGCGCAGTTGCTATGGATGCCATCGGCTGACAGGAAATCACTGGATGGAGAAAGGCGGTAGCCCTTATTTGGGGAAGAATCAATGGGGTATCCTTCCTCTATCAGGGAATGAATGGCTTTCCAAACCGCGGTTCGGGACGCTCCGGATTCCTCCGCCAGCCACTGGCCAGAGACCATATCCCCTTTTTTAGCTTCTAAAAGCCGAAGAACGGTTTCCTTAACGGACATAGTATACCTCCCTTTACCGGAAGTGTCACCTCCGGATGATAAGCATGATCAGCGCACCGGCCAACGAAACGAAGGCCATTAATATAAGTCCTGAAGCCAGGCTGTAATGATCCATGATCCATCCAAGGGCTCCTCCCGCAAAGGAAGCGCCGATATAGGACCATCCGTTGACGATGCCGACTCCGGTCCCGCCCAGGTTAGGACCAAGAAGATCGCCCGGCAGATTGAAAATGGGAGCCTGCACCCCTTGGATACATCCGCCGGCGAGAAACAGCAGCAGGGTCAGCAGGGGAAGACCGAAAGAGGCGGATGCCAAAGAATCTCCCGCAAAAAAAACCAACCCCAGGGTGACGGCACTGATCAGAAAGCCAATGCAGATGGTTTGCCAGCGGCTGCTGTTAAACAGGGTATCGGAGATCCAGCCCATTCCGATGGAGAAGAAGGCCCCACCCCAGTGCATGGCGGAAGCAATGGCCGCTGCGGTAATCAAAGCCAGACAATACCCGCCAAGCCCCACCGGCTCAGTCAGGATTTTTATGATCCAGTTGACCAGACCCCATCGGACGAATTGACTGCAGATGGCAGTCAGGCACAGCAGGTTCATGGTGGGATCCTTCAAGATGTTCCAATAGTCCCGACCAGTGGCCTTGCGGTTGTCCCCGTCTGATTTCCATTCTACCACATAACCCTTTTCTTCCGGAGTGCTTTTTACGATAAAAAAGAAAAGAATGGTCCAGAGGGCTAAAAGGACGGGGGGGATAAAGAACACCGCCCGCCAGCTGATGTAGGTAATGGCAAAACCGGCAATGGGATAAATGATGATGCCACCCAAAAAAGCAAAAGCATCAAAGAAACCCATGAAGATTCCTTGCTTTCGAGGCGGGATCCACCGGAAGAGGATGCTGCAGCCCGGAGACCATCCCATGGAAAGAGAAAGGGAATTGACTGCCCAGAAAATGCAGAAACCGGTCATGGAGTGGGATAATCCAAAACCCACATTAGCCATTACAGCCCCCAAAGCTCCCAACAGCATCAGCAGTTTAGGATTATAACGATCCCCCAGATATCCGGCGGCAAACTGACCCAAACCGAACCCCAGGGTGAAGATGGTGAACAGAATGCCGAACTGACTGTTGGACAGGCTGTAATCCTCCTGGATGAAGCGGGCAGCCGGCCCTAGATTATAATTGGAGGCGAAGTAAAAGGTATACAGAGTAATCATGGTGAAGAACACCTGGAGCTGGGTCTTGTGAAGGGTGCCGGTGGGAATGATTTTTTGTGATGAGGGAGCTAAATGTAGAATCATCGGGGACCTCCTGAGGATAGCCGGCACTTTTGCGGGCGGAAACAATAAGGGGATACTATGTTCCTATCATAGTATCCCCAGGTGAATCGGTCCAATAAAATTTCAATAAAAAATGGTTAATACTGGCTGTCGTACAACTCCCGGTAGAACCCGTTGAGGGCCATCAATTCTTCATGGGACCCCTGTTCGGCGATCCGCCCTTCCCGGATGAAAAGAATCCGATCGGCATTCCGTATCGTCGATAAACGATGGGCAATGATGAAACTGGTCCGACCCTGCATCAGGTTGGCCATAGCGTTCTGGATCAGGACTTCTGTACGGGTATCTACGGAACTGGTAGCCTCGTCCAGAATCAAAATAGGGGCGTCAGCCAGGATTGCCCGGGCAATGGTTATGAGCTGCTTCTGTCCCTGAGAAATATTAGAGGCTTCTTCATTGATGACCATATCATAGCCCTCTGGCAGGGTTTTGATGAAATGATGGATGTGGGCAGCTTTAGCGGCTTCCGTCACGTCTTCATCGGAGCTCCTCATATTGCCGTAACGGATGTTTTCCCGGAGGGAGCCACTGAAGAGCCAGGTGTCCTGCAGGACCATGCTGAGCATTCTGCGAAGATCGCATCTGGGAATCTCCCGAATATCTCTGTCATCAATAAGAATCTGCCCCTTGTTCAGTTCGTAGAACCGCATCAGCAGTTTCACCAGAGTGGTTTTCCCACCACCGGTAGGTCCGACGATGGCAATCCGCTGGCCGGGGAGAGCAGTGAAGCTGAAGTCCTCAATAATACGATTTTCCGGGCTGTACCCAAAGTCAACGTTCCGGAATTCCACCTTGCCCTGTATCTGTTGGGGATGAATGCTGCAGGATTCTTCCAGGTCCTCTGCTTCTTCCTTTTCTTCCAAAATCTCGAAGACCCGTTCAGCAGCGGCAGCGGTAGACTGTAGTACGTTGGCCACATTGGCTGCCTGGGCGATAGGTTGGTTGAAACTCCGGACATATTGAAGGAAAGCCTGGATGTTGCCGATGCTGACCTGACCTTTCAGGGCCAGATAGCCGCCAGTGATGCAGACGAAAACATAAGAAAGGTTGCCGATAAAGCCCGTGAGGGGCATCATCAGGCCGGAGAGGAATTGGGACTTGCGGGAAGCCTCTGCCAGCCGGTCGTTGATTTCGCTGAACTGGCGGATGGATTCCTCTTCTCCGTTGAAGGCCTTCACCACCAGATGGCCGGTGAACATTTCCTCTACGTGGCTGTTAATCTCCCCTAAGAATCGCTGCTGATTCCGGAAATGGCCCTGAGAAAACCGAACCACCAGCCTTATGATGACCATGGAAAGGGGAAGGGCAATTAAGGCAACCAAGGTCATAATGCCGTTGATATAGATCATCATGGCTACAATGCCTGCCAAGGTGGTAAAACTGGTGATGATCTGGGTGATGCTCTGGCTCAGAGACTGGTTGATGGTCTCAATATCGTTGGTAAAGCGGCTCAAAACCTCTCCATGGGTCTTTCCGTCCAGGTACTGGAGAGGAAGGCGATCCAATTTTTCGGATAAGGATTTTCGGAGACCATAAACCACTTTCTGGGAAACATCGGCCATAATAAATCCCTGGATAAAGGAGAAGAAAAAGCTAAGGCCGTATAGAGCACAGAGAAACAGAAGAATCTCCATCAGCCGGCCAAAGTCGGGTCCGTCCTTCGTCTGAATGCCGGATACCACCAGGTCGGTAGCATTGCCCAGGATGTTGGGAGAAAGAATGGTAAACACCGTACTGGCTATGGCGAAAAAGAAAACGAGGACGAGTTTTCCTTTATATGGGGCCAGCGTTTTCAGGAGTGATTTCATGGTTCGCTTGAAATTTTTCGGTTTTTCTCCTGGCATGAGGGCCATAGCCGGCCCCCCTCCTCCGGGTCCCCTCCTTACCGGATTGGGCTGAGGAGCTGATGTTCTTTCTTTTGTCACTGGAGATCACCTCCCTCTATTGTCGATGATTCTTCTTCCTTCAGCTGGGACATGGCGATTTCCTGATAGACCGGGCAGGATTCCATCAGCTGTTGATGAGTTCCCCGGCCAACGATAGCCCCTTCTTCCAGGACGATGATCTGATCCGCATGGCGTATGGTGTTGATCCGCTGAGCCACAATCAGAACGGTGGTCCCCCTTACCTCCTCCGCCAGTGCTTGGCGGAGGGCCCGGTCTGTTTTAAAATCCAGGGCGGAAAAGCTGTCATCGAACAGAAGGAGCCTCGGATGGATGGCCAAAGCCCGGGCAATCGAAAGACGCTGCCGCTGTCCTCCGGAAACGTTTCCGCCGCCTTGGGAGACCGGGTCTTCCATCTGAAGAGGTTTTTCCAGGATAAAATCCAGGGCCTGAGAAAGCCGGGCGGCTCTTGCCAGTTCCTCAGAGTCCATCCCTGTGTTGCCAAAGCGGATATTGCTTCCCATGGTTCCGGAAAACAGGATGGCCTTTTGGGATACCAAACCCAACTGACTGCGAAGGATCTTTTGTGGGAGCCGTTGAATGTTCACTCCGTCCAACAGGATTTCTCCTTCCGTTACATCATAAAAACGGGGAATCAGGTTGATGATCGTGGACTTACCGCTGCCGGTGGAGCCGATGAGAGCGGTGGTCTTGCCCGGTTCGGCGGTGAAGCTGATATCCGTTAGTACATTTTCCGGCGCATCCGGATATCGGAAGGAAACTTTGTTAAATTCCAGCATTGCGCCGGTTTGACTTTGGGCTTCCGGTCTTGTAGAAATAGTCTCCGGATTCTCAGGATCCAGGATGGAGATTTCCTTCTTGACAACCTCCCCGATCCGCTGGGCGGAAACCATAGCCCGGGGAATCATGATGAACATCATAGCAATAAATAGAAAGGACATGATAACCGACATGGAATACTGAATGAAGGCCATCATGCTGCCCACCTGCAGTTGGCCCAAATCAATGAGACGGGACCCTACCCAGACGATTAGCAGGGAAGACAGATTCATGACCAGGAATAGGCCAGGCATCAGCAGGGACATCATCCGGTTGACGAACATATTGAGCTTGGTCAAATCCCTGCTAACCTCATCAAAACGATGCTGTTCGTCGGCTTGCCGATTGAATGCCCGGATAACCAGGATTCCCTGGAGCCGTTCACCGGTGACTCGGGTCAGCCGGTCCAGCAGCTGCTGAAGCAATTTAAACTTAGGGACGGTGGTGATCATCATGATTCCCATGATCATCAGGACCAGCAGAATGGCTACACCAATGGTCCAGGAAAGGCCGGGACTGGTGGATACAGCACCAATCAGTGCGCCGACTCCCATCAACGGGGCGAAAAATGCCATCCGAAAAATCATGACCGAAGTGTTTTGGAGAATCTGAATGTCGCTGGTAGAACGGGTAATCAGAGAAGCGGTAGTGAAGTGGTCGAATTCCACACTGCTGAATTCCGTCACTCGGGAAAAAAGAGCCAGCCGGATGGATCTGGAAGCCCCGGAAGCAATCCGGGAGGACAGGTAGCTGACGGCAATGGAGCAAAGGACCCCAACCAGGGCTACGGCCAGCATCAGAGTCCCGGTCTGATAAATGAAGCTCAGATTTCCAGGAATGATGCCCCGGTCGATGATTCGGGCCATAAGGCCAGGCAAGGCCAGTTCGGCCAGCACCTGGCCGAAGAGGACCAGGATCACCAGCAGGATATGCGGTATATAAGGCCGGTAATGGCCAAAGAGATGTTTCATGGATTCGCTCCCCCTTTTTATTGGCCGACCTGCCGGTCGGACCGATATATTATTATAATCTCAAATAAGTCGGAAGGCAAATACCATTTGCCAAGATGGGTAAAAAGTGGCATAATTTAGGGATACTAACCGTTAATGGGTTCTCTCATTCGAGGATTCCGGGAAAGGAAAAAGAAAATGACAGAGAAAAAAGGAAAATATTACATTACCACCCCGATCTATTATCCCAGCTCCAACCTGCACATCGGCCACACCTATTGTACCGTGATGGCGGACGCCATGGCTCGGTTCAAAAGGCTGTCCGGCTATGATGTCCGGTTCCTGACGGGGACCGATGAACATGGACAGAAGCTGCAGGCTGCCGCAGAGAAAGCAGGCATGACGCCTCAGGCTTATGTGGATAACGTGGTGGCAGGCATAAAAGAACTTTGGAAGACCATGGAGATCTCTTACGACGATTTTATCCGGACCACGGAGCCCAGGCACAAGGAGAGGGTTCAGCGGATCTTCATGAAAATGTATGAAAACGGCGACATCTATCAGGGAGAGTACGAAGGAATGTACTGTACTCCTTGCGAATCCTTCTGGACAGAAAGCCAGCTTCACGATGGAAATTGTCCCGACTGCGGCCGGCCGGTTCAGAAAGCCAAGGAAGATGCCTATTTCTTCCGGCTTTCCCGGTATGAGCAAAAGCTGATCGACCTGTTTGAAAACAATCCGGAATTCCTCCAGCCCGAGTCCCGGCGGAATGAAATGCTCAGCTTCGTTCGGCAGGGTCTGGAAGACCTGTGCATCTCCAGGTCCACCTTTAACTGGGGCATTCCCGTGCCCCTGAATGATAAGCACGTTATCTATGTGTGGCTGGATGCCCTTTCCAACTACATCACCGCTTTGGGTTATCCCGATGAGACGGAGCTGTATGAAACATACTGGCCGGCGGATGTCCACCTGGTGGGCAAGGAAATCGTCCGGTTCCACACGGTCATCTGGCCGGCGATGCTGATGTCCATGGGTGCCCCGCTGCCCAAACAGGTTCTGGGACACGGATGGCTGCTGCTGGAAGGGGGCAAGATGTCCAAATCCAAAGGCAATGTGGTGGATCCGGTGAAACTGATCGAGCGATATGGCATCGATGCCCTGAAATATTTCCTGCTCCGGGAGTACACCTTCGGGCAGGACGGGATCTTTACCAACGAAGTCATGCTGAACCGGATGAACTACGATTTGGCCAATGACCTGGGCAACCTGGTTTCACGGACCGTCAGCATGATTGAAAAATATTGCGGCGGAACAGTTCCGGAAAGCAAGGTCCCGGGAGACCACGATGAGGAACTGAAAGCGGTGGCTACCGCTGCTGCGGCCAAAGTGGAAGCCCATATGGACCGATTCAGCTTCAATCTGGCCTTGGAAGAAATCTGGGTCCTCATCCGCAGGACCAATAAGTATATTGATGAGACCTCTCCCTGGGTACTGGCCAAGGATCCGGCCAATCAGGAACGGCTGGATACGGTCATGCACAATCTGGCCGAATCCCTGCGTATCGTCTCCATTCTGATCAACCCCTTTATGGCGGCCACATCCAAAGAGATCCGGAAGCAGCTGGGTCTTTGGTTTGCTGAAGTGGAATGGCAGGATTCCTTTGTCTTCGATGCCATGGGTGGGGAGACAGTGAAAAAGGGGGATCCTATTTTCCCCCGGCTGGATATCGAAAAAGAATTGGCCGAACTGGAAGCCATGATAGGGACTGGTGGAGAAGATGCCAATATCCCCCTGGAACTGAAGCCGGCAATCGAGTACGACGATTTTGCCAAGATCGACTTCCGGGTGGGTACTATCCTGAAAGCGGAAAAGCATCCCAAGGCGGACAAACTGCTGGTATTCCAGGTAAAAATGGGCACGGAAACCCGGCAGGTGATTTCCGGTGTTGCAGAAAGCTTCAAACCAGAGGAAGCGGTGGGTCGGCAGGTGGTAGTAGTAGCCAACCTGAAGCCCAGGATGCTCCGGGGGATGGAGTCCAAAGGCATGCTCCTATTCGCCGACAACGGGGAACGCTGCGAGTTCGTGACCACTACAGCCCCGGATGGAGAAACGGTCAGCTAAGGAGAAAGAAATGCTTTTTGATTCCCATACCCATTTGAACAATGAAGATTATAAAGAGGAGGACGTCCGACGGATTGCCGGAGAAATCGAAAAATCCAAGGTATCCTATGTGGTGGACGTGGGCTTTGATCTGGAGAGCTCCTACAATGCCCTCCGCCATGCAGAGACTTATCCCTGGTGTTACGCGGCGGTTGGCTGCCACCCCCATGAAGCCTCCCGGATGGATGAAGATCAGCTGATCATGTTCCGAAGCCTGGCTAAAAAGGATAAGGTCCGGGCCATCGGAGAAATCGGTCTGGATTATTACCGGAATCTGTCTCCCAGGGAAGATCAGCAGTACTGGTTTCGTCGTCAGATAAAACTGGCTAATGAACTGAAGATGCCTATCATCATCCACGATCGGGACGCCAACCAGGACGTCCTGGATATTCTCAAGGAGGAGGGGGCCTTTTCCGAGGAACGATGCTCCTGGTTTCCGAAACGTCGGGGCCCTGAGGGAACTTTCGTCAAGGATGCCCGGGTGCTGATGCATTGCTACTCCGGCAGCCGGGAGCTGGCTCAGCAGTATGTAAAACTGGGGGCCACCATATCCCTGGCAGGCCCGATTACCTACAAGAACAACCGAAAAGGGTTGGAAGTGGCAGAATCCATTCCTCTGGAATTCCTGTTGGTGGAAACGGATGCCCCCTATCTGACTCCGGAGCCCTTCCGAGGCAGGAGGAACAGTTCCCCCCTGGTGGAATACACCGTTGCCCGATTGGCCGAAATCAAAGGGATTTCCTTTGAGGAAGCCGGAAAGATAACCTGCGAAAATGCCAAGGTTTTCTTTGACATCAAGTTGTGATATAATCATTCTGTTATGATTAAAAAAGTAAAAGAGACGATCGAACAGCACGGTCTGGTCGACCCTTCTGAAAATCAGCACATCGTATTAGGCCTCTCCGGAGGACCTGATTCTTTGTGCCTTTTTCATGTGCTGACGGAGATGAAAAAAGAGCTGAACGTTAAGATTCATCCGGTCCATGTCAACCACCTGTTCCGTCCCGGAGCAGCGGAAGAAGATCAGTGCTTTGTGGAAGAACTCTGCCGAAGCTTCGGGCTGGAATGCCGGACTTTCGTGGTGGACTGCGATGCAAAGGCACGGGCGGAAGGAATCAGCAGCGAGGAAGCCGGCCGAAAGGCCCGGTACGAGTCCTTTTATCAGGTGGCTGAAGATATCATGAAAAGAGAATCCATCCCCGGAGACCGGATCCGGATTGCCGTCGGCCAGAACCAGAATGATCAGGCAGAAACCCTGCTGATGCGGATTTTGCGGGGAACCGGTCCGGATGGTCTGGCAGGCATCGATTATATTCGGGAAGGGAAAAAAGGTGTCCGGATCATACGGCCCCTTCTGGACATTCCCAGGGAGGCCATTGAAACCTATTGCCTGGAGCACCGGCTGAAACCCCGGGAGGATCACACCAATAAGGAGGCCATCTATACCAGGAATAAGATTCGCCTGGAATTGATACCCTGGCTGGAGCAGCAGTTCAACCCGGAGCTTCGGGAAGCCCTGGTCCGACTTTCTGCCATTGCCCGACAAGATAAAGAATGCCTGGCTGAGTTGGTGAAGGAGGCTGATCGAACCCCTCTGACCACCGATCAATACGCCGGCCTTCATCCGGCGATACGAAAGAGGCTGATCCTCCGCAAACTGGCAGAGAAGGGACTGGAGCAGGGGGTGGCGTCGGTACACCTGACCAGGGCGGATCAACTGATTCTTCTGGGCAGAACCGGAAGCCGCCTTGATTTTCCGGAAGGTTTCTGCCTAAAAATAGAATATGGAAATATTCTGATTGAAAAAGAGGAAAAGGACCCGGAGAAGGGTATATACTATCCCATTGAATTCGATTGGAAGGGTCAGAAGTTTCAGCTGAGGACCAGGATTCCCGGGGATGTCATTCGCCTTCCCGGACTGGGAGGGCGGAAAAAGCTGCAGAATTTCCTGGTGGATCAGAAAATTCCCAGAGAACAGAGGGAACGGATCCCCTTGCTGGCAGCCGGCAATCGGATTCTGGTGATTATCGGCGATGAGATCAGCGGAAGGGAAACGGGGCTTTCCCGATCCCGCACGGAAGATGGATTTGACCTGTCCGAGGGACTGGTTCAGAGACTTCTTGTTGAATTCGATAAAAAAGCGTGATAAAATAGTGTGGCTATAACAAAAAGGTCAAGTTACAAGGGGGACAACATCATTGAATAAATCAAAAGCTAAAAACATGGGAATCTACATCATGATATTCGTCATGGTGCTGGTGATGGCCTGGTTCTATCAAGGCACACCAAAGGAGACAGTAAAAGAGATTCCCTTCTCGGAACTGGTGGAAACCCTGCAAAAAGAGCAGGTTAAGGCTATCAATATTACGGACCGGACCATCACCGGAACGCTGAAATCCGGGGAGAAAATTATTTCCTATGCTCCCTCCATGGTGGAGATCAGCATCATCGATGAAAAATATATTTTTCCCCAGATCGAAGTTGGGAAATTGGTTCTGAGCAGCGATGAGCCAAAGATTACGCCCTGGTACATTTCCATGCTGCCCACCATCATCATGATTCTGGCCCTGGTCTTTTTCTGGTTCCTGATCATGAACCAGGGAGGTGCCGGCGGTGGCGGCAAAGTCATGCAGTTCGGCAAGAGCCGGGCCCGCCTTCACAATAAGGACGACCTGAAAAAGGTCACCTTTGATGATGTAGCTGGTCTGGACGAAGAAAAAGAAGAACTTCAGGAGGTTGTTGACTTCCTGAAAAATCCGAGAAAGTACAAGGAACTGGGAGCCCGTATCCCCAAGGGGATACTGCTGGTCGGATCTCCCGGTACCGGTAAAACCTATATTTCCAAAGCGACAGCCGGAGAAGCCGGCGTTCCCTTCTTCAGCATCAGCGGGTCTGATTTCGTTGAAATGTTCGTCGGTGTCGGGGCATCCCGTGTCCGGGATCTTTTTGAACAAGCTAAGAAAAGCGCTCCCTGCATCATCTTCATCGATGAAATCGATGCCGTGGGCAGAAAGCGTGGAGCAGGCCTGGGCGGCGGTCATGATGAAAGGGAACAGACCCTGAATCAGCTGCTGGTGGAGATGGACGGATTTGCAGAAAATGCCGGAATCATCATTCTGGCAGCTACCAACCGTCCGGATATCCTGGATCCGGCCCTGTTGCGACCGGGCCGTTTTGACCGTCAGGTGGTCATCGGCATACCGGACATCAAAGGCCGGGAGGCGATCTTCCGGGTTCATTCCAAAAACAAACCCCTGGATGCAGAAGTGGAACCCAAGCTTCTGGCACGCAGAACCCCCGGATTCACACCGGCGGATATTGAAAACCTGCTCAACGAAGCGGCCCTTATTGCAGCCCGTCGAAATGGCCGGAAAATCCGGATGAACGAGATTGAAGAAGCCATCACCAAGGTGATCGCCGGTCCGGAAAAGAAGAGCAAGGTCATTAGTGAAGTGGAGCGAAAGCTGACCGCTTATCATGAAGCGGGCCATGCTATCGTAGCACGGATGATGCCCAATACGGATCCGGTCCATCAGATCACCATCATTCCCAGGGGCCGGGCGGGAGGCTTCACCATGATCCTGCCGAAGGAAGACCGGTACTACGCTACCAAGACCTCCATGACCGAACAGATCGTCCATCTGCTGGGTGGCCGGGTCGCTGAAAAGCTGACCCTCAACGACATCAGCACCGGAGCCAGCAACGACATCATGCGGGCTACGGAAATCGCCCGGGCCATGGTGACCAAGTACGGATTCAGTGACCGAATCGGTCCTGTCAATTACAGCTCCGAGGAAGAAGTCTTCCTGGGCAAGGATTTTTCCACCCGCAAGAACTTTTCGGAGGAAATGGCTTCGGAAATCGACGAAGAAATCCGGAACATCATCCAGGAAGCCTATGCAACAGCAGAAAAACTCCTGACAGAAAAAATGGAGATTCTTCACACGGTAGCCAATGCCCTGCTGGAAATCGAGACCCTGGACGGAGAGCAGTTTGAAATGCTGTTCACCGGTCAGATGACAGCCCAGGAGCTGGCGGAGGATGTGCGGGAGAAGGAAGAGGAAATTCGGAAGTCCAATGCGCTGGAAGCGGCGGAAACGGAGGACATCCTTTCCCGGGAAGAAGTGCTGGAATATGAGGACCTTTCAGAGGATGATCAGGAAGACGCAGATACCCCGGAAAACTCTCAGGAGGAAGAAGAGGATAAGTAGATGAAGATTACGGTAAAGGATTGTCTTGCTTTCGAGGTGCTGAAATCAGCCCGCCTGATTGCAGGGGAGAAGGGCCTGGGCAACCGGGTCAAGGGGGTGTCGGTCATTGATGCCTCTGAAATTTCCGATGTGGAGAACTTTCTGGCCCAAAAGGGAGAGATGGTCCTCACCGGTTTTTTCGGCATGAAGGACGATACAGAAAAACAGACTCGATTCGTGGAGGCTCTGGCGGATGCCGGCTCTGCGGCCTTGGTAGTCCTGTACCTGGGTTCTTCCATCACCCATCTGAGTAAAGAAGTGGTGGATGTTGCCGAGAAGCGGAACCTGCCCCTGATTCTGGTTCTGACGGAAAAAAGAAAAATCACCTATTCCGATATTATCACCGAACTGATGGAAAAGATCCTGTACAGCGATAATTTCGAAAACCGGCTGATCAGCAATACCATCTTCCATCTGCTCAACTTTGAAAAGCACAGCAACTTCCAGTCTGCTGTCAGGGAAGCGGCCATCAACAATGATTTTCAACTGATTATCCTGAGCAGCGATTTCAATCCCATCCTGTCCGTGGAAACGAGGCACAAAGCCACTATCGCCGATGCCATCAATCTGGGCAGGGAACGGGACGTGGAAAAAGCGGCCGTCTATACCATGATCGATGTTAACGGAGTCCTGACCTACTGGGGACCGGTGATGATCAACGGAGAGAAGCACTTCATGTTCATCGTGGACAATGAGGATTCCTATTCAGCGGGAGAAATTACCAAGCTGGCAGAAATCATCGAACTGGCCATGGGCATGTGGAAATACACCCCGGAGAGGGACGCTAAATCCGAGTTCATCAAAGCTCTCCGGCGAGGCAATAAGAGCCTGGCCTACACCCTGAAGGAAGAGGCCGGTATCGACGGCACGGAAATCCTGAGCATTTTTTATGCGAAGGGCATTGAAAAAAGTCATGGCTTCCGACACATTGCAGAATTTGAGTCCAGGGAAAACCTGCAGGTCATGAAAATCACAGAAGGGGAAGACACCTACGGGATGATCTACAACAAGGGGAAGAAGGCCGATGAAAGCGAACCCTCCGGCAGAAGCCAGTGCATCGATTTGTTCAACCGGCTCAAAGAGGAAAAGACGGTGCGGATTTTCCATGTGACCGGAATCGACGGTATTGAGGGGGCGGCAGATGCCTACCGGCTCATCAGTGAAGCCTGGACCTTTGTTCAGAATGTATTTCCCTACAAAAGGGTGTTTACCAAGTATGAACTGGCCTTGGTCAGCAACTGCATCAACATCCAGCTTCAGGGAGGCTTTGTCAAAAAGAATTATCTGGAGCTGCTGGAACCCTTCCGGGAAGCCACGGACAATAAGGGGAAACAGCTTCTGGAAACCCTGGAAACCTTTGTGCTGGATGCAGGGATGAACAGTGCTAAAACCTCCGAATTTATGGGCATCCACACCAATACGGTCCAGTACCGGCTGAAGAAGATCAATGAAGTTCTGGATGTGGAAATCACCGGAAATCGGGTCATTCCCGGACTCACCATTGCCCTGGCCCTGAAGCGCCTGGAGAAGGTGGTACATTAACGAATTCGGCCATTCCGAAGCTCCTTCGGAATGGCTTTTATCATAGGGAAGAATAATGTATACAATAGAATAAAATGTTGCAAAAACAAGGGTTATAATATATAGTGAATTTGTGTTTGTTTGTGCATGAAACCATGTGCGCCTAACGTAACCGGATAACACTTAAGGAGGAAAACATATATGAACAAGTTAGAAGAACTTCGTAAGCTGAAAGCGAAGATTGCACTGGGAGGCGGACAGAAGAGAATCGATGCCCAGCATGCCAGCGGCAAGCTGACTGCCAGAGAGAGGATGGATATCCTGTTTGATGAAGGCAGTTTTGTGGAATTGGATGTATTCGTGTCCCATCGGTCCACCAACTTTGACATGGCGGACAAGAAGGCTCCCGGGGATGGAGTTGTTACCGGTTATGGTACCGTAGACGGCCGTCTGGTCTTTGCTTTTGCACAGGACTTTACTGTTCTGGGAGGTTCCCTGGGCGAGTATCACGCTGAAAAAATCGTGAAGGTTCAGAATATGGCCCTTAAGATGGGTGCTCCCATCGTCGGACTGAACGACTCCGGCGGTGCCCGAATCCAGGAAGGGGTCAATGCCCTGTCCGGATTTGGTAAGATTTTCTACAATAATACGATTGCGTCTGGTGTTATACCGCAGATCTCAGTTATCATGGGGCCCTGTGCCGGTGGAGCAGTTTATTCTCCGGCTATTACAGACTTTGTCTTTATGGTGGATAAGACCAGCCAGATGTTCATTACCGGTCCTCAGGTCATCAAGACCGTTACCGGAGAAGATGTATCTGCGGAAGCTCTCGGTGGAGCCATGACCCACAACTCGGTCAGTGGTGTGGCTCATTTCATCGGAAAAGACGACCAGGATACCCTGATGCAGGTCCGGGATCTTCTGAGCTATATGCCGTCCAACAACCTGGAGACGGCTCCGATTTATCCCACCAACGACGATCCTAACCGACAGATTCCCGAATTCAATGAAATCATTCCGGAAAATCCCAATAAGGCCTACGATATGTATCAGGTCATCCGAGGACTGGCAGACGACGGCGTCATCTTTGATGTCATGCCCCATTATGCCAAGAACATGATCACTTGCTACATCCGACTGGATGGACAGACAGTAGGTGTCATAGCCAACCAGCCAAAATTCGGTGCCGGGTGCCTGGATATCAATGCATCCGATAAGGCAGCTCGTTTTATTCGGCGGTGTGATGCCTTTAACACGCCCCTGCTGACCATAGAAGACGTTCCCGGTTTCCTTCCCGGAACCGACCAGGAACTGGGCGGAATCATCCGTCACGGAGCTAAAATGCTTTACGCATACTGCGAAGCTACGGTTCCCAAGATTACCCTGATCCTTCGAAAAGCTTACGGGGGGGCCTACATTGGCATGTGTAACAAGGAACTGGGAGCCGATCTGGTATTGGCATGGCCCAGCGCACAGATTGCCGTTATGGGAGCTGCTGGTGCAGCCAACATCGTTTTCAAGAACGATATCGCCAAGGCCGATGACCCGGTGGCTAAGCGGGAAGAGAAGATTGCCGAATACGAAGAAAAATTCAACAATCCTTACCGTGCCGCAGAAATGGGTTATGTAGAAGATATCATCGAACCGTCCACCTCCAGGCAGCGGATTATCAGCGGCTTTGACATGCTGAGTTCCAAGAGAGAGTCCCTGCCTGCGAAGAAGCACGGAAATATTCCCCTATAGGAGGTGGCAAATATGCAGGAAATGTCATTGATGCAGAAATTTGCCGACCCGGAGTTGTTTAAAACCCTGAGTCTGGCAGAAAAATTAGAGGGTGCTGGGGTAACCACCCTGATGGGAATGGGTATAACCTTTACCATTCTGGTCTTCCTCTGGTTCGTCATTGCCCAGATGGCCAAGTTTTCAGGAGGCAAGCCCAAATCCCCAAAGTCTGATTCCGCTCCTTCCGCTCCCGCCCAGTCCGCTGCTGCTCCTTCGGCAACATCGGCTCCGGCAAAAGCAGAAGCAGCGGAGGATTCCGGCCAGTTGATCGCGGTGATTACCGCAGCCATTGCTGCTATTCAAGAGAGCACCGGTTCAACCAGCAATCTGATTATCCGTAAAATCAGCCGGGTATCCGGGCCGACCACATCCTGGTCTGCCGCCGGATCGGCAGATGCCATCAACAGCAGAAAATTCTAAACCTTCGATTCGAATTATCATATAAAGGAGAAGTTGCCATGAAAAAATACAATATTACTGTGAACGGTATCACCTATGCGGTTGAGGTGGAAGAGGCCGGCAGCACTGCTGCTGCTCCTGCCGCAGCACCGGCACCTGCTGCTGCCCCTGCTGCCGCTCCTGCTCCTGCCCCCGCTGCCCCGCCGGCACCGGCCGCTGCCCCTGCTGCTGCTCCGGCTGCTGCAGCCCCTGCTGGTGGAACTACGGTTGCTGCTCCGATGCCGGGAACCGTATGGGAAGTGGTTGCCAGTGTTGGCCAGGTTGTGAAAGAAGGAGATGTGCTTCTGATTCTGGAAGCCATGAAAATGGAAAACGAGATCATGGCCCCCTGTGCCGGTACAGTAGAAGCCATTAATTACACCAAAGGTGCTGCAGTCAACACAGGAGACGTATTGGTTACCCTGAAATAGTTTCATAGAGGATCCGGTCTGCTCCCCTTCAATGCGAGCAAGACCGGATTTTTTTAGTTTCCGGTGGTTGTAATCTTTTCCCAAGTAACATATACTATATTTTGCAAATTTCGTTAAAGCCAACCTGCAGAGCAAAGGAGAAAACCATGCTACTAGCATTTGATGTGGGAAACACAAACATTGTACTGGGCGTATTCCAGGAAGGGAAACTGATTCAGAATTGGCGCCTGGAAACCGACAACAACAAGAGCGCTGATGAATACGGCATGATCATCAACCAGCTGTTCACCTTTGAAGGGCTCAGCATCCGGGACGTAAAGGATATCATCATATCCACAGTCGTACCTTCTGTTCTTTACACCCTTCAGCATTTGTCCATGAAATATTTCAACCGGCGGGCCATCGTCATCGGGCCTGGAATTAAAACCGGACTGACCGTCAAATACGATAACCCCAAGCAGGTGGGCGCAGACCGGATCGTCAACGCAGTAGCCGGCCTGGCTAAATATGGCGGGCCATTGATTATCATCGATTTCGGAACGGCCACCACCTTTTGTGCGATAACAGAAAATTACGAATACCTGGGAGGCACCATAGCCCCCGGTATTAAAATATCTTCCGATGCTCTTTTTGAAAAGACCGCCAAACTACCCAAGGTTGAACTGGAGGAGCCGGGTCATGTCATCTGCAAAAATACCATCGAAAGCATGCAGTCCGGTCTGGTTTACGGCCATATGGGCATGATCGACTTCATTGTCCGAAAGATGAAAGTTGAGCTGATGAATATTTCCCCCTCTGCAAGAGAGCCGCTGGTCATCGCCACGGGGGGTCTGGCTACCCTGATCAATAATGGGTTAGACTGCATCGACCACGTGGATAAAATGCTGACTCTGGAAGGGCTGCAGATGATCTATGAAAAGAATAGGAGAACCGGAAGAAAGTGTACCGAGTAACCATCGGAGGAGTGGCCTTCGACAACCCCTTTTTTCTAGCCCCCCTGGCCGGAGTCACCGACTCCTCTTACCGTCAGATCTGCCATGAAATGGGCGCCGGTCTGGTGTATACGGAAATGGTCAGTGCCAAAGGCTTGTATTACAAAGATAAGAATACGGATAAACTGCTGGAAATCAGCCGGGCCGAAGGGCCGGCTGCTTTTCAGATTTTTGGCAGTGAACCGGATATGATCCGGTATGCCGCCGGCGCCCTGTCAGACCGGGAGAATGTGCTGCTGGACATCAATATGGGGTGCCCGGTGCCTAAAATCGTCCGGAATGGAGAAGGCTCTGCTTTGCTGAAGGACCCGGACCTGGTCTTTCGATTGGTGGAAGCCGCCGTTTCCGTCGCTGGAAAGCCGGTGACCGCAAAAATCCGAATCGGATGGAGCAGCGATTCCATCAATGGGGTGGAAGTGGCAAAGGCCATTGAAGCAGCAGGAGCTGCAGCCGTAGCCGTACACGGACGGACCAGGGAGCAGTTTTACAGCGGCCGGGCCGACTGGTCCGCCATTCGTAAAATCCGGGAGCAGGTATCCATCCCGGTCATCGGAAACGGGGATGTCATGAGTGGGGAAGATGCTATTCGGATGATGGAAGAGACCGGCTGCCAGTTTGTGATGATTGCCCGGGGTGCCATGGGAAATCCCTGGATCTTCCGGGAAGCAAAGGCCCTTTTCGAAGGAAAGGAAAAACCGGCTCCGCCCGATCTGGATGAACGAATTCACGTAATAAGAAAACATCTGGACTTGGTACTCCATGCCAAAGGGGAGTATGTGGGAATCCGGGAAATGCGGAAACAGGTAGCATGGTATTTGAAGGGAGTCCGGGGATCTTCTGAAGTACGAAGGACGGTCAACACCATCCAGGATCCGGATGAACTGATCCAGCTGCTGGAATCCCTGAAAACCCATCCAGTGAAAAGCCCATCAATTGACAAATAGGTGGATATCCCGTATAATATATCGATACGGCGAACAGTCGAAAGGAGATTAACACTATGACGGATGAGATTCTACTAACGAAACAAGGATATGAAAAAATCGTAGCCGAATACGACGAACTGGTATCGGTGAAACGGAAAGAGGTTGCAGAACGCATTAAGGAAGCCATTTCCTATGGAGATATATCCGAAAACTCAGAATACGATTCTGCCAAAAACGAGCAGGCTGAACTGGAAGAGCGGATCCACAAGCTGGAAAACATGATGAGGAAAGCGAAAATCATCGATGAGTCCAAGATCAGCAGCGACCGGGTCTCCATCGGACTGAAGGTCCGTGTTCTGTTGCAGGAAACCAAAGAAGAATTTGAATACGTAATCGTCGGTTCCACCGAAGCGGATCCCTTTGAGGGCAAGATTTCCAACGAATCCGAGGTGGGCAAGGCGCTGCTCAACAAGAAAAAGGATGAAGTGGCTGAGGTTACCGTACCCGACGGAGTGCGGCATTATAAGGTATTAGAAATCAGTAAATAAGGGAGAAGCAATGAGTAATACAGAATTGAAGGATCAGGTCCTTTCCCCGGAAGAGCAGGAAGAGCTTTCGGAAGAAAAACTGAATGAGCAGCGGCGCATTCGGCGGGAAAAACTGAAAAAGCTTCAGGAAATGGGCAGGAATCCGTTCCTGGTCGAAGAGTGGGACGTGGATGCCCACAGCATGAATATCAAGAATAATTACGAGGCCTATGAAGGAAAGACCGTGACTGTAGCCGGAAGGATCATGGCTAATCGGCACATGGGTAAAGCGTCCTTCATTGATATACAGGACAAGCTGGGACGGATCCAGTGCTATGTCCGTCAGGACGTCATCGGACCGGAGGAGTACGATGTATTCGTGACCTATGATATCGGCGATATCGTCGGCATCATCGGTGAGGTATTCACCACCCGTCACGGAGAAATATCCATCAAATCGGAAAAGGTGGTCCTGCTGACTAAGTCCCTGCAGGTTCTGCCCAATAAATTCCATGGTCTGAAGGATACGGATATCCGGTACCGGCAGCGGTATGTGGATCTGATCGTGAATCCAGAGGTTCGGGAAACCTTCGTTACCCGGGCGATGATCATCAAGGAAATCAAGCGGTACCTGGAAGAGGAAAAGGGATTCCTGGAAGTGGATACCCCGATTCTGACCACCATCGCTGGAGGAGCCAATGCCCGTCCCTTTGAGACCCATCACAACACGCTGGATATTGACATGAAGCTCCGGATTTCCAATGAGCTTTATCTGAAGCGACTCATCGTCGGCGGCCTGGACCGGGTCTATGAAATGGGCAAGATGTTCCGTAATGAAGGTATGGATCGGAACCACAATCCGGAATTCACTTCCATGGAACTTTATCAGGCCTATGGCAACATGGAAGATATGATGGAAATCACGGAAAACGTGGTGGCTTCTGCTGCCATGAAGGTGTTGGGCACCACCGTGCTGGAATACCAGGGCAAGAAGTTTGATGTACAGCCTCCCTGGGACCGGATTACCATGCAGGATGCAGTAAAGAAGTGGGTCGGTGTGGATTTTGATGAGATTCAGACCGATGAAGAAGCCAGAATCGTCGCAAAGAAATATCATCTCGAGGATGCAGCCACCATGACCCGTGGTCTGGTGATCGCAGAACTCTTTGAAGAATATTGTGAGGAGCACCTGGAAGGCCCTGTCTTTGTCATAGGCCATCCGGTGGAGATTTCACCACTGGCTAAGCGAGACCCCGTCGATCCCCGGATCACCCGGCGTTTTGAAGCCTATATCAACTGCTGGGAAATTGCCAATGCCTTCTCCGAGCTCAACGATCCCATCGATCAGTATCAGCGTTTCAAGGAACAGCAGGCCCAGCTGGATGACGGAACCGACGATGAAGCCCATCCCATGGATGAGGATTTCGTCAACGCCCTGGAAGTGGGACTGCCCCCTACCGGCGGTCTGGGTATCGGTATTGACCGGGTGATCATGCTGATCACCAATGCCCCCTCCATCCGGGACATTATACTGTTCCCCACCATGAAACCATTATAGAACCATACGAAAAGTTTGCTTCGGCAAACTTTTCTTCAAGAAAAAGGAGAAAACCATGAAGGATATACAACTAAAGCAGCTGTACCGGGAAACCGACCGATTTGCGGACCGGGAAGTGACAGTGCGGGGATGGATCCGGACCAACCGAAGTTCCAACAAATTCGGGTTTGTGGAAATCAACGACGGCTCCTTCTTCAAATCCATACAGGTGGTCTATGAAGATGCAGTCATTGATAATTATGATGCGATAGCCAAGGCGCCGATCGCTGCTGCCCTTATGGTGAAGGGAACCCTGATCCTGACGCCGGAAGCCAAGCAGCCTTTTGAAATCAAGGCCTCTGAAATCGTTATTGAAGCGGATTCCTCTCCGGATTATCCCCTTCAGAAAAAGCGGCACAGCCTGGAGTTCCTGAGGGAAATCGCCCATCTGCGGCCCAGGAGCAATACCTTCTCCGCCGTTTTCCGGGTACGATCCCTGGTGGCCTATGCCATCCACCGGTTTTTCCAGGATAACAACTTCGTTTATGTCCATACTCCCATTATCACGGGCAGTGACGCGGAAGGAGCAGGGGAAATGTTCCGGGTGACCACCCTGGATATGAATCAGCCGCCCCGGACAGAGGAGGGGAAAATCGACTACAGCGAGGATTTCTTCAGCAAAGAAGCCAGCCTCACCGTCAGCGGCCAGTTGGAAGCAGAAACCTTTGCCCTTGCCTTCCGAAATGTCTATACCTTCGGACCTACTTTCCGGGCCGAAAACTCCAACACAGCCCGTCATGCTTCTGAGTTCTGGATGATCGAGCCGGAGGTGGCATTCGCCGATCTGGAAGACAACATGGTTCTGGCTGAAGCGATGATCAAATACATCATTCAGTATGTGCTGGACCATGCTCCCGAGGAAATGGAATTCTTCAACAGCTTTGTGGACAAAGGCCTGCTGGAACGGCTTCAAGTGATCCTGGGCAATGAATTCGGCCGGGTCACCTATACGGAAGCCGTGGAACTGCTGATCAAATCCGGTAAGGAATTTCAATTCCCTGTTTCCTGGGGCATGGATCTGCAGACGGAGCACGAAAGGTACCTGACAGAAGAAATCTTCAAAAAACCGGTTTTCGTCACTGATTATCCCAAGGATATTAAAGCCTTCTATATGCGGCTCAATGATGACGGCAAGACCGTGGCTGCCTGCGATCTGCTGGTGCCTGGTGTTGGCGAGATCATCGGCGGGAGCCAGAGGGAAGAACGGCTGGAGGTACTCCGGGAGCGGATGGAACAGATGGGACTGGACGAAAAGGACTATTGGTGGTATCTGGATCTCCGGAAGTACGGCGGCGTCAAGCATGCCGGATACGGGCTGGGATTCGAACGGATCCTGATGTATATTACCGGCATGAGCAACATCCGGGACGTGCTGCCCTTCCCCCGAACCCCCAACTCTGCAGAATTTTAATACCGTCTCCGAAAGGAAGTTCCCATGTCAACTTTTTTGATAGCTGTGAAGGACGGAACCATCAAAGGATTCAAAACCGGAGTCATGCTTCTGAAGATCATGATTCCCATTTACCTGTTGGTAGTCCTGATTAAATATTCCCCCATCATGCCCTGGCTGGAACGGTTGTTCCAGCCAGCCATGTCTATATTCAAACTGCCNNGCCCGGGGATGCCATTGTTCCTATCGTCACCGGGTTGTTCACCGACGAGTACGGGGTGATTGCCGCCATGAAATCCTTTGATTTTTCCATGGCCCAGATCACGACCATCGCCATGATTGCGCTGACGGCCCATTCCCTTCCCGTAGAATCGGCCCTGGCTCAGAAGATCGGATTCCCTCCGGGTAAGATCCTGATCATGCGCATAGCCCTGGCCATCGTCATCGGCCTGTTGACAGGCTGGCTGGGAGGTGTGTTCTTATGAGTGCCGGATTTGACGTCATTATCCGGGAAATGCTCACCGGATCCCTTTCCACTATCATCAGCGTTATGAAGGTGCTGATTCCGCTGATGATCATCGTAGAAATTCTGATGGTCTATAAAGTCATTGAACGGATGGCCGGCAGTCTGGAGGGCATTGGCCGGATACTCGGCATGAGCCGGAATGCCATTTTCCCCCTTTTGGTGGGAGTGGTGATGGGGGTCACCTATGGAGCGGGGACCATCATCGAAATCAATAAAAGAACCCCCCTTTCCAGGAAGGACATGGCTTTGGTTGCTGTGTTCATGTATCTGTGCCACGGAATCATCGAAACCGGATTCCTTTTCTATGTGGCTGGAGCCAACGTGCTGGTGGTGACTCTGGGCAGGCTTTTGTTTGCCTTTCTGGTGACTATGCTGGCAGCCCGGCTGCCCTATTTTCGCAATATGACTGATTGATATGGCGCCCTTCAGATCGTGTCAGCCCTTCTCCGGCTTTACAGCTTGTGGAGAAGGGCTTTTTTACTGTTTTGTGGTAAAGGGTAACTTCTTTGCAGTATTTAGGAATTGATATTTGGCATTAAGGATGGTATACTTCACTTAATTGAATAAAATTATAGGAGGTCTACTATGAAGGGCTACAAAAGCGACACTATCAGAAACGTTGCACTGATCGGCCACGGGAACTGCGGAAAAACCACATTCCTCGAGGCTGCACTCCTTGCGACAGGCGTTATTAACAGGCTGGGAAAAGTGGAAGATGGTAATACGGTATCCGACTATGACAAGATGGAAATAGAAAAAGGATACTCGATCAGCACCTCGATCGTGCCTGTTGAATATAACAAGGTAAAGATCAATTTTATTGACACTCCGGGATTTTTTGATTTTATTGGTGAAGTTAATTCTGCCATGAGAGCTGTAGAAGCAGCCATCATCATGGTGGATGCTTCCGCCGGCATCCAGGTCGGGACGGAAAAGGCCTGGAACACTTGTAACGAGTTTGATATGCCCAGATTTTTCCTGCTGACCAAGACGGATAAGGAAAATGTGGATACTGCCAAAGTCGTTGAAGACCTTAAAGCCAAGTTTGGGGTTTCCGTCGTCACTTTAGACGATAAAGATGCCCTCAATGAAGCCATCGCTGAGACATCCGAAGAGTTGCTGGACAAGTTCTTCTCCGGGGAAGAGTTTACGGAGGAAGAGTTCAAGCAGGGTCTTCATAACGGCATCGCCAGCGGCGATATCGCTCCGATTCTTAAGAGCTCCGCCCTGAAAGGGGAAGGCATCAAGGAACTGATGGATGCCATCATCAAGTATATCCCTACTCCGACCGAGCACAAGGAATACCATGGTTTGGACGGGGATGACAAGGACACAATCCGAAAGGTGGATCCCAACGGATTTGCCTCTGCTTTTGTGTTTAAGACCATTGCCGATCCCTTCCTGGGGAAGATATCCCTTGTTAAGGTGATTTCCGGCAAACTGACGCCGGGTCAGGAAATCTATAATACCAGAGCCGAAAAATCGGAAAAACTGGGCGCCATGTTCTTCCTGCGGGGCAAGACTCAGGGTGAATCCGCCCCGGTAGAAGCCGGTGACATCGTTGCCATTGCCAAACTCCAGGTTACCAAGACTGGTGATACCCTTTGCGATAAGGCCCACCCCATTACTTATCCGCCCATTTCCTTCCCTCAGCCTTCCTTGTACGTAGCGATTGAACCCAAAGTCAAGGGTGAGGAAGAAAAAGTCAGCAGCGGTCTGCACCGACTAATGGAGGAGGATCCTTCCTTTGTTCTGGAGCGAAATGTGGAAACCCATCAGACGCTGCTGGGAGGTCAGGGTGAGATTCAGCTGGGCATCATCACGGCGAAGCTCAAAGAAAAATTTGCCACCGATGTGGTTTATGTAGACCAAAAGATTGCCTATCGGGAAACCATCAAGGGCAGTTCCGATGTTCAGGGCAAACATAAGAAGCAGTCCGGCGGTGCCGGTCAATACGGAGACGTGCACATTAAATTCTCCCCGTCCCAGGAGGAATTTGAGTTTTCAGAAGCCCTCTTCGGTGGATCTATTCCCAAGAACTATGTTCCGGCTGTTGAAAAGGGACTGAGGGAAAGCTTGGATAAAGGCCCTCTGGCAGGCTGCAAGGTCGTAAATGTCAAGGCTGTTCTTTACGACGGCTCCTACCATGACGTGGATTCCAACGAAATGGCCTTCAAGATTGCAGCGTCCCTGGCCTTCAAGAAGGGAATTGTTGAAGCGAAGCCCTGTTTGCTGGAACCCATCATGCACGTGGAAATCCTGATTCCTGATGAGTACATGGGCGACGTCATGGGAGACATGAACAAGCGAAGAGGTAAGATCCTCGGTATGGAACCCCAGAACGGCGGCATCCAGAAGGTCATGGCAGAAGCACCCCAGGCCGAACTCTTCGACTATGCTGTGACCCTGCGGTCCATGACTCAGGCCCGTGGTTCCTTCACCATGAATTTCGAGCGATATGAAGAACTTCCGGCTCACCTGGCAGAAAAAGTCATTGCCAAGCACAAGGCAGAGGAAGAAGCGGCTCATTAGTCGGCTTCAAGTAAAAAAATGTTTAAGGCAGAAGCGCGCTTCTGCCTTTTTCTGTGGACAAGAGAAAAGCAGTCTGATATAGTAAAAGAACAAATGTTTGCGTTTCGGGAAAGGAGCGGTTATGGCAAAGAAGGGTAAAACCATTTTCCTTTGTCAGGAATGTGGTTTTGAGAGCCCAAAATGGATGGGCCAGTGCATCTGCGGAGCATGGAACTCCATGGTGGAGGAAAAGGTGGTGGAGACCAAAGAAGGGGACCCTCGGCGAAGGAAAGAGGCAGGAACGGGACAGAAGGCTATCAGCCTGAAGGAGGTCCAATCTGGTCAGCATCACCGAATCGACACCGGTATCGGGGAATTGAACCGGGTGCTTGGAGGAGGTTTGGTTCGGGGGTCTCTCTGCCTCATTTCCGGAGAACCGGGCATCGGCAAATCCACGCTGATCATCCAGGCAGCCGCTCGGATATCTTCCCGGGGGAAAAAGGTTCTTTACGTTACCGGGGAGGAGTCGGAGGAGCAGATCAAGATTCGGGCAGACCGAGTCTGTCAGGAAGATTTAGACCAGCTTTATCTTCTGTCGGAAACCTGTATGGAGAATATTCTGGCGGTTCAGGAATCTCTGCAGCCGGACTTCATCATCATCGACTCTATACAGACCATGTACACGGAGGAGTTGGATTCTGCCCCCGGCAGCGTTTCCCAGGTCCGGATGTGCGGAAATTATCTGATGAAGATTGGAAAAGGTCGAGATGTTCCCATTTTTATCGTAGCCCATGTGACGAAGAACGGTGAGCTGGCCGGGCCGAAAATTCTGGAGCATCTGGTGGACTGCGTCCTGAACTTTACTGGAGAAAGGACCCAGGAACTGAGAATTCTTCGGGCGGTCAAGAACCGGTATGGCACCACCAGTGAGCTGGGAGCCTTTGAGATGAGGGAGGAGGGGCTGACGGAGGTCGAAAATCTTTCCGGAACGTTTCTGGAGGGCATGGAGGAATCCGTGGCCGGTTCCATGGCCACTGCCGTTTACGAGGGCACCCGCCCCCTTTTGCTTGAGATTCAAGCCCTTACAGCCCAGACCGTGATGAATTTCCCCAGACGGACTACGGTAGGTGTGGAGGCAGCCCGGCTCAATATGATACTGGCGGTACTGGAGCGAAAAACCGATGCCCAGCTGGGATTCATGGATGTGTATGTCAACATCGTCGGCGGATTAAAGCCAGAAGGCACCTCTACCGATCTGGCGGTGGCTTTGGCGGTCTACTCTGCCTTTCACGGTAAGGTCATTGATGCCGGGACCCTGGCGGTTGGAGAAATCGGCCTGACCGGTGACCTGCGCTCTGTCCGGAATGGAGACCGGATCCTTCGGGAAGCAGCTCGGATGGGTTTCCGAAAAGTGATTCTGCCCGAAAAAAACGCCGCTCTGATCACCGATCCCCCTCCGGGGATCCGTCTCTGCGGCGTCCGTACTCTAAAAGAAGCTATTGCTTCCCTATAACCTTTGTGTCTATGCCTTCCGGACCTCGAACCAGAAGGTGCTGCCTTTCCCCAGAATGCTCTCCACTCCGAAGTCGGCTTTGTGAAGGGATAAAATTTCTTTTACAATGGAGAGGCCCAGCCCGCTGCCGGTGGTGGCACGGACATGGTTGGTGCTGGCTTTATAGTAACGATCCCAGATGTAATCCAGTTCATCCTCCGGAATCCCCATGCCCTGGTCTGTTATCTGGACCCGGTAGCGAGAGGGAGTATCGGTGACCTTGACCTGGATTTCTTTGTCTTCACCACAGTACTTAACGGCATTGTTGATGAGATTGGATAGTACCTGCATGATCTTCGCCCGGTCTCCTTGGACCTTTAGTGCCGGCGGAGCATCCAGCAGGATCTGGTAATGCTCTTTTTCCATCAGCAGGTTATAACTCTGGATCAGCCCGGTTACGGCTTCAATCAGGTCAAATTCAGATTTTTCCAGGGGAATGACCCCGGACTGCATTTTAGATAGGGTCAGCATGTCATCCACCAGCTGGTTGAGCCGGTCGGCTTCTTCGATGATGACTTGCAGATGTTCCCCCCTCTTTTCCGGATTGTTGCCGGAAAGATCCCGGATCATTTCCGCATAGGATTTCACCATAGTAAGGGGTGTTCGAAGATCGTGGGAAACATTGGCAATCAGGTCCTTTTGCAGGCGGCTGCTCTTCTCCAGCTCCCTGGAGGTGTGATTGAGGGTAGCGGCCAGGTTGCTGATTTCTGAGTAGTGACCGCCCTGGAAGCTGGTGCCGTAGTTGCCGACAGACAATTCCCGGGCAGAATCGGTGATCCGGCGGATGGGTTTTGAAATCCGGTTGGACAGGTAGAAAGAGATGATGAAGGCCAGGACCAGAGAAATGATGGTCACGTAGGTCAACTGGTCCCGGAGGATTTCTACCGTGGAGTTCACCGGATACAAGGGGGAAAACATATAGAGGATGATAGTCGATCCTCCCTCTCGGTGCAGGTAGCTGGCGTAGGCCAGCGTGTTGGTGTTGGTCCTGCTGTCGGGAACGATGACCGAATAGTTGTAACTGTTGCTTTCCAGTAGTTTTTCTTTGACCAGAGCCATTTCCTGAAGATAGCCGTAGGGTTTGCTGATCATGGAATCCGCAGGAGAAAAGACAATGGTTCCATCGGAGGTTTCGATGTGGATATACAGGTCATTGGTCAGGGAGATGTTTTTAATGGTATCGATAAAATTTTCCTGCCCGTACTGAGAAATGATAACGGAAGCCAGCCGGTTGGTATCTGAAATCTTCATGGCCTGATAATAATTGTTCAGGAAAAAAATCTGCAGAAACCAGAGAACGATCATTAACAGGGCGGCAAAGGAGATGAAATACGCCCATAATTTGAATTTTATGCTTTTCAGGTCGAACCTGAAGATTGGTCTACGCTTCAAATTTGTACCCTACCCCTCTCAAGGTCACAATGTAATCCCGATATTTGCCCAGGTTGTTCCGAAGATTTTTTATGTGGGTATCGATAGTCCGGTCATCGCCGAAGAAATCATACCCCCAAATATCCGACAACAGCTTATCCCGGGACAGGGCAATATTCCGGTTGGTGGCCAGATAAAACAGCAGTTCGTATTCTTTCGGTGTCAGTTCAACCCGTTGGCCGTCAACGGTAACCACCCGGGCGGTTTTATTGATGACCAGTCCCTCAAAGGTCAGGGTTTCATTTTCCGGATTGGAAGCCCCGTTCCGTCGGTTGAGAACGGCATTGACCCGGGCCATCAGTTCTTTCGGGCTGAAGGGTTTCACCATATAGTCGTCGATGCCCAGCTCAAAACCGAAGAGTTTATCGTATTCCTCTCCCCTGGCGGACAGCATGATGATGGGGGTGTCGGTGACCTTCCGGATTTCCTTGCAAGCGGAAAAACCATCCAGCCTGGGCATCATCACATCCATGATGATGAGATCATAAGCGTTGGATCTGCAAAGATTGACGGCTTCCATGCCGTCAATGGATTCTTCTACCTGATACCCATTGAACTCTCCGTATTCCCGAATGACCTTCCGAATGTTCGCTTCGTCGTCTACAACTAATATTTTTTCCATGGAGTAATCCTTTCTGTGAGGTTTCCCTACAAGAATAGTACAACAATGTGAAATCGGTGTGAAGTTTCTGTAATATATTGTACCATATTTTTCATTGGTTCCAAGAGCTGGTGTGAGAAAAAGCCTGTAAAAAGCCGGTTTGAAACGATACTTCAGGAAAATAATGATTGACAGTACATTTTTGTTGTGATAAACTAAAAAATTGTTTTCTTGACATGTTCGGAAAAGATGCCGTATAATATAATAGTAAGACTGGAGGTCTGATTATGTTTACGGTGGGAGATAAGATTGTTTACCCCATGCACGGGGCTGGTGTCATTGAAAAAGTCGAGGAGAAAAAGATTCTTGGAGAAACCAGGAAGTATTATATTCTCCGGGTTCCCTGCGGGGATATGAAAATCATGATTCCTGTGGAAAGCTGCCAGGAGGTGGGAGTCCGAAACGTACTCAGTGACGAAGAACTCCTCAAAGTCCTGGAGTGTCTTCATTCGGAAACGACAGAAATGTCCACCAACTGGAACCGTCGGTATCGGGAAAACATGGAAAAGCTCAAGACGGGAGATGCATTTGAGGTAGCGGAGGTAGTCCGCAATCTGATGCGGCTGGACAAGGAAAAGAAACTGTCCACCGGGGAAAAGAAGATGCTGTCCAACGCCCGGCAAATCTTGCAGAGCGAGATTATTCTGGTGCGAAACATCGATCAGAAGAAAGCCAGTGAGATGATTGAGGACACGGTGTAGAAACCGTTTCTGCCGGATTACCCTATTTTGCATTATTTTTATTAGTTGTCTCAAACTGAAAGAAAGGAGGTGAATGGATGCTGAAAAAATTATTTCGTCTGGCTTTTTCCTTTGTCGGACTGGTAATTGGTTATGGCGTGTCCCTGGTACTTGAATTCCTTTTTTCCCTGACATCCCTGCAAAATGATTTCGCGTTGACAGAAACCCAACGATTCGGTTTTGCCGTATCCTGCGCACTTATTTTTGGATTAATATTTTTCCGGGCCACGCCACTTCTTGGCAAGCAGGGAGCCAAGGTAGCTAAAAACATCGAACACGATCTGCAGTCAGTACCCACCAATGATATTGTCGTGGGTACTTTTGGTCTCATTGTCGGTCTGGTGATTGCCTTTCTTCTCAGCCAGATTTTTGTCGGAATCCAAATATTCTATCTGGGGACCATCCTGACGGTGGTGACCTATCTGATCTTCGGCTACCTGGGAGTCATTGTTGCCACGAAAAAGGGGAAGGATCTCCTGCCCAGCCTGATGGCTGTCCGCAGAACCGGGACAGGAGGAAAGGGGAAGGGGAAGGTTCAGGAAGCTACCCCCAAGATCCTGGATACCAGCGTCATTATTGACGGACGAATCGCCGACATCATGAAAACCGGTTTCATCGAGGGGACCATCGTTATCCCGGAGTTCGTATTAGTGGAGCTTCGCCACATTGCTGATTCCTCCGATTCTCTGAAGCGGAACAGGGGTCGCCGTGGGCTGGATGTTCTCAACAAGATCCAGAACGAGTACGGGGTGGAAATCTACAATACCAACGGGGAAAAGGCCCTGGAAGAGATTCCGGAGGTGGACGTCAAGCTTCTGAAACTGGCCCAGCTGATCAACGGGAAGGTAGTAACCAATGACTTCAATCTGAACAAAGTGGCCGGTATCAAAGGGGTGGAAGTCCTGAACATCAACGAACTGGCCAATACCCTGAAGCCGGTGGTTCTTCCCGGCGAAGACATGCATCTCTTCCTGGTTAAGGAAGGCAAAGAGACCAACCAGGCAGTGGCTTACCTGGATGACGGCACCATGATTGTAGTGGAAGATGGTCGGAGGTACATCGGGCAGACCGCAGAGGTCACCGTGACCAGCGTTCTCCAGACTTCTGCCGGCCGGATGATCTTTGCCCGCCCCAAGCGGTAGCACAGTCAGAAATTTCAAAGGTTGCTCCATGTTTAACAATAAGAAAATCGCGGTTATTATTGCTGCAGCCGGATCCGGGTCCCGGATGGGCAGCGGCATTCCAAAACAGTATCGAAAAATCGGCGGCATCCCCATGCTGATCCGGACCCTGAAAAGGTTTCGGGACCATGGGGCTTTTGATGTTTTTTGCGTTGTAGGGGATAAAGAGCATCTTCCCCTGGTGGAAGATCTTCTTAGCCAGGCCGGTTTTTTCGAAGTACAGGTGGTGGAGGGAGGAAAACTGCGGCATGAATCGGTTTACCAGGGGCTTCTATCCCTTCCGAAGGATGTGGATTATGTGGTAATCCATGATGCTGCAAGGCCTTTCGTGTCACAAAAAATCATTGACGACACCCTGGAACAGGTCTTATTATATAATGCAGTTGTAGTGGGTGTCCCGCCCAAGGATTCTATGCTGAAGGCCCCGGGAAACGAAGGCGGCACCGGGTGGGCTTCGGATTATCTGAACCGGCAGGAACTGGTTTCGGTGCAGACCCCCCAGGCATTTTCTAAAGAATGGATCATGGAAGCTATGGCTAAAGCGGCAGCCGCCGGAAACTTTGGCACCGATGATGGGTCTTTGATTCTGAAGGCCGGATATCCTCTTCGGGTCATTGCCGGAGACTATCATAATAATAAGATTACAACCAGGGAGGATCTGCCATTGGAAACAAGAGTGGGAAACGGATTTGACGTACACCAGCTGGAGGAAGGAAGAAAACTGATCCTGGGGGGGGTGGACATTCCCCATGAAAAGGGCCTTTTGGGACATTCGGATGCTGACGTGCTGACCCATGCCATCATGGATGCGCTGCTGGGAGCTGCCGGAGCTGGGGATATCGGACGCCATTTCCCCGACACCAGCCAGGCATATAAGGATATATCCAGCCTTGTCCTGCTGGAACAGGTTTCAGACATATTGAAGGAAAGGGGCTATACCATCGGAAACATCGATGCCACCCTTCTGTGCCAGAGACCCAAATTGGCCGGATATATGAAGGCAATGGAGGAAAATCTGGCTCGGACACTGGGAATCGGGATGGATCAGATTGGGGTTAAGGCCACCACCACCGAAAAACTGGGTTTCACCGGACGAGAAGAGGGGATTGCCTGCACAGCAGTCTGCCTGATTTGCAGATAGTACCAAACAACGATAGAAGGAGAATGTTCAATGAGATTATCAAAGATGCACCTGAAGACCCTCCGGGAGGTTCCGGCGGAGGCTGAAATAGCCAGCCATGTATTGCTGCTTCGGACCGGTATGATCCGAAAGCTGGTTTCCGGCGTCTATGGCTTTATGCCCATGGGCTACCGATCCCTGCGTAAGATTGAGGATATCATCCGAAAGGAAATGGACGCCAAGGGAGGGCAGGAAATTCACATGTCCGCCGTACAGCCTGCAGAATTGTGGATGGAATCGGGCCGATGGTTTGCTTACGGGCCGGAACTTTGGCGGCTTAAGGACCGAAACGGCCGGGATTTCTGTCTGGGCCCCACCCATGAAGAAATCTTCACCGATGTGGTAAGAAATGATGTATCCTCCTACCGCCAGCTGCCCCTGAATCTGTATCAGATCCAGACCAAATACCGGGATGAGGCAAGACCCCGTTTCGGGCTGATGCGCAGCCGGGAATTCATCATGAAGGATTCCTATTCCTTTGACCGGGATTATGAAGGGCTGGACCGGAGCTATGACGATATGTACGATGCCTATGAGAAAATCTTTACCCGATGCGGACTCACCTTCCGGGCTGTAGAAGCAGATACGGGAGCCATCGGCGGGAGCAATTCCCATGAGTTCACAGCCCTCTCCGATGTGGGAGAGAGTGAAATCGCTTATTGCCAGTCCTGTGACATGGCGGCGACCACTGAACGGGCCGAATTCCCGGATGCTCCTTCTACCGACGAAGCCCTGCTTCCGCTGGAAACTGTCTATACACCGGGAACGAAAACCATTGAAGAGGTGGCCGCCTATCTGAAGCTGCCAAAGGAAAAAACCATCAAAGCCCTGCTCTTTGTCACCTACGATCAGGAAGAAAAAGAAAACGGTTACGTGGCCGCCTTTATTCGGGGAGACCGGGATCTGAACAAGATCAAGCTTGTCAATGCATTGGGCATTCCGGAACATTCCATTGCCTTTGCGGATGAAGCGAAGATGGGAGAAGTCACCGGAAGTGTGGGTGGCTTTACCGGCCCTGTAGGTCTTCACGACTGTACCATCGTGGTGGACAGCGAGCTGCCGGGTCAGCGAAACCTCTGTGCCGGCGCTAACAAAGAAGACCATCACCAGATCAACGTCAATTACGGCCGGGATTACGAAGGCCATATCATCAAAGACCTGAAACTCCTGAAAGAAGGGGACCCTTGTCCCGTCTGCGGAGCACCGGTGAAGCAGGCAAGAGGCATCGAGGTTGGTCAGGTATTTAAGCTGGGAACCAAGTACAGCGAATCCATGGGTGCAACTTACAAGGATGAAAACATGGTGGATCACCACATCGTCATGGGATGTTACGGCATCGGCGTCACCAGGACCCTGGCAGCGGTAGTGGAGCAGCACCACGACGAAAATGGCATCATTTGGCCGCTCTCTGTAGCCCCCTATCACGTCATCATCACCTTGGTGAATCCGGAGGATGTTGTCCAGTTGGCTCTGGCAGAAGAAATCTATGAGAAGATTCAGCAATCCGGAGGAGAAGCTCTTCTGGATGACCGGAAAGAAAGACCCGGCGTCAAGTTCAAGGATGCGGATCTGCTGGGAATCCCCATCCGGATTACCGTTGGAAAACTGGCAGGAGAGGGCAAGGTGGAATATAAGCTCCGAAGAGACGCCGATAAAGAAGAGCTGGAAGCGGGAGAAGCTGTCAGAAGAGCCCTGGAAGTTATCAGCAGGGAGAGATAAAATGGAACTCATGTCCGTTATGGAACTGATCGGAACCGTAGCCTTTGCGGCATCCGGGGCCATCGTGGCCATTCAGAAAAAACTGGATTATTTTGGAATCGGATTTCTGGCAATTACCACCGCGGTAGGCGGCGGTGTGATCCGGGACACCATCATCAACGCGGATTTGCCGGTTGCCCTGGCAAATCCCATTTTCGTTATCGTCAGCATCATAACCGCAGCGGCGGTGATCCTGTTCTACCGTCATGTAGTCCTCCGCCGGAAGACCCTGCTGTTTTTCGATGCAGTAGGACTGGCGGCCTTTGCTGCAATAGGAGCAGAAACGGCCGTTAAATATGGTCACGATATGCCCTTCGTAGTGATTTTTCTGGCTCTTCTGACCGGCTGCGGAGGCGGTACCCTGCGGGATGTTTTTGCCGGCCAGATTCCCTTCATCTTTGTCAAGGAAATCTATGCCATTGCAGCCATTGCAGGAGCGGTGGCTTTTTTGGCCGTAGATGCCTTCGCGCCTATGAAGGCGGCGGCCTATGCCTGCTTTGGCGTTACCCTGCTGATCCGGCTGATTGCCATTAAAAAGAATATTCATCTGAAAAAAGTAACTGTCATCCAGGAGAATGAGGAATAGCATGAAGGAATACCTGGGGCTCTTTGCCTCCTTTTTCAAAATAGGATTGTTCACCATCGGTGGGGGGATGGCCATGCTGCCTTTGATCCAACATACGGTGGTAGACCGGAAAAAGTGGATGACGGAAGGGGAAATGACCGATTGTATTGCAGTCAGCCAGGCTCTTCCCGGAGTCATTGCCATCAATGCCGCTACCTATATCGGGAAAAAGAGGAAAGGGCTGGGTGGCGCTTTTTCTGCCTCCCTTGGTGTGGTGATGCCATCTTTTATCATCATCATCCTGGCGGTGATCCTGTTGGGAGCCCTGGGCCCTAACCGGTATGTGGAAGGGGCTTTTACGGCAGTCAAAGCCAGCTCTGCCGGATTGATCCTCTATGCCGGCATCCGTCTTTCCCGCCGGGTGATCCTCAGGAAACTGGACGGATTTCTCGCCCTGGGAAGCCTGATTGCAGTAACGTTTCTGAATCTGACTGCTTTCTGGCCCATTCTGGCAGCAGGAGTCATTGGATTCATTGCCGGGAGGATAAAGAAATGACGTATCTCAATCTTTATCTGGTCTTTTTCGTCATCGGCCTCTTTGGATTCGGCGGAGGATATGCCATTCTTCCCCTGATTTTTCAATATGTTCAGGAATTTGGCTATATGAGCGCTGCTGAATTTTCCAACCTGGTGGCCTTGTCTCAGATTACTCCTGGTCCCGTGGCAGTCAATGCTGCTACCTATGTGGGGTTCAATACGGCTGGAATCCCGGGGGCGGTTGCCGCCACGCTGGGGATTACTACACCCTCCTTTGTGCTGGTATTGATAGTCATCCGTTTCATGGAAGCTTATCAGCACAGCCGCGGGCTGAACAGTGTCTTGCAGGGGATTCGGCCGGCTACGGCCGGTTTGATCCTTTCAGCTGCCATCCTGATCGCCCAGACCGCCATTGTGGATATTCCCCTGATTTCGGAAACCTTCTGGAAAAATCCGGCTGCAAATTTTAATCTGTTGCCATTCCTGATATTTCTGGGTACAATATTGCTGATAGGAAAATTCAGGATGAATCCCATCCTGATTACCATTATAATGGGAACAATAGGAGCGTTTTTATGTGGTTAGGGGGCGTGCGGGTCATCATACTGGACCCGGAAAACAGGATTTTGATGCTGAAGCAGCATCATGAAGGCCGGGATGTCTGGATGGTTCCGGGGGGAGCTATTGAAGAAGGGGAGAATGCCGAGGAAGCAGCCATCCGGGAAGTTATGGAAGAAACCGGTCTGCAAGCCTCCATCAAGGGGATGATCTGGCATGTGGAAGAGGTTTCCCAGGAACGGGGACAGCGATTCGTCAACTTTTTTCTGGCGGAGGCTGACGGCGGCAGGCTTGGCCTTGGAATGGATCCGGAAAGGGCTGATGGGGAACAGGTGATGCGGGAGCTGCGTTATATGTCCAGGGAGGAAATCGAGAAACTGGACACCCTGTATCCGGATTACCTGAAGGACGAATTCTGGGAATTCTTCCGGCGAATAGAAGAAATTAAAAATTATAATGTCTTTAAGGTCAGAAAAACTACCTTAAAATAGAAGTATTTTCATGGGGCTGTCACAGCAGCCAGCATCAGGCTGAAAGGAAAGATAAAATGAATAAAATCATCATCGAAATGGAAAACGGCGATAAAATGACGGGAGAGCTGTATCCTGAAGTGGCACCGGCTACGGTCCAGAACTTCATCGATCTGGTACAGAAGGGCTTTTATGATGGGCTGATCTTTCATCGGGTCATTCCCGGATTCATGATTCAGGGTGGATGTCCGGAGGGTCGGGGAACTGGAGGACCGGGGCATTCCATTAAAGGAGAATTTAGTGCGAACGGATTCCAGAACGACCTGAAGCACACCAGGGGAGTATTGTCCATGGCCAGATCCATGAACCCGGACTCTGCCGGCTCCCAATTCTTTATCATGGTAGCAGATTCACCCCATCTGGACGGTCAGTACGCAGCCTTTGGCAAGATTACGGAAGGGATGGAAGCGGCAGACAAGATTGTCGCTGTGAAGCGGGATATGTCGGATAAACCGAGAGAACCTCAGGTGATTAAGAAGATAATGGTTGAATAATCTGTCGATTCAAGTCGAAACAAAAAAATAGGAAAGAAAAGTCGCAAATCCTTGAAAGCAATGGGTTTGCGACTTTTTTTACGTGAAGATTATGTGAAAAAAATCCCAAAACCTTGACAGCCTTGTAATAATTCTGTAACATTAGGGAGGAAAATAAAGAATAAACGAATTATTCTGAAACCGAAACCCACATTTGTATAAAGGAAAAAATTTATGAATATGAACNNCAACTCTTCAGCTCCGTCAAGGGAACTGCAACGGAATTCCTGAAAAAGGCGGAGAACCGCAGGAAGATGGCCATCGGCCTAGGCCTGGCGGTGGTCGTACTAGTCGGAGGAGTTGCTGTGGGAACAGCAGCCCGAGGCAATGAAGAAGTGGCGGAGGCCAAGTTGGCAGAAGCCCCGGAGGCCACGGAAACCTGGTCCATCCTGGCAGCAGGAAATGAAATTGCCAGGCTGGCTTCGGAAGAAGACGCCAAAGGTGTTCTCGAACAGGTCAAAGCGGCCTATCTGACAGAAGGTACCGAAGTTCTGGAAGTTTCCTTTGCCGAGGAAGTGGTTGTCACCCAATCGGCCATAGAGAGCGGAGACCAGCCGGTCCTTACACCGGAGGAAGCGGTCACCTTGATCCTGACCGGGAGCAAGGAACCGAAAACCTACGTGGTCCAGGGGGGAGACACCGTTTGGGATATTGCCATTGCCAATAACCTCAGCCCCTATGAGCTGATGGAGATGAACCCGGGAGTCGAAGACAAGGTATCCATTGGACAAATCCTGAACCTGTATCAGGTCAAACCTTATGTCACCGTACGAACAAAAGAAGTCCTGACGGCGCAAGTTCGGGTAGAATATCCGGTTCAATATGAAAACACCTCCAATCTGTATAAAGGCCAGTCACAGGTGAAAGCCGCCGGAAGTTACGGCTCCAAGTCGGTTCGTTCTGAAGTGGTCAAAGAAAACGGCCAAGTGGTCACAGCCACCGTGCTGGAAGAAACAGTGCTGGAGCAGCCGGTGACCCAGGTCACTTTGGTGGGAACCAGAACGGTGCCCATCACTACGGGAACCGGTCAGTTGGGCATTCCGGTTACCAACATTGAGATTTCTTCTGCTTTTGGTTCCCGGGGAGGAAGCCGTCATCTGGGTGTGGATCTCCGGATGCCAAAGGGTTCGCCCATTATGGCAGCCGACAGTGGCACAGTCACAAAAGCAGCCTATTCGGGCAGCTTCGGCAATCTGATCATCATCAACCACGGAAACGGTATGGAGACCTATTATTCCCACTGTAACACCATCAATGTTTCGGTAGGACAGACCGTAACCAAGGGGGATGTGATCGGCACCATCGGTTCCAGCGGCAACGCCACCGGTAACCATCTCCATTTCGAAGTTCGTGTCAATGGAGTGCCTCAGAATCCGGTCAATTACTTTTAACGGTTTGGATTGATTGTTGAAAAAGATTCATGTATAATTTTAGGGCAGGTAACACCTTGAAGGGGAACCTGCCCTATCTTATTTTTCGGGGGAAAAGAAATCAATGGGATTTATAAAAGATACAAGAGAAGATATCCGAGCAGTACTGGAAAAGGACCCGGCCGCCAGAAACGGCTTTGAGGTTCTTTTGTGCTATCCCGGGATATGGGCTATCATCATGCACCGGCCCACCCACTGGCTCTATCAGAAAAATCTGAAGCTGCTGGCCCGGATCATTTCCCAATGGACCAGGTTTTTTACCGGAATCGAGATTCATCCCGGTGCCACCATCGGGAAGCGGTGCTTTATCGACCACGGGATGGCCGTGGTCATTGGAGAGACTACCGAAATCGGCGACGATGTCACCATTTATCAGGCAGTTACCCTGGGAGGAACGGGTAAAGATACCGGTAAGCGTCATCCCACCATCGGTAACCGGGTAATCATCAGTTCCGGCGCCAAGGTCCTTGGCCCTTTCCGGGTCGGGGATGATGTGAAGATCGGAGCTGGCTCAGTGGTGCTGAAGGAAATTCCGGACAATTGTACCGTCGTCGGTATACCCGGGACTATTGTGAAGCGAGGCGGCCATCCGACAGAAGATATGAACCAGGTGGACATTCCCGATCCGATCGCTGTGGAAATGGAATGCCTGCTGCGCCGGATCGTCAGCCTGGAGCAGAAGTTGAGAAAAATGGAAGGGAAATAATCTCTTTCGGTTAGGAGGAACAAGTGAAAGTTTATAATACACTGACAAGAAAAAAAGAAGAATTCGTCCCGGTGGATGAAAAGGAAATCCGGATCTATGTCTGCGGTCCTACCGTATACAACTATTTCCATATCGGCAACGCCCGGCCCTTCGTGGTCTTTGACACCCTTCGCCGCTATCTGGAATACCGGGGCAACAAGGTGAAATTCGTTCAGAACTTCACCGATGTGGACGATAAGATCATCAATCGGGCAGCGGAAGAGGGAACAACCCCTTCCGAAGTCAGTGAAAAATATATTCAAGAGTATTACAAGGATGCAAAAGCCCTCAATGTCCGGCTGGCCGATGTTCACCCCAAGGTCACGGAAAATATTCCGGAAATCATCAGCTTTGTAAAGGATCTGATCGACAAAGGCTATGCCTATGAAGTGGAGGGCGATGTCTATTTCAGCCCCCGGAGCTTTGAAGGCTACGGCAAGCTGTCGAAGCAGAACATCGAAGACCTGGAAGCCGGCGCCAGAATAGAAATTGGGGAAAAAAAGAGAGACCCCCTGGATTTTGCTCTCTGGAAAGGCCAGAAAACAGAAGGGGAACTGGCCTGGGATTCTCCCTGGGGAAAAGGGCGGCCCGGATGGCACATCGAATGCTCCTGCATGTCCAAGAAATACCTGGGAGAAACCATTGATATCCATGCAGGAGGCCAGGATCTGACCTTCCCCCATCATGAAAACGAAATCGCCCAGTCAGAGGCCCATAACGGAAAACCCTTTGCCAAGTACTGGATGCATAACGGGTATATCACCATTGACAATGAGAAAATGTCCAAGTCCAAAGGCAATTTCTTTACCGTCCGGGACATCCTCGCCCAATACACCGGGGAAACCATGCGGTTCTTCCTTCTTTCCGGCCATTACCGAAATCCGATCAACTTCAGCGAGCCCCTGATGGAACAAGCGAAAAACAGCCTGGCCCGTATGCAGAATGCCAAGTCCAATCTGGAGCATCTGATTCGAACCTCCGAAGGATCCATGAGTCCGGAAGAGACGGCCAACCTGGAGGGATTCGGCCGATATCGGGAAGAATTTATCGAAGCCATGGAAGATGATCTGAATACAGCAGACGCCATCACAGCCATATTTGAGCTGATCAGCGGCATTAACAGCAGTGTTCGAAGCGGGGCCTCCAAAGAATATGCAGAAGCTTCTCTGAAGCTCTTGCTGGAACTTACTACCGTTCTGGGTCTTCTTTCGGACCAACAGGAAGAAGAACCGGTGGATCAGGAGCTGGAAAAACTGATTGAAGAGCGGCAGGATGCCAGAGAAAACAAGGATTTCGCCCGGGCGGATGAAATCCGGGATATCCTGAAGGAAAAGGGAATCACGCTGAAAGATACGCCGCAGGGAGTGCAGATCATCCGGGAATAAGGGGCTGGGCCCAATCCGAAAGGAACCAATGAGTAAAGAAATCATCAGGATGAATACCACCGCTCTGGCCTATCTGGGGGATGCGGTGTACGAAGTGGAAATAAGGAAGCGTATGCTTTTGAAGCGGCCGGATCACGTGGATCAGCTCCACCGCCAGTCGGTAGGTTACGTCCGTGCCGAAGCTCAGGCGGCGGCGATCCGGACCCTGATGGAGGAGCTTACGCAGGAAGAGGCAGATCTGGTGCGGCGAGCCCGGAATCGGAAGATCTTATCCAAGCCGAAAAATCTGGACCCCATCACCTATAAGCTGGCCACGGCGTTTGAGGCTCTCGTCGGCTATCTCTACCTTTCAGAGCAAAGGGACAGGCTGGATGAAATTCTCCTAAAATCCGTTGAAATCATTGAACAAGGGGCAGAAAAGCATGAAAGAAAAGAAAATCAGAAATAATTTTCGGGATATGCTGGGGGATTATTACCTGACCAACCGGAAAATCAGCAAAGATACAGAAGAAGCCAACAAGGGCAGGGATACCAGCCGATTAACAAAGAACGAAAAGCTATATCTGACGATTATCGTGGTGGGGCTGATCCTCATCGGCATTAAATACCTGTTGTAAGGAGGAAGTTCCATGAGCAGAGCAGACCAGCTTTTTAAATCCATGTGCCGTACCATCCTCGAAGAAGGGTATTCCTCAGAGGGCCAGCAGGTCCGGGCCAGATGGGCAGACGGAGCCCCGGCTCATACCATTAAGACCTTCGGTGTAGTGAATCGGTATGACCTGTCGGCAGAATTTCCAGCCCTGACCCTCAGACCCACGGCTCTCAAGTCTGCGTTTGATCAGATTCTCTGGATATGGCAGAAGAAATCTAACAATATTAAGGATCTGGGAAGCCGTATCTGGGATGAATGGGCTGACGAAAAAGGCTCCATCGGAAAGGCCTACGGCTACCAGCTAGGGGTTCGGTATCGATTTCCCCACGGAGAAATGGATCAGGTGGACAACGTTCTCTGGCAACTGAAGAACACCCCTTATTCCAGAAGAATCATGACCAATATCTATAATTTTAATGACCTGATGGAAATGGGACTGGAGCCCTGTGCCTACAGCATGACCTTCAACGTGACCGGGGACCGTCTCAACGGAATTCTCCATCAGCGTTCCCAGGACATTCTGGCCGCCAACAACTGGAACGTGGTTCAATACTCCCTGCTGTTGATGATGTTTGCCCAGGTTTCCGGTTTGAAGCCGGGAGAGCTGGTTCATGTCATTGCGGATGCTCATATTTATGACCGGCATGTTCCTCTGATAAGGGAGCTGCTGGAAAGACCGGAATTCCCGGCACCGAAGGTGACACTGAATCCGGACATCAGGGATTTCTATCAGTTTACCGTTCAGGATCTGAAAGTGGAAAACTATGAAACCAACCCTCAGATCCGGGATATCCCCATCGCCATCTAAAGGAAACCATTATGAAAGCAATCGTAGCCGTTGACCGGAACTGGGGAATCGGCCGGGATGGAGGACTGCTGGTCCACCTGCCGGGGGACCTGAAATATTTTAAAGAAAAGACCCTGGGCAAAACCGTGGTCATGGGTCGGGAAACCCTGGAATCCCTCCCGGGAAGCAAGCCTTTGCCCGGACGGGACAACATCGTTCTTACCCGAAACTCCTGTTATGAGGCCGGATGTCCTCTGTGCCATTCGGAAGAAGATCTGCTGAAACGACCGGACTGCCGGGGGGAGGACGTCTTCGTCATCGGGGGAGAGCAGGTATACCGGATGCTCTTGCCTTACTGCGACACCATTTACGTGACAAAGATCCAAGGCGAATATCCGGCTGAAAAGTTTTTCCCCGACCTGGACCAGTCGGATGAGTTTGAAGTGGTCTGGGAGAGTGAACCAGTTGAAGAGAAGGGAGTGGCCTATCACTTTGTTGAATACAGAAGAAAACAAGGAACTGATCCTGGGGCGGAACCCGGTGATGGAGGCTCTGAAAAATAAGAAAGAGATCGAAAAACTGTTGGTAGCCCGGGGGGCCGAAGGCTCCATCCAGAAAATCCTTGGAATGGCCCGGGATCAGAAAATTCTGGTCACCTATGTCGATAAAGCAGCGCTGGATCGGCTGGCCGATGGTGTAAACCACCAAGGGGTCCTGGCCTATGCCGCCTCCTTTCATTACTGTGAGCCGGAGGACATCCTGGCTCTGGCTGCTGAGCGGCAGGAGCCTCCTTTTGTGCTGATCCTGGACGGAATCGAGGATCCCCATAACCTGGGAGCCATCATGCGGACGGCAGAAGTCTGCGGAGCCCACGGGATTATCATTCCCAAACGACGATCGGTGGGCGTTACGGAGGTGGTCCGGCGGGTATCGGCAGGAGCCGCCGAGTACCTGGCTTGTGCCCGAGTGCCCAACCTGGCTGCTGCCATCGAATCCCTCAAGGGAAAAGGCCTCTGGATCGCGGCCTGTGACATGGACGGACAGGCCTATTACCAAGGGGATTTGAAGGGTCCCATCGGCCTGGTAATCGGAAGCGAAGGCCAGGGAATCAGTCGGCTGGTCAAAGAAAAATGCGACTTTTCTGTTTCTATTCCCATGAAGGGTAAGATCGGATCCCTTAACGCTTCCAATGCGGCAGCAGTTCTGATGTGTGAAATCCGGAGGCAGCGGGATGCCTGATGACAGGCCCTCCTGCCGTCGGAATTTTATCCGAGGGAATAATGGGAAACCCCTTGACAGAGGAGGGCCCCTATAGTAAAATATCTTCCAGTGACGTTTAAATCGGACTAGACATGCTGCTGTAACTCAGCTGGTAGAGTACTACCTTGGTAAGGTAGAAGTCACGGGTTCAATTCCCGTCAGTAGCTCCAAATTAAAAACGGTGCCGTGTCCGGGTTTTCGGCCAGCCACCTGGAGGCTGAAAGGCCCCGCACGAAATTAAGGGAGGATTATAAAAATGGCAAAACAGAAGTTTGAAAGAACCAAGCCCCATGTAAACATCGGGA
>DIMT01000001.1:0-1896 GCA_002425705.1 Firmicutes bacterium UBA5559
CCTGTGTCGGCACTTCTATCACTTTTCCGTAGCGCAGGTATTTGCCGTCGTTGTTACCGGCCATTACCACGCCCTTGGGGCTCCAGGAGAACTTGTACTTAAACGGGTTGTCGGCAGCTTCGGGTGCCGGCAGCGCGCCGCAGATGGAGTAAAACTCCTCGATTTTGCCGTTGCGGTCGCGTACATTGTCGATGATGCGCATGGCCGACATATGGTCAATACCCGGATCGAGGCCCAGCTCATTCAGGATAATGATGCCGGCTTCCTTTGCCTGTGCATCCAGCGCCTGCATTTCGGGTTTCACATAGGAGGTGGTCACCATATTCTTCTTGTGCTTCAGGCAGTATTTTGCCACCAGCAGGTGATGGGCGTAGGGGAGGAGGCTTACGGAGAGGTCGTGCCCGGCCACCATGGTGTCGAGGGCTGCTTCATCTTCTACCGTCCAGGCGATGGCCGTGCCGTTGGGATGGCCCGAGATCATGGCTTCGGCTTTTGATTTGGTGCGCGTGGCAACTGTTACGTGAATTCCTTTGCTCAGCAGGTGATTTACAATGGGCTTTACCACAAGGCCGGCGCCCAGGATCAGAACTTTCTTCATTTGTGTCAGTAGTTAAGGGTTGTTGTTGATCTTTTATAAAAAAACCTGCACCGGGTTGATTTCAGGCAGGTTTGTAAGTTTATCTGAGGTGAGTTTCGAGGTATTTATAGTCATGGGTAAGCGCGCCGTTGTGCAGGATCAGCGCTTTTTTGATGGCCCTGGGAAGATCCAGGTCCTCAAAAGCCTCCGTGAAATCGCAGTCCGCAATGGGCTTGATAAAGTTGATCAGCGCGTCGGCAAAGCCGTTGCTCGAATCGCGGGGCAGCTCGCTGGGCAGGATGTCCACCGCCATCACCAGCAACCCTTCCCCCTTGTGACCCATCATAGGTTCGCGGGTGGTCGGGTTGTAAACAAAGATGGGGTCTTCAATTTCGGTGCCCTTATGGGTGATTTCGATGCTGCCGTCCGGATCGCAGGTAACGTCGCCGATAACGGTAAGCTTAGGCCTGCCTTCGCTGAAAGCCTTTTCGAGATAGTCTTTGGTTACAATCCTCGGGTAGCGTGCATCCCAGTACATGCAGTTCATCAGCACACTGAGGTGCGGGATGTACTGCTCAAACACGCTGTGGTAGTTTTCCGGATGAGCATAGTAATCGTGCAGGTCGAAACTGCGGCCGTCATGGTGGGCCGAGAGGTGCTCCTCTTTAAACACTACCTTGTAAATCAGATTGTTCGGCAGGTAATCGCGTTGGCTGAGTTCGGTCAGTTTGTCGGGCGAAATTTCCTTCACCGGCAGCAGCCCGAGGATTTCCTGGGCGCCCTGCGAAACATTGCCATAGCCTGTAAATCCCACCGTGAACGGACGGAGTTCGGCCGGTAGTCCTTTTTCGGCAATTTCCTGACCTACTTCCGAAATTACTTTTTTGGCTTCATCGAGTGATGAATAATGATGGGCCTGTGAAATTTTCAGGAAAGGGGTGTCAAAACCATACTCTTTCAATCGCAGTCCCAGCGACCACAGGGAGTTAATCATCCCGGCAAGGCCGGCGTAGCGTCCGAAAAAGATCAGGCGGCGTCCCTGTTCATCCACGATCTTTTCATAGTCAATCAGGTTGCAGCCCAATTCCATCATGCGTTTCAGCATGGGCATGTTGTATGCCTGCCCCTTGATTACATGAGAGAAGAAAACATAGGTTTTATCCGGTTCGAAAAAAGATTCCGGCATTTCCTTAACCCCTAGGATTACCGAGCATTCACCGAGGTTATCGGCAATGCGGGCGCCCGCCTGCCGGTACTCCTCATCGGTAAAAACCCTCTTGGGGGAGGTCTGCACCACGATGTCGAGTTGCTTTCCCCTG
>DIMT01000001.1:1917-5345 GCA_002425705.1 Firmicutes bacterium UBA5559
AGCGTGGCAAACTTAAAAAAATTAGTTCATTTTGTTGATCTGATTGGCAGGATTTATTTTTCACCGGGGAAATGAATACAAAAGCCCCCGGGCCGGAGCATCAGTTACCGACCGGCCCCAATCTTCAGGTGGAAAAGGCAGACTATTTCAGGTTTTTATTACAGGTGGCCCTGTTCAGCCGCCCAGCAGTTCAAAGTGGCCTGATTCAGCATCGAACTGATAAATTTCTCCGGAATGAATCATGTAATGCCATCCAAAGAGCTGAAGGGTCTTGTTCTCCACCTTTTCGCGGATGTAGGGATAGGTCATCAGATGCGTCAGTTGCTCCGTAACATTGATCTGCTCGGTAAGCCATTCACGCGCGGCATGGTCGGAGGATTTCAGCGTAATGTTGACTTTGTCTTTGACTGAAGCGGCCAGTTCCAGCCATTTCCGGGTATGCGGAATATGGGAGAGGTTTTCGGGTTTTTCCCACAAAGCAGCGCAGCCCCCGCAGTTGGAATGACCGCACACGATAATATTTTTAACATTCAGTACCTGCACGGCATACTCAATGGCAGAGGTGGTGGCAAGAAATTCAACCGATTCGCGGTACATGGGCACCAGGTTGGCGATATTTCTGACGATAAACAACTCGCCGGGCATGGTCTGGGTGATCAGCGAAGGCACTACCCTGGAGTCGGAACACCCGATAAACAGGGTGTGCGGGTTCTGTTTGCGTCCGAGTTTGCCAAAATGTTCGCGGTTGGCTTCAAAGTCTTTTTCCCTGAAACGTTTTACATCATCTTCAAAACCGGGCATAACTTTTATTTTGCATTATTAACAGTTTTCCGGCAACTATGTTGGAAATATCCCCGATCAGGATATTTATTTTTGACATGCGTTAGTTTGCAGGTTTCACTACATTTACATGGTCAACAAAAAAGATAAATTTCTAAAATCAAGTCTTTATGGGCATAATAATTCTAGGTATCATTGTACTATCAGCCGGATTTTTCCTGAGTAAAATGGATTCTCCGGTCAAACCATACACCGGAATAATCAGGGTTGTGGGTATCGTCATTTTGCTGATTGGAACAGCTTTCTCAGCGGTTTACCAGATAGAGCCCGGGGAGGTAGGCGTGCAGAAGCTATTTGGAAAAGTCAATAATCGCACGCTGGAAAGCGGCCTGAATATTATCAACCCTTTGGTTGAAGTGGTAACTTTTGATATCCGTACTCAGAATTACACGATGTCCGGTGTGAACGATGAAGGCGATAAAGCGAGCGACGATGCCATCCGCGTGCTTTCGGCCGACGGTCTTGAGGTTGTGATCGACCTTACGGTACTTTATAAGGTTACCCCTTCGCAGGCTCCCCGTATCTTAAAGGAATTGGGAACCGATTATAAAAATAAAATTGTAAGGCCGCTTTGCCGTACAAAAATCAGGGACAACGCGGTGTATTATGATGCCGTGGCTTTATATTCTACGAAAAGAGATGAGTTTCAGGACCGAATTTTTAAATCAATTGAAACCGATTTCAGCGCCCGGGGACTTGAACTGGAGCAGTTACTGGTTCGCAATATCACCCTGCCCGAATCGGTAAAAACCACCATTGAATCTAAAATCAATGCTGAGCAGGAAGCTCAGAAAATGACTTTTGTGCTGCAAAAGGAAAAGCAGGAAGCCGAACGTAAAAGGGTGGAAGCCCAGGGAATCGCCGATTATCAGACGATCCTGAGCACCGGACTGAGCGATAAGCAGCTGCAATATGAGATGATCAAAGCCATTGCCACTTCGCCCAACGCTAAGCTTATTTTCATGGATGCCAAAAAGCCGGCTTCGATTATTGTGGATGGGAAGTAGCCTTCTTTGCAGATAATTTGTTAAGATTTTCAAACAGTATTGCAACTATAATTGCTCATTATAAGTTGTTTACATATATTTTTAATCCTGGAATTACTTCGATTGGCGAAAATTGAAATTTTTTCTTTCGATTTCTTGTGTTATACGAAAAAGTCTCTATCTTTGCATCCTCATTTGAGAAACGTTCTTAAAATATTGGTCCGGTAGTTCAGTTGGTTAGAATGCCAGCCTGTCACGCTGGAGGTCGACGGTTCGAGCCCGTTCCGGATCGCCATTTTTTTTAAAGCTCAATTGTGGACAAGCTGGTGTGGCTCAACGGTAGAGCAGCTGATTTGTAATCAGNNGCTTTTTTCATTATTTACTATACTTTTTGTCCGCCAGGCATCTGTGTGAGGGTTCAATGACAAAAGTGTCAATATTCCACAAAAGCTGATTTGAAAAACTACATTTGAATTTTCCTTCAGTAACCCGCGTAACTCCAATCAATTTTAGTTAGACGGTCTTTCGACATCTGTGTTTGTTAGGTCTTTGTATCTTGAAGCACTAGCTATTTCTTTCCTATTGTCTGTGTTTTTTTGTTGGTGAGAAAAACAAAATACATCGCAGGTCAGTCAAAAAGATGAATTTCTATTTGTGTTAACGAAAAGTACACTTTATTACAAGCTATGGGGCGCGCTTTGACTTTTGCGGCTCGCAAATGATGGTGTTTAATTGTGTATGCTTCTCATGCTAATAGTTTCTCCAATTTCATTTTCCACTTTTCCCAGTCTTTCATTTCCTTAGTTTGTAAATCAATAAATTTTTGAGTGTGATCATGATGTAATAAATGGCAGAGTTCATGTATAATTACATATTCAATGCAGCCTTTCGGGGCTTTTATCAACTCGGGATTTAAAATAATTTTTCCTTTTGGAGTGCAACTTCCCCATCGTGTAGGCATGTCGCGCAAAACAACAGAACCTGGTTTCACATTGTACTTTTTAAATCTTTCAATTAGTGGCTCAGCAATAGAATGAAATTTATTCTTTGCATGTTCAAGATACCATTGATTTAATAAATCTTTTGCTTTGGACTTATCCGGTACTGTTACTTCAATAAATTTTCCCTTTAGTTTTACTGACTCACTCAGGCCCACATGGATTTGCAAGCGGTATTGTCTACCCAAATACAGATGTGTTTCTCCGCTTACAAACTTTCTTTCTGGTGTTCTTGGTTGAAAAGAAAGAAAGAAGTTTTGTTGTTTAATTATCCAGGGAGCTTTCTTTTTAACCTTTTCTTTTATTCTTTCAATAGTTGCATCAAAAGGGGCTCGTACCTTAACTTCCATTTCAGGCGTTATGGTAATGCCAAGAGATTTTCTGTTTGAAAACTCCAACTGAAAAGCTATTGTTATGCTCCCGAATTGTACCGCCTCCTTCATTATTTATATCTGATTTTGGCTACATCAATACAGTCCGCAGCAATCTTATCCATTTCCTCAAAAGAGAGGTTAATATTATATTTATCCCGAACCTCATCAATAAGGTAGTCGCCTATATCAATGAGTAGTTTTCCGGTAATATTTGTTTTAAATTGCCAGTC
>DIMT01000001.1:5361-135784 GCA_002425705.1 Firmicutes bacterium UBA5559
TTTACCATTGTCTAAAACTATTTGTCGTATCAGGTCATCAATATGCAGTGCAGCCTGTATTGAAACTTCCTTCAGGATCAGAAAGTCTTGTATTTTTTCTGAAAGAGCCTCAATAGTTAACCCATAAAATGCTTTAGCAACGTCTCTGTCGCGCAGTTGCACAGGAATATCATTGTCAGTCCGTGTCAGCACATTATTCATTATTTCCTCTACTCTGTTCAGGTATTGAGCCTCGTTAATTCTTTTAGCTTCATATTCGGCAATGGTTTCTTTCAGCATTTGTGAAAACNNGAGCAGCTGATTTGTAATCAGCAGGTTGGGGGTTCGATTCCCTCCACCAGCTCCATATACAATTTAATCTGGAGGGATTCCCGAGTGGCTAAAGGGGGCGGACTGTAAATCCGTTAGCTGAGCTTTCGGTGGTTCGAATCCACCTCCCTCCACCAATTTTATCTTTTTATGCGGAAGTGGCTCAGGGGTAGAGCATCGCCTTGCCAAGGCGAGGGTCGCGAGTTCGAATCTCGTCTTCCGCTCCATTTTTTCTGCGGATGTCGTACAATGGTAGTACTTCAGCCTTCCAAGCTGATAGCGCGGGTTCGATTCCCGCCATCCGCTCCATTTTTTTTAAGGGCTCATAGCTCAGTTGGATAGAGCAACGGCCTTCTAAGCCGTGTGTCCGGGGTTCGAATCCCTGTGGGCTCGCCACACTTTTTTAGAATGGGGTATAGCCAAGCCGGTAAGGCAACGGACTTTGACTCCGTCATTCGTAGGTTCGAGTCCTGCTACCCCAGCCATTATGACCCATTAGCTCAGTCGGTAGAGCACTTGACTTTTAATCAAGGTGTCCCGCGTTCGAGTCGCGGATGGGTCACCAATTTAACCAAATATGGATGTAGTAGAACTCATACGGAGAGGTGTCCGAGCGGTTTAAGGAGCTGGTCTTGAAAACCAGTGACTCCGAAAGGGGCCGTGGGTTCGAATCCCACCCTCTCCGCCAGTAGAATACCGATTCGACTCATATGGAGAAGTACTCAAGAGGCTCAAGAGGACGGTTTGCTAAACCGTTAGACCGGGTAACTGGTGCATGGGTTCGAATCCCATCTTCTCCGCCATATACATAGGGGTATAGCTCAGCTGGTAGAGCGATAGTCTCCAAAACTATGCGCCGTGGGTTCAAGTCCTACTACCCCTGCCATTTTCTTTAACTAGAATGTCCGACACAACGGGGTGTAGCGCAGCTTGGTAGCGCAACTGGTTTGGGACCAGTGGGCCGCGGGTTCAAATCCTGCCACCCCGACCATTTAAGGCCTGGGCCATTAGCTCAGTTGGTCAGAGCATCCGGCTCATAACCGGCAGGTCCCGGGTTCAAGTCCCTGATGGCCCACCATTTGCCCAGTTAGCTCAGTCGGTAGAGCAGTAGACTGAAAATCTACGTGTCCTTGGTTCAATTCCGAGACTGGGCACCACAAAAAAAGTAGCATCTCGCAGACATTTGTCCGAGGTGTTATTTTTTTGTTTTTCTCAAGAATTCGTCATGAAAAAGGACCGGCTTCAGCCGATCCCCAGTTCTCTTATGCGCCGGTATAAAGTGGATTCACTGATATCCAGCAGTTCCGCCGCCTGACGTTTGCCGGCCAGGCTGGTTCCCGTCTCTCTCAGGAGCTGACGGATGATCTCTTCCTGGAACCGATCGGTCCGTTCCTTCAAAGTGCCGTATTCTTCGGAAGGCCGGTTCCTGGGAGAACGGATTCGGTCGGGAAGATTAGCCAGCGTGATCCGGCTTCCGGACTCCATGTTGACAGCGAATTCCACCGTATTCTCCAGTTCCCGGACGTTGCCCGGCCAGTGGTAGGCCAAAAGGGCCTGCTCTGCTTCTTCGGAAAATCCGTGGATGGCTTTTCCAAGCCGGACAGAAAATTTTTCCAGAGCGAATTCCAGCAGGGGAGCGATATCCTCCGGACGTTCTCGAAGGGGAGGGATCCGAAGGGGTATGACGTTGAGCCGAAAATAGAGATCTTCCCGGAATTCCCTGGTTTCAATCATGGATTCCAGATCCTTGTTGGTAGCAGCGATGATCCGGACGTCCACCGGTACCGGTTCGGTCCCCCCGATTCGGTCAATCTGACGGCTTTGAATGGCGGAAAGGAGTTTGACCTGCAGATGGAGGGGCATGTCACCGATTTCATCCAGGAATATAGTGCCCTGATTGGCAATTTCAAACTTCCCCAGTTTCCCGCTCCGGTCTGCACCGGTAAAGGCTCCCCGCTCATAACCGAAGAGTTCGCTCTCAAGAAGCATCTCCGGGATAGCACCGCAGTTGATGGAGATAAAGGGATGCTCCTTCCGATGGCTGGAGCTGTGGATGGAACGGGCAAAAAGCTCTTTTCCTGTTCCGCTTTCCCCGGTAATCAGAACGGTGGAATCACTGGAGGCTACCTGCAGGGCCCGGAGTTTCACGTCATGGATTTCTCGGCTGATGCCGATAATCCCCATAAAGCCCTTGCTGTCGGCGACCGTTGAGAGCATGGAATCCAGGGTGATCCGCATAGTGTCATTAACGGAAGCCATAGCCAGCTTACTGGCAATCAGGTCAGCCATGATCCGAAGAAAGGGAATCAGGCTGTCCTGCCGGTGAAGGATATTATCCCGCTGTTCTTCCGTAAAAGCGACCAGGCCGATCAGACCGGCTACCTGGCCTTCCAGCCGGATGGGACAGCAGATTTCCGCCAGTTCCCCTTCCTCCGGATTGTAAAGGGGGTCGGAGACCGGATCGGAGCAGATATATTCCGCACCGGTTTTCAGCAGCCGGGCGTAGATGAAATTGGAATCCAGATCCCCCATTTCCTCATAAGTGCCGATTTTTTCTGTGTATCGGCCGGTTCCTCCTATGATTTCCAATGCATCATCCACGATTTCCGTTTCGATGTCCAGGGCTGCGGTAATGGCCTCGGCCACCTTCTGTACCGTATCCCGGATAAATGCCAATCGCATGGAACTCTCCTTTCCGGTCCCCGGCTATGGGCGAATGCCGGATGGACTCAATTCCCGCAGTTGGGGAAGCTCCATCCATTATAATCCAGGTTGTCAGATTTGACAATAGCGGGGGAATGGGGTAGAATATTCCTGCTATCCTAACAACAGAAACAGGAGGAAAAAATTGGCACAATTATATTACCGATACAGTACCATGAATGCGGGAAAATCCATAGAACTGATCAAAGTAGCCTATAATTACGAGGAACGGGGGAAGCGGGTCCTGACCCTGGTGCCCAGCGTGGACGACCGATACGGCAAGGGGGTCATCACCTCCCGGATCGGCATTCAGCGGGAAGCGGAGATGGTTTCTCCGGAAACCAATATTCTGGAACTCTTTCTTCGGGAAAATAAAAAAGCACCCATCGACTGTGTTCTGATCGATGAATGCCAGTTTTTGAACAAGCAGCATGTCCAGCAGCTGGTGGAAATCGTAGACAGCTGTGATGTGCCGGTATTGGCCTACGGGCTGAAGAACGACTTCCGGAATGAGCTTTTTGAAGGCTCCTATTACATGCTGGTTTATGCGGACAAAATCGAAGAAATCAAGACCATCTGCTGGTGCGGCCGGAAGGCTACCATGGTAGCCCGGATCGTTGACGGGAAATTCGTCAAGCAGGGGGAACAGATTCTGGTGGGAGGAAACGACATGTATGTGTCCCTCTGCCGGAAACACTACAACGACGGAAGGCTGGGGGAATGAACCCCGGCTTTTTTTAATATCCGACCAGCCCGCCGTTTTTTTTCTTTTCGGCTAGTCTTTTATTGATGCTGTTCAGAATGGTCCGCTTCTGGTAGCTCCATTCGGGAGAAATCAGCAGTTTCCGGGGTACGTCTCCCGTAATCCGGTGAATGGTAATACCCGGGGGAACCCGCAGGATGGCCTCTGCCGCCAAATCCACATAATCTTCCATGTTTTGGAAGGAAACATAATCGGGAACCGTTTCGGCCAGGGCGGAGCCCCTTACCAGGTTCAGCATATGAAATTTGATGCCAAAGATGGGGCCGTCGCATACGTAATCCACGGATTGAAGCATCTGCTCCCGGGTTTCGCCGGGGAGGCCAAAGATCAGGTGGGTTACGATCCGGATTCCCCGGGATGCCAGATTTTTAACGGCATCATCATAAACGGGAAGGGGATAGCAACGGTTTATACGGTCAGCAGTGCCTTCGTGGATGGTCTGGAGCCCCAGCTCCACCCATAAAAAGGTTCGCTGATTCAGTTCCTCCAGGTAATCCAGAACCTCATCCGGGAGGCAGTCGGGTCGGGTGGCCACCACCAGTCCCACCACGCCCGGCCAGCTCAGAGCGGCTTCAAACTTTTCCTTTAGCACAGCCAGGGGAGCATAAGTATTGGTATGACACTGAAAATAAGCCAGATAACGGGAATCCGGCCATTTTTCCGAAAGGAGCCGGATCTGATCCGGGATGCTGCTGGCCAACTCCCCACTGCCGTGGGGGGAGCAAAAACTACAGCCGCCCCAGCTCAGGCTGCCGTCCCGATTGGGACAGGTGAATCCCCCGTCGATGGAAAGCTTGACCACCCGAACGCCGAAACGTTCCTGTAAAAAAGTGCCTATGGTGTAAAACTGATTCTGCAAAATTTAACCTCTTTCCTTGAAAAATAAGCCTTTGGCTTATTTGCAACCGACCATTTCTATGATATAATATTTTGCATGAATTGTGAACCAAAATCCTGAAAAGGGGGAATCCTTTTTGACTGAAGATAAAAAATGCAAGCCCTCCAACGGGGTCCTGACAGAAGGTCGGGAAAACCGTTTCGGGTATTTTGCAGAGGGGGATCAACGGTCCCTCCGGGTGGAAAAAACTGGTCTTCTGCTCCACAGCTGCTGTGGACCCTGCAGCACCTCGGTCATCGAGCGGATGGCCCGGAAATATAAGATTACCGTTTTTTTCTATAATCCCAACATCACTCATCGGGAAGAATACCTGAAACGGAAGGAAACCCAGATACAATTCCTGGAAAGCTATAACCTGAAGCTCCCCCCCGAGGATCACATAACCTTCCTGGAGGGGCCCTACGATACAGAATCTTTCCTGGATGCCTCCAAGGGAATGGAGGAGGAACCAGAGGGGGGGAAACGCTGTACCGCCTGTTTCTGGCTTCGGCTGGAAAAGACTGCCGAGACTGCCCGGTTGACAGGAAACGACTGTTTTGCCACAACCCTGGCGGTAAGTCCCCGGAAGAATTTTCTGCTGATTACCCGAATCGGTCAGGATTTAGCCCTTCGATACGGCCTTACCTATATCGCCGAAGATTTCCGAAAAAAAGCCAGTTATCAGCGAAGCGTGGAAATGGCCAGGGAATACCGCTTGTATCGCCAGCGATTCTGCGGATGCGAGTATTCCAGGCGGCCGGATTCGGAGGAACCGGAAAAATAATCAATAATCTTAAAAAAAAATAAAGGAGAAAATATATGTCGAAAGTAACGCTTCCAGAAAACTATTCCCCGGTGATCGATCTGATGGAAAGTCAGCGAGCCATTAAGAAGGTCAAGGACTTTTTCCAGCAGGAACTGGCTTACGGTCTGAATCTGCGCCGAGTCACCGCCCCTCTTTTCGTTACCCCCGAAAGCGGCCTCAACGATAATCTGAACGGGGTGGAACGAACCGTCAGCTTTACGCTAAAGGATATGGACGAGCAGAAGGTTGAAGTGGTCCAGTCCCTGGCCAAATGGAAACGGATGGCCTTGGGGAAGTACGGCATCCAGCCGGGCAACGGCATCTATACCGACATGAATGCCATTCGGAGGGACGAGGAATTTGACAATCTCCATTCCGCCTATGTGGATCAGTGGGACTGGGAAAAGGTCATTACCAGAGATCAGCGGACCGATGCTTACCTGGAAGAAACGGTGGTAACCATCTACAATGCCCTGAAAAACCTGGGGGATTACGTGAACCGTCTGTATCGGGACATCCAGACAGAATTGCCTAATGAGATTTATTTCGTCACCACTCAGGAACTGGAGGACCGGTATCCGGATCTGACCCCCAAGCAGAGGGAGGATGCCATCACCGAAGAAAAGCGGGCCGTCTTCATTAAAAAAATCGGCGGGAAGCTGAAATCCGGAGAGAGACACGATGGAAGAGCCCCCGACTATGATGATTGGGAATTGAACGGGGACATTGTTTTATGGAACGATATCCTGGGCTGTTCCTTCGAAATTTCCTCCATGGGCATTCGGGTGGATGAAGAAGCCATGGAACGCCAGCTCACCCTGGCTTCCGCTCTGGATCGGAAAGAACTGGCCTTTCATAAAGCCATCTTAAACAAGGAACTGCCTTACTCCGTCGGTGGCGGAATCGGCCAGAGCCGGCTGTGCATGTACTTCCTGCGAAAAGCCCACATCGGCGAGGTCCAGGTTTCAGTCTGGCCCGAGGACATGGTGGAAACCTGCAGGAACAATAATATCCATCTTCTCTAGAGGAACAGGAGCATCATGAACTATGTCAACGTGGTGATCGACAATAATACGGATAAGACGGACCGGCTCTTCACCTATGGGTGTTCCTTTTCCCAGGTCAGGCCCGGGGACCGGGTTCTGGTTCCCTTTGCCCAGGGTGATCGGATCCGGCCCGCCTATGTTTTTGAGGTAATGGATCATCTGGAAAAGGACATCCCCGGTCTGAAGATGGTTCGGGAGATCGATCCTGAGTATTCCCTGCCGGAGGAAGCCCTGGAAATCTGCCTTTGGATGAAGAAGCGGTACCTGTGCCGTCTTATTGAGGGAATCCACTGCTTCACCCCCAGCGGCACCAGCTCCAAGGCCGGGAAAGCTAGAAGACCTTATCGGGATGCGGAAGGACTGGGAGGGCCGGTGGAATCCCTGACCCTGCAGCAGGAGCTGGCTTTGGCCAGAATCTATGAAAAGATGGATTCGGGCAGGCATCACTCCTTCTTGCTTCATGGAGTCACCAGCAGCGGCAAGACGGAGGTCTACATGCGGGCCATCGAACGGGCCATGGAAAAGGGAAAGACGGCCATCATGATGGTTCCGGAGATTTCCCTGACTCCGGAGATTATCCGCCGCTTTATCAGCCGGTTTACGGAGGAAAAGATTGCCGTCCTGCACAGCCGTCTTTCTATGGGAGAGCGGTACGACGAATGGACCAGGATCCGAAGGGGCGAGGTATCCATCGTCATCGGTGCCCGTTCGGCGGTGTTTGCTCCCTTGGAAAACATAGGCGTCATCGTCATGGATGAAGAACATGAACTGACCTATAAATCCGATAAGTCTCCCAAATATGAAACGGGAGAGGTTGCCCTGCGGCGAGCTATGCTGAATAAGGGAGTCCTGATCGTCGGCAGCGCCACCCCCTCTATCGTTACCGCTGTCCGGGCAGAAGAAGGCTTTTATGAAAAGCTGACCCTGACAGAGCGGTACAACGGAAACCAACTGCCCCAGGTGGAAATCCAGGATATGCGGGAAGAACTGAAAAATGGCAATACCTCTGTCTTCAGCACCAGGCTTTTCGGTCTGATGGAGGAGACTTTAAAACAGGATAAGCAAATCATCCTCTTTCTCAACCGCCGGGGATACAGTACCTTTCTTTCCTGCCGGGAATGCGGCTTTGTCATGAAGTGCCGGGAATGCGGCATTTCCATGACCTACCACAAGGAAGAAGGGAACGTCCGCTGTCATTACTGCGGTCGTAGTGAATCCCTGCCAACCGGATGCCCTTCCTGCGGAAGCCGATATTTAAGGCATTTCGGCTCCGGCACGGAGAAGGTGGAGGAGCAGGTCAATCAGTATTTCCCCCACATCCCTGCCGCCCGCCTGGACCTGGATTCCACCAGAAAGAAGGGCAGCCTGGATAAGATTCTTTCCGACTTCCGGAAGGGACGGACCAAGATCCTGATTGGTACCCAAATCGTAGCTAAGGGGCTGGATTTTCACCATGTTGGTCTGGTTGGAATCCTTGCTGCTGATACGACCCTGAACATCCCCGATTACCGTTCAGCGGAGCGGACCTTTCAGCTCATTACTCAGGCAGCGGGCAGAACCGGACGGGGAGAGGCCCGGGGCCGGGTCGTGATTCAAACCTATGAGCCGGACCATTATGCGGTGACCCTGGGAGCCCGGCAGGACTACGACGGTTTTTACCGGATAGAAAAAGAAATCCGGGAGGGTTTGAAGTATCCTCCCTTTGCCGATATTCTCCTCCTTACCGTCACTGGCAAGAAGGAAAAGGATAGTTTGGAAAAAGCGGAATCGGTGTATAAAGAATGTATGGCCGCCTTCGGCAACAGCCCGGAGTACACGTTGTTCCGGCCTGCTGCAGCGGTCATTGCAAAGCAGGGAAATCAGTATCGTCATCAGATCGTGATGAAGGTGGACCGGGGAAGAAGAAAAGAGTATGCCGTCGTACTGGAAAAGCTGAAAAAGACTTACGGGATCATCATCGATATCAATCCCGCCAGCATGATGTAGACAGATAGGATCAGGAGGAAAAAATGGCATTAAGAAAAATTGTTGTAGAGGGCGATGAGGTACTCCGGAAGCGGAGCCGGGAAGTCAGTCAGGTGGATGACCGGATCCGGATGATTCTGGATGACATGCTGGAAACCATGCGGGATTATGATGGTGTGGGAATCGCCGCCCCTCAGGTGGGTATCCTGAAAAGGATCTTCATCGTGGAGGCGGAAGAAGGAGATGTGCTGGAGGCTGTCAATCCGGAGATCCTGTCCATGGAAGGACTGGTAGCCGGTGAAGAGGGATGCCTCAGCGTTCCCGGGTATTTCGGAACGGTAGAACGACCGGAAAAGGTCCGACTTCGGGCTCAGGACCGAAACGGAGAATTCTTTGAAATCGAAGCGGAAGGACTGAAGGCGGTGGCCATCTGTCACGAATACGACCATCTGGAGGGAGTTCTCTTCACCGACAAGGCTTCCGGCATCCGGGAAGCGGGAGAAGAGTAGAATATGAAGATTATCTTTATGGGAACACCGGAATTCGCGGTGGCTCCTTTGGAAATGCTGGCCTCCACCAACCACCAGCTGGGGATGGTATTCACTCAGCCGGACAAGGCAAAAGGCCGGGGAAATAAACTGCAGCCCCCACCGGTGAAAGCCCGGGCCCTGGAACTGGGCCTTCCGGTCTTTCAGCCGGAGCGGATCCGGGGCAACCAGGAGATCCTGGATCAGATCAGGGCTTACGGTCCGGATCTGATCGTGGTGGCTGCTTATGGGCAGCTTTTGCCCAAGGAATTGCTGGAGATTCCGGAAAAGGGCTGTATCAACATCCATGCCTCTCTCTTGCCCCGTCTACGGGGAGCGGCGCCGATTCAGCGGGCCATCATGGAGGGAGAAGAGAAGACAGGAATCACCCTGATGCAGATGGCCGAAGGGTTGGATACAGGGGATATGCTGGCAAAGGCAGAAACCTACGTGGATCGGAAAAACTATCAGCAGCTCCACGATGAACTAGCCCTTATGGGAGCAGAATTGCTCCGGGAACATCTGGATTCCATCGAAAAAGGAACCCTGAACCCGGAAAAACAGGACGATACGTTGGCTACCTATGCCCACCGGATTCTGAAACCGGATGAAGGGTTGGATTTTTCAAGAAGCGGGGCTGATCTGGAACGTCAGATCCGGGGCCTTTATCCAGCACCGGGAGCAACCACCTCTAATAAAGGGGAGCCCTTAAAGGCATTTGTAGCAGAAGCGATTGCAGATCCAGCCGATGCCGGATTTGAAATATCCGATTCCTTTAGTGCCCATACATTTGGGGAACCGGGAAGTGTAGAAATCGTCGATGACCGGGGCATCCTTGTCAAAACCGGAAAGGGATACCTGCTGATTACAGAAATCCAGGTTCCGGGCAAAAAGAGAATGACCGTCCGGGATTTTCTCCGGGGGCATAAAATGGAGCTCCCGCTGGTCCTGGGCCGATAGGAAAGGAGAAAACCATGGGATACGGAATGTTCGACCCAACCTTTGTGCTGTTGATTCCGGCAATGATATTTGCCTTCTATGCTCAAACCAAGGTTCAGTCTGCCTACCGGACCTACGCCGGAGTCCGGAACCGAAAGGGAATCACCGGAGCGGAAGCTGCCAGGCTGATTCTGGACCGGAACGGCCTTGGCCATGTGGAAATCCGGATGACTCAGGGAAAACTGACGGATCACTATGATCCCAGAAAAAAGGTCATGATGCTGTCCTCAGCCGTATATGGAGAACCATCCATTGCCTCTGTCAGTATAGCCGCTCATGAGGCTGGCCATGCCATTCAGGACGGGCAGCATTACCCGGCTCTGAGGGTCAGAAATACCATAGCCCCCCTGGTCTCCATTGCTTCCAACCTTTCCTGGCCTTTGCTCCTTCTTGGAATAATCATCATCGGTGCCGGATATTACTCCGGTGGCAATATGATTTTTAATATCGGAATTTTTCTCTTCGTTGGTGTGATTATATTTCATGCCGTTACCCTGCCGGTGGAATTCAACGCCAGCAGAAGGGCGGTAAATCAATTGCTGGACCTGGGCATCATCCTGGAGGAGGAGCGTTCTGGTGCCAGAAAAGTACTTTCGGCAGCGGCTTTGACCTATGTGGCAGCCCTGGCGGTGGCTGTATCCAATCTTATACGGATTTTAGCGATTAGGGGGCGCAATTAAATGGGAGTAAATCGAAGTACAGCGTATTACACATTAATGGATGTGGAAAACAGAAAATCCTATTCCAATATATCATTGAATCATCATATTCTAAGGGGGAAGCCGGATTCTCCAGCCTTCGTCCGGGAATTGGTTTATGGTGTCCTGGAAAATAAATACCTTCTGGATTATATCATTGATCATTTTGTTCCCACAGGTGCGGCTAAGCTGAGACCCAATGAACTGACCATCCTTCGCATGGGATTGTATCAGATTGGATACATGGATTCAGTACCCTCCTATGCGGCGGTTAACGAAAGCGTTAATATGGCAAAAAAATTCGCCAAGGGCAGGGAGGGCTTTGTCAACGGTGTTCTTCGTGCCTACCTTAAGGCTCCTTACGAAGTCAGGCTGCCAGACAGAAGCGTTGATGAAATCCGTCATCTTTCAGTCAAGTATTCCTATGAACCATGGATCATTGAGTTATGGATGGAGCAGTATCATAAAGACTTTGTAGAAGAACTGCTCAAGGCTGGAAACAAAACGCCGGAATTATCCGTCCGATTCAATGTTCACCGGATTTCCCGAGAGGATATGATCAAACGATTTGAGGAAAAAGGCGTAGAGGTCATACCCAGCAAAATTGCTAAGAATGCGCTGAGGGTGAAAGGAAGCAACCTTATTAGGGCTAAGCTTTACGAAAGTGGACTTTATTCCATTCAAGACGAAAGTTCTATGCTGGCGGTAGAAAAATTAGATCCTCAACCGGGTGAGTTCATTATTGATGTTTGTGCAGCTCCTGGGGGGAAAACTTTGGCGATTGCTGAAACCATGCGGAACAGCGGACGGGTATTAGCCCAGGATTATTATAAGAGAAAAGTTAATATAATCTTAAAAGAAGCAGAACGTCTGGGAATGGAAAATGTGGAAGCCCGAACCTGGGATGCCACTCGTCTGGATTCATCCCTGCTGGAGAAAGCGGATAGAGTCATCGTGGATGCTCCATGCTCCGGCCTGGGGGTCGTTCGGCGAAAACCGGAAATCAAATATAAAAGAAAAACAGCAGAAATGGACTTGCTGCCCCGTAAACAGCTGGAAATATTAAGCGTCGCATCTCAGTATGTGAAGCCGGGTGGTGTCCTGCTTTATTGTACCTGCACCATCAATCCCTACGAGAATCAGCGGGTGGTCAGCGAGTTTCTAAAGAAAAACAGGTTGTTTGAGAGGGTGGAAGCCTTACAGCTTCTGCCAAATGTCAATGATACGGATGGATTTTTTATTTGTCAAATGAAGAAAGCAGATCGGCTGGTATAAACGGATATAAGGAGAAACATGATTCAACTGGGCATGAATACCAATAGGGGCGTCCGACGGAAGAAGAACGAGGACGCCTGTCATATTTGCGAGGAACATCAGGTGTTCATCGTTGCCGATGGAGTGGGCGGAAATAACTCCGGAGAACTGGCCAGCAGAATGGCGGTGGACTATCTGAGCAGCCGGATTTCCCAGGGATGCCTGGATTCATTATCCGGAGAGGAAGAAATCCGCAGCTGTTTTACTGCCATGATCCGGGAAACCAACCGATTGATCTTTCGACAGGCAGCAAGCTCCCCGGACAGCAGGGGTATGGCAACTACCCTGGTACTGGCCTATTTGTACGGTCAGAAGGCTTATATTTTTAACATCGGTGACAGCCGGGCCTATCGGTATCGGAGAGGAGAACTGGAGCAGATTACAGAGGATCATTCCTTCGTCAATACGCTGGTCCGAATCGGAACCATTACCAGAGAAGAAGCCCGATTCCATCCAAAGAAGAACATTATTACCAGGGCCCTTGGGGCTGAACAAGAAGTGGAAGCAGACTTTTTTCCGGTAGCCCTGGAACCGGAGGATATTCTTGTACTTTGTACCGACGGCCTTCATGGGGAGGCTGGAGATGATGAGATTCTGCAGATCATACGGGATGAAGAGGATATGCAGAATTTGTGTGATCGTCTGGTTCAGCTGGCCAATGACAAGGGCGGCAGCGACAACATCACCATTATATGCTTACGATACAAGGGGGATAGCCATGAGCGTTAGATTGCTGGCAGGCAGATACGAATTAATTGAAAAAATCGGAGACGGAGGCATGGCAGTGGTCTATAAGGCCAGATGCCGGCTTTTAAACCGTTTTGTGGCAGTTAAGATACTGAAACCGGAGTTCACCAAAGACCTGAAAATCATTGAAAGTTTCCGGAGAGAGTCTCAGGCTGCCGCCAGCCTTGCTCACCCCAATATCGTCAATGTGTTTGATGTGGGACGGGAAGGCAATATCCATTACATTGTCATGGAACTCATTGAAGGGCGTGTCCTCTCCGAGGTAATCCAGGAAGACGGCCCCATAGATTACCGGCGGGCCCTTGAGATCGGCCGGCAGATTGCCTCGGCACTGAGCTTGGCCCATAAAAACCATATCATTCACCGGGACGTCAAACCCCACAATATTTTGATCACCGCCGACGGAACAGCGAAAATTACGGATTTTGGTATTGCAAAAGCCATGGATGCAACAGCGGTGGAGGGGTCCTCCAGCACGATCATGGGTTCCGTCCACTATTTTTCTCCGGAGCAGGCCCGCGGGGGTTATGTGGATGAAAAATCTGATATTTACTCCTTGGGAATCGTGTTATATGAAATGGTCACCGGAAAGGTACCCTTTGATGGAGATAATGCGGTTTCCGTAGCCCTGATGCACATCAACGAAGAAATCACGCCTCCTTCCCAGTTGGTGGAGGGACTTCCGGTGGCTGTCGAGAACATCATTATGAAGGCCACCAATAAATATTCCATCAATCGTTATGCCTCAGCGGACGAGATGCTGGAAGCCATGAAAAATGCAGATATCATCGCGAACATCGTGGGTTCTTCGGAATCCTCCTCCCGAACATCCTCCAGGGATCAGTCGGCATCAAACGGTGAAAAAGCAAATGAAGGAAAAGAGAAAGCAGCAGAAACAATGGCAGAAAAGAAAAAGAGAAAATTCCGAATCAATAAAATAAAGGTGGCAGCTGCCATCGCAGCACTGGTTTTGGCCATCCCCGTCAGCGGGCTGATCCTGTCCGGCATTGCTGCCCTGGGCGAAGCCGATGAGGTGAAGGTTCCCGATCTTCGGGGCCTTTCCGTAGAAGAAGCGGAAACCACCTTGGAAGAAGTGGGTCTGGTACTGAAGGAAGGGGACCAGGTCATCGATTATGACCTGGAAGCAGGATTGATCGTTTCCCAGGATCCGGAAGCCGGTTCCATGATCAAGGAGGGAAAGACCATCACGGTCAGCATCAGCAAGGGCGCCCGGGAAGGGGCAGTGCCCAACCTGGTAGGAAAGTCCTTCCAGGATGCGGTCTTCCTTCTGGATCGGTATGGCTATACCCAGGGAACCGTAACGGTAGAAGCCAGCCAGCTTCCTAAGGATATCGTCATTCGTCAATCGCCGGAATCCGGTACAGAAGCCAAACCGGGAAGCCCCATCAACATCGTCGTCAGTGAAGGACCCAAAACAGCCCTCCCCACATTAGTTGGCATGACTTTGGAACAGGCCAAGGAGGCCCTTGCTCCCCTGGGACTGGAAATAGGTGAAATTGGCTACGAGATGAGCGGCGTTTACGCCAAGGACATCATCATCTGGCAGCAGGAGCTGGACAGCAGCGCCATTAAACCGGGAGCTAAAGTAAATATAAAGATCAGCACCGGCAATGAGCCGGCCGGATCCAAATCCATTGCTCTGGATATTGACTATTCCAGGGCAGAAAATCAGGTTTTCTACCTGACAGTGACCGTAAACGATGAAACCGGAACCTACAATGTGATTTCCAGAGAACAGCGTATCAAGGATAATGACAGCGAGATCCTGTCGCTTTCCGGAACTGGAAAAGGTTCGGTGACCGTTATTTTTGATGACACGGTGGTCATGCAGAAAGCGGTAGATTTTAATACCGGCACACTGAACTAACTGATGAGAGAGGAGCCTATGCAGGGAACCATAATCAAAGGAATTGCCGGATTCTATTACGTTTTGTCCGGTGATGAAGTCTATCAGTGCAAAGCCAGGGGCAAGTTTAAAAATCAACAGATCCTACCCATGGTGGGAGATCAGGTGGTGATGGAGAAACGGGAAGACGGGGATAGTGTGATTCAGGAGATCCTTCCCCGAAAAAACAGCTTTATCCGGCCACCTATCGCTAATGTGGATTGCTTGGTGGTGGTTATAGCCGCCGCCGATCCGGAACCGAACCTGACCTTGCTGGACCGGTTTCTCGCCATGGCAGAATACCATCAGACTCAAGCCATCCTCTGTGTCAATAAGATGGACCTGGCAACGGAAGAAACCCGGCAGCAGCTCTACGAGATTTATGGAGACCTGTACCCCCTGGTTTTCGTCTGCGGCCTCACCGGCAACGGACTGGATGAGCTGCAACAGATGGTCGCAGGGAAGCGCTGTGCCTTTTCCGGCCCTTCCGGCGTAGGGAAATCGACCATTTTGGGCCGAATTCTGCCCCGGGAACAGATCGAGACCGGAGAGATCAGTGAAAAGACGAAAAGGGGAAAGCATACGACCCGTCATGTGGAAATCTTCCGGGCAGGAGAGAATACCCTTCTTTACGATACACCCGGATTCACTTCTTTTGAGGTGCTGGAAGCGGAGGAAGACGAGCTGTCCCAGTGCTACCCGGAAATGCTGCCCCTGATGAATCAGTGCCGGTATGATAACTGCCGTCACTTGAACGAGCCAGGCTGTGCTGTTATTGAAGCTGTAGAAGGGGGAAGGATCCATTCCTCCAGATACCGGTCCTATAGTGGCCAGCTCCAGGAAATCCGACAGAGGCCCCGATATCAGAAAGGAAAGAAATCATGAAATTAGCCCCATCTATTTTATCCGCCGATTTTTCCAGACTGGGGGAAGAGGTGGCAGCCATCCAGCGGGGAGGTGCCCACTACATTCATGTGGACGTGATGGACGGACATTTTGTCCCCAACATCAGTTACGGGCCCACCGTGATGAAAAGTCTTATGGGCAAGACCACCGTACCCTTTGATGTTCATCTGATGATTGAAAATCCTTCTTTTTTCTTTCAGGATTTTGCTACTCCCAATACGGAATTCATCACCATTCATGAAGAGGCCTGTTCCCATCTCCACCGGAATATCCAGGAAATCCATGATCTGGGAATCAAAGCCGGTGTTTCCCTGAACCCGGCCACATCCCTGTCCACTCTGGACTATATTCTGGAGGAAGTGGATTTAGTTCTGATCATGTCCGTGAATCCCGGTTTCGGTGGCCAGAAATTCATCCCTTCCGCCCTGGAAAAGATCCGGGCCCTCCGGAACATACGGGAGGAAAACAACCTGAATTTCCAGATTCAGGTGGATGGGGGCGTCACTCTGGAAAACGCCGGAATCGTCATGGAAGCCGGAGCTGATATCCTGGTAGCCGGATCCGCCATCTTCAGCGGCGGCCAAGCCGAGCAGCGTACCCGGCAATTTTATAAACAGTTCTGACAGTTGACAGGTTTTTCACACGTAAAAAACGCCAAAATCCATTGAAATGAATGGATTTTGGCGTTTTCTTTACGTGTCAACTGGCAGAACTGTTCTAAAAGTTGATTGTTTACAGGAGGGCTTCCAAGTCTTCCGGGGGCATTGGACGGTAGAAGTAGTAACCCTGAATTTCATCACACTGGAGGTTGTTGAGGAAATCCAACTGCTGATCGGTTTCGACGCCTTCGGCGATGACCTTCATATTCATGCTCTTGGCAAGGGTGACGATCACCTCGGCAATAGCTTTATCTTTCTGATTATCTTCAATTCCCTGAACAAACTGCATATCGATCTTGACCCGGTCAATGGGAAGATACTTGAGTCGACTCAGGGAGGAATATTCGGTTCCGAAGTCATCGATGGAAAGGGATACGCCAATCTTCTTCAGTGCTGCCAACACTTCGCTGACGGTTGTGGGATTTTTGGAGGTTGCACTTTCGGTAATTTCAATTTCCAGATCGGCAGGCTCGATACCCGTCTTTTTAACGATTCGTTCCACTTGCTGGACAAATCCCGGATCCAAAAGCTGATGAACCGATACGTTGACAGCCATACGCAAGGGAGGAAGACCCTTTTCAACCCATTTTCTGCTCTGGGCGCAAGCTGCCTCCAGTACCCACTCGCCAATGGATTCGATCAGCCGGGTTTGCTCTGCCAAGGGAATAAAAACATTGGGATTGATGACTCCTACCTGGGGAAGGTTCCAGCGGATCAGGGCTTCGGCTCCTACTATTTTTCTGGTGGCCATACTGATCTGTGGCTGGTAATGGATGAAAAACTGGTTCTTCTCCAAAGCCCGATACAAGTAATTGGTCAGCTCCATTTTTTCGATGATCTGGTCCTTCATATCCTGTGAACAGATTTGATACTGATTCTTGCCCATTTCCTTAGCCCGGTACATGGCCGTATCCGCATTTTTTATCAAAGTTTCACTTTCCTCCCCATCCTGAGGATAGAAAGCAACACCCGCGCTGGCAGTAATAAAAAGCTCCTGGCTTTGAAGCATAAAGGGATTCCGGAGCCCGTCCATAAGCTTATCCATGATTCCCTTCAAATCTTCAGGGGAAGGGAGCTGATTAATCATCAGAACAAATTCATCCCCTCCTATCCGAGAAACAGCATCGTAGCTGCGAACGTGAGAAGACAGGATTTCCGCCACATGAACCAGGAGCTGATCTCCCAAATCGTGGCCCATGCTGTCGTTGACGGACTTAAAAGAATCCAGATCAATGAATACAACTGCCACCGTCCGCTCATTCCGCTGAGCCAGATGGATGGCTTGCTGAAGTCGGTCTTTGAAGAGAAGCCGGTTGGGAAGTCCGGTCAGCTGATCGTGATAAGCCAGATAACGTATTCTTCGTTCCCGGTGAATCCGGGTTATGACATCAGACAGTAGACCACCGATGATATCCAGGTAATCATCCAGATACATTTCCCACTCCCGAAGGGGTCTGGAGGAATGAAAACCCAGAAAACCCAGGGTGCGGTCATCACCGGAAACGGGAAGGTGGATTAATCCGTGGATGTTCTGCTCCGCCAGAAGGTCCTTCAATTCTCTGGCTTTATAGGAAAGCTCCCGGGCGTCGTGGAGCCTGGTTACCTTTTCTTTCTTCAGCAACTGAACCATTAGAGGGAAGGATTCCGGTTCGCTGTGATACAAATCTTTTAGCTGGAGGGCCTTTCCCGGACGCAGCCATTCCCGGGAATAGGAGATTCCATCGGAGCGTTCTTCCATGAGAATAAAATAGGCCCGGTCACAACCCAGGAAGCTACCGCAACGTCCAAGCAGCCAGTCGATCTTTTGGTCCATATTCTGCTCGTCGGCGGAAATCAATTCCTGAGAAAGCTCCATGAGAAGTTTTCTTTTTCGATCGTGGGCGTCGTTGGACTTAAGCCGGTCCAGATAAACGGAACTGACGTAGATAGCCAGAAAACCGGAAAAGGTGATGAAGCTGAGGCGGACAAAGACATCGGAAAGGGTTGTCCCGCCGTTTATATTCGGTCCAATGGCCCAGACCAGAATCTGTGTCAGGAAGGAAGATGCTGTGATCGTGACCAGCAGGGTACGACGGTTATATAAAAGACAAATGATGATCACTGGCAATATAAATACCCATAAGGTCATACTTCCCATGGCGGAAGAGGTCAAGCCAACAATGGGAACAGCCAGAGAAAAGGCAGCGAGAATCAACAAATCCTTTCCAGTCTGCTCCATTGAAAACTGCCTAATCAAGAGGATGATGGCCGCTATGGCCAACAGGAAAAGGCTCAGCATACCGGTGGAAAGAACTTCCCTTGTACCGCCCAGAATGAATCGGGCCAGGACATGTATCAGGCCGGTCAGGAAAAAGACAAGGCTCATCAGAAGGTATACTTTACGCTGCATTTCTTCTGTCAGTATAATAGGTGATTTGGGGATATCCCGTCGGTGGATAGGTCGGTGGTGGTGGGTGGAATATAGGATGGCGATGGAAAAAAACAGAAAAAAAGCCGGTATGGGATAAGGCATAGGAATATCCAGTGTTTTCGTAAGCAGATCGGACAGAGCCCAGAACAAGGCAGTAACAAAAACCACTCCTGCCGTCAGCATCATCTGATTCCGATGCCCCCGATCTCCTGACTGATGGCGGCTGACCAGGAGAACAGTCAAATTAATTAAAGTGAAAAAAATCAGATAAGCATAAAAGAACAAGTCCCAAATCTCGAAGCGGGGAACCTTTGCCCATCCGAAGGGAGTCTGGATGAACAAATCGGCATTAAGACTTAAAAGAGGTAAAAGGGTGAAAATAAATATGGTTAGAAGACCGGGAAGGTAAAGAAGGGGATAAAGCCACCATCGGCTGAGTAGGGATTCCTTTTCCGTCAGCAGCAAAGTAAAATGAAGTAAAAGTCCGGGTATAAAAGCCCAGGCAAGAGGAGCCAGCAGATGGGCCATCCTGCGAATATCTTCTACCGAAGTGGCTGATGTAACAGCCAGGCACAGAGACCAGGCCAATAGAGCAGAACAGATCAGAATCAATACACCATTGATTCGGCTTCTGAGGATTCCATCTGCAGCCTGTAGTCCGCAGGCAAGAGTATATGTGCTGACTGCGGTCAGCAGTACTGCAAAAAATACAGGTTGCTCCATTTAAAAACCCCCCGGATTTACCTATAAGTGTTATTTCCTTCACTATAACAAAAAATTTGTCGAAATTCAACCAACTTTAAGAACAGTTCTGCCAGTTGACACGTAAAGAAAACGCCAAAATCCATTCATTTCAATGGATTTGGCGTTTTTTACGTGTCAAAAACCTGTCAACTGGCAGAGCTGTTCTTAAAGTTGGTTAAACGATTTTCAGTGTCCAGTCTTCCACGTTCCAGACTTCGGAGATCCAGCCTTCATAGAAGGTGGGTTCGTGGGAAACGATGAGAACGGAGCCTTTGTAGGCTTTCAGGGCTCGCTGAAGCTCTTCTTTTGCTTCCACGTCCAGGTGGTTGGTAGGTTCGTCCAGGATCAGCCAGTTGGCTTCCTTCTGCATTAGCTGGCAGAGGCGGACCTTAGCGTTTTCTCCGCCGGAGAGTACCTTCATCTGGCTGGTGATGTGCTCCGTGGTGAGGCCGCACTTGGCCAGGGCGGAACGGACTTCGGCATTGGTATAGGAGGGAAACAGCCCCCAAAGATATTCCAGAGCGGTCTGAGAGCTATCCCGACCGGCCTCCTGTTCAAAATATCCGGGAAACAGATAGTCCCCCAGCTGAACTTCTCCGGAAACGGGGGGGATCTTGCCTAAGATGGTTTTCAGCAGGGTGGTCTTCCCAAGGCCGTTGGTTCCGGTGATGGCAATCTTTTTTCCCCGTTCGATGGAAAAGGTGACCGGACGGGTCAGGGGTTCGCCGTAGCCTAGCACCAGATCCTTGCATTCCACCAGGAATTTGCTGGGAGTCCGGGCTTCCTTGAAATGAAAGGAGGGTTTTGGCCTTTCCCGGGGCTTTTCAATGATTTCCATTTTTTCCAGCCTTTTCTGCCGGCTGTTGGCCATTCCCCGGGTGGCCACTCGAGCTTTATTCCGGGCAATGAAATCCTCCATCTTTTCGATTTCCTGCTGCTGCCGTTCGTAAGCCCTGGCTTCCTGACCCTTCTTAATTTCATACATATGAAGGAAATTATCGTAATCCCCGGTGTATCGGCTCAGTTCCCCGTCCTCTACATGGTAGATTACGTTGACCACCGAGTTGAGGAATTCCATGTCATGGGAAATCAGAATAAAGGCATTTTCGTATTCCTTCAGATACCGTTTGAGCCATTCGATGTGCTCGAAATCCAGGTAGTTGGTGGGCTCGTCCAGCAGAAGGATGGAAGGATCCTCCAAAAGAAGTTTGACCAGCAGCACCTTGGTCCGCTGACCGCCGCTGAGCTGAGCCACATCCTTGTCCAGGCCGATGGCACCCAGGCCCAGTCCGTTAGCCACTTCCTCGATTTTGGCATCAATGGTATAAAAGCCGCTGTGCTCCAGAATATGCTGGATTTCGCCGGCTTCCTCCATCAACTGGTCGATGTCTGCATCCTCCTCGCTCATCTTGTCATAGAGGGAAAGCATTTCCTTTTCCAGATCAAACATATGGCGGAATGCTTCATGAAGGGCAGTTCGGATGGTCATGCCGGGCTTCAGGGTGGAATGCTGATCCAGATAGCCTACGGTAACGTGGCGGGACCACTCCACCTTTCCTTCATCGGGCTGAAGCTGTCCGGTTATGATATTCAGAAAGGTTGATTTTCCTTCTCCATTGGCACCGATCAGCCCTACGTGTTCTCCCTTCAGCAAACGGAAGGAGGCATCCTCGAGAATACGCCGGCCACCGAATCCGTGGGTTACATTTTCTACTATTAATAAACTCATTGGTTACTCCGATCTTGTCTGGTTTATGTTGATTGCTAGCTGATTGTTCCGTGTGACATGGGACATCAAGCGGCACTTATTTCATACGAAGTTAATTTTATTGGTTTCCGCTCCGAATGTCAATGAAGAAAAAGAATAAATTGCCCCTTGACACAAATGGGAATATATGTAAAAATAAGAAACAAATGGTAATACTTTCCAAAAGGAGGACCTATGAAAAAAAGAACTCGAACCATCATTGGTTTGATCCTGATCCTGTCGGCGATTGCCATGATGTTTTTTTGGGAAAGGTCGGGAAGGGAACAAATGCGCTCGATTCCCCTTCTGGTTGCCGACCGGGATCTGAAGCCGGGGGAACTGGCTGTTGCAAGCATGTTTGATCAGCGGCGGGCTGGAGCAGAAGATCAAGTCAATGGAGCCCTCAAACCGGAAGAAATAAATAAAATTCTGGGCAGCCGGATTCTCTATCCCATCCCGAAAAACAGCCAGATCGTTGAAAAAAGCTTTGGAAGCCCCCATCACTTTATGGAGGAAGGCCAGGGAATATTTCTGATTCGGGGTGACTGGGTTTTCAGTGTCAGCAGCTCTCTTCGAAAGGGGGACCGCATTCGGATTTATGGATTGGATGGTGCTACCGAGCTGGGAGAATTCCAGGTTGCCTTTGTGAAAGATGCTCAGGGGAAGGAAGTAACGACCGGAGAAGGAGAAATCCAGAAGGGAGAACTGGCCATTCTGGATCGGGCTCATGGAACCGGAAGGGTGGAGGAGCTGGAGATACTGGCAGAAATTGGAGAATACAGCGAGATTCTGGAGTATTTGTTTAGTCCGATAAACCCGGAGGACTTCTTTGGCGGATATTCGGACATCAGCAGCAAAAAACTGATTATACAACAGGAGGAAGAGAGGAAGGGAGAACCGACAAGATGATGAAAAAGCTGATGGCCCTCCACGGTGGAGATCATAAGACCGGCACCACGATGCTGTCCCAGTCTCTGGCAGAATTGATTGCCCTTCGAAAGAAGGACATGAAAGTATTGCTGATTACCCTGAACAGCAGAAAAAATGCGGGATTTGTCCGGGAAAAAGTCCAGACCATCGATGATTATCGGGTTCAGCTGGACAGCCGACTGCTGATTCGGGAGGAGTTTATCCAGTCGACTAGGCGTCGCAACAATTTCCATATGCTGGCGGGGCTGGCCCGGGAAGAGGAGGAACGGTACTATCATCCGGAGACAACCGAATATCTGCTGAAATCCATTGAAGAAGACTTTGACCTGATCATCAGCGATACGGGATGCAGTCTGGACAACGGACTGGCTTACGGGGGACTTCGGCTGGCTGACCAGCGATTCCTGGTCCTCAATCAGATGGAATCCACCATCCGGCGAGTGGAGGAACAGGGGAGCCGTTATCGGGAAGCGGGAATCCTTTTTAATAATATTATCCTCAATCAGTTTCAGGAAAAGGATCCCTACTCGATTAATTACCTATCAGAAAGGCTGGATTTTCCGAAGGATCGTTTTTTTCTGGTCCATCAGGCAGACTACTCCAGGCAGGCAGAAATGGAGTACAGGACCTTGATGGAGTATCGGGATGAAGTATACCGGGAAGACATCCGGAAACTTGCCAACGTTCTCTTGGAGTCAATGGGTGAGGAAGGGCTGTCTCCTGAAAGGAAGGGGCTATGGAAAAATTTTATCTAGAGGATCACTTAAAAAAGGAAGGAACTCCAATCTCGGAAGGGATAGAATTTTCCGCCTTATGCAGCACCATTTTTCAGGAATTGATGAAGGAATGGGAGCAGGGGGGAGACTCAATGGAGCGGATGGCTGACATTCAGAAAAGAGCCATCATCGGATATGAAAAGGAGGTCGGATATTTTTTAAACCGGATTCGTGAGCTGATCCGCCGTCATGAAAGTGATAACACCGTGTATCCTTCCTGGTACAACAGCCTGGAGGAAGGCATCTACCATGAAAACTGGGGGTTGGCCGGAGTAGCGGAGTGGTTCGGTGAAAAGCATCGCACCAGCAGTTCTGCTAAAATCATCGGGGAGGATATTTTTTTTCTGGAAGACGGCAGAATGGAGAGGAAACCCCAGATAATTACCAGGGAACGGCGGGATCAGCTGATCCGAGCCTTTCTGCTGCTGACGCCCCGGGAAAGGCACAATAAGGACACCCATGAAATCTACCTGCTGGATGGGACCCGGGTGACTATTTTCCGAGGTGCATTGGTCAAGGAGGCCATGGACATCCTGGTCTTCCGCCGTTATGTGATTCCCGAATACACCTTCGAAGAACAGGCCGCCCGGGGAACGATACCGGAAGAGGCAATCCCATTGTTTCGGGATATGGTGGGATTGGGTTACAATGTAGCCTTTACCGGTGCCATGCGATCCAGCAAGACTACATTTCTTGCCACCTGGCAGCAATATGAAAACCGAAATTTGGAGGGGCTGATGATCGAAACCGATCCGGAAATCCCCATTCACAAGCTGATGCCCGGGGCTCCCGTGGTCCAGCTGCTGGCAGACCAGGACCGGATGCTGACCATTACTAAAAGCGTACTACGGAGCGATGCGGATTATTTAATAGTGGGCGAAGCCAGAGACGGCTATGCCATGGATACGGTTATCCGGGTTGCCAGCAAAGGGACCCGGCGGATGAAGATTACATTTCATACAAGGAATCCCATGGATTTTCCGTATGATGCAGCCTGGGAAATCGTCCGTTCCCTGGGAGGCGACCTGCAGATTACGGCCGGCAGAGTGGCCGCCAGCTTTGACTATATTTTTCATTTTGTACAGGGTAAGGATAAAAGGGAGAAAAAACTGAGCAGCATCTGGGAAATCAGCTGGGATCGGCAGACATCCCGCATCCACATGACGGAAATCTGTCGTTATCTGCCTTTAGAAAACCGATGGACATGGACATGCCATATCGGTGAGGACAAGGAACACGGGGGAAGGGAGGAAAATCCGGGGATGTTTCAGCACTTTTGGGAAACCCTGGAGAAATTGGCTGATGAAGTGGAACAATGATATGATTATGCTGGTTTCAATCCTGCTGTACGGCTTATTTCTGGCGGGAGCAGGAATGCTGATGATTCAGGACCTGGAAACGGAATGGCAGCGATTCCGTTTGCGCAAAAGACTTCTGGTCCGGCAAAAATCCTTTGAAAAGACAGGGGGGCTGTGGGGCCATTTGGAGGAACTGGTTTCAGCCGATTCCAGGAATGCCACGGCACTTTTTCGATTTTTCCTGCTCTCAGCAGTGCTGTTCCTGGTGGTCCTGGTGACGGGAATCCGAAGCCTGACACCTCTGGAAGCCTTCATTTCTGCAGCCGCAACCGGATCGATGCCTTACCTGCTGCTACGGACAAGGCATGAGGTCCGAAAACGAAAGGGCAGTCATGAGGGAGAAACCTTCGTCAGCAATTTCATTAGTCAGTACCGCCTCTCCTCATTTAATATTTTTGACGGAATAGAACAGATGATCCGTCACCATCCGGAAACGCCAATCATGAACCGGCTGCTGACCAGACTTTTAATGGAACTCCGTACCACAGCAGACCCGATTCGGATTCGCCGGGCCTGTGACCGTTTTTCCAATGCAGCCGGAACCAATTGGGCGGGGATGCTGGCTTACAGCATCGGACAGGCAGCGGAGTCCGGGATCAATATTTCCTCTGCAGTAGAGGATGTGCTGATTCAGATGAGGGAAGCAAGGCAGCTGATGGAAGAACGACGAAGGCTCAACGGGGAAGCGGTTCGAATTGTTATTTATCTGATACCGGTGCTTTTTATCGGCGGGGCCCTTTTATCGGTAAAGGGGATGGGGCTGGGGTGGAAGGATTACTTCCATAATCAATTCCTCACCTCCCAAGGGTTCCTGCTGTTTCTGGCCAGTTTGTTTCTGATGATGATCAATACGCTGCTGCTGGAGGCTGTCAACAACCGCCAGTTTGATTTTTAAGAGGGAAGGGAAAGAAGTCATGTGTATATCGACCTTATTGATCTATGCCTCCTTTCTGTTCCTTATGATAGCCGGCCTTGCCATCATGCCGGTGAAGGAAAGAAGAATTTGCTATGGATCCGAAGCAGGGACAAAGAGAAGGCCGGCGAGGCTGGAGAAGGCCCGTCGGTTTTGGAAGGATTGGCTGAAGGTTCGGAGGCTGCAGGCAGCGGAAAGGGAAATATATGAAGGGATTTCCTTTCTCCGAAACCTGCTGACTCTAAACGCCGGCCGTGATATCCGGGCCGATCAGGTCCTGGAACAGCTTTCCTGCAGGCATGGTGTGCTGAAGCCTGTATACCTTCGAATGCTGGGACTGCTTCGGTTAAATAGGCCTCGGGAAGCCATCGCCGTTTTCCACCAGGAAAGCGGCGGGAATCCCGCCGGCAGGGAATATGCCTCCCTGCTGGTCAAATGGGATGAAATCGATCCGGTGGATCTGGCTGAAATTATGATTTCCATGCAACGATCCTTTCGTGAAAAGAAAATCACCCGCCAAAAAAGACAGGACGAAGTCATCAGCGACCTGATATTTCTACCGGTGATGCTCAATGTGGTAGTCCTGTTTCTAAACTTTTTAGTCGTAGCATTTTTTTTACAGCAGCAGGAAATGCTGTCTGTGCTTTTTTAATGAATCAGCCGGTATTGGAACAGGCTGAGAAGGAGGAACAATGAAACAAATAATCGTAATGATTGCGATGATGATCCTGGGAATTGGTTTGGGGACGATGATCATGGGATTTTCCGACCAGGCAGAGTCGATTCGGGATACCGGAGTCCAGGCCTTGACGGCCCTGACCGATACCATGTCAGGTATCGGGGAGTAAGGTATCATGAAGCAATTTATCGTCCTATCCGGCATGATATTGCTGGGAGTTTTCATTTATCAGCTTATCTTGGGACCCGGGGAGGATTCGATCATCAGCTTACTCAGCCGATTCTGGAAGGAAGGCCTGGAATCCCGTTCGCGAATACCATAAAAGGGAGGGATTTTTTGAAGCAATTCATTGTTCTGATGGCCGTTTTGCCGATCATGATGATTTTACTTCTCCAATTTACCGCTGATCAGCGTCATGGCAGGATTGTGGGAGAGATACAGGAAATCGTTTACAGTGCCAAGGAGACAGCAAAGCAGGAGGGCTATTTTTCCCCGGAAAACCGGAGACGACTGAAAGAAGATCTGGGAAGGGCAGCCGGTGTAGACCCGGAAGAAATCCTGATTGAAAGCGATGACCGGATCAAAACCCGGTTCGGGGTGGGGGAGGAACGGCTGATCTATTTCTCTGTATCGGTACCCATCCGTGGAGTCATGGCGGCAAGTTCTATCCTTGGAATGACAGAGGAGGAAAACGGCTACCGATTCGTCATCGACAGTTATACAGCCAGTGAAAGAATTTGAAAGAGGAAAGGGAAGGCTGGAAAGAAAAATGAAAACGCTGATCGTCTTTTTAGGATTGTTCATCATCCAGACCAGCTTTGTCAGTTATCAAGGCGATATGACCCGGTATATGGCCCGGCAGGCGGAATTGAAATTTATGGCCGAGGAATGCGCTTCCGGTGCTGCCGCTCTTTGGGATCAGGAAGCTTACGGAGAGGGTGAAATCCGCTTTGACTATGAGGCGGGAATGGGATTTGCCTTAGACTTTGTGGACTATCGGGTCCGGGACATGGAAGGGGTGGCGGATATCCGTCTGAACCTGACCTTTGAAGATGAATTTACTGGTTTTCACCCCGGCAGCCCTCCCGGGGTGCCGGCTGTCACCGCTACCCTGATGCTGGAATGTGAAGATCTTTTTCGCCTTCCCTTCCTGACCGTCACCTCCCTTCAACGTCAATCCCGGTATGAGATTCAGGAAAATCCATTTGTCTGACCCGTATAGGGATGATATAATTAAACATATGGATCATCTCATCTGCAGGGAGGCCGGAACATGGAAAAAGCTCAAACTCAAGCCGGTAAGAATAAGAAAAAGCCATCTGCCATTCCGGGAATCGTGGCTTTTTTTCTGTTGTCCCTTCTGGCCTACTGGCTCTTTTTAGAAATCATCGTCGAGTACGATCAACGGTTTGTTCCGACCTACGAAATGGTTTCCCTGGAGGAAATCCTGGAGCAAGGGAACGTTTCTGAGTCAGACGAGGCTCTGGACCCGAAAAAGGATTCTGAACTGTTCCGGGAGCTTTATATGCAAACCGGATTGGGGACCGATGCGCTGAAAGAGATTCTGGCCCTGAAAGGGGATGTTGCCCTCCGACGGCTGCAGCTCCATCAGGATAACTTCTTCAATCCCCGGAACATATTGTGCCGTAAAATCACCCCCATCACCGGGGAAGAAAAAAATGCGGATGAAGAGGACAACCTGGTACCAGGATTTAAGATCCAGCAGGTTAGGACGGGGGATATCTTTCTTTCCTTCTCCACCCACAGCCTGGGGTGGCGCCACGGTCACTCTGCGCTGGTAACCAATGGTCAGACCGGGAGAACCCTGGAGGCCGTCGTCCTGGGCCGGAATTCGGAAGCCCAGCGAGCAGAAAAGTGGACGGGATACCCCACATTCCTGCAGCTTCGTATTTCTGATGAAGCCCTGGACCAGTTGGGTATCAGCCGCCAGGAAGCAGAAGAGCGCTTGGCAGAAGTGGGGGAAGAAAAATTGACCGATGTGCCCTATGGTCTTCTGACCGGCATGTTTGGCAAATATGTTCCCGATATCCAGGAAACCCAATGCTCTCACCTGGTCTGGTTTGCCTTTTATGAACTGGGCCTGGACATCGACAGCGACGGGGGATGGCTGGTCACCCCCAGGGATATTGCCGGAAGCCCTTACTTTGAAGTAGTCCAGATTGTTGGATTGGATCCGTCAGCAGCAGCCGTAAGCCCTCTCCGGGGCGATTCAGAAAAGGAGTAACGTATGTTTAAAGCAGCTTTTATCGCCAATTCAGAAAGCCAGAATCCCCAGACCTATTCCCTCCGGTACGAAAACCCGGATTTTCAACTGGAAATGGTCGCTGTGTCCGGAATGGATATGACCAGGGAAGCCATTCTCGGATTTGCCCGGGATGGATTTGATCTGGTGGACCTCTGCGGAGATTTCACTCAGGAAATGGCGGAAGCCCTTCGTCAGACCACCGGGAATCCGATTCGGATAGCTGCAGCGGTCTATTCGGAAGAGGAAGGAAAGAAACTGGAAGCCCTGACCACCATGCAGAATTACGGGATTATCCTGATGGGAAGAGGCATCGGATCAGAACCGGTCTGGCTGGAAAAGGAAAACCAGGAATTCAATACCCGGATCGCCATTGTTGGCAGTGATGCCATGGCTGAGGATGCGGCCCGGGAAATGGCCGAATCCGGCATCGATTTCATCGAACTTTGCAGTTATTTCGATCTGGAGAAGGCAGCCGCTTTGTCTCAAGCAGTTGGTGGAGCCCTTCCGGTGGGGTATTGCCGCTGAGTTCACCCGGCTGGGGACGATGAACCGGACCTTGACAAAGGAAAGGACGACGGGTATAATTGTACTGTTATAATATCAATTAAACATCAGGAGGCCACCGTGAATAAGATCAAAACCATTGCCAGACCGACACTGAAAGTAACTGCCTGTGGAGAAGGATGCAAGGAATGCCAGACTTCCTGCCAGTCCGCCTGCAAGACATCTTGCACCGTTGCTAACCAGAAGTGTGAAAACACACGACGACGATAGGTTTTTCAGACGAAACAGGTTAAAAACAGCAGATGATGCTGTTTTTTTAATGAACAAACTTGTCCAAAGAAGAAAATGCCCAAGACAAAATATATAGAACCAAGAGGAAAAAGAATGATACATGCATACCCCTTCCAGGATCAATACCTGATTCTGGATGTGAACAGCGGAGCCGTCCACGTGGCGGACCGGGAGGTTTATCAGTTGCTCCAGGGAATGGAGCAGGCTTCGGCCCGGGAGGCTTCCGACCATTTTGAAGCCATGGAAGGAGAAGCCGCCGAGGATATCCGGACCCTGATCCGGGAGGGCATGCTCTTTACTGACGACTCCTATGTGACGGAGGAAATGCTCCGGAACGAAGGGGCTGTGATCAAAGCCATGTGCCTTCACGTCGCTCACGACTGCAACATGATCTGTACCTACTGCTTCGGGGAACAGGGTTCCTTTGCCGGCAGCAAGTGCTTGATGAGCGTCGAAGTGGGGAAAAAGGCCATCGACTACCTGCTCCGGAACTCGGGAACCAGACGCAATCTGGAAATTGACTTCTTTGGAGGGGAGCCTTTGATGAATTTCGAGGTGGTGAAGGCGTTGGTAGCTTACGGTCGCCAGGAAGAGCAAAAATATGGTAAAAATATCCGGTTTACCATTACGACCAACGGACTACTGCTGGATTCAGAAAAAACCCAGTTCATCAACCAGGAAATGGACAATGTAATCCTTAGTATCGACGGCCGGCCGGAAATCAACGACAAGATGAGAAAGACCGTCAATGGCAAACCCACTTACGAGAAGATCATTTCTAATTATCTGGATTTTACCAAGGAAAGAGTAGGACTCTATTATGTCCGAGGCACCTTTACCCGGAACAACCTGGACTTTTCCAGGGATGTGGAGCATCTGACCAGCCTGGGATTCCGGAATGTATCCGTGGAGCCGGTGGTGACGGACCTGGGTCAGGACTATGCCCTTCAGGAGGAGGATCGGGAGCGGATTTTTGAAGAATACGATCGTTTGACGGAACTCTACCTGGATAAGGCCAGAAAGGGAGAAGACTTTGATTTTTTCCACTTCAATGTGGATCTGGAACAGGGGCCCTGCCTGTTGAAGCGGCTGTCCGGCTGCGGAGCCGGTACGGAGTATCTGGCGGTTTCACCGGAGGGGGATCTGTATCCCTGCCACCAGTTCGTCGGCAATAAGGACTTTCGCATCGGCAATTTGTCCGATACTGTCATCGAAAACAATCAGCGGGAAACCTTCCTGAAGGCTAATATCTATGAAAAAGAAGACTGTCGAAATTGCTGGGCTCGCTTCTACTGCAGCGGAGGGTGCCACGCTAATGCGGTGAACATGAACGGGGATATTATGATTCCCTATCATCTGGGCTGCGAAATGGAGCGAAAGAGGGTGGAATGCGCCATCGGCATTTACGCAGTGCTGGGAACCGAGGAGTCTTTGCAGGACTAGAAAAAGGCTGCCGAAAAGAGGGAACCGGCCCCGGAAACTTGACAAAACCGACCAGTAGACTATAATTTATTCTATATAGAATGCGTCACAACCTAGCAGCAGTCAGGAGAAAACATATGGCAAAAGAAAAAATCAATTTTGAAGACGAACAGGTACGACATGACTTTCGTCATACCTCTTCCCACATCATGGCCCATGCCGTCAAGAATCTTTGGCCCGAGGCCAAATTAGCCATCGGACCGGCCATCGAGAACGGTTTTTACTACGATATCGACCTGGATTACAAAATCACCGAAGCTGATTTCCCGAAAATCCAGAAGGAAATGAAGAGAATTGTTTCCGGAAACCACAAACTGGAACGATTTGAGCTCCCCCGGGAGGAAGCGATCCACTACATGGAAGAGAAGAAGGAACCCTACAAAGTAGAGCTGATCCGGGATCTTCCCGAGGATACCATCATCTCTTTCTATAAGCAGGGAGATTTTGTGGACCTCTGTGCCGGACCCCACATGGAGCATACCGGACAGATCAAGGCCATCAAACTGATGAGCGTGGCCGGAGCTTATTGGCGGGGCAATGAAAAGAATAAGATGCTTCAGCGAATTTACGGCACCTCCTTCCCCACCCAGGAAGAACTGGATGCCTATATTGCCAGGCTGGAGGAAGCCAAGCTAAGAGATCATCGCAAGATCGGCAAGGAAATGGACCTCTTCGCCATGTTCGACGAAGGCCCCGGATTTCCCTTCTTCCTGCCCAAGGGCATGATCATCCGCAATGAACTGGAAGCCTTCTGGCGTCAGGAGCACCGGAAAAGGGGCTACGACGAGATCCGTACGCCCCTGATTCTCAGTGAAGAACTCTGGCATACTTCCGGTCACTGGGATCACTACCAGAACAACATGTACTTCACCAAGATCGACGAAGGGGATTTCGCCATCAAGCCCATGAACTGCCCCGGCGCCATGCTGACCTATAAACGGAAGATGTATTCCTACCGGGATTTCCCCATGAGAATGGCAGAAATGGGTCAGGTGCACCGCCACGAGCTGTCGGGAGCCCTTCACGGCCTGATGCGGGTTCGGACCTTTACTCAGGATGATGCCCACATCTTCATGCTGCCGGAACAGGTAAAATCCGAAATTCTGGGAGTCATCGAGTTCATCGACCACGTTTACAATCTTTTCGGATTCAAATACCACATCGAGCTTTCCACAAAACCGGAGGATTCCATGGGTACGGAGGAAGAGTGGGATCTGGCTACAACCGCCCTTAAGGAAGCCATGGATTCCAAGTCCATTCCCTATATCATCAACGAGGGAGACGGTGCTTTCTACGGACCGAAGCTGGACTTCCACCTGGAGGACAGCCTGGGAAGAACCTGGCAGTGCGGCACCATTCAGCTGGACTTCCAGATGCCTCAGCGGTTCGATCTGACCTACGTAGGAGCGGATGGTGAAAAACACCGGCCCATTATGATCCACCGAGTCATTTTCGGATCCATCGAACGGTTCATCGGAATCCTAATCGAGCATTTTGCCGGAAAATTCCCCCTGTGGCTGGCACCGGTTCAGGTGAAGCTGCTGACCGTAACGGAAAAATTCGCTGATTATGCTCTGGAAACCGCCCAAAAACTGGAAGAAGCCGGCCTTCGGGTAGAAACCGACATCCGAAATGAAAAAATCGGATACAAGCTGAGAGAAGCCCGAAACGAGAGAGTATCCTATATCGGTGTCATCGGCGAAAGGGAAATGGAAAACGGTACCCTGACCCTGCGATCCAGCAAAGAAGGGGAACTGGGCGAAATGGAAGTAGGCCGGTTTATCGCCGATCTGCTGGAAGAAATAAAGGAAAAGCGATGTTAAAGAAGAATCAATCAAAAGAATGGCGGGACGGGGTTTATCTCTGCACCGCATCCAATAGTCTGGAAGCGGATATACTGGAGTCCAAACTCCATGGAGAAGGGATTCCCAGCATCCGAAAATACAAAGGCGCTTCCAACGCCATGGAGATCTTTATGGGACAGAGCATGGCTTTTCCCATTGATATCTATGTACCGGAAGAAACCCTGGAGGATGCCCGGAACATCATCCTGCCCTTCCCCCTGGAGGAGGAAGTTCCCCAAGATCACCACTGATTATTTCAAAGCATTGAAAGTACATGCCACAAAAAGCCCTGGGCTCCTAATCGGAACTCAGGGCTTTGTTGATATGATCTCCACAGCTGCTGCCGGAAGCATAGGCGAACTGAAGGTTATAGCCTCCGGTATCTCCGTCCACGTCCAGGGCTTCGCCGATGATATATAGGCCTGGCCAGATAATAGATTCAAAGCCAGGCTGTCGGACCTGATTCAAAGGCACACCACCCCGGGTAGCCATGGCTGTCTGGTAACCACCGGTACCGCTGATGACATAATCATCCCTGCGGAGTCGTTGCAACAGGCGTTGAATTTGCTTTTTAGAGCACTGGCCACTTTTGGTGGACGGGTCGATTCCTTCCCGTTTCAGGAAAACCTGTAAAAAACGACGGGGCAGGGAACACCCGGATTCAGTCAGGGAATCCTGAAGGTCTGTCAGGACTTCACGGCCACCCCGAGCTGCCCGATCGAAAAAACCTGTTTGTAACGCCGCCTCAGATCCACCGGTAATCCAGTTAATCTGAAGTTTCCAGCCGGGAGCGGCGTACCGGGAGAGGTTGAGAATAGCAGGACCGGAAAAGCATTGATGGGTCAGCAGCAGAGGTCCGGTTTCTTCCTGATCCTCGATTTGAATCTGCACTTCAGGAAAGGACAAGCCGGACAAATCCCCATAGGGATATCCTTCTACATAAATAGGGGTCAGAGCCGGTTTCATTTTCGTCAAAGGAATCTCCAGCTGCCGGAGAACCGGATGGATGCTGCCGTCAGACCCGGTCGTCGGGTAAGAGAGGCCACCGGTAGCCAGAATAACTCGATTGCTCTTATAGCTCCGGTTGCCGGCAGTAACAAGAAAATGATCCTGCTCCCGGGTGATGCCGGTAACGGTCCTTTCTCCTTCCAGCCGGAATCCATTGGATTCCGCTTCCCGAATCAGAGCCTTCAGAACATCCCGTCCCTTCAGGGAGCAGGGGAAGACCTTCTGGTCTTCCCGAACCATCAGAGGGACTCCCAGCTCCTCCATATACGCCATCAACCGTTGATTGGACCAGGTGTACAGAGTCTTCCGGATGGATTTGCCGGCGGGACCGTAATGGGGGATAAAGTCTCGGATGTCGCTTCCCCGTGTCAGGTTGCACTGGCCGCTGCCGGCCATCAGAAGCTTCAGCCCCGGCCGGAGCCGATTGCAAAGAATCAGGCCCCGGATTCCCGGGTCGATGGCCGCTGCTGCAAATAAACCGGCTGGGCCGGCGCCCACAATGATTACATCATAACGATCCATGAGGGTACCTCATCGACTTCAAAATAAATAGGCAGGGTATAGTACTCGGCATCCGCCGGGGATCCAGCGGGAGGCTGGAAGAAAATCGTGCCATAATAGTATTCGTCGTAGTTGATGTTGCTGGTCCTGCCGATATCCAGAAGCTGACGGATCTGTTCCTTATCCTGGACTACCATGGCAGGTTCTTCCGGATATTTCGTATCATAGACAGGCATTCCCGGTTCCATCCTGGCGGATTCTTCAGAAGTAGGCTGTTTGTAGTGATAAAGCTCGATTCGGCTGATGGTTTCCTCGTTCAGAAGAAGGTCAGAGGAAAAGCCCTTTTCTTCCAGCCAGGCCAAGGTGTTTGTATAGCCCATGCCGATGGTGGCAGTGGTTCCCTGATCCATGATTCTTCCTGTTTGAGGATTGCGGATGGTGTACTGGATGTTCACCACAACCGCCGGCCATTTCAGGTTGATGGCTTCTTCAAAGGTTTCTGCAGCAAAATCTTCATCCATGACCCGGAAGAGCTCCTGGATATCCTTTTTATTAAGAATCATGGCACCGGAACCGATACCTGCCGGATTGGACAGGTTGACGCTTCGAAGTTGTTCGTAACTCAGATTTTTCAAAGAATACATTTCCTTGAATTCTTCAGATTCGTATATGGTTTTCATGGAGGAGCTGTTTTTCAGCATGGTGTAGGGCACACTGTACTGACGCTCTGCACCCATCAGACTGTCTGGGTTGTAATGGAATCCGATGGTGTGGCTAAAGGCATTGACCTTGGGATTTTCAATGGCATCCCGCTGTTCCAGGATTTCCCGGTGAAGCTGAATTACTGCCTGGATGTTTTCCGGTGTTTTCAGGCGGAAACTGCCTCGGTATCGGTAGTTGCCGTATTGCTGATAGGCATAGGTTTCCATATAGGGGCCGCTGTTAAATCGGTCGCCCCCGGTGAGAAGGGTGTTGTCCATGACTACTTCCTTGACCCGGCTTGCTGCAGGAATCCGTTTCTCAAAGCCGGTAAGATCCCACTGAAGGACCGTAAAAAAGAGGACGGCGATCAGACAATAGAGGCCGAAGGTCTTGAGGGTAGCCAGATTGAATATCCGGGGAGTCTTGGTAACGATCATCCGTCCGATCAGGAAGAAAATCAGTGCGCCGGCCCCGTATCCGGCGTAGGTGAAGAAGATTCCATCTCCGTTGAGTTCGGTGAACCAGACCCCCAGCAGGGTCATGCCGAAGAAGGAAACCAGGTAACAGATCACCGGAATCATGAATTGGAAGGCCAGGCTTTCTGTGGCCCGTTCCAGCCGTCTCCGGGCATACAGGTATCCGCTGATGACAAATAGGACCAGGGCATTGATCAGATAATAAATCTGGTACCCCAGGGGAAAGGTGCCTTCAGGTCTTCCCTGATTAAAAACTTCCAGGAAAGGGGAAATGCCCAGGGCGAATCGGGCCCATTCTCCGGCAGAATTGTAGCCGAAAAGATAAAAATCAAAATAGTAGACAAATACGGCGTATAGGGAAGGTACCAGGAAATTAAACCCCAGGGCCGTTGCCATATGCATGATGGAATTGGCGGTCACCAATCCGGCAAAGATGGAGATGGCATAGACTACCAGAATAATCAGGAAGGACTGCCACATCCATTCCAGGACGGCGGTACGGGTAAAATGGTTGACCAGTTCTGCCATATTTCCCTGTTGGTAGGCCCACTGATCGTAAGCCGGTTTGGCGATAACCAGGAGGATAAGCCCATTGGCCAGCATGGGAAGCAGCACCAGCACCAATCCCGACAGCAGGTTGCTGACATAGAGCCTCAGCCGGCTGAAGGGCAGGGAATGGATCATGGTCACTGAGCTGGTTGTCTGAAGATAGCGAAAAATGATTACTGCAGCCATCACGGGCATCATTAAATGGGCGGCCATATAAAAGGGCTGCATGTTGGACAAGGACATGGAGATGTAGGTGGCAGTCCGGTTGATGTTATCATAGGTAATCAGGATGGGGAAAACACCGGACAGGAAGTAGAGCAGAAAGGACAGGGCCGGAATCGCCCAGAACCTTCGAAAGTTTTCCCGGATCAGAGGCAGGGAAAAGCTAGAATATAATGTCGTGGATTTCATGATTCTCTCCTCCTAATTCGTAAATAAATATTTCCTCCAGAGACAAGGGAAGGATATCAAAAATAGCCGGGTCTTTTTGCTGGATGATTTCATCCACCAGTTCCCGCCGGTTTCGGACGATGAGCAGATCTACGGTCCCCCGGGTTTCCTTGTGCAGGACGTGGAGGCCAGCGTAGGGGTTTTCTGCCGGTTCCCGGAAGGCAACCTGGATTTTATGGACATCGGTTTTCAGTTCGTCCAGATCCCTTTCCAGCATCATCCGACCTTGGGACAGGATGCCGATGGAATCGCAGATTCCTTCCAGTTCCCGCAAGTTGTGGGAGGATACCAACACGGTCATTTCCCGCTCTGCCACGTCTTCAATGATGTATTTCCAGACCAGCTTCCGGATGATGGGATCCAGTCCGTCGATGGGCTCGTCCAGAATCAGATAATCCGGACGGGCGGACATAGTCAGGATAAAAGCAGCCTGCTTCTGCATACCTTTTGAAAATTTGGAAAGCTTTCGTTTGGGATCCAGGGAAAACTGGCGCACCATATTGGTAAACCGTTCCTGATCCCAGGCGGGATAGATTCCCATATAGAAGCGGGACATTTCCAAAAGACTGTAGGAAGCAAAAAAGTAAAGGTCATCGGGAATAAACCCCATTCGTTCTTTGATGCTGATGTTTTCATAAACTGGCTGTCCATCCATCAGTATGTCGCCGGAATCCGGCTTCAAAACGCCTGTGATGTGCTTGATAATCGTAGTTTTGCCAGCGCCATTGGTGCCTACCAGGCCGTAGATGGAGCCCTTCTTCACATGAAGGTCCAAGTCCGTCAACGCCTGAAAATGGTCAAAGGATTTATTGACTCCTGTTATTTCAATCATTTCCAACCTCCCCGTTCTGTCAATAGCTCTTTCAAGAGAGCCGATACTTCTTCCTGAGACATGCCCAGATAAAACAATTCTTTTAAATCGCTGCGGATCCGATCCCGGATCACGTTGATCAGCCGTTCATCCCGAATATTGGTATCGGGACAGGCGGCAAAGGTACCCAGACCTGCCACCGTATAGAGATATCCCTGGTTCTCCAGGGCCCGGTATGCTTTTTGCACCGTATTGGGATTGACCGTCAGGGTTTTAGATAGTTCCCTTACTGAAGGCAGTTTGTCTTCCGGTTTAAGGACCCCGGAAATGATCAGCTCCTTCATATTATCAACCACCTGCTCATAGATGGACTTTCTGCTTTTTAAATCCAGCTGAAACATGGCCATTCCTCCTTTCTATGGATGAAGTGTACCATGAGATATAATACACTGTCAACAGGTGTTTTCTTTTTCAGCCGGCTGTGGTAGAATAAAAAATAGTCTAAAAAGGAAAGGACAGGATTATGGAAGAAGAGAAAAAAATCCATTCAGGGGAATTGGAAGAAAGAGACCACAATGAGCAAAAGGAGACTCCGGTCATCAGTACACCGGATGAAAGCGGGGTTCGAACCTATCAGCTTCAAAAGAAAGAAAAAAAGAAAGCAGCCCCATACAAAGGGGTCATCATTTTTGCCATCATCGTGATGGCCATTCTGGTGCTGGCCGTGTCTTGCAACAATACCATCGGCAAGATCTTTACCAGCGGAACCGGAGGTGGCATAGGGAGCGGCAACCTGCCCCAGGAACCCTATATTGCCACCCTCTACGTGGAGGGAAGCATTGCCTCCGGAAACGTGGATTATTTTGGTGGAGCCCTGGGCTATCAGCATCAGTGGACCCTGGACCGGATTGATGAAATGATGGAAGACCAGAACAACAAGGCCCTGATTCTGTTCGTAGACTCGCCGGGAGGCGGGGTTTACGAAAGCGATGAGCTTTACCTGAAAATCAAGGATTACCAGGAAGAAACCGGTCGGCCAGTCTATGCCTATTTCGGTTCCATGGCAGCCTCCGGCGGATACTATATTTCCGCACCGGCAGAGAAGATCATTGCCAACCGGAACTGCTGGACCGGATCCATCGGGGTCACCATCGGAACCTTGTTTGATTTTTCCCAGCTGCTGGAGGAATACGGCATCCGGACGGAGACCATTACTTCCGGCGCCAACAAGGCCATGGGCAGTAATTTCGATGAGCTGACGGAGGAACAAAAGGCCATCTTCCAGGGACTGGTGGATGAAGCCTATCATCAGTTTGCCGGAATCGTCTCCGAAGAACGGGAAATACCCATGGAGGATCTGCTGAAGATTGCCGACGGCAGGATCTATACCGCTTCCCAGGCACTGGAACTGGGTCTGGTGGATGAAATTGCCGGCTTTGACGACGCGGTTCTCATGCTGCAGGAGGATTACGGCCTGGAAGATGTCCAGGTAGTGGATGTGGAGTTCCTGCAGAATACCCTGTTTGGATCTCTGCTGGGCAGCTTTTACAAAGGAAGACCCGGCGATCTGGGTCAGCTGTCCCTTCTGCTGGAACTGACCGAGAAAGGCCGGGAACTTCCCATCAGTTACACCTCAACTTACTTAAAAAAATCCTGAATATCGAAGGCTGTTAAGGAAAAAACCTTGACAGCCTTCTTTTCCTATGGTAATCTGTTTTAGGTGTTAAGGTTCAGAACTTGTCACCCTCGGGACAGAGGGTTGTCGGAGAAGGTGCTATGATTGATAAAATCGCAGAGGTCAGCCTATTATATGACTTTTATGGTCAACTGCTGACGGAGAGACAGCGGGAAGTCATGCGGCTTTACCACGAAGAAAACTACTCCCTGTCAGAGATTGCCAAGGAGTACCTCATCAGCCGCCAAGGGGTTCACGACACCCTGAAAAAGGCGGAAAGAGCCTTGCACGAATACGAAGAAAAACTGGGTCTGGTGGAAAAACTGGAAATGACCGGCAGGGCCATCCGGGAAATCGAAACCTGTATCGTCAAAATGGCGGAAGACCATGCCGGGGATGAGGGGCTTAAGCGAGAACTGGATCAAATCAGCCGAATCATCAAAAGCCTGGAACAGCTGGAACAATAAAATTATACAAGGATTCAAATGGAGGATTTATGGCATTTGAAGGATTATCCGATAAATTACAAAATGTATTCAAGAAGCTGAAGGGCAAGGGAGTCCTGACGGAGAACGACATCAATGAAGCGATGAGGGAGGTCAAACTGGCCTTGCTGGAAGCGGATGTCAACTTCAAGGTGGTAAAGGAGTTCGTAGACGCTGTCAAGGAGAAATCCCTGGGCAAGGACGTCCTGGAAAGCCTGACCCCCGCCCAGCAGGTCATCAAGATCGTCAACGAGGAGTTGGTGGCCCTCATGGGTGGAGCCAACAGCAAGCTGACCTTCTCACCCCGGGGCTTTACCGTCTATCTGATGGTAGGCCTTCAGGGTACCGGTAAGACCACCACCTGTGGCAAGCTGGCCAATTATCTGAAGAAAAATGGCAAGCGGCCGATGCTGGCAGCCTGCGACATCTACCGGCCTGCTGCCATCGATCAGCTGGAGGTAGTGGGCAAATCGGTGGATGTTCCCGTCTTTACTATGCGGGAGTCCCGGGAGCCGGAAAAGATCGCCCTGGCCGCCATGAAGGAAGCCGAAAAGAAGGGCAACGATGTTCTGATCGTGGATACCGCCGGACGGCTTCAGATTGATGAAGCGCTGATGGAAGAACTGGTCCGGATCAAGCAGACTGTGAAGCCTCACGAGATTCTGCTTGTGGTGGATGCCCTTACCGGTCAGGATGCGGTCAATGTAGCCACCGGTTTCAATGAACGGCTTGGGATTGACGGAATCATCATGACAAAGCTGGACGGTGATTCCCGGGGCGGTGCCGCCTTGTCAGCCAAGAAGGTTACGGGAAAACCCATCAAATTCATCGGTGTGGGAGAAAAAACCGATGCCCTGGAGCCCTTCCATCCGGAGAGGATGGCCAGCCGGATCCTGGGCATGGGAGATATGCTGAGCCTGATTGAAAAGGCCCAGGAAAACTTCGATGACGCCAAGGCTGCTGAGCTGGAGCGGAAGATGAAGAAAAACGAGTTCACTCTGGAGGACTTTCTGGAACAGATGGGCCAGATCAAGAACATGGGTGGAATCGGAAAGCTGCTGGATATGATGCCGGGCATGGGTGGAAAGAACATGAAAAACGTGGATCTTTCCGACAGCGAAAAGGAATTTTCCCAGATGGAAGCGGTCATCCTGTCCATGACGAAGGAGGAGCGTAAAGATCCCTCCATCCTGAACGCCAGCAGAAGAAAGCGAATCGCAGCAGGCTCCGGACAGCCGGTGAGCCGGATCAATACCCTGATCAAACGCTACGAGGAAGCCAGAAAAATGATGAAGCAGTTCGCAGGAGGCCCTAAGCACCGGCGAAACAGCATGTTCCGGGGATTCTGATCCGGAACCAATCAATCGGTTTATCCCTGACAACAGGATGTAAACATATATGAAGAAATGAAACAAATCAAGAGAGGAGGAAGATATAATGGTAAAAATCAGACTGAAGAGAATGGGTGCTAACAAGAAGCCCTTCTACCGAGTAGTAGTTGCAGATGCCAGATCTCCCAGAGACGGCAAATTTATCGAAGAAATCGGTTATTACAACCCGCTGACAGATCCGGCCGACATCAAAATCGACGGAGAAGCTGCCAAAAAGTGGATTGCCAATGGAGCACAGCCCACCAGCACCGTGAAGGCTCTGTTCAAAAAATCAGGTATTCTTGGTTAAGGAAAGCGGTGATACCACATGTTGAAACTTGTTGAAGCGATCGCGAAATCCCTGGTGGATCATCCGGAATCCGTGGAAGTCACGGAAACCATAGACCATGATACCATCGTCATCGAGCTTCGGGTCGCCCCCCAGGATATGGGGAAGGTCATCGGCAAACAAGGCAGGATTGCCAAAGCACTGCGCACGGTCGTCAAGGCTGCTGCAGTTAAAGAAAATAAGAAAGTAGTTGTTGAAATAATCCAGTAGGGTTCTTCTGCAATACGAAGTCAAAGGGCACATGTACTGCGGTATATGTGCCTCCTTAATACATCGGATGATGCGGAGGGGTAACAAAAATATGGAAAAAATCAAAATTGGAAAAATCGTCAATGCGGTGGGCCTCAAGGGAGAAGTCAAGGTTTATCATTATTCCGACTACAAGGAGCGGTTTGAGGAACTGGATCAATTATGGATCGGCGGCCGGAAGGTAGCCATCGAAGGAGTCCGCTACATGAAGGATATGGTGATCCTCAAGCTTGCCGGGGTATCGGACCGGAACGGAGCCGAAGCCCTGAAGGAGCAGGAGGTATTCATCGATGAATCCATGCTCCGGGTACTGCCGGAAGACACCTACTATATAAAAGACCTGATCGGGATGGAAGTGACATCACAGAAGGAAGGCCGGATTGGCCTCCTGACCGACGTGATTCAGAACTCCTCCCAGGATCTTTACGAGGTCACCACGACGGAAGGACGAAAAATATTCATTCCCGCTGTAGAAGAATTTATTCGGGACATCGATTGTCAGAACCGTAAAATCACGGTAGAATTAATAGAGGGATTGCTGGAGCTATAAGGAAAAAAACATGATCATACATGTCCTGACCCTTTTCCCTGGAATGTTTCCTCCGGTTCTGTCGGAAAGCATGCTGGGAAAGGCCAACGAAAAAGGAATACTCGAACTGGATATCATCGATATCCGGGACTTTACGTTGAATAAACACAAAAAAACCGATGACACCCCCTTTGGCGGCGGAGCGGGCATGGTGATGAACGCCGACCCCATCTTTCGGGCCCTGGAAAACATCCATGTCCAGGAGAAACGGATCCTGTACATGTCCCCACGGGGAAAGCTGCTGGATCAGTCCATGATTGAAGAACTGGCGGAGCTGGACGAACTGACCATTCTGTGCGGCCACTACGAGGGTGTGGATCAGCGTGTGCTGGATCACTGGAACATGGAGGAAGTTTCCATTGGAGACTATATCCTCACTGGCGGAGAACTGCCGGCTATGGTTCTGATCGATTCGGTGGCGAGGCTCATACCTGACGTGCTGGGAAGCCCCGAATCCTTGATGGAGGAGTCCATCTATTCCGGCCTTCTGGAATATCCCCATTACACTAAGCCAAGAGAGTATCGGGGGATGGAGGTGCCAGAAGTATTGGTTTCCGGCAATCACCGGAAAATCCACCTGTGGAAGCTGGAGCAGTCCCTGAAGCTGACCAGAGCCAGGCGCCCCGATCTGTTTGAACGATTTTTAGAGCGCCGGGATGAACTGGACAAGGAAGAAAAGAAACTTCTGCAGAAAATACTGGAGAGCCAAGATGAGTAACGGAAAAAAACTGCTGATTCTGGTCATGATCCTGGCGGCCGGTCTTTTATACGGAGCCATCTACCTGGTTCCCGGCGTTACCGGAGCCCTTCAGAAAACGGAAATCGTTCATTATGGGGAAATCAAGGTCAGCCAGGGGATGACTTTCTATATCGTTCGGAATGAAAAGGTCTACCTGTCGGAAAGGTCCGGGGACATCAATTACTATTATGAAGAAGGTGCCCAGGTCCGAAAGGGAACAAGAATTCTGGAGGTTACATCACACCCGGGAGAGTCCGACGAAAGATCTTTTGAGGATCTTCTGGAGCGTCTGGGGGGAAGTGCTTTCCCTTCCACCAGCTTCAACACTGAAAATCACGGACTGGTCAGCTATTACATCGACGGGTATGAGGGAACCTTCACCCCAGAGGCTATACCTACCATCAAACGAGAAGATATCCCGGAAATGATCACCCCGGAAAACATTACCCGAAAAAGAGTGGTAGCAGGAGAGCCCCTGTACAAGATCTGCGATCACACCCGCTGGTACATTCTTGGCTGGGTGGAAAAGGGGGAGGTCTCCAAATTTAATGTAGGATCCAGCGTAACAGCGGAACTGCCAGGTGGAACGGTACGCGCCATTGTGGATCAGGTTCGGGCAGACGGAGACTGGTGGCAGATCGTGCTTTCCACCAGCCGATATTATGAAGGCTTTACCAAACTGCGAGGGGGAGAAGCGACGATCATTACCGCCAATGCCACCGGTATCCTGGTGAGCAATGACAGCATCACCACCGATGAAGAAGGGCGAATCGGTGTCTATGTCCGGAAAAAGGACGGAGACTTTACCTTTACGCCTATCAAGGTAATCAACACCGACGGGATATGGTCGGCTGTGGAAGCCTCCTACTTCTATGATGAAGAGGGAAAGGAAGTCAATACCATCGACGTATACGATGAAGTCAGAAGAAATGTGGGGAATGGATGATGAGTATCAGCAACAATCTGAAACATATTCAGGAAGAAATCAGGATTGCGGCCTGTCAGGCGGGCAGAGATCCTTCCGAAATCACCCTGGTGGCCGTCAGTAAGACCTATGGTCCGGAAGCTATCAACGAAGCCATTTCCGCCGGTGCAATGGATATCGGGGAAAACAAAGTCCAGGAAATTCTGGATAAATATGAAAAAGTGTTGCCGGTCCGATGGCATATGATTGGACATTTACAGACAAATAAAGTAAAATATATTCTAGACAAAGTATCCATGGTCCACTCGGTGGATTCTCTGAAACTGGCGAAGGAAATCAGCCGCCGCTGTCTGGCTGCCGAAAAGCGGATGGACATCCTGATCCAGATCAACGGAGGGATGGAAAACAATAAATACGGCATTTCGTCGGAAGAAGTGCCGGAGCTGGCAAAAAAAATCCGGGAGGAGTGCCCCGGGGTCCGGATAAGGGGGTTGATGTGCGTCGTGCCCTATCTGGAAGACCCGGAGGAAGTTCGGCCTTTTTTCCGACAGGCAAAGGAAGTCTTTGATCGGTGCCGGGAAGTCATGGAAGACAAGGAAGGTTTCGACTGCCTGTCCATGGGCATGTCCCACGATTTTCATGTGGCGATCCAGGAGGGAGCTACCCATGTCCGGGTAGGCACTTCCATATTCGGTGCCAGGGATTATTCAATATAATAACAGCAGGTTGAAGGAGGACAAGATGGGAATATTCAACAAATTTAAAGATTTAGTAGGAATCGAAGAAATGGACGAGGAAATCACCGAGGAAGAAATCCAGTCGGTTGCATCCAAAATGGATAAAAAGACGGAGACCACCAATTCCTTCACGGCTCCCAGGTCGGAGACCCTGGAATCCAGAAACACACCGATCCAGAAGCCTCTTTCCGCCAATACTTCCTCCTTGAAACTGATCGTCATTGAACCCAAAAGCTTCGACGAATGTTCCAAGCTGGTGGACAATCTGAAGAGCCGTAAGCCAGTAATCATCAATCTGGAAAAACTGGACACGGATGTCGCCCGCAAGATATTCGACTTTCTCAGTGGTGCCACCTACGCCCTGAATGGCAACGTTCAGAAGGTAGCCAACAATATATTCGTTTTTGCCCCCGAAAATGTCGGAATATCTTCCACCATCGATCACAAGGGGATCGAATTTGAAACTGGTGTGAAGAGTCCCTGGAGGTAGTGGATGATTTCAATTTTAATCGTTGCTGTAAACGCATTTGCTGATGTATTGATCTATATGCTGCTGGGAAGAGCTATCCTCAGCTGGTTTGTCCGGGATGCAAGCAGTCCCCTTTTCGGTATTTATCAATTGCTGATCCGGTTGACGGAGCCCATGATGGCCCCCTGCCGCCGGCTGCTGGCCCGGTTTAATACGGGCATGTTCGATTTTTCCATTCTGATTGCTTTTCTGTTCATATCATTGGGCAGAAATGTGATTGTTGCCCTGCTGTATACTCTGATGTAACAGGAGTTGTCGGGAAAGGATAAAGAGATGATTACACCCTTAGATATACAGAACAAGGAATTCTCCAAAGCAGTTCGAGGTTATAAGGAAGAGGATGTAGACAGCTTTCTGGATTTGATTACCTTTGACCTGGAACGACTGATTACAGAAAATAATGCCCTGAAAACAGATGTTGGAAGGCTGACCAAGGAGTTGGAACGGTACCGGGGTTCTGAAGGAGTCGTTCTGGAAACCCTGGAAGCCGCCAAGGCCCTGATGGGAGACATCAGCCAAAGCGCCGAGCGACGAGCGGAAATCCTGCTGAAAAACGCAGAACTGGATGCTGAACTCATCACTCGGGAAGCGAAGGATTCGGTGGAGAGGCTGACGGAGGAAAGCCTTCTGTTAAAGAATCGTTTTCTGGCTTTCCAGACCAAATACAAATCCCTGCTGGAATCAGAGCTGGAGCGGTTTGACAGCTTGAGTCTGGAGCTGTTCCACGAATTCAGGCTGGACGAGCTGGAAATGGCAAAACCAGCCCACAAAATCCCGGGGACCAGCCAAAGACCTGCCCGGGATACACGACCGGCTGCTCCTTCAACGGATGAAGAGCTGGCCAAGACCATGCTGAATATCAGGATAGGAGACGGGGAATGACCCGAACCATATGTTTTATATCATCATCTTATTAATCGTAATCGGGGACCAGCTGACAAAAGGGCTGATCCAGGAATCCATGGTGCTGAATCAGTCCATTCCCGTCTGGGACGGAATCTTCAGCATAACCTATATCCACAACACCGGCGCTGCATTTAGCATGCTGGCAGGGAAAACACCGGTGCTGGCCCTTTTCCAGGTTATCATCATCGGTGTGATTCTGGGATATTACATGCTTAAGGGAAGGAAGGCTCATCTATTGCTCCGAATTTCCCTGGCCATGATCGTGGCTGGCGGCATCGGAAATCTGATAGATCGGCTGACCCTGGGGTATGTGGTGGATTTCCTGGACTTTCATTTTTGGCCCATCTTCAACGTAGCAGATATCGGTGTTACGGCAGGCTGCGTGCTTCTGGCCGGTTATGTTTTTTTCATTGAAGGAAAAGAAAAAAGTGGAAGACAGATTTGAGATTATTATAGGTAAAGAACAGGAAGGAGCACGCTTGGATGTGGTCCTTTCCTTGTCTATGGAGGAGATTTCCAGGAGCCGGATTCAGAAGCTCATCGAGGAGGGAATGGTGGAGATCAACGACCAGCCCTGCCTGGAAAAAAAGCATCCGGTTCGTGCTGGTGAACTAATAACCGTTCAGGTGCCGGCTCCCTCCCTTTTAGAAGTGGAAGCGGAGGATATCCCCTTGGAGATCCTTTATGAGGATCAGGACCTGATGGTCATCAACAAAGCCAGGGGCCTGGTGGTCCATCCCGGAGCCGGCAATGAAAAAGGTACATTGGTCAATGCCATCATGCACCACTGCGGCGACTCCCTTTCTTCCATCAATGGCATCATCCGCCCGGGTATCGTTCACCGGATCGATAAAGATACCAGCGGTCTGCTGATGATCGCCAAAAATGACCGGGCCCACCAGAGCCTGGCTAAGCAACTGGCGGACCATTCCATCACCCGGGTCTATCACGCCATCGTCTATAACAACCTGAAAGAAGATTCGGGCACCATCGACCGGCCAATCGGCAGGGATCCAAAAAATCGCCTTCGTCAGGGCGTTACCGATCCGGAACGGGGAAGGAGAGCGGTGACCCACTATCGGGTACTGGAACGACTGGGCCCCTTTACCTACATTGAAGCAACCCTGGAAACCGGCCGGACCCATCAGATCCGGGTCCACATGGCCTATATCAATCATCCGCTGCTGGGGGATCCGGTTTACGGACCCAAGAGAAAATACCCGGGAGTGGAAGGGCAGATGCTCCATGCTAAAAAGCTGGGGTTCCGTCATCCGGTTACCGGCCTCTATATGGAGTTTGATTCAGAACTTCCGGAAGACTTCCAAAAGGTGCTCCGGAAACTGAGAGAAAGGAAATAACAATGAACAAAGTCACTTTTAAACCGGGAACCATGCTGAATCCCCTGCCGGTGGTCATGGTCAGCTGCGGGAGCATGGAAGCCCCCAACATCGTTACCATTGCCTGGACCGGCATCATCAATTCCGAACCGCCCATTACCTATGTATCCATCCGGAAATCCCGATATTCCCATGAGCTTATTACCCAGTCCGGAGAATTCGTCATCAACCTGACCACGGAAAAGCTGGCGGAAACCACCGATTTCTGCGGTGTTCGTTCCGGCAGGGAGCTTAATAAATTTCAGGAACGGGGGCTGACTCCCATTCCTTCGGATCACATCGGTGCTCCCATGATCCAGGAATCTCCGGTAAACCTGGAATGCCGGGTAATGGAAGTGAAAAGCTTCCCTTCCCACGACATGTTCATAGCAGAAATTCTGGCGGTTCATGCCGATGAAAGCCTGCTCAGCGATACGGGTAAGCTCCGGTTGGATAAAGCCGGACTCCTGTGCTACAACCATGGGGAATATTACGGAATCCATCAGCGTCCTCTTGGCCGTTTCGGGTATTCCATCATGAAGCCCAAGACCAAGAAAAAACTGGAAGGGCAGAAGCGGTCGGCTATGCGGTCGAAAAAAGGAAAAACAGGAGGTCGATAACCTCCTGCCTTCTTATATCTGAGTGCTGATTTCATGGAAACGATGGTCTGCCCGGGGATCGATGGGCGGAACCTGGTCACTTCAAATGGGTAACGGTTGGCTGGATGGGCTGCTGAAGCCGCCTTATATAAGTGAGACAGTCTTCACAAACAGCACCTCCTTTGAAGGGGATGATCTGATAGGCATTGCTGCAAAGAGAGCAGGATGATTTCATAATTCACCTTCCTTTTGTTCATGGTTCCTCAGATATAGTTTCGGATTTTGTGTGCTTATAGTCATTATAGCCGAAGATGAAACCTTGTTCCCGGTAACTTGACCGGCACATCCCAAAAACGTTATTTATTGTCGATTTTCAGTAATATTTTGTCGGGAGTGAAGAAAATGTCAGGAGAAAAAAGCAAATTAACCGCCAGTCATTATCCGTTGCATCTTTCGGATGGTTCTCTGACCGGCTATTCCTGGGAGGAGGAGAATCCTACGGCGGTAGTCTGCATCATCCATGGGATTGGCGAGCATGCCGCCCGGTATGAACGGGTGGCTTCCCTCATGAGGAAAGAAGGGATTGCCGTCCTTTCCATGGATTTGCCTGGGCATGGCCTTTCCGGCGGAAAGAAGGGGCATTGCGCCCCCAGAGAACAGATTTTGTCTTTTGTGGATGAATTGATCCGGGAGGCAGGCCGGCGCTATCCAAACGTCCCCCTGGTTTTATACGGCCACAGTCTGGGGGGCAACATTGCTCTGGATTACCGAAGAAGAGGGGAAATGAACCAGGTCCCGGAAGCCTACATTGTGACATCCCCCTGGATCCTCCTGAAAAAACCCGTACCGAAGCCGTTGCTCCGGGTACTTGAGATGGGGGAAAGAATGATTTCCCAGGTTCCCGTCAGCGCCGGAATCAAGCCAGATAAACTAGGGAATAAAAGGAACTATGATTCCCAGCCGGGAAAGGAAATGCTCCACAATGTCATCACGGTTTCTACCGCCCTGGATGCCATCCGGTCCGGAGAAGAAATCCTGGAGACCGTGGACCAAGGGAAAAAACTCCTGCTGATGCACGGAACTGCCGACTATATCTGCGATATCGAGGGAAGCCGGAAATTCTGCCGAATCAGCCGGAACTGTGAGTTCGTGGAATGGCCCGGCTACTTTCACGAGATCCACAACGGCAATGAAACGGAGGATGGAACGGAAGTGATCCGATATATGATTGATTGGATTAAAAAACAGGTCTAGGGTAATAATGGATTGGCATAGATCGTTCTGTTATCCGTAAAGATCACCATACCGGGTTTTGCCCCCTTTGGCTTTTTAACGAATTTGACTCGGGTGTAATCAATGGGTACATTTTCCGAATTCTTCCCCTTGCTGTGGAAAGCGGCGATGGAGGCTGCCTGCCGGATCGATTCTTCCGACGGCTCCCGGCCTTCTGTAAAGAGGATCACGTGGGAACCGGCCAGGTCTTTGGCATGGAACCAGATGTCCTTTGGCCCCGCCGACTTGAAGGTCAACTGATCGTTGTCCGTGTTGTTCCGGCCTGCCAGGATCCGGAAGCCTTCTTCCGACTTATATTCATAGGGCTTGGTTTTGATTTTGGACGGTTTTCCGACCACCTTTCTTTTTTTCATGTAGCCGTTTTCCGCAAGTTCGGTTCGCAGCATTTCCACTTCATCGGGAGTGGAGGCCTTCTCCAGAAATTCTGCTACGGATTCCACATACAGAATATCGGTTTCCAGCTCTTCCAGCTGGACTTTCTTTTCTCTTACCGCCGTTTTTGCCTTGCCGTATTTTTTGAAATACTGCTGGGCATTTTTTGATGGAGAAAGCCGCTTGTCCAGGGGAATCTGCAATTCTTCTCCGTCGTAATAATTGACGACTTTAACAGAACTTTCGCCTGGGCGGACCAGGTGAAGGCTGGCGGTGAGCAGCTCCCCGAAAAGCCTGTATTTCTCAGAGTTTTCTGCCTCCAGCAGATCCTCGGAAAGTCGCTGCTTCTTCAGGTAAAGCTTTTGAAGGATGTTCTTCACGTTCTTTTCCAGGTCAGTGGCTTTCTGCTTTGCCCGGTTGGAGGAATCCCGATGGGCATAAAAATATTCCAGGGCCTCACTGAGGCTGTCAAAGGTCAATGTTGAAATTTCAGGAGAATCGGGCATCAGGGGGATGATGTGAAAGTCCAGAGGCTTTTCCCCGTTCAGCACATGCACCTGGGGGGCACCAGAGCCTTCTTCCATAGCCAGAATCAGATTGTGGAATCTTTCAAATAAAACCATTGCTGGGTTTTGGTTAAAATCGGGATCCGCCAGGGCCGATGCAGCAAGGGATTCGGCCAGGGACAGGCTGATTCCCTGAATGGCGGACATCAGCAGCCGGGGAAGGTTCTCCTCATTCAGCTGGAGATCACTGGTCATTCCAGTGACATCTGGCGTCAGGATTTTCTCCAGATCACTTTGGGACAGGCTGCGAAAAGGAACCTTGTCCTGCTCCGGAGGTATCTGGTACAGCTTGCCCGGCAGAATCTGGCGGTACCGGTTCACATCGATGGAAACCCGCTTGATGGAGTCGATGATTTTTTGAGAATCGTCGTCCACCAGAATGATGTTGCTGTGCTTGCCCATGATTTCGATGATCAGCCGTTTGTTGACGGAAAATCCCAGCTCGTTTCTGGTTTCCACCCGGATTTCGATGATCCGTTCCGAATCCTTTTGCCGGACATCCAGGATCCGTCCACTCTGAAGATGTTTTCGGAGCAGCATGCAGAAGGCCAGGGGTGAGGAGGGATTCTCCGGAATTTCCCGGATAAAATGGATGCGGGGATGGCTGCTGTTGCAGGATGCATACAGTCGGTGGCCGGTTCCCTGTGCATGGATATGGAAGACCAGCTCGTCGTTTTCCGGTTGATAGATCTTTTCGATTTTTCCGCCCAGGATGCGGCATTTTATTTCTTCGGCGATGGCGCCGGTGATGACTCCGTCAAAACTCATGTTTCGTTTCCTGTCTTTCTTTGTTTCCCTTTTCAATAGCGGACAATTGGGTTATAATCAATATATTATCATAAAACCCGTTAAATGAGGAGAAACAAGATGATAAAAAGTATGACCGGCTTCGGAAGAGGCGAATTCAGCGACGGCAAAAGGACCATCATAGCAGAGATCCGGGCCGTCAACCACCGTTACAGCGACATCACCGTCAAGATGCCCCGGCGCTATTCCTTTGCCGAGGATCGTATTAAAAATGCGGTCAAAGAAGTAGTGAGAAGGGGCAAGCTGGAAGTATCCATCATCGTGGAGAATATCACGGAGGATGATACCAACATCCGGCTCAACACCATGGTAGCCCGTCAGTATTTCGACAATCTGAATCTTTTAAAGGAAGAATTCGGCCTGACCGGCGAAGTGACCCTGCCTTTCCTGGCTGGTCTCCCTGACGTTATGAAGGCGGTCCCCGATGTGGAAGATGAAGAAGAAATCACGAAATGCCTGGAAACATCGGTTCAGTCGGCAGCCCGGCATCTGGATGAAATGAGGATTGCCGAGGGAGAAAAACTGGCGGAGGATCTTCTGGCCAGAGGAAAGCATATCCGGGAGCTGGTGGACCGGATTGAGGATCGAGCTCCCCGGGTCGTGGAGGTTTACACGGAAAAGCTCAAAGCCCGTATCAAAGAACTGATCGGCAGCAGCGCTACTGTTCCGGAAGACCGAATCCTTTTGGAAGCAGCCATCTTTGCTGATAAATCCAATATCACCGAGGAACTGGTCCGGCTGGACAGCCATATCCAGCAGCTCCATTCCATCATATCCAACAGCAGCCAGCCTGACGGTAAAAAACTGGATTTTCTGGTCCAGGAGATGAACCGGGAAGCCAACACTATTGGTTCCAAGGCCAATGACATGGAGATAACCAACGTAATGCTGGAAATCAAAAGCGAAATTGAAAAGATTCGGGAACAGGTTCAGAACATCGAATAAAACCTGCCCGGCAATTCATCCTGATTCCTTATTGAACAGGCTGACAGATTGTGCTATAATGTACATTCAACTGAAGAATAACAAAGGGGAATATACATGAAAAAAGGTCAGCTGTTTATCGTTTCCGGGCCCTCCGGCGCCGGGAAGGGGACCATATGCCAGAAGCTGGTCAGCGAAATGGATGTTGAACTGTCGATTTCCATGACCACCAGAAATCCAAGGCCAGGGGAGGTAGACGGGGTCAACTATTATTTTGTGACCCGGGAAGAATTTGAGCAAGCCATTCAGGAAGGGGACCTGCTGGAATACGCCGAGGTTTACGGCAACTTCTACGGGACGCCGAAGAAAAAAGTCCTGGATAAAATGGCCGAAGGCAAGGATGTGGTTCTGGAGATTGATATTCAGGGAGCCCTGAAGGTCCGAAAAGAATACCCCCAGGGCATTTACATCTTCATCCTGCCCCCCTCCATGACCGAGCTTCGGAAGCGAATCACCCGAAGGGGATCGGACAGTCCCGATTCCATCGAACTCAGGCTTGGAAAGACCCTTTCGGAAGTATCCTACATCGACAAATACAATTATTGTGTTATCAATGAAGACCTGGAAGAAGCAGTAGCAAGGGTGAAAGCCATTATCCTGGCGGAACATTCCAGAGTATCCGAGCAAATATACGAACTGATTAAGAATTATAAGGAGGAAGTCTGATATGCTGTATCCATCCATCAATGAGATCAGAAAAAAAGCCGACAGTCGCTATACCCTGGTAGTCCTGGCAGCGAAAAGAGCCCGGGATATTATCGAAGGGAAACCTAAGCTGACTACGGATCCGGTGGAAAAGCCCGTATCCATTGCTGCCCACGAAATCGCAGAAGATCTGATCACCTATAGCCGTCAGTAAATGACACGGAAGCAGCGGAGCCACTCCGCTGTATTTTTTTGAAAGAAGGGAATCATTATATGGGAACCATGTACGACCGAACCTCCTGGCTGATTGGGGAAGAGGCCATGGAAAAACTGAAGATTTCCCGGGTCATCGTTTTCGGCCTGGGAGGGGTGGGAGGAATCTGTACGGAAGCCCTGGCCAGAGCCGGAGTCGGTTCCATCGATCTGGTGGATTTTGACCGGGTGGACATTACCAACCTGAACCGGCAGGTGATTGCTTTTCACAGTACTTTAGGAAAGCCAAAAACAGAGGCTATGGCGGCATGTATCCGGGATATCAACCCGGAAGCCCGGATACGGGAGTACGGACTTCGGGTGACCTGGGAGAACGTGGGGGAGCTGATCCAGCCGGATGTGGATTACGTGGTGGATGCCATCGATGACGTCCAGGGAAAGCTAGCCATCATCACCCGGGCCAGGGAACTGAATCTGCCGGTGATTTCTTCCATGGGAACCGGAAACAAGCTGCAGGGAGAAAAATTCACCATTTCACCCATCGAAAAAACCCATACCTGCCCTTTAGCTAAGCGGATCCGCAAAGAACTGAAGGAACGGGATATTCGAGGGATTAAGGTGGTTTATTCCCCGGAGGAGCCCTTTCGTGCAATAGAAGCTACTGAGGAAACCCGCTCTCCAGCCAGCATCTCTTTTATTCCCCCCATTGCCGGGTTGCTTTTAGCGGGTGAAATTGTAAGGGACCTCACTAAAATGGAAAGAAATGACATGCGATAAGTTGGATTTGATAAACAATGCGTTTAGCCGGGTTGCCCTGCCTATTCTCCTCTCGGTACACTACCCTTTAAGGAGGTTGAAAATGCATGGAGTTCATACCTGTAATCAAATCGAAGGAAATCCATCGGATCCTGACCAAAGAGCTTCTTTATGTGGAGCAGTATCAACGAAAGATCCGGCTGGTCACCCGGGAAGTCACCCTGGAGACCTACGGCAGGATTCAGGAATTTATTCCCTATCTGGGAGATAATTTCATGAAGTGTCATCAGAGTCTGTATGTCAACATGGATCAGATCCGATCCATGAAGGACCAGTCCATCCAACTTTTCGGCGGCATGGAAGTTCCCTTGAGCCGGGACAAATTCACCTCGGCCAAGCAGAGGTTCAGCCGTTACCTGACGGAGGGAAAAAAGTTGGCCATTGGTTTAATTTTTTCTTGCAATTTCACCGGCTTTATAGTATAGTTTTTGTTGGTCTACGAGAATGGACCAGAACGTATTAGTCACACCGGAATACTTGAGGATTGGTGCCCGAATCGGGTTGTTCTCACGGGAGGTCCGGTGGAAGCGTAAAACCAGGAGGTAGAAAAATGGCAGTTATATCAATGAAACAATTATTGGAAGCCGGTGTACATTTCGGCCACCAGACCAGAAGATGGAACCCAAAGATGGCTCCTTACATCTTCACTGAAAGAAACGGCATCTACATCATCGACCTGCAGAAAACCGTCCGAAAAATCGATGAGGCCTATGACTTCATGAGAAAAGTCGGAGAAAGCGGAAAGCCGGTTCTGTTCGTAGGAACCAAGAAACAGGCACAGACTGCTATCGAGGATGAAGCAAAGCGATGCGGCATGTTCTTCGTCAACCAGAGATGGCTGGGCGGCATGCTGACCAACCACAAGACCATTTCCGGAAGAATCAAGAGACTGAACGACATCAAGACCATGGAAGTGGATGGCACCTTTGCAAAACTTTCCAAGAAGGAAGTCCTGAAACTGAAGCTGGAACTGGAAAGACTGGAAAAATTCCTGGGCGGTATCAAAGACATGAAGGGTATGCCCGGCGCACTGTTCGTCGTGGATCCTAAAAAGGAAAGAATCGCTGTGAAGGAAGCCAGAATCCTGGGCATTCCCATCGTTGGAATCGTGGACACCAACTGTGACCCCGATGATGTGGATTTTGTCATCCCAGCCAACGACGATGCCATCCGTGCGGTAAAACTGATTGCCGGAAGAATGGCAGATGCCATCATCGAAGCAAACCAGGGCGAAAGCTATGATGAAGGCCCGACCGCTGAAGCAGAAATCGCAGCAGCTGAAGCAGAAGCTGCAGAAGCAGAAGTGGCAGAAGATACGGAAGCATAAATTTCAAGTGGCCCTGGCGGAAACGCCGGGCCCGAATTATTATAGGAGGAATAGATTATGGCAATTAGCGCATCAATGGTAAAAGAGCTGCGGGAAAGAACCGGAGCAGGAATGATGGACTGTAAAAAGGTCCTGGAAGAAACCGATGGTGATATGGATAAGGCAATTGAAGTCCTTCGGGAAAAGGGACTTGCCAAAGCAGCCAAGAAAGCCGGCCGTGTAGCCGCTGAAGGTCTGGTTCGAATTGCCTTCGCAGATGGCGGAAAAGCGGCAGCCATGGTTGAAGTCAACTCAGAAACCGACTTCGTAGCAAAAAATGAAGAGTTCGTTGGATTCGTAGAAAACCTGGCCCTTCTGGCCCTGAATGCTGAAAGCGATGATGTTGCTTCCTTCATGAATCTGAACTATCAGGGTGAAGGCACTGTTCAGGAAGCCCTGAACGGAAAAATCGCCACCATCGGCGAAAACCTGTCCGTACGAAGAATCTATAAAGCTGAAGATCCGGCCATGGTGTACGTAGGATACACCCACGGAAACGGAAAGATCGGTGTTGTCATCGGTCTGGAAACCGAAGCTTCCCTGGACCAGGTTCAGGTTTGCGGTAAAGACGTGGCTATGCAGGTGGCTTCCATGAATCCCAAGTTCGTGGACGAAACCGGTGTGGACCCGGCTTGGCTGGAAGAAGAAACTAAGATTGCCACACAGCTTCTGCTCAATGAAGGCAAGAAGCCGGAGATGCTGGACCGGATCATCCCCGGAAAGATCAAGGCCATCCTGAAAGAAGTATGCCTGGTAGACCAGAAGTTCGTCAAGAACGGCGATGTCACCGTGAAAGAGTATGTGGACGGAATTGCCAAGGAAGTTGGCAAGCCGGTCAGAATCGCTTCCATGGTCCGATATGAAGTAGGCGAAGGCATTGAAAAGAAGGAAGAAAATTTTGCTGAAGAAGTAGCAAAACAGATGAACGCATAGTGAAATTATGATATAATAAAGGGACACTTGTTTAGTGTCCCTTTATTATGAAATTCAATAGGGAGGGACTATGAAACCAAAATATGAACGAATCATTCTGAAGATCAGCGGAGAGGCCCTGGCCGGAGATAATAAATTCGGTCTGGATGAAGAAATGCTGGGACGAGTTGCCAGGCAGGTGAAGGAAATCCACGACATCGGGGTGCAGGTCGCCATCGTAGTCGGAGGCGGGAACTTCTGGCGTGGCAGGACCAGTAAGAGCATGGACCGGGCAACAGCAGACTATATGGGTATGCTGGCTACGGTCATCAATGCCATGGCCCTTCAGGACTCCTTCGAAGCCATCGGGATCCCGACCCGGGTCCAGACGGCCATCGAGATGAAGGAAGTGGCAGAGCCCTACATCCGCCGAAGAGCCATCAGTCAGCTGAACAACAATGAAGTCGTTATTTTTGGTGCCGGAACCGGCAATCCTTTCTTTTCCACCGATACTACCGCAGCACTGCGGGCAGCGGAAATCGAAGCGGATGTGATCCTGCTGGCTAAAAATGTTGACGCAGTCTATTCCGATGATCCCCAGACCAATCCCGATGCGATCCGCTATACGGAACTGTCCCACCGGGAGGTGCTGGAAAAGGATCTGAAGGTCATGGACGCCACTGCAGCCAGCCTGTGCAGGGACAACAGCATTCCGATTCATGTCTTTGCCGTATCGGAGGAAGGCAATATCCTGAAAGCTATTATGGGCGAAAAAATCGGTACAATCATTACGTAGGAGGATTAGATCATGAGTAAAGACGTTCAGGAAATTCTGGAACAAAAGATGCAGAAAACCATCGCCGTCCTTAAAGACGAACTTAATACCGTCCGGGCCGGCAGAGCCAATCCCGCATTGCTGGATCGGGTGGTGGTGGATTATTACGGAAGCCCGACACCATTGAAGAACTTATCCAACATCAGTGTTCCGGATCCCAGGACCCTGATGATCGCTCCCTTTGATCCGAAAACCATCAACGACATCGAAAAGGCCATCAATCTCCTTAATCTGGGCATCAATCCCACCAATGACGGAAAGATCATCCGGATGGTGGTACCCCAGCTGACGGAAGAACGGCGTAAAGAGCTGACCAAGGTGGTTAAAAAGTTTGGTGAAGATGCCAAGGTCGCTGTCCGGAACGAACGGCGGGATGCCAACGATGAGCTGAAAAAGCAGGAAAAGGCCGGAGAACTGACAGAGGATGATCTGAAAAAGGAAATGGAACTGGTCCAGAAAAAGACGGACAAGACCATCAAGGACATCGACGACATCATCGCAGCAAAAGATAAGGAAATCTTGGAAGTATAGAGACCACAGGGATTGATCTCAAGTGGTTAACTGAAACAGTCAGGACAGGCGGATATGAGGTGTGGCTAGGACACAGCCATATCCGCTTTTTTTAAGGAGTTTTATGAAGAATATCGATCTGAACCGGATCCCTTCCCATATCGCCATCGTCATGGATGGTAACGGCAGGTGGGCTCAGGCCCATGGAGTTCCAAGACTGGCTGGACACAACGCCGGTATGCTGGCCATGAAAAACATCGTCCGGCGATGTGGCCAGTTGGGTGTTGGCCATTTAACCGTGTACGCTTTTTCCACAGAAAACTGGAAACGGTCAGCCGAAGAAGTCGGCGGCATCTTCCGGCTTCTGATTCTATATGTTGAAAGGGAGCTGGCCGAACTCCACAAGAACAATGTTCGGGTCAGCATTCTGGGGGATTATGAAAAGCTTCCCGCTGATGCAGTAAGCAGCCTGAAAAAAGCCCTGAAAAAGACGGCAGGCAACACAGGCCTCCACTTTTGCATTGCCCTGAATTACGGCAGCCGGGATGAGATCACCCAGGCATGCCGCAGGCTGGCTGTAAAAGCAAAGGCAGGGCAATTGGATCCGGAGGATATCACCGCCGACCACATCAGCCGCCACCTCTTTACCGGTGAAGAAATGGAAAGGGTTCCCGATCCCGATCTGGTGATCCGTACCAGCGGGGAGAAGAGGCTGTCTAATTTTCTCCTGTGGCAGAGTGCCTACAGTGAATTCGTCTTTGTGGACACCTTGTGGCCGGATTTTACCGTGGAAGAATTTGAAAAAGCTATTATCGAGTATCAAGGCCGGGAACGGCGCTTTGGGGGGAGAGAACAAAAATGAAAACGAGAATTTTATCGGGTATCATCATGCTTCCCCTGCTGGCCTTTGTCTTCGTCGGCGGCAAACTGCTCCTGGCCGGCTGTTTTCTGCTGAGCATCCTGGCACTCCGGGAGTTTTACAACGGGTTTTCCGGCCTCTCCATCACTCCGTCGGTACCCATCGGCATGGCTATGGCATTTTTGCTCTACACCGGGAATCTGCTGGGAATGAGCCAGGAGACCCATTGGGTCCTCTTCTGGTTCTTCTTGTCCGTCCTGCTTTCCCTACTGTATCTGTTTAAAATTGAGGAGCGGAAGCCGGAGGATATGCTGGCCACCATCGGCGGACTCTTTTATGTGGTCTTTTTCAGTTACCATATCATCCTGACGGAACAGACAGGCGAATATCGCCTGCTGGTCTGGCTGATTTTCCTGACGGCCTTCGGAACAGACATTTTTGCCTACTTTACCGGTGTATTTCTCGGGAAGCACAAGCTCTGCCCGACCATCAGCCCAAAGAAAACCATTGAAGGCTCGGTGGGAGGGATCCTGGGCAGTATGGCCTTATCGGGGGTTTTCGGTTATTTTGTGGTGCCGGAGCTGCTGATCCACTGCCTGGTCATCGCTTTCCTGGGAGGGATCATTTCCCAGCTGGGAGACCTGACCGCTTCCATTTTCAAGCGTAAGATGGGGCTTAAGGATTATGGCAATCTGATTCCCGGCCATGGCGGTGTCCTGGACCGGATCGACAGCGTTCTCTTTACCGCTCCACTGGTTTACTATTACATTGAGTTCATTATCCGATAAGGATGCAATAGAGGTATTTATGAAAACCATATCCATCTTAGGAAGCACCGGATCCATAGGCACCCAGGCTTTGGAAATCGTTTCCGCTAATCCGGATCGCTTTCGGATCAGTGCTTTGACTTGCGGCCGCAACATCAACCTGCTGTCCCATCAAATTAGGACCTTCTCCCCGGAAATCGCCGTGGCGGAAAGAGCAGAGGATGCCCTGGAACTTCAGAAGATCCACCCCGGAACGGAAATCCTCTGGGGTGCTGAGGGATTAATTCGGGCTGCCGAGAGTCCCTGCGACCTTCTGCTCAATTCCCTGGTGGGCATGATGGGTCTGGTTCCCACTTTCCACGCTATCTGTAAGGGAAAGGACATCGCCTTGGCCAATAAAGAAACCTTGGTGGCAGGGGGGCAGCTGATCATGGATGCGGTCCATAATGCAGGGGTCCGGCTTCTTCCTGTGGACAGTGAGCACAGCGCCATTTTTCAGTGCCTTCAGGGCAATTCCGGCAATCCGGTCAAAAGGCTGATTCTGACTGCTTCCGGAGGGCCCTTTCGAGGCTGGACGAAAGAACAGCTCCGCCAGGTTACGTTAGAACAGGCTCTGGATCACCCCAGATGGACCATGGGACCCAAGATCACGGTGGATTCGGCGACCTTGATGAACAAGGGGCTGGAAGTCATTGAAGCCCGATGGCTCTTTGATGTGGCGCCGGAGCAGATTCAAGTGGCCGTCCATCCCCAGAGCATTGTCCATTCCATGGTGGAATTCCGGGACAATTCTATTCTGGCCCAATTGGGTAATCCAGACATGAGGGTGCCTATTGCCTATGCCTTTTCCTGGCCGGAACGGGTGCCCTTCCGGGAGTCGGGACTGGATCTTTTTGGCTCCGGAGCATGTCTGACTTTCGAAGAGGTGGATGAGCAAGCCTTCCCCTGCCTGGGTTATGCCAGAAAAGCCCTGGAATATGGAGACAGTTATGCTATTGCCTTGAACGGAGCCAATGAAGTCCTGGTAGATTTGTTTCTTCGGGGAAGGATTTCCTTTATGGATATTCCCGACAAACTGGGTATTATTATGGAAGAACATCGTCCGGTTTCCATCGACTGCATCGACACGATTTTGCAGGTGGACCGGCAGATCAGAGAAGAGGCAGCCAGACTGGCTGCCGGGGTATAACAGGGGAGAACTCTATGACCATAGTCTATTCAATCATTATATTTTGTATCCTGATTTTCGTCCACGAACTGGGCCATTTTGCCGTCGCCAAGGCTACCGGCATCAAGGTCAAGGAATTTGCCCTGGGCATGGGACCGGCCATCTTCAAGAAAACCAAAGGGGAAACCCTTTATTCCCTCCGGATCTTTCCTATTGGCGGTTTCTGTGCTATGGAAGGGGAGGATGAGGAATCGGAGGACGACCGGGCATTTAACAACAAGCCATTCCGGGTCAAGGCTCCGGTCTTAGTGGCCGGCTCTGCCATGAACCTGCTCCTGACGATTCTGATCCTTTCCATGGTGGTCTTTTCCTACGGATTGCCCTCCACCACCCTGGAACAGATTTCACCGGAGAGTCCGGCCGCTTCAGCAGGCCTGCAGCCGGGGGACCGGCTGGTTGCCATCAATGAACTGGAAATCAAAGACTGGGAACAGGTATCCGCTGCAGTTGCAACTTCGGAAGGAAATCCCATTCCGGTGGAAGTAATCCGGGAGGGCAGCCCTGTAACAGTCACCCTGACTCCCGTAGAGGAGGAGGGAAGGCTGATCATCGGCATATCCCCCGAATTTCACAAGAAACCGATCAAATCAATCCAATATGGGTTCCAGGCCACCTGGCAGATGGGAGCCATGATGCTGGATGTGATCGGGCAGCTATTCACCGGAGATGTATCAGCCAAGGAACTGATGGGCCCGATAGGCATCGTGGGAGCAGTTGGTGACAGCGCGGAACATGGCTTTGTTTATGTGGCCCAGCTGACGGCTCTGATCAGCCTGAACCTGGCCATCGTTAACATGCTGCCCTTCCCGGCGCTGGACGGAGGAAGACTTTTACTGCTGGTGATCCGTAAGGTTACCGGAAAGGCCATTTCCGATGAAGTGGAAGGAAAAATCCATCTGGTGGGCTTTGCCTTGCTGATGGGGCTGATGATTTATGTCACTTATCAGGATGTGCTGAGGCTCTTCTAAGAAAGCGGGTACCCCATGACAAAGAAAGTTTACTGCGGAAACGTGGCCATCGGTGGCGGCGCTCCCGTATCCATACAGTCCATGACCAACACGGACACCAGAAACGTATCGGCCACCCTGGATCAGATCTCCAGGCTTCAGGAAGCCGGTTGTCAGATCGTCCGGCTGGCTGTTCCCGACCTGGAGGCGGCAGAAGCCTTCGGTCGGATCAAGAAAGCAGCAAAGGTTCCGCTGGTGGCAGATATCCATTTTGATTACCGTCTGGCCCTGGAATCCATCCGTCAGGGAGCAGACAAGATCCGCATCAATCCCGGCAACATCGGTGACCGGGACCGGGTTCTTCAGGTAGTACGGGCGGCAGCGGAAAGGCAGATTCCCATCCGGATCGGGGTCAATTCCGGCTCCCTGGAAAAGGATCTTCTGGAAAAGTATCAGGGAGTTTCAGCCCAGGGACTGGCAGACAGCGCCCTTCGGAACGTCCGGATGGTGGAGGAGATGGGCTTTGATGATATCGTCGTCTCCCTGAAGGCTTCCAACGTCCGGCTCAATCAGGATGCCCACCAGCTGGTGGCAGCTTCCACCGACCATCCCCTTCACATCGGCATCACCGAATCGGGAACCGTCACCTCCGGCCGGATCAAGTCGGCCATCGGCATCGGAGCACTCCTTTTAGCCGGCATCGGCGACACCATGCGGGTTTCTCTGACGGGAGATCCGGTCAGCGAAGTGCTGCTGGCCAAGGAAATCCTTCAGGTGGTCGGTCTCCGGGGGTCGGGTATCAATCTGGTTTCCTGTCCCACCTGCGGCAGGACTCAGGTAGATTTGGAGAAGATTGCCCGGGAGGTTGAAGAAAAATCCAAAAGAATTGCCCTGGACCGGGAGGAAAAAGGGCTGCCCAGCCTGACGGTGGCCGTCATGGGCTGTGCCGTCAACGGACCGGGGGAAGCCAGAAGCGCCGACGTGGGCGTAGCCTGCGGCACCGGCAAGGGAGTCCTCTTTAAAAGGGGAGAAATCATCAAAACCGTATCGGAAGAAGACATCGTAGCAGAATTACTAAAGGCGGTAGAACACTATGAAGACCTATAAAGCCAGTCACATGATCAAATCTGAGGACCTGAACCATCATCAGAACCTCTATGCCGGAAGGGCCATCGAATGGATGATGGAATCTTCCTTCATCGCAGCCGTGGGAGAACACAAGAACAAGCACGGCCTGCTCTATAAAAACACCCATCAGTTTAATTTTTTCAGCCCCGTGGATCCGGGGGAGATCATCACCTATGAGAGCACCGTGGTCCGGACCGGAAAAACCAGCTTTACCATCCACATCGATGTGATTTCCGAAGAAACGGGAAGGAAAAAGGCGGAGGGCTATACCACCTTCGTCACCATCGATGAACAGAGCCGCCCGGAGGCCCATGGCATCCGGCTGGACGAAACAGACAGAGAAGAGGAGCTGAAGTGGAGAAAAGAAGCGGATGCTTTTTTCTCCGGGAAATAGAACATGAAAAATCTGATCGAAAGCAACATCCATTGGAATAAAATAGGCAGCCATCCCAAGGAATCCTATTCCTTTCATCTGGGGAAGGCAAAAATGTCAAAGGACGGTTCAGTTCTGACCCTGGCGGTGGAACTGAATTTTGTTGTGCCCTATGAGGACATCCTGCGGATCAAGGCCCTGATCATCAACCAGGTTCCGGATTTGGTCAAGGTGGATTTCCAGTTTCATTACCGGGAAATGATCCTGAGACCAGAGGAGATCCTCCGACACTACATCGAGTATATGATTGAAGAAGTCAACGGGGAATATGCCCCCCTGACCAAGACCATCCTGCCGGAGGAATATGCTTTGGAGGGAGACAGCCTCACCATTTACGCCCTGGGAAACCTGGCGGTGGAACAGCTCAATCACCGGGTTTCACCCCTGTTCCGTCAGCTTTTGGAAGCCAACATGGGACTTTCTCTCCAGGTTCGGTTCGAAAACCACGATGATTCCTATTCCAAAGTTTCCAGTCAGAAAAAAGCCCTGACAGAAACCGAAGCCCGGGAAATGGCCCAGGTTCAGAAATCAGCGGTAGCTGCTCCGAAGAAATCGCCAGAACCCCAGGAAAAGAGTTGGGGGAAAAAACGATCCTCCAAGGAAGAACCGGCCTGCGGCAGCCAGATTATGGGGAAACCCTTTGCCGGAGACCCGGATCCCATGCAGAGCCTGAACACCGAATCAGGAACGGTGGTCATCGAAGGGATCTTGTTCCGAAAGGAATCCCGTACCATCCGCAGCGACAAGAAGCTGGTAACCCTGTTGGTCACCGACAAGACCACCTCCCTTTGCCTCAAGGCCTTTGTATCTCCCGGTAAATGGGAGGAGATCGACGAACTGCTCAACCCGGGGGACGGCATCCGGGTCCGGGGCATCGTGGAATGGGACACCTATGAAAATCAGTTGGTGGTTATGGTGAAGGACATTCAGAAGCACCAGAAGGAAGCCAAAACCGACAAGGCAGAGAAAAAACGGGTGGAGCTCCATGCCCACACCAAGATGAGCGCCATGGACGGCCTCAATGAAGTGTCGGAGCTGATCCGGACCGCAGCAGCCTGGGGACATCCGGCGGTAGCCATCACCGACCACGGGGTAGTACAAGCCTTTCCGGAAGCGCCCAAGGTGGTGAAAAAGAACAAGCTGGACATCAAGGTGATCTACGGTCTGGAAGGTTACCTGCTGGACGACCGGGATAAGATCGGAGAAGACGGAACCATTGATTACAAGTCCTCCGGTACCTATCACGTCATCATTTTAGCCCAAAACCAGGAGGGGCTCCGAAACCTGTACAAGCTGGTTTCCATCTCCCACCTGGATTATTTCTATAAAAAGCCCAGGATTCCCAAATCTGTCCTCGCCGCCCACCGGGAAGGACTGATCATCGGCTCTGCCTGCGAGGCGGGGGAAGTATATCAGGCGGTTCGGAAGGGAAACCCGGATATTCAGGAAATCGTTGACTTTTATGACTACCTGGAAATCCAACCCATCATCAACAATCAATTCCTCATCGACAACGGCTCGGTGAAGGATGAAGAGGAGCTTCGGGACATCAACCGGCGGATCGTCCGTCTGGCAGAGGATGCCGGAAAACTGGTTGCCGCTACCTGCGATTCCCATTACACCACCCCGGAGGAAGCTTTGTACCGGAAAATCCTCATGGCGGGGCAGGGATACAAGGACATCGAAGGGGACAAAGGACTGTACCTTCGGACCACCGACGAAATGCTGGAGGAGTTCAGTTATCTGGGCCGGGATGCTGCCTGGCAGGTGGTAGTAGAAAATACCAATCGGATCGCCGAAATGGTGGAGGACGTCAAACCCATTGCTTCCGGTAAGTTCCCTCCCAAGATCGACCGGGCCGAGGAAATCCTCCGGGAAACCTGCATGAAGCGGGCCTGGGAGATGTACGGCAATCCCCTGCCCTATGACGTGGAAAACCGTCTGGAGCGGGAGCTCAATTCCATTATCAACAACGGCTATGCGGTGATGTACGTTTCCGCTGAGATGCTGGTGAAAAAATCTCTGGAGGACGGTTATCTGGTCGGTTCCCGGGGTTCCGTCGGTTCCTCCTTTGCCGCCACTATGGCCGGCATCACCGAGGTAAACCCCCTGCCTCCCCACTATATCTGCGGCGGATGCAAGCATTTTGAATGGGGAGACAACAACGAATACGACTGCGGAGTGGATATGCCGGAAAAGCATTGCCCGGACTGCGGACTGCTGATGAAACGGGAAGGCTTTGACATCCCCTTTGAAGTTTTTTTAGGCTTCGAAGGAGACAAGGAGCCGGATATCGACTTGAACTTCGCCGGCGAATATCAGAGCACCGCCCACAAATACGTGGAAGAAATCTTCGGACGGGAAAATGTTTACCGGGCCGGGACCATTGGCACCATTGCCAGCAAGACGGCCTATGGCTTTGTTCGCAAGTATTTTGAAGAGCGGGAGCAGAACATCAATAAGTGGGAAATCGAACGGCTGACCGAATGCTGCACCGGAGTCCGGCGTACCACAGGACAGCATCCCGGTGGAATCATCATTGTCCCCAGGGGTCACGAAATCTATGAATTCTGTCCGGTTCAGCGACCGGCCAACGACATGAATACGGACATCATCACCACCCACTTTGACTATCATTCCATCGATGAAAACCTGCTGAAGCTGGATATTCTGGGCCACGACGTGCCCTCCATGATCCGCCAGCTCCAGGATATGACGGGAGTGGATCCCCTGACCTTGCCTTTAAATGACGATAAGGTCAAGGGCCTGTTCCTCGGCATCAGTTCCCTGGATATCCAGGAAGAAAACTATAAATATCGCCACGGCAGCTTTGGTATTCCTGAGTTTGGCACCAAGTTCGTTCGGCAGATGCTGGATGACACCAGACCCAGCCGCTTCGGGGACCTGGTCCGGATTTCCGGATTTTCCCACGGTACCGATGTGTGGCTGAACAACGCCCAGGAATTTATCCGAAGCGGAGTAGCCACCATGAAGGACGCCATCTCCACCCGGGATGACATTATGAATTATCTGATTCACAAGGGGCTGCCCAACAGCAACGCCTTCAAGATCATGGAAAACGTCCGGAAGGGGAAGGGCCTGAGCGAAAAGGACATGGAGCTGATGCGGGAGCACGACGTGCCGGAATGGTACATCGATTCCTGCAACAAGATCAAGTACATGTTTCCCCGGGCCCATGCGGTGGCCTACGTTATGATGTCCTACCGGATCGCTTATTACAAGGTCTATTATCCCAGGGAGTTTTATGCCACTACTTTCACCACGAAAGTAAATGACTTCGATGCAGAGACTATACTCAAGGGTCCCAAGGCGATTTTGGAAAAGATCGAGTCCATCGAGAACAAGGGGAAGAACGCCACGAAAAAAGAAGAAGACAGTGTGACGGTCATGGAACTGGCCTATGAAATGCTCTGCCGGGGGTACGACTTTAAGGAAGCATCTTTGGAGCATTCAGACCCGGTCAAATTTAAAGTTCTGGAGGATAAGGTGCTGCTGCCCCTGATGGCGCTTACCGGAGTAGGGGAAACCGCAGCCCGGCTGATTGCCGAAGAGCACCGAAAACGGCCATTCCATTCGGTGGAAGAGATTCAAAAACGGGCACGGGCCAACAAAACCGCCATCGAGGCACTGAAGCAGCATGGTGTATTGACCGGATTGCCGGAAACGGATCAGCTCTGTCTCTTTTAGTCCTATAATTCTCTTTTTGACACTTTTAATGTCTTTTAATTGACATTTTTTGCTTTATTATCTACAATGGGAGCAAGGGAGGGAATGCCCATGCAAGAGGAATACAAAATCACCTTTTTTAAAGAATTTTCCCTGAGCCAGGGAGGCCATCTGATTTTAGAAGGCCCACTGAAAAGCAGTAAGGTTTTTCAACTGCTTCAGTATTTTCTTGCCCATCGTTCCAAATCCTTTACGAAAGAGCACCTGATCGAGCTCCTTTACGGGGATGAATTTGTGGATAATCCCACCAATGCGCTGAAAATCATCGTTCACCGGCTCCGGAAGCAGATCCTGTCCCTGGGACTGCCGGAAATGGAATACATCGTCAACTACAATGGAAAATACGGATGGAATCCGGAAATCCCCTGTCAGGTCGACATTGAGATCTTTGAACATACCATGAAGCGGGCCCTCCATCCCAATGCACCGGAGGAGGAGTCCCTTAAGCTGATGCTGGAGGCCATCCACCTGTATCAGGGGCCTTTCCTGGGCAACAGCCTGACGGAAAGCTGGGTGATTCCCATGCGGGTCCGGTACGAGGAAGCCTATAAACACTTGATAGGTCGAGCCTGCCAGCTGATTCGGAAGAAGGAGGACTTCATCCTGCTTCACTATATCGCGTCCCATGGACTGGAAATCTATCCGATGGATGAGGATTTCTCCCGGGAAAAGATATTTGCTTTGCATCAATTGGGCAAGACCAAGGAAGCCATCGGGGAGTATAACCGGATCGTGGACCTGATTTTTAACGAATACGGCGTCAGCCCGTCGGATGAACTGCAGTCCCTTTACGATAAGGTAGCGGCAACGACCCAGAAAAGCGCCATCAATGTGGATGAAGTTAAAAATTTCCTGGAAGAAGGGGAAGATGATGATGGGGCTTATTTCACCAATTATCAAAACTTTGCAGACAGCTATCGTTTTTTAGTTAGAGGGCTGGAGCGAAGCGGTCTTTCCGCATTCCTGATGCTCTGCACCATGGTCAACAAACAAGGAAAGCTGCTGGATGAGGAACTCCAGCTGGCCCACGCTTCCGATGCGCTGAAGACAGCCTCCAAGGCTTCTTTAAGAAGAGGAGACCTTTATACCCGGTACAGCCCTTCCCAGTATCTCTATCTGCTGATCGGCATCAACCAGGAAAACTGCAGCATCGTTTTTGACCGTATCGAAAAGCATTTCCGGAAGGAGTTCCGGGGAAATCAGGTCAACCTGAAATACAAGGTGGTTTCTGCAGCCGACATTAAAAAGCTCTTTGGCGACAAAAGGGGCCAACAGGATGCAAAATAAACCGGATTCTGATTCAATATGACACAATTTCGACAAAACGCCTCGAAAAGGGGCGTTTTTTTATTGCGCAAAACCCGCAGGTTTCAACATGCTACTGGTTTTTTGAAACTGGCAGTGAAACTAAAACGGCATATGATAGTTAAACAAAAGGGATGAGTTTCTCCCAGTCACGAAACAGAGACATACTTGATTTTATGAGAAGGAAGGAGAGGTATTATGAGTAGTAAAAGAAAAAGCTGGATGAGGGTGGTGGCCTTCACCATAATGCTCACCCTGGTCTTGATGACCGGAGCCACTGGGCTGGTAGTAGCCGAAGAGGGAGGCTTCGAAGGACCGCCTCTGGAGGAGAATGGAATTATCCAGTCGTCGGGGTCGGAAGATCCATCCGGTGATGACGGTTCTGGTAAAATGGATGAGGGATTGCCTGAGGGAGAAGGGCAAACAAGAACCATGAGTTTTTTTAAACCGGAAAAACCACCCAAGCTAGAGATTAAATTAGAAAAGTGGGTTAATCCGGATAAGGTTTTCTTTCAAGATGACATGGTGACTTTTTTCTTCAAGGTTACAAATAAGAGTGAAAGAAGCCTTAGGAATGTGGTTCTTGTGGATGAAGATTTAGGCCTTGTAATTACGATTGGTGAATTAAGTAAAGAGAGGTGGCATGGATCGGTCTACACAACAGAGGTGGCTGTTAAGCTGGATCCTGACAAATGGGATGGGAATAAGTACATCAATGAGGCGTCAGTATCCGGCACAGCAAGGGTAGCGGACAATGATATTATTGTATCAGATTCAGCCTGGGCAAAAGTAGAATTGAAACCGATCATTGGATTCGCCAAAGAAGCGGATCGTGAAACTGTTTTCTTTAAGGACTCCACGGTAACCTATACCTTTACGGTAACAAATATGAGTAATAAGCCAATTGCGGATGTGATGATTATTGATCCTGCTATTGGCCTTGAAATTGATGCAGGCTCATTGGGAATTCATGGAAAGGGCAAAACCTTCACTACAAAAGTAGCGGTTGATCTAAGTGAGAATTTATGGGACGGCAATTCATTTAACAATACTGCCACGGTTCAGGGAACCGTTCCCTGGGGCGAAGGGACCAGATCAGTCAGTGCCGATGCTTCGTATACCGTGAAGTATCAGGCTCCTTTGACCTTAGAAAAGACGGTTGATAAAAGCACAGTTAATTTCAAGGACGAAAAGGTAACTTATACATTCAAGGTTAAAAATAACCTTTGGTGGGATCTCCAAAATGTAAAGGTTTATGATGAAACCATCGATGCAATTCTGGATTTCGGCAAAGTACGAAAGGGACAATGGGAAACTAGGACATTTGCATTTGATTTGACAAATGCAGAATGGGATGGGGATCAATTCATCAACACTGCAAGAGTGGAAGCTCCTTTTATGAGAGGAGATACACCGGTAACTCTTTCGGCAGTTGATACGGCTGCTGTAACTTACGTACCACCCATGACCCTGGAAAAATCAGTAGATCCTGGAACTGTATACTCACAAGATGGAATTGTAAACTATACCTTCAAAGTGTGGAATAATCTTTCGGACAATACGATTAAGAATGTAGTTCTGACGGATACTCTCTTGGATTTAACGGTGAATGCCGGGGACATCAAAGCAAAGAGTAAATGGAATAAAGGCTATTATACCACCACTGTTGCTATTGACTTGTCTTTAATCCCTGAAGATTCCTGGGATGGCAATCAATTGATTAATGAAGCTACAGCCATGGGCTGTTACGAAAAAATCAAATGGGCTCCGAGAGGAAACGAGGGAGACTTCCAAACGATGAAACATTGGTCTCCTCCTACGGAATGCATCACGTTGACAGCAGTGGACACGGCTACCCTGATCTATGATCCGACCACATTGACGATTAAAAAAGATGTTCCCAACGTAACCGATTCTGCAGCAGCCTTTGATGTTCTGATTTCGTGGGAAGAAGAATGGGTCTATGATGAGGATTCAGGAGACAATGAAATCCCCCAATACCGTACCATGGTGATGAATACCACCACGAAGTCTATCCAGGGTGTAATTTCGGAATTGGAGCCCTTTGTCATGGATGCGGTTCCTGGAGTTTTGTACACAGTGGCAGAAACTACAAAAGCAGGCTATACCACATCAGAAACCTCTTTGCAGATTACCCTGGAGCCAGGTGAAGATGGAGTGATCACCTTTGTGAACACCAAGGATGTCATAGAGGAAGAAAGCTCTGGCGGTGGCGGCACCAATCAAGGTGGCAGCAGTGGTGGCGGTGGAGATACGGATACCAATACCATAGCTACGGTTCCTGACGGTCAGGTACCCTTAGCCCAGGATCCTGTTACTGTTGAAACATTAGCCGATTTACCCATTCCGCTAGCTGATGTTCCTCAAACCGGAAACAATGCATTGCTGAATCTCTGGTGGATTTTGCTAGCTTTGTCCGGATTTGGAATCCTGGTTGTCGTAAATAGGAAACCGGAAAAAATTTAAAGACTAAGGGGGCTGCCATCCGGCGGCCCCTGTTTCAAAGGAGGTGGTTACGATGAAGAGGATCTGGATGATCCGCCTGGGAATTGTGTTGATTCTTCTAGCCTGTATTCTCTTGCTTTATTCCTTGTTTGGACCGGGCAACAACGGGAAGGAAGAGTTCCAGACATCTTTGCAGGAAGAGGAGCTGCCAATATCGGCCGATGGGGAGCAGCCCCTCTACCCGGCTCCTTCTGTAACCATTGACTTTGATGGGTTACTGGCTATCAACGATGAGACAACCAGTTGGATCTGGATTCCCGATTCGCCTATCACTTACCCGGTGATGCAGGGGCTGGACAATCAGAAGTACCTGACCCGCTCCTATAAGGGGACTTATGACCGGAATGGCAGTGTATTCATGGATTACCGATGTCAGCCGGATTACAGCAGCAGCCACACCATTCTCTTTGGCCATAATATGCTGACGGAAGATATTTTCGGCACACTGGAGCGCTATAAGGACCTTGAATACCTCAACAGACATTCTCTGATCTATATCCTGAAACCGGAGGAATACCAAGTGTACGAAGTCTTCTCCATTCACGGGACGGATGCTACCGGAGAAACCTACCGGGTGAATTTTGAAACGCCAGACCACTTTCGGCAGTACCTGGAAGAAATGAAGGAGCTATCCATCCATCCTTTGGGGCCTGATCCGGAATCGAAAGACCAGATACTGACCCTTTCTACTTGTACTTCTCACGGAAATAAGAACGATCGTTTCGTTGTCCAGGCCGTTTTGCAGGAAACTGTAAAACTTTAAAATAGAGTTCAAAATGTTTCATAATTCTGAGATGCTGAAACCTGTATTGAAACCTGAAACCGTTATAGTAAAAATAAGAAGAAAACAAGTTGTTTGAAATGAACGGAAATTCAACGAAGGAGGTGGTAAGTTTGCAGCCAAGCAATATCCGGATGTTTTCCCGGAATATTATTTGTAACTGCGTCAACCAATGTGGACCTAATGGCATACAAGGAGAGCTGCACCACCTTTACTCCGAAGAACCGATCCGATACCGGGACGCATTTGAAATGCTGATCCAGATGGATAAGTTCTATGATAACCTGAATTTTCCGATGGCTTCCACCGAAACCCGATCTTTTATCAAAAGGAAGCCCAGTCAAAATAGGAAAGAGATGATAAAAATGGAGCAGGATGAAAAACTATTAAAGGTTAAGGGCAGCAAGGGCACATTCCTGATACAGGTACAATACCGACAGAACGCCACCTGGCAAGGCAAGGTGGTCTGGGCAGAAGAAAACAAGACACAATATTTCAGAAGCGCACTGGAACTAATGAAACTGATTGATGGAGCTCTGAACAAGGGCAACGAGGAAGCGACAATAGAATTCGAAGAAAGTGATAATCCAAAAGATAAGAAATACGCTACCAGCTAAAAGGGAGGTTATCAAGAGCGTATGGGAAAGGAGAATGGAGATGAACATTCAGACAAAGAGGTGGGCAAGGCCCCTGGCGCTTTTCATAGCGCTGACAATGGTGATGATGTACTCCTTTGGGGGAGTGGTGTTTGCATCAATTAATGATGTTAGAGTTCATTATCACGGACCAAGTGATGATGGAGTTGTAGTTGTAATTACGACTGTATCATCAGAAGGTGCTATTGATCAAACCTTTACAGCAGAAGCTAAGAGACATAAAAAGAGTAGTCATTACGATGGAAAATTTTCTCCAAGCATTGACCAAGTTTTATCGAATGGCGATAAACTCATTGATGAAGGTGTAGTTACAAGAGCATACACAACAATAAATGGTATTTACACAGAATTAACAGTTGATCATAGTTCAGCTATCGGAAATAACTCGGCAAATATTAAGGTTGGACCACCACCAACTGCAAAAGTTTATAACCTAATGATAACCAAGACGGTAGACAAGCCAGTAGTTCCCCTTGATGGCGCTGTTAAGTTTACTATTACTGTTACAAATATCGGGAATACATTAGTGAGCGGCGTAGTTGTAACAGACGAAATTCCTGCAGGCTTATTGATAACGGCCACTTATTCAGCAGTTGGAACATTTGCAGGCGATGTCTGGACAATCGGTGATTTAGCGAGTGGTCAACAAGTAACATTAGAGATTGATGCCATTACTACTGATGTAGATGAGATCACCAATACTGCCACTGTAAGTTTTGATGGTGATGATGTTGATGAGGATGATAACACAGCAAGTGCGACAGTAGATGTTTTAGTACCATATGACTTATCTCTTACAAAGTCAGTAAATCCTGGATCTGTAGGTATAAGTGAAGAAGCTCTTTTCACTATTAAAGTAGAGAACAAGGGATTCTATGAAGCAACTAATGTTGTTGTCAAGGATGTATGGCCAGATGGGCTTGAATTTATCGGTGCAACATCCAGCGATGCTATACAGTTCAATGCTGAGGATATGACATGGACCCTTGGAAGTTTAGCTCCTGGAGCAACTAAAACAATTACTTTATCAGGTATTTCAGCAGTAGCCGATGATTATACGAATACTGCATCTGTTACCTTTAGCGGAATCGACCAGAATCCAAATGATAACTCTGATACAGCAACGCTTAAAGTGCTTCTGGAAAGAGACCTTGGAATCACAAAGGTTGCAGCACCTACCAATATTCTGCTTAATGAAAGCACAGTATTTACAGTGACTATAACAAATAATGGTACTGAAACTATTAATAATATTTTCGTTGAAGATGTTATGGAAGCTGGATTAAGTATTTCGGCAATCGGCTCAGATGATTTTAAAGATGGAATATGGGATGTCGGAACTCTGGAATCCGGAGAAAGCAAGATTTTAACAATAGCCGCAATTGGAACAACAGTTGGTTCCCTTCAGAATCAGGTTGAGATTGTGACTCTGGGTGATGGCAATAACGAAGTAATTGAATATGTTCCATTTGAAGATGATAACCAGTCTAACAACTCTGAAAAAGCTACCGTAACAGTCTCCGCAGGAGGCGGTGGAGGTGGCGGCGGCGGTGGAACCGGTGGAGGCGGTGGTGGTGGAACCACTATCCAGGAAACTACTCCTCCATTAACCAATATCCCCGACGGAGAAACTCCGTTAGTAGAAGCCCCGGAAGTAATGCTTGAAGAGCAGCCCATTCCGCTGGCAGACGTTCCCCAGACTGGTGACAACACCAACATCTGGTTGCTGCTGGCCCTGATGATGGGATCCGGAGCAGGAATCGTCCTCCTGGGAAGGCGAAAAGAAACAGTTGAAAAGTAAGTACGGTAAAGTATAATTAAAGATGTGTAAGGGTTACCTTCGGGTAACCCTTATTTATTAGAAATTGTGTCATTTGGCCTACATTGCCAAAAGACCGCCAACTGACAGACCTGCTTACAGAGGTGGTATTTGTGAAAAAAATTATTTTAATCGTATTAATTTGCGTATTTATCGGCTCCGGCCTGATGCTGGCGGGAACGCTGCTGGAGTACAAACAGGGGCAGGATCTTTATGAGGCTGCTGCGGAGCAGGTTATTCGTCCGGAGAAGCCTGAGGCCGAAGAGGAGCCGGATGGCCCGGCTGCTCCAGTTCCCCCTGCCATTAATTTTGAGTTGTTATCGTCCATCAGCCCCGATTCGGTGGGTTGGATCTGGATACCCGATTCGGAGATCAGTTACCCCTTGGTGCAGGGCCGGGACAATCAGTTTTATTTGACCCGGACCTATGATGGGGGGCACAACAAGCTGGGAAGCATCTTTCTGGATTACCGGATTCCGGGGGACTTTAGCGGCAGAAACACCATCATCTACGGGCACAACATGAAAAGCGATGCCATGTTCGGCACCCTGGAAAAATTCCGGGATCAGACTTTTACCGATGCCCGGCCCCAGTTCTATATCCTCCGGGAGGAGGGGGTCTATCGATATCAGATTTTTTCCGCTTATGTCACCGATGCCTTGAGCGATACCTACACCTACCAGTTTGGGAATGATGCCGCTTATGGCAAGTATCTGGAAAAGATTACAAATCTGTCAGACATTACACCGCCTCAATCCGATATCACACCGCCGAAAGGCCCGGACATTGGCACCCCGATCGTCACCCTGTCCACCTGTACCAGTACCGGAAGGCAGCTGGATCGGTTCGTGGTTCACGGTTTTCTGATTTCGGAGTAGCAAAGATTTTAATTTTGTGCTATGATAAAGGACAAAAGTGAAAAAATCATACAGGAGGAAAGCATGCAGGAAAACAGGATATGGAGTCCGGAAGAAACCCTGGACAGGGAGCAGTTCCGGGACATACAAAGCAAACGATTGAAAGAAATGGTTCAGCGGGTCTATGATTCCGTGCCCCATTACAAAAAGAAATTTGACACGATGGGTCTGTCTCCGGCGGATATTCAGTCTGTGGATGACCTGTCCAAACTTCCCTTTACCACCAAGCTCGACTTTCGGGACAATTACCCCTACGGGTTGTTTGCTGTACCCCAGAAGCAGGTGGTGAGAATCCATGCTTCCTCCGGAACCACCGGAAAGCCGACAGTAGTTGGTTATACAAAAAACGATATGGAAATGTGGAAGGAAATGATCGCCAGGCTGGTCACCATGGCCGGCGTCACCGATGAAGATGTGGCACAGATTTCCTTCGGATACGGATTATTTACAGGGGCCTTCGGTCTCCACCAGGGCCTGGAGCACGTGGGAGCCACAGTGATTCCCATGTCCAGCGGCAATACTCGTAAACAGATCATGGTCATGCAAGACTTCGGCACCACGGCTCTGATCAGCACCCCTTCCTATGCCCTCCATATGGCGGAAATCGCCAAAGAAATGGGCATCGACCCGAAGAAGGACCTGAAACTGAAGTGGGGACTATTTGGGGGCGAAGGATCCACCGAAGCCATGCGCCGGGAAATCAATGAAGCCTGGGGTTTGTTTGCCACGGAAAATTATGGCATGAGCGAGCTGATCGGGCCGGGAGTTTCCGGTGAATGCCTGGCCCTCAAAGGGATGCACATCAACGAGGACCATTTCTTTCCGGAAATCATCGACCCGGAAACCGGTGAAGTGCTGCCGCCGGGATCCGTGGGAGAGTTGGTCATTACGACTCTTTCCAAAGAAGCCCTGCCCATCATCCGGTACCGGACCAGCGACATTACCTCTTTGCATTATGAAAAATGTGATTGCGGCAGGACTACCGTCCGAATGGCAAAAATTTCCGGCCGTTCCAACGATATGCTGATTCTGGGGGGAGTTAATGTATTCCCCTCCCAAATCGAAGAAGTCCTGTTCAACGTGGACGGTATCGGGCCCCATTATCAGATTAAGGTTTACAAGAAAGGCCATCTGGATCGGATTGAAGTGGACGTGGAACTGGTCAACGCCGATCTGCTGGATTCCTTCAGCCAGATCGAAAACCTGAACCAGACCATCCGGCAGCGACTCCGAACCGTGCTGGGCATCGATGCGAAAGTCAATATCATGCAGCCAAGGACCCTGCAGCGTTTCGAAGGGAAAGCCAAGCGGGTCATCGATCTGAGGGAGGAATAAAAATGGGAATCAAACAATTATCGATTTTTATTGCCAATGAAGCAGGGACCCTGGCCGATGTTACCCGGATCTTCCGGGAACATGAAATCGACATACGGGCCATCTCCGTTTCCGATACCGTGGATTACGGAATCCTGCGGGTGGTGGTCAGCGAGCCGGAACGGGCCGTGGAAGAACTGGCTAAAGAGGGAATCGTATCCAAACTCAGCGAGGTCCTGGCCGTAGATCCGGAAGACCGACGGGGCAGCTTGAATGACATCTTCACGCTGCTGGGAGACAACGGCATCAACATCGACTATATCTATTCTTTTCTGGTTCGGGAGGACGGGGCCCAGCTTTTTGTCATAAAAGTGACAGATCAGCAGAAGGCCCAGGAACTGTTGATGGCAAATGGTGTGCGAATCATAAAAAATATCTGATTTTTTGTTGACAATAACAAAAAATACCGGTAGAATAGGAATAACTTCATAGCAAAAGCGATGACAGGGTAAAGTAAGATGATCCGGCGGATTACAGAGAATCGGCAGTGCTGAGAGCCGACAGAAGCAGACATCCCAAGTTCCCCCTTGAGCTGACCGGCTGAACCGATAGTAGGCCGTTCCGGGTTCTCCCGTCACAGAGATAAGGATTCATGGAGTCCTGAGTGGCCGTAAGGCAATAAGAGTGGTACCGCGGGCTTCCCGTCTCTTAGGAGATTGGAAGCCTTTTTTTGTTCGGGAACCGGCGTGGCCGGAAATTGTTGGAATAAAGGAGAATGAACCATGATTTGGAATGAGCCGAAAGAATGTATGAGCAGGGATGAGCGGACGGCAGAGCAGAGCCAGCGTCTGAAAGAGACAGTGAACCGGGTCTATCATAATGTGGCCTTTTATCGGAAAAAGATGCAGGAACTGGGCCTGGAACCGGGAGACATCAAAGGCATCGAAGACATCCATAAGCTGCCCTTTACTACCAAGAATGATCTGCGGGAAAACTACCCCTTCGGATTGTTTGCTGTGCCCAAAAGCGAAATCGTCCGGGTCCACGCCTCCTCCGGCACCACCGGAAAGCCCATCGTGGTAGGATACACCCGAAAAGACATCGACCTGTTCTCTGAAGTAGTAGCCAGAGCCTATTGCTGCGCTGGTGCTACCAAAGACGACATCGTCCAGATCGCCTATGGCTATGGCCTATTCACCGGTGGCCTGGGGATGCATTACGGTGCAGAAAAGCTGGGGGCAGCAGTGGTTCCCATCTCTGGAGGCAATACGGAAAAGCAGCTGGCCCTGATGCAGGATTTCGGCAGTACGATTCTGGCCTGCACCCCCTCCTATGCGGCCTTCCTTTCAGAAGCCATCGAAGAAGCGGGAATCGATAAAAACCAGCTTCAGCTGAAAGCCGGTATCTTCGGGGCAGAACCCTGGAGCAACGAGATGAGGGCCAAGATCGAAGAGGGCTTAGGCATCACCGCCTATGACATCTACGGACTCAGTGAGATCATCGGACCGGGCGTCTCCTGCAGCTGTTATGTTCAGGAGGGACTCCACGTGGCGGAGGATCATTTCTATCCAGAGATCCTGGATCCGGAAACCCTGAAGGCAGTCACCCCGGGCACCACCGGCGAACTGGTCTTCACCACCATTACCAAGGAAGGCATGCCCCTGCTCCGGTACCGGACCCGGGATCTGGCCAGCCTCAATTACGATGCCTGCGCTTGCGGGCGGACCAATGTGCGGATGTCCAAGATTCAGGGACGTTCCGACGATATGCTCATTATTCGGGGGGTCAATGTATTCCCCTCCCAGGTGGAAAGCGCTCTCCTGGAAATCGAAGAAGCCAAACCCCATTACATGCTGATCGTAGACCGGGTGGGAACCATGGACACCCTGGAGATTCAGGTTGAAATCGATGATAGATATTTCAGCGATGAAATGGTAGAATTAAATAAAGTGCGGCAGAAAATCAAACACAAGGTGGAAAGTATTCTGGGAATCAGCGTCAACATCAACCTGGTGGAGCACAAAACCATTGCAAGAAGCGAAGGAAAAGCCAAGAGAGTCATCGATAGGCGAAAGATATAGGGGAGGACGAAACCTATGATAATCAAGCAACTGACGGTTTTTTTACAGAACGACATCGGCAGGCTGGAAGAACTGACCAGAATTTTAGGCGAGAATGATATCAACATATCCGCCCTCAGCGTGGCAGAAACCGAAACCTACGGTATCATGCGGATGATTGTCAGCGACATCGACAAGGCCATGGATGTCCTCAAAGATGCCGAATTCACGGTCAAAACCACCGATGTCCTTTCCCTCCAGTGCCCCGATATCCCGGGAGCCCTCCATCGAGCACTCCTGGTTCTCAGTGGTGCCGGGATCAGCATCCGGTACATGTACGGCTATTCCGATGCCGGAATCGCCCGACTTATCCTCAAGATCTCAGACCCGGAAAAAGGCCGGGAATTGTTGGAAAATCACTTGCAATCCTGCTAAAACTGTGGTATTGTATAGAGGAAGTTAATTTTCGGAAAGCAAAAAGAGTGGGCAAGCCCACTCTTTCACTTTTGTTAGCAGGAAATTAATTAAATAAGTATTTAAAAATTGGTTTAAGCAGGTGTTAAAATGGCAAAGAAAAAGATCACGGAAGTGGTAGAAGAGCTGCTTTCCAGCTATTTGGAAGAGCAGGGCATGGAGCTCTACAATGTGGAGTTCGTCAAGGAAGCAAAGGACTGGTTCCTTCGGGTATTCATCGATAAATTATCCGGAGAGGCAGAGGAACAATATATCAGTACCGATGACTGCGAAGGGGTCAGTCGATATCTGAGCGAAAAGCTGGATGAAGTGGACCCCATCGAACAGAATTATTACCTGGAGGTTTCCTCCCCCGGACTGGACCGAACCCTTCTCCGGGAAAAAGACTTCCTTCGATTCGCCGGACATCCGGTGGAGGTCAGCCTTTACAAAGGGATTGACGGAAAGAAGCACTATACCGGGGAACTGGTAGGTTGGCAGGACGGAAACCTGGTCCTGATCGGAGAAAAGGGCGAGACCCTTTCCTTCCCGGAAGAGGCAGTGGCAAAAACCAAATTATTGGTGATATTTTAGAGGAGGAATTAGTCGGAAAATGAATAAAGAGTTTATCAAAGCAATTGAGGAGCTGGAAAAGGAAAAACAGATTTCCAAGGATATCCTGATTGAAGCCATCGAACTGGCCCTGGTCTCCGCTTATAAAAAGAATTATGGCACCGCTCAGAACGTCCGGGTCGTCATCGACCGGGAACAGGGAGACATCGATGTCTTCATGAAGCGGGACGTGGTGGAAGAGGTGGAGGACGATCTGATGGAAATTTCCATCGAGGATGCCCTGGAAATAGACCCCCGTTACAAGGTGGGAGACGCTATCGAGTATCAGGTCACACCCCGGGATTTCGGCCGTATTGCTGCCCAGACTGCGAAGCAGGTAGTCGTCCAGCGGATTCGGGAAGCGGAACGGGGCATGATCTTCGACGACTATATCACCCGTCAGGGAGAACTGATTACCGGAGTGGTTCAGCGAATCAGCAACGAGACTGTCTTCATCAACATGGGACGGGCAGAAGGTATTCTGGCGGCAACCGAACAGGTTCCCGGCGAAACCTACACCGTCAACAACCGGCTGAAGGTCTTCATCATGGATGTGAAAAAGACCACCAAAGGCCCTCAGGTCTATTTGTCCAGGTCCCATCCGGGTCTGGTCAAGCGGCTCTTCGAACTGGAGGTTCCGGAAATTCAGGATGGAACCGTTGAAATCAGAAGCATCTCCCGGGAAGCGGGCTCCAGAACCAAGATTGCGGTACTGGCCAGAGATGAAAACGTGGATCCGGTAGGAGCCTGCGTCGGTCCCAGAGGTACTCGGGTGCAGGCCGTGGTGGATGAAATCTTCGGAGAAAAGATCGACATCATCACCTGGAGCGATGATCCGGAAAAGCTGATCAGCAGCGCTCTTTCCCCGGCCAAGGTTGAAAAAGTCATCATCGGCGGTGATGATAAATCGGCGGTGGTGGTGGTCCCCGACTATCAGCTTTCCCTGGCCATCGGCAAGGAAGGTCAGAACGTCCGGCTGGCAGCCAAGCTCTGCAACTGGAAGATCGACATCAAGAGCCACACCCAGTACTACGACAATGAAGCCCTTCTGCAGCAGGAATACGACGACGAAGAGTACCCGGAAGAGTACGACGAATCTCTCGAATCGGAAATCGTAGAAATGACTGAAGAAGCAGAAGAATAGAGAAGAATAGGAGCGATACCATTGAAAACAAAAGCCAGACCGATGCGTCGCTGTGTGGGATGCATGGAATCAAAGGAAAAAAATCAGCTGATCCGGGTGGCCGGATACGAAGGCCAGGTAACCATTGATCCCACCGGAAAAGCGAAAGGCCGGGGAGTTTATCTTTGTCCCGACCTCCAATGTTTTGAAAAAGCTCAGAAAAAGAAAGCCATCGGCAGGAATCTGGAGATGGAACTGACGGGAGAACAGGTTACAAAGCTATTTGAAGACCTGAAACAATATATCAACAACACAGAAGCGAAAGAATAAAAAGCGAGACTTATGAGAAGCAAATTGGAAAGTTACCTGGGATTTGCCAAGAAATCCAGAAATCTGATCAGCGGCACCAACACCTGTCTTCACGGGATGAACCAGGGAAAGGTCCGGCTGCTGATCCTGGCCGAGGATCTGGCAGAAAACACCATGGAAAAACTGAAGAAGGCAGCGGAGGATAGAGAGATCGATTACCGGATCATCGGAACCATGGCTGATCTGTCCCGGATATTGGGATATGAAGAGCGGGGTGTATTCGGAATCACCGATAAAAATTTTGCAGATGTAATCAGTAAGGAGATTGACGACAAGTCAGTACGTACAGAAGGGAGGTAGTTCAATGACTATAAAAATCCATGAATTAGCCAAAGAATTAAACATGAATAGCAAGGATCTGGTTGAAAAAGTCCATTCCATGGGCATAGAAGCAAAGAGTCATATGAGCGTACTATCTGAAATAGAGGCAACCGCCGTGAAAAACACCGTTTTACGAAACAGGGCGGCAGCCGAAACAAAAATCGTTAAGGTGGCACCGAAAAAGGTGGAAAAAAACCCGGACGAAGAGGAACCGAAGATCGTGGTCAAGGCTGCGGTAATTCCGCCTCAGCCCCAGCACCATAAAAATACAAGGCCCCAGCAGTCCCGGGAGGATCGGCCCGTAGCCCGTCCCCCTATGGGCAAGCCAGTGATTTCCAAGGAACTGGATCAGCGGTCTCCCAAGCCCCCCATGGGCAAGCCGGTAGTACCCCAGGATCTGGAAAGCCGAACGGTTCCCAAACCGGCTCACTCTGCGCCCAAACCGGTTGAAGCATCAGCACAGGCAGCTCCTGCTGTTCCTGGGGAAGGTGCAAGACCAGCAGCAGAAGCGCCAAGACCGGTGGCAGATGCACCCCGTCCGGATCAGAGAACGGGGGACCGGCCTGCACCAAGACCGGATCAAAGGCCGGGAGATCGTCCCGCACCAAGACCGGATCAAAGGCCCGGCGACCGGCCTGCACCAAGGCCGGATCAGAGAACCGGAGATCGTCCCGCACCCCGTCCGGATCAAAGGCCCGGCGACCGGCCGGCCAGACCGGGTGACCGGCCACAGCGTCCGGGTGACCGGCCCACCGGCAGCAGACCTGGCGACCGGCCTCAGAGACCGGGAGATCGCCCCACTGGTGGCAGACCCGGAGATAGGCCCACCGGCGGCAGACCTGGAGATCGTCCCACTGGAGGACGCCCGGGAGAACGACCTGCTGGCGGAAAACCGGCTGGAGTCCCTCCAGCAGCCAAACCGGTCACGGCAGATAAACGAACTGAAAAAGAGAAAGAACGGGATAAATTCGCCAAACTGGAAAGTGGCAAAGGCAAGAAGGCACCCTTCGTACAAAAGTCACTGGAAAAGGCAGCCAAGCCCAAGAAACATCAGTCAAAGCCAAAGCAGATAGAGGAAGAAACAACGATAAATATGGAAGAATTACCAGTAGGAACAAAGGTGATCAACGTACCCATCACCGTAGCAGGCTTTTGCGAGCAGGCTGAAATTTCAACATCCAGCGTTATCATGAAGTTGATGAAGCTGGGCATCATGGCCAATATCAACCAGACTATCGACGAGGATACGGTTATGATCCTGGCAGAAGAACTGGGCATCGACGTAGTAGTCGGTCGAGTCTTTGAATGCGAAGTAGAAGAAGGCATCGAATGTTTCGAAGATAAGCTTGAAGACCTGAAACCCAGATCCCCCATCATTACGGTTATGGGACACGTTGACCACGGAAAGACCTCCTTGCTGGATGCCATCCGTAAGACCAACGTTACCGCTTCCGAATCCGGCGGCATTACCCAGCACATTGGTGCTTCAGAAGTCACCATCAACGGCAACAAGATCGTGTTCCTGGACACACCGGGACATGAAGCCTTTACGGCTATGCGTGCCCGAGGGGCCCATGTGACGGACATCGCCGTATTGGTGGTCGCAGCCGATGACAGCGTCAAGCCTCAGACTATTGAATCCATCAGCCACGCCCGAGCGGCAGGAGTGCCTATCATCGTGGCCATGAATAAAATCGACAAGCCGGCAGCGGATCCGGACAAGGTGAAAAAAGACCTGGCCGACCACGGACTTCTGGTGGAAGAGTGGGGCGGAGATATCATCTGTGTACCCGTATCCGCCAAGACCGGTGACGGAATCACCAACTTGCTGGAAATGATCCTGCTCCAGGCAGAAATGATGCAGCTTCAGGCCAATCCTAACCGACTGGCTTCCGGAACGGTCATCGAAGCCCGGGTAGACAAGAGCAAAGGAACCGTGGCAACCCTGCTGGTACTCAACGGGACTCTCCTGTCCGGCCAGAGCGTGGTAGCCGGAACCAGCAGTGGTAAGATTCGTCTCATGACCAACTTCAAGGGGGATACCATCCGAAAAGCCGGACCGGCTACAGCCGTGGAAATCCTTGGATTGGCCGAAGTTCCGGAAGCCGGAGACGTCTTCAATGCGGTCAAGGAAGACCGAATGGCCAGAGAAATCGCTGAAAATAGAAGAAACAAGCTGCGGGAAGAAGTATTCGCCAAGAATGCCAGCAGCACCCTGGAACAGCTGTTCAGTCAGCTCCAGGAAGGGGAAGTCAAGGAACTGAACTTGATCATCAAGGGAGACGTACAGGGTTCCGTGGGAGCGCTGGAAGCATCCCTGGAAAAACTGAAAAATGAAAATGTACGGGTGAAGATCATCCATTCCGGCGTCGGTACGGTTACCGAATCCGACGTCATGCTGGCCGGAACCTCCGGAGCCATCATCATCGGCTTCAACGTAAGGCCCAGCACTGCGGTAAGCCAGATGGCCGAGCGGGAGGGCGTGGAAATCCGATTATACCGGGTCATCTACAACGTCATTGAAGAAATCGAAGCCGCCATGAAGGGCATGCTGGACCCCATCTACAAAGAAGTGGTCCTGGGCAAGGCTGAAGTTCGGGAAACCTTCAAGGTTCCCGGAGCCGGAACCATTGCCGGTGCTTATATCATCGAGGGAAAAGTCCTTCGAAACGCCGAAATCCGATTGGTTCGGGATGGTATCGTCATCCACGAAGGAAAGATTTCATCCCTGAAGCGATTCAAGGATGATGCCAAGGAAGTCCTCAAGGGATTTGAATGCGGCATCGGCATCGAAAGCTACAACGACCTCAAGGAAGGCGATATCATCGAATGCTTCCATATGGTGGAAACAGAAAGAAAATAAAGGTGGTGTCAACAAATGGGTAAAGGATACAGACAGGGACGTTTGGGGGAAGAAATCCGGAAGATCATCAGTGAGCTTTTACTGAGAGAGCTGAAGGATCCCAGGCTGTCCGGGCTGGTGAGCATATCCGCTGTGGAGGTGACCTCTGACGGCAGCTATGCCACCGCCTATATTACCCTGCTGGGAAACCGGCCGGGTGAAGAAGCGTCCAATCAGGAAAAGGAAGATGCCTTGGAAGCTTTTAAAAGCGCCAAGGGGCTGATTCGGAGAGAAATCGGCCATCAGATCAAGCTGCGTCATGTGCCGGAGTTGATCTTTAAACTGGACACTTCTATGGAATACGGAAGACACATTGACAAGATCATCCATGATTTGGGCATACAGCCGGACCGTCCGGCAAAAGAGGAGACTGAGGATCAGGATTTAAATCTGGAATCAGACGAGGATGAGGGCGAGGATGACTAAAAACGAATTAAAGCCGGAAATGGAAAAAATGGTTCGGGAAATTCTTAAGGCGGAAACCATCCTCCTGTTTCCTCATATCCATATGGATGGGGACTGTCTTGGCTCCTCTGCAGCTTTCTGCCGAGGACTGAGAAGCCTGGGCAAAATCTGCTGGGTGGTCATCGAGGACGAAATCCCGGCTAATCTGGAATTCCTCAACGGGGATATCTGCACCCAGGATCTGGAGTTAATTCAGGAGCCGGATATTTGTATGGCAGTAGATTGTGCAGAGATTCAGCGGTTCATCAACCGAAAGGACCTGTTCCTCAAGGGTAAGCTGACCATGTGCATCGACCATCATTCCACGGCGGTTCCTTTTACGACCTACAATTACATCGACCCTACGGCAGCAGCTACCGGGGAACTGGTCTATAAATTTCTGCTGGCCCTTGGAGTCACCCTGGACAAAGCTATGGGGGAAGCCCTTTATGCGGCCATCACCACGGATACCGGTAACTTCCAGTATTCCAATACTACCCGGGAGACCCATGAGATTGTTGCCAACCTTTATGATCTGGGCATCGAACATTCCAAGGTCAGCGTGGAAATCTATCAGAATATCCGGCTGGAAAAACTGCTCATGTTCAACCGATCCCTGGAATCCCTGCAGATGTATGCCGACGGACGGATTGCCATTGTCAGCCTGAAACAGCAGGACCTGGATGATACGGGGGCTACGGTGGACGAAGCGGAGGGAATCGTAGAAGCGATTCGCAGCATCGGCAGCGTGGAAATCGCCGTGATTCTGAAAGAACTGAAGGATAAGAAGGTCAAAGTCAGCCTTCGGGCAAAAAACAACTTCAATGTGGCAAAGTTTGCAGCCCGATTCGGGGGCGGCGGCCATGTGAAGGCAGCTGGTTTTATCATGCATGAACCGATTGAACACTGCGGAGAAATTATTTCCCACGAGCTGATGACCGAGCTGTTTCAGGAGACCTTATAGCCATGATCAACCGTGGAATCATCAACCTGAATAAACCGGAGGGCATGACCTCCCATGACTGCGTCAATCGGCTGAGGCGGCTGACCGGCGTTCGGCGGATCGGACATACGGGAACTCTGGATCCCATGGCTACCGGCGTCCTGCCTCTTTGCATCGGGACCTCCGCCCGGATCTCCGAGTATCTGGATATGGACTTTAAAAAATACCGGTGCACTATGGTCCTGGGTCTGGAGACCGACACCCTGGATATCTGGGGAAAGGTCCTGTCCGACACCCGGGAGCAGCTCCTTTTAGATAAGGAAACGCTTTCCGGAGTCACGCTGGAAAAACTTCAAGAGATTAGCCGGGTATTTACTGGAAGGATCCGTCAGGTTCCCCCAAAATATTCGGCCCTGAAGGTCAACGGGAAGAAATTATATGAATACGCCCGGGCGGGGCAGGAAGTGGAGATCAAATCCAGGGAAATTACCATAAAAGATATTACGGTAAACTCATGGGATTCTCATACTTTGACGGCAGCCTTTGACGTGACTTGCTCCAAGGGAACCTATGTACGGACCCTGTGCGTGGATATGGCAGAAAAACTTGGCTTTACCGCCGCCATGTCCTCCCTGATCCGTCTGGAAAGCGGAGCCTTCACCCTGGAAAATGCAGTCACTTTAGAGGAGCTGGCAGAAGCTGGGGACGATTTTACCCGGTATATCCTGCCCACGGATTTTCCCCTGATTCATTTTGGGGAATTCCTCATTCGGGACGACCGTGCTGTCTGGTTCATCACCGGCGGCCACATCAGCTTCCAGGAGGGAGAAATCCTTCAGGAACCGGAATACAAGGACAAGGAACCCCCCTTTCCCATACGGGAAGAATACCAGAAGGCCTATCGGATGATGGCTATGGTAAAGGGCAGGAAAAAGTTCCTGGGGGTGGCTTTTTATAACGATAAATACAAAAAATTAGTAGCGGACAAGATTTTTTTAAGGGGGCTTGAGGATGAGGATTTTTAAATCCTTGGATGAAATAGAAGATATCGAACCATCGGTGATTGCCTTCGGAAACTTTGACGGGGTCCACCTGGGCCACCAGGAAATCATCAAAAAATCAGTGCAGAGCGCAGCGGTTTCCAACCTGAAAAGCAGCGTTTTCACCTTCTCCACCCACCCGAAGAATCTGATCACCGGAAAAAACACGGTCAAAAATATCCTCTATCCGGAGGAAAAGGCCGCCATCATAGAAAAATTAGGTGTAGATTACTTTTTTTCTATTCCCTTCGATGAGGAAATCATGAACATGGACCCCATGGATTTCATTGATAATCTGTTGGTGGCCCGTCTGAAAATGAAAGAAGCTTATTGCGGCTTCAACTTCCGCTTTGGTCATAAAGGAAAGGGCAACCCTCAGCTCCTGATTAAGGAAGGGGAACGGTGTGGCTTCGGCCTTCACGTTCTGGCTCCCTATAAGGTGGAGGGAAATCTGGTTAGCAGCAGCCTGATTCGGAAATTGATAGCAGAAGGCCAGGTGGACGAATGTGCCAAATACCTGGGTCGTTATTACTCCATCGGCGGCGAAGTCCAGGTTGGCAACCGGATCGGCCGGACCATCGGATTCCCCACCTCTAATATCCACGTGGATGAGACCATGGTGAGCCCGGCTAACGGAGTGTATGTTACCAACTGCATCTACAATGGAGTCCGATATCCCAGCATTACCAATGCAGGGGTCAAACCCACCATTGGCCATTATGGAAAAAATGTGGAAACCCACATCTTCAATTTTGATAAAGAGCTGTATGGCAAGACCATCCGGGTGGAGTTCCTGAAAAAGATCCGGGATGAGGTCAAATTCCACGATGTGGATGCCCTGAAGGAGCAGATTCGCAAGGATTGCATCTATGCCAGAGAATATCATATTCTCCAGGGTGGCCTGAAGAAATAGTGGACAAAATACAGGACTTGTGGTAGTATAAGTTGTTAAATTAATTATACCTGTCACTGAGTATGTTGAGACTCCGACAAATACCCGGGACAGGTGGATGAATGAAAAGGAGAATACCCATGATTACACAGGAAAAGAAAACGGAAATTATCAAGCAGTACCAGCTGAAAGAAGGAGATACCGGATCTCCCGAGGTTCAGGTAGCCATTCTGACTTTCAGAATCAATGACCTGAATGAGCACTTAAAGATTCACAAGAAAGATCATCACTCCAGAAGAGGTCTGCTGAAGATGGTCGGTCAGAGAAGAAACCTTCTTAATTACCTAAAAAATAAGGATATCGACAGATACAGAAATCTTATTGCAGACTTAGGATTAAGAAAGTAATACTAAGAAATTCAAGCGGGGGATTTTCACCCCGCTTTTATTTATATTTTTATTGAAGAAGAGAAAGAAAAATTAACAGGAGGTAGTTGTTAATGAGATTCGAAGATTACAGAACGTTCCGCACCGCCGTGGGAGGCAGACTCCTTCAGCTGGAAATCGGAAAGGTGTGCGAGATGGCCAACGGCCAGGTCATGGTCAAGTACGGCGATACCGTCGTCAACGTCACGGCCACTGCATCCGCTCAGCCAAGACAGGATATTGATTTTTTCCCGCTGAGCGTGGACTATGAGGAAAGAATGTATGCTGCCGGTAAGATTCCGGGAGGTTTTATAAAAAGAGAAGGACGGCCCAGCGAAAAGGCGATTCTTAGCTCTCGTCTGATCGACCGGCCCATCCGGCCCCTGTTCCCCAAAGGATATTACAACGATGTTCAGGTAGTGGCCACCGTTATGTGCGTGGATCCGGACTGTGCGCCGGAAATCGCCGCTATGATCGGTTCTTCCGTTGCCCTGTCCATCTCCGACATCCCCTTTGACGGACCCACCGCTTCCGTGCTGGTAGGCTTGGTTGACGGCCAGTTCGTGGTCAATCCCACCCTGGCTCAGCGGGAGGTCAGCGACCTGCACCTGGTGGTATCCGGAACCAAGGAAGCCATCATGATGGTAGAAGCCGGCGCCAACGAGATCAAAGAAGACGTGATGCTGGAAGCCATTATGTTTGCCCATGAGGAAATCAAATCCCTGATTGAATTCATCGATGAAATCATCAAGGAAGTGGGCAAGCCTAAGACAGAAGTTACGCTTTACAAGGTATCCGACGAAATTGACCAGGCTGTCCGGGATTATGCAACGGACAAGATGAGAGCAGCCATCCAGACCTACGACAAGATGGAACGGCTGGAAAACATGGACAAGGTTGAAGTGGAAGTCAAAGCCTATTTCGCAGAGATTTTCCCGGATAATAAAAAAGACATCGCCGCCGTATTATACAGCATAACCAAAGAGCAGGTCAGAAGCCTGATTCTGGATGACGGCATCCGTCCGGACAATCGTAAGTCCGACGAAATCCGGCCCATCTGGTGTGAAACCGGCGTCCTGCCCAGAGCCCACGGAACCGGCCTGTTCAAGCGTGGACAGACTCAGGTCCTTTCCGTCACCACTCTGGCGCCCGTTGGCGAATCCCAGACCATCGACGGCATCGGCGAAGAAGTCAGCAAGCGATATATGCACCACTATAACTTCCCTCCCTATTCCGTAGGAGAAGCAAGACCTATGAGAAGCCCGGGACGTCGGGAAATCGGTCACGGAGCCCTGGCTGAAAGAGCCCTGATTCCCGTACTGCCCAGCGTGGAAGAATTCCCCTATGCCATTCGTGTGGTTTCTGAAGTCCTTTCCTCCAATGGAAGTACCTCTCAGGCCTCTGTCTGCGGAAGCACCATGTCCCTGATGGACGCCGGTGTACCCATCAAGGCACCGGTAGCCGGTATCGCCATGGGTCTGATCGAACGGGTTGAGCCGGACGGCAGCAGCAAGATCTCCATCCTGTCCGACATTCAGGGTATGGAAGACTTCTTAGGCGACATGGACTTTAAGGTAGCCGGAACCAAGGAAGGCATCACCGCCATCCAGATGGATATCAAGGTTCACGGCCTTTCCAGAAAGATCCTGGAAGACGCTCTGGCCCAGGCCCACGAAGGCCGAATCCACATCATGAATCAGATGCTGGATGAAATCGCTGAGCCTCGTCCGGAACTGTCCTCCTACGCTCCGAGAATCATCACCATGATGATCGATCCGGACAAGATCCGTACCGTCATTGGACCGGGAGGCAAAACTATCAATAGGATCATCGCTGAAACCGGCGTCAAGATCGACATCGAAGACAGCGGCCTGATCTACATCGCATCCCCCGACATGGAATCGGCTCAGAAGGGCGTAAAAGCCATCGAAGATCTGGTTCGGGACGTTGAAGTCGGCGAAACCTACGACGGAACCGTAACCCGGCTCATGTCCTTCGGTGCCTTCATCGAGATCCTGCCGGGTAAGGAAGGCCTGCTCCACATCTCCAAGATGGCCAAGCACCGGGTAGAAAAAGTCGAAGACGAAATGAACGTCGGCGACAAGGTCCGGGTCAAGGTCACCGAGATCGACAGCCAGAACCGAATCAACCTGTCCAGGAAGGACATGGAGTAACCAACTTTAAGAACAGTTCTGCCAGTTGGTTTGCTTATAAATAACTCTATAAATACAAACCCCAGTAATTCCAAGGGTTTCCCGGATTTGCTGGGGATTTTTTGTGTCTAAAACCTGTCAACTGGCAGAACTGTTCTTAAAGTTGGTATTTTTTAAGGGCGGTCAGGGCGGCCAGGCAGAAGAGGGCCAGCAGGATGTAGGAGATCCGGATGCCGAACCAGGCAGCGGAAAAGCTCATCAGGATGGGGAAGACGGCGCCGCCGATGCCGGAGGCTACGTTCAGTAAGCCGGTGGTCGCACCGGAGTTCTCGGGGGATTCTTCCGTACCCAGGCCGATGAGAGTGGGCCAGATGGGTCCCAGAGTGAAGCCTAACAAGAGGCAGCAGACCAGTGCGAACCAGGGATTGGGGGAGAAGGATAAGGCCGTGAACAAAACGGCGTTGATTAAAAATAATGCGGGAACCAACTTTCTTCGGAACCGGTAGAGTATTCCGGTGGCGATTCTGGCGGGAATCATGGCAATCCAGATACCGGAAATGGCAAAAGCCGTCAGGTGGTCCGTCTGAAAAATATCAGAAAACAGAAGAGCCATAAAGAAGGCCAGTCCGCTTTCCACCCCCACATAGATAAAGATGGCGATTACCAGATAACTGATCCGGGTGCTACGGATCAGGGCTCGGTACCCCATGGGTTTGTGCTCCGGCAGCTTCTCCACCATGGGGAAGTGGGTGAACATCAGCGGGATGATCAAGAGAAGGTATCCGCAGGCAGCGACAATGAAAATGAATTTCCAGGTGAAGCCCAGACTGGTGATGGCCCAGGAAGTGACGATAGGGCTGATAACCGCCCCGCTGCTGAAGAATACTTGAGCCAGATTGATGTAGCGGCTGGATTTCCCGGGAAATGCATCGGACAAAGCGGAGGAAGAACAGGTCTGAGAAACGCTGTAGCCCATGCCCAGGATGAAGACCCCAACGAAAAAGGCATAGAGCTCCGGAATCAGGAGCAGCAGGAAGCAGCCGAAAACGAACAGGGTAATGGCCATAAGGGAAGAATACTTCTTGGATACCCGATTGATGAAATCCCCGAAGACGATAGGTCCCAAGATGGAACCGCCGTATTGGAGGGACACCAGGATCCCCATGGTTTCCGTGCTGAGGTTATAGGTATCGGAAATCATCAATAAGGCCAGCTGGAATCCGCCGGATTCAAAGCCCAGAAAAAAGGGCAGGCCGAAGGCCACTGGCAAAATGAGATTTTTTGTAGTTTTTATCGGAATTCGGGTCAGCGTTTTTTTCATTTTTTGCTTCCTTTTGTTGAAAAATCGGGGACAACTCTTTCTATTATCCGATGGAGAGGGGTAAAAGTCAACGGGAAGCAGTTGATATTGGATAAAATATAATTAATTTGCATAAATATACTTATTTTTCGTATAAATCTTGACAAATATTAATGAGTATGTATAATTATAGAATATATTACACATTCGACAAGGGAAAGGATTTAGCGATGGCAAAGGTGTTTATCGATGGACAGGAAGGGACCACCGGACTGAAAATCGTGGAGAGATTAATGGACAGACCGGATATGGATATCCTTTTTATCGATCCGGAGAATAGAAAAGATCCGGAGGCCCGGCTGAAGAAAATCAAGGAAGCAGATATTACCTTTCTCTGCCTCCCCGATGCCGCTTCCCGGGAAATTGCCGCTCTGGCCCCCGAAGAATCCCGCATTCTGGATACTTCCACGGCTCATCGTACTCATTCGGACTGGGTTTACGGATTCCCGGAACTGGCACCGGATCAGCGCCGGAAGATTCGGGAAAGCAGCCGAGTAGCCGTGCCGGGTTGCCATGCCAGCGGGTTTATTGCCCTGGTTAAGCCTTTGGTCGAGAGGGGAATCATCAGCGACGAACTGGTTCTCTCCTGTACTTCCCTGACCGGCTACAGCGGCGGCGGGAAAAAGATGATCGCCGAATACGAGCAGGACACGGACGGTAAGCTCCGGGCTCCCAGAATGTACGGCCTGTCCCAGGAACACAAGCATTTGCCGGAAATGATGAGCATCTGCGGTCTGAAAAAAGCCCCGCTTTTTTTCCCCGTTGTGAGCAGCTATTATTCGGGGATGGTGACCACCATTTCAATGTCAGGGCAAGCCTCAAGGGTTGCCATTAATCCGGAAATATTAAAAGAAATCTATAGAGAATTCTACCCGGGACAGCCCATGATTCGGCTAATCGAAAATCTGCCGGAGCAGGAAGGGGCTATGATGGCCGGAGACCGGCTTTCCGGGCGGGACGATATGGAAATCCTGGTAACAGGGAATCCAGACAGAATGGCCATCAGTGCCAGCTTTGACAATCTTGGAAAAGGAGCCTCCGGAGCCGCCATTCAATGCATGAACATCATGCTGGGGCTGGAAGAGACTCTTGGTTTAGTGAAAGGATGACATCATGGATACAATTGCAAATATGAAGACGAATAAAATAACAAAGGTAAAAGGCGGAATTTGTGCACCGGTTGGCTTTCAGGCAGCCGGCATCCACTGCGGAATCCGAAAGAATAAAAAGAAAAAGGACCTGGCCCTGATCGTCAGCGACCAGATGTGCCAGGTGGCAGCGGTTTATACCACCAATAAAATCAAAGGGGCTCCCATCTATGTCACCAAAGAGCACATCCAGGACGGGACGGCAAAAGCCATCATCTGCAACAGCGGAAATGCCAATACCTGTGCACCCAACGGCATCGAAGTGGCAGAGGCCACCTGCAAGCTGACGGCGGACGCCCTGGGTCTGAAAGCTTCCGACATCATCGTCAGTTCCACCGGCGTCATCGGAGAAGAACTGTTTCTGGAACCATTTCAGGAAGGAATCCCAAAACTGGCAGCCGAACTTAGTTACGAAGGATCCGATTCGGCGGCAAAAGCCATCATGACTACGGATACAGTAAAAAAAGAGCTGGCCCTGGAGTTCTCCCTGGGAGGGAAAACCTGCCGAATGGGCGGAATCGCCAAGGGCAGTGGGATGATCAATCCCAACATGGCCACCATGCTCTGTTTCCTCACCACCGACGTGGCCATCAGCCATGAAATGCTGCAAAAGGCCCTGTCGGAAGATATTCAGGACACCTTCAACCAGATCAGCATCGACGGAGACACCTCCACCAATGATACGGTAGCCATCCTGGCCAACGGCATGGCAGGCAATCCCATAATTACCCAGGAGGGAGAAGACTATCAGATCTTTTGCAAGGCCCTCAATGAAATGAACCATCAGCTCTCCAAGAACATCGCCCGGGATGGTGAAGGAGCCACCAAGCTCATCGAATGCATCGTCAAAGGAGCGCCGGATAAGGAAACGGCAAGGATCATCTCCAAAGCCGTCATTGAGTCCAACCTGCTGAAAGCCGCCATGTTTGGGGAAGACGGCAACTGGGGACGAATCCTCTGTGCCATGGGCTACGCCAAAACCGACTTTGACATCGGCAAAACGGAGCTATTCATCGAATCCATGCTGGGAAGCGCCCAGGTCTGCAAGGATGCTACCTACTTCAAGCACAGCGACAAGAAGGTGAGCCATATCCTGTCAGCGGCGGAGGTCAAACTGGTCATCGATATTCACCAGGGGGATGCGGAGGCTACTGCCTATGGGTGTGACCTGACCTACGACTATGTTAAAATCAACGGATCCTATCGTTCATAAAGGAGATTCATTCATGAAAATCGGCAAGGACATCAGTGCCCAGATATTAATCGAAGCCCTGCCCTATATTCAGAAATTCAATAACAAAATCATCGTCATCAAATACGGGGGCAACGCCATGGTCGATGAGCGGCTTAAAATGGCTGTAATGCGGGATATGGTCCTGCTCAACATCGTCGGCATCAAAGTGGTCCTGGTCCACGGAGGCGGCCCGGAAATCGATCAGATGATGAAAAAGCTTTCCCTGGAGTCCCGGTTCATCAACGGCCTAAGATACACCGACGATGATACCGCTGAAGTGGTCCAGATGGTCTTGGCCGGCAAGGTCAATAAACAGCTGGTTTCCCTGATCCAACAAAACGGCGGTAAGGGAATCGGACTCTGCGGCACCGACGGGGACATCCTTCAGGTGCAAAAACTGGAAGCGGAGGAAGATCTGGGATTTGTGGGCAACATTACGGGAGTCAACACCCAGCCCATCACCATGGCCCTGGATAACGGCTATATTCCCATCATTGCCACCGTGGGAACCGATGAAAAGGGTCAGATCTACAACATTAACGCCGACACCGCCGCTGCTGAGATCGCCGGGGCCCTGAAGGCGGAAAAACTGATCACCATGACGGACATCGTGGGATTGCTTCGGGAAAAGAGCGACGAAGAATCCCTCATCACCAACGTGGACATCTTTGAGATCCCCCAGCTGATCGAAGAAGGCATCATCATGGGAGGCATGATTCCCAAGGTGGAAAGCTGTGTGGAAGCCATCCTTCAGGGGGTCCGGGAAGCGGTCATCATCGACGGCCGTATGGAACACGCCATACTCATCGAGCTGTTTTCCAATGAAGGAATCGGCACCCTATTCTATAAAAACTAATTCTATAAAAACTAATGCATCATAAAAAACGGACAGCAGAGAAAGGAAGAACCATGGACTGCCAGACATTAAAAGAACTGGATGCCCGGTACATTGCCGGCACCTACAAGCGGAGCGACCTTTGCCTGGAACGGGGAGAGGGGGCTACCGGATATACTTTTGAAGGCCGGGAGGTGATTGATTTTTCTTCCGGGATCGGGGTCAATTCCCTGGGGTATTCCGAGCCGGGATGGGTGGCTGCTATCACCCGCCAGGCGGTGAAACTTCAGCACACCTCCAACTTGTATTACACCCAGCCAGCGGTGGAGCTGGCGGAGCTTCTGATTGAAAAAACCGGCATGAGCAAGGTCTTTTTTGCCAATTCCGGGGCGGAAGCCAACGAAGGAGCCATCAAAACTGCCCGAAAATACAGCAGCGACAAATACGGAGAGGGTCGTCACGGCATCCTATCCCTGCTCCATTCCTTCCACGGTCGTACCATGGCTACCATCACCGCCACGGGGCAGGAACAATACCACAAGCATTTCCATCCCTTTGCCCAGGGCTTTGTCTACGGGGAAGCGGGGAATATGGAAGACATCAAGCCGAAGCTGACCAAGAACATCTGCGCCGTCCTCATCGAACTGATTCAGGGAGAAGGGGGCGTCAATACGCTGGATAAAGCCTTTGTTCAGGAACTGGCCGCCATCTGCCTGAAGAAGGACATCCTGCTGATTGTGGATGAGGTCCAGACGGGAATCGGCAGGACCGGAACCTTTTTCGCCTACCAGCAGTACGGAATCCAGCCGGACCTGGTCACATCCGCAAAAGGATTGGGGGGAGGCCTACCCATCGGGGCCATTCTTTTCTCAGAAAAAACAGCAGAAGTACTGGGATTCGGGGATCATGGAACCACCTTTGGCGGGAATCCGGTAGTTTGCGCCGGGGGAGCCTACATCGTCAAAACCATGGATGAAGAATTTCTCAGCCAGGTGACAGCCAAGGGCCATCGGATCCGGGAAGCCCTGAAAGGTGTGCCGGGAATCAAGGAAGTCAGCGGTCTGGGGATGATGCTGGGCTTTCTCCACGAAACCAGAACCGCGTCAGAAATCGCCGAAGCTTGCTTAAAAGAGGGACTGATCGTCCTGACGGCAAAGGATAAAGTGAGACTGCTTCCTCCCCTGAACATCACCGGCAATGAGCTGGAAAAGGGCCTTTTCATCCTAAAAAAAGTGTTAATCCAGCAGTGACTTATGATATAATAGAACGGTCACTGTAATGAGGGTTAATACATGGAGGTACGAAACCATCTGGATTTGACGGATTTCATCCGCATGCACGATCTGGAATTAAAATTCTATGATAAAAGCCATATAACACCTTACGAAGAAGCGTACAGGTGGTTTTTGGCGTTTCCCTGGAGCAACTGCTCCATTTATGACGGGGACCGGCTGGCCGGATTCCTGGATTTGTTTCCCGTTTCTCCCATGGTCTATGAGAAAATCCGGGAAGGAACCTTCAACGATGCGGAACTGAAAGCGGAGGACATCATCGACATCAAAAATCCGCCGGCCCAACCGGTGGGTCTGTTCCTTTCCTGCATCGTGGTGGATGAAGAATACCGAAAATCAGGGATCCTGAAAAGGCTGCTCCGGCATCAGACGGAATTTTACCGGGGACTGGAAGGCAGCGGTCTGAAGGTAGACCGGATCATCACCGACAACGTGACCCGATCCGGGGAACTGTTCTCCGAAAAGATGGGCTTCACCCGCGTTGGGGAGAGCGACCATGATTCGGTGATTTATGAGATGGATTTTAAGGAATTTGAAATGAAGGTCAACAATTTATGATCGGTGCCGTAAAAGTAAAGGAAATCAATCTGGAGCGGGGAAATCCCACCGTGGAAACCGCCATGAAGCGGCTGGTCAACGAGCTTTCCACTGCCAAGGGAGCCGGATACCGGGCTGTCGTTCTGGTCCACGGGTATGGATCCTCCGGAGTAGGGGGAGCCATCAAGACCGCCACCAGGAGCAAGCTGAAGGAAAACAGTCTGCGGGGCATCGTTCGGGACTCGGTAGGTGGAGAAGACTGGATGAACCGGAAGAAAGAATTCCTGGCCGTCTGCAGCCAGCTTCGGGATTACGACCGATACGTGGGAGGCAATCAGGGTCTCACAGTGATTTTACTCCGGTAAGGATGCCGGATTCCGCAAAAGCTGAATGAACCGATGAAAAAAACGGATAGGAGAGAAAGAATGACTGAAACAAGGAAATTACAGCCAATCGCTGAAAACATAATCAACCGGATCAAAGCCAATCCCTGGTGGGTCCTTCTTTTTGTCGCAGTAGCCGTTAAGTTTACGGTCTTTTATAAGCTGGTGCAGGTCACAGCCAATTTTCCCGTGGTGCTGCTGTTATCCTGTCTGATCACCTTCCTGATTCTCACCGGATTCCGGAATCGGTGGATGGCCTTTGCCGTCTATTTCGTCCTATCCTTTATTCTGTTTGCTGACATCACCTATTTCAGCTTCTTCAACCGATACCTGTCCCTGCAGATGCTGGGGGCGGCAGAAGTAATCGGAGACATCGGAGAAAGCATCAAAGCGGTGATGAAGCCGGTCAATTTTATGATGTTCCTGGATGTGATCCTGATGGGCATTCTTCTTGGAACAAAGAAGATTCCTTATAAAAAAAAACAGCAGAGCCTTCCTAAGGGAAAAAGATTTTTTCCTGGTGCCGCAGCAATACTCGTCCTGATCCTCATAGTCACCAACGTCACCGATTCCCGTTTGCTGACCTCCCTGTCCAACCAGGAATTCTACTCCTTCCGGCTCAAGGATACGGCTTCTGCGGTTTTCGGTGCCAGGGCCGATGCGGAAGTGGCTTTATCCTTTCCATATGAAAAGCAGAAGGATGGGCCTCTATTCGGCATTGCCGAGGGGCGGAATGTGATCGTGATACAGATAGAATCCCTCCAGAACTTTGTGATCGGCCGGGAATACAACGGCCAGGAGATCACGCCCTACCTGAACCGGCTGATCGAATCCAACACCATCTATTTTAACAATTTCTATCAACAGACCGGCAGTGGAAATACATCCGATGCGGAATTTGCTATAAACAATTCGATTTTGGGAACCCTGACCAGCTATACAAACAAGATTTATCCCAACAATACCTATCGGGGACTTCCTGTTCTTTTAAAAGAAAGGGGTTATTCCACGGCTGTTTACCATGCCCACGAATCCAGAGGTTTCTGGAATCGGGAGGCGTTTTACCCTGCCGGGGGATTCGATACTTTCTACGGCGGGATCATCAACGACACTCAGAATCGGCCTAATGGCAATTTCATGATGACCGAGTGGATGGGCTGGGGTCTGACGGATACGGAATTTTATAAACAGGTGATTCCTTACATGAAAGAGGAAAAGGCCCCCTTCTATTCCTTCATCATCACCCTGTCCAACCATCATCCTTACGTGATGCTGGACCATTACAATTACATCGAGCTGTTGCCGGAGCATAAGGATACCCTGGCAGGCAATTACCTGAACAGCGCCGCCTATACCGACTATGCCATCGGCCAGCTGCTTGAGGACCTGAGGTTGGAAGGTCTCTATGAAAATTCCATATTTGTCTTGTATGGCGACCATTCCGGGTTGGTCAAGGAAGCGGAGACGGACCGGGTGATGAAGGACATTTTAGGGAAGGATTATGACTTCGAAGAAGTAATGCGGGTTCCCCTGATCATCCATTTGCCGGAGCAGGGCCTCCATGTACCGGAAAGCAACGGGAATTTTAAACAGACGGTTTCCATTGCCGGCGGCCAGCTGGATTTTCTGCCCACTATGGCTTACTTGATGGGATTCCCGGAACTGGACACCATTTATCTGGGTCAGAACCTGCTGACTGCCAAAACCGGATTTGTAGCCCAGCACACCTTTATGGTCAAAGGCTCCTTCTTTCTGGATGAAATCGCCTATGAAATGTCCCGGGACGGCATTTTTGACAATGGACGGGCCTGGAATACCAAGACAGGAGAACCCGTCTCGCTGGAAGGCCTGGAACCCTATTATCGCCGTTCGGTCAGTATTTCTGAGACATCCCAGTATCTGCTGGATCAGGATGTCATCCGACAGGTATACGTGGAGGGAAAGAGTTTGGATGAGGTGCTGCCATGAGGGAACTGCCCCGGGAACTGAAAAGTTTTCTGGCCCGTTTCTTTGCCTGGATCCTGATTGTCCTGATGGTGCTGAATCCGATGAACAGCTCCTTCTTAGCCGGAATAGGAAAGCAGGATATCTTTCTCCATCACCTTCGGGATCTGGTCCATTTCCTGGATCAGGAAGAGGAATCGGAGATTCCCTTGATCCAGCCCGATACCAGAGGCTGGAAAGAACACCCTCTTTTTGGCCTGGCCAAAGGGCGGAATCTGATCATGATTCAGTTGGAATCGGTCCAGGGATTCACCATCGACATGGAATACAAGGGAGAGCCGGTGACCCCTTTCCTCAGTCAGCTGACCCGAAATGAGGAAACTCTCTATTTTGAAAATTTCTTCCATCAATTGGGGAGCGGCAATACCTCCGATGCGGAATTTGCCGCCAATAACGGGCTGTTGGGGTCCCTGGACAGCTATACCTACCAGCTATACCAGGATAACTATTTCAAGGGCCTGCCGGTCTTGCTTAAAGAGGAGGGCTACAGCACCTCCGTATTTCATGGATTCCGGAAGGATTTCTGGAATCGGGAAAACATTTATCCGGCCCTGGGCTTTGACCGGTTCGTTGGGGGAGAGGACTTTATCAGCGATGAGATTGCCGGTTTGGGAAGCCAGCGGATTACCGGTGTCAGCGACCGGGAATTTTTCCGTCAGTCGGCTGATGTGATGGCGGAACTGCCCCAGCCCTTTTACAGTTTTTTGATCACTCTCAGCAACCACTATCCTTTTCTAACACCTGAAGGGTTTAACAACCTGAACATACAGCCGGAAGACAAGACGATCTGCACCGATTACCTGAACCTGGTTCGATATACCGACGATTCGGTGGAAGCCTTTTTTCAGGAACTGAAAGAACAGGATCTTTACGACAACGCCATCATCGTTCTCTATGGAGATCATTTTGGCATGCCCAAATCCGACCCGGATATTGCTGCCCGCATGGGTGAGCTGCTGGGTCGGGAGTACGGATACCTGGATTTGATGCGGGTACCCTTCTTGATTCATATGCCAGGTGTGGAAGTCGGGGAAACCCTTTCCATTGCCGGGGGACAGCTGGATATTCTGCCAACGCTGGCATTTTTACTTGGAATGGAAGAACCGGAAACCCTGTACCTGGGACAGAATCTGCTGGCCGCAAGCCACGGTTTTGTACCGTTCCAGGTCCAACTGCTCAAGGGATCCTTTGTCAATGACCAGGTGCTCCTGGAAGCCTCCCGGGACGGCATTTTCGAAAACAGCCGGGCCTACGATTTGGTAACGGGAGAAGAAATCGGAGATGTGAGCCCCTGGCAGGAGGATTATATCCGAGCCGCAGAGCTGGTGGACCTGTCCCGGCTCTATCTGGAAAAGGACATCCTGAGGCTGGCCCTGGAACAGAGCATGAGCCAGGGGGAAATCACCCAGTACCTGTCCGGTACCGGGACCCTGCCAAAACGGCCTTTATACCAATATGTGGAGACTTCAGATAAAGAAGGGCTGGACCGGATCGTCCAAACCCTGAAGAAGGACCCGTCGGCTTCTGTTCTGCTTTCCTCGGATCAGACGGAAATCCTGCTGAAGGAATTTACCAGCCGATATTCCGGCAGAAGCGGGGAACCGGGAGCTATCCAGTCGGTGGATGAAGAACAGAACCGGCAGTTCCTCTCCTATAAGGAGCGGATTTTACCTGCCACGGGAGATATGAAGGTTTATGCCAAGCTGGAATATTCCGGCTATCCTAGCCTGGCCTTTGAGCTCCATCCGGAAGATTACTCCCGGGAGGAGCTGGTTCGGTTCCTGGGACAGAAAAAACCAGCTATGCTGGTGGTCCGGGGAGAAGATCTGACCCAGTATTCGGGGCTGTTGCAAAACCTGAGGATTCCCTTTTTAGTGAAAAATATTGCTGGCGAAGGCCAGCGGGCTCTGGCAGCCATGCTGGGAGCTTACGGAACCGTTATTGATGAAGATTGAGACGAGAGGTGACCTATGACGGGAGATTATCCGATTTTACTGTTGGTTCTTGCTTTGGCAGCCGGGATCCTATCTGTGATCCTGCTGTTTCTGATTCTGGCCAAGCTGAATCGGAGCAACCCGGGGGCGGAAACCCAGAAAATCCTGGACCTGCTGCGTCAGGTGGAAATCGAAAGCGAAAAAGAGGTCCGGGAAGCCCGGCAGGAGCTGATGAATGAGCTGCGGGCTACCCGTCAGGAGCTGATGCAGACCACCCAGAGCAACATTCGGTCTATGGCCGAAATCCTTTCCGAAAGCCAGAAAAATTCATCGGAGGCCCAGGACATGCGGCTGGCGGAACTGAACCGCCAGATCGAAACCATGACCTCCCAGAACGAAAAGAAGCTGGAAGGGATCCGGACCACCATGGAGCAGAAGATCAATTCTCTGCAGGAAGACAACAGCCGTCAGCTGGATCTGATGCGGAACACCGTGGACGAAAAGCTGCAAAAAACTCTGGAGGAGCGGATCGGCCAGTCCTTCAAGCTGGTCAGCGACCGGCTGGAGCAGGTTTACAAAGGCCTTGGGGAAATGCAGACCCTGGCCAACGGGGTTGGGGACTTGAAAAAGGTCCTGTCCAACGTGAAGACCCGGGGAATCCTGGGAGAAATCCAGCTGGGAGCCATTCTGGATCAGATTCTTTCCAAAGAACAATACGAAGAAAACATTACCACCAAGGGCTCGGGCTCCGAGCGGGTGGAATTTGCCATCAAACTGCCGGGGGATGAGGACGGGGTGGTTTACCTGCCCATCGATGCTAAGTTCCCGGGGGATTCCTATGCCAAATTAGTGGATGCCTACGAAGGGGGCCGGCCGGAGGAAATCGACGAAGCGGTCAAGGGCCTGGAAAAGGCGCTGAAGAAAGCGGCCAAGGACATCCACGACAAATACATCGATCCGCCCCATACCACCGACTTCGGCATCATGTTCCTCCCCTTTGAAGGTCTCTATGCAGAAGCCGTCCGGCGGGGCATGGTGGAAACCCTTCAGCGGGAATACAAGATCAACATAGCCGGGCCCACCACCATGGCCGCCCTGCTCAACAGCCTTCAGATGGGCTTCAAGACCCTGGCCATTCAGAAGCATTCCAGCCAGGTATGGGATATCCTGGGGGCCGTCAAGACGGAGTTTGATAAATTTGGCAACGTTTTGGCAGCGACTCAGCAGCGGATCACCCAGGCCAACGCGGAGCTGGATAAGCTGATCGGTGTCCGCACCAGAAGCATTCAGCGAAAACTGAGCAACGTGGTCCGGATCGGAGAAAGTGAGAGCACTATCCTGCTGGGACTGGATGCTCCGGAGGATTCCCTGCCCCTTTTAGAGAATGAGGAAGAGTAAACTTTTATGAGAATATTTGCTATCGGAGATCTGCATCTGTCCCTTTCTGAGGGGACCCAGAAGCCCATGGACATTTTTGGTCCTGACTGGGTGAATCACGCAGAACGAACCAGGAAAAGTTGGATGGAAACCGTCCGGGAGCAAGATCTGGTCATTCTGGCGGGGGATCACAGCTGGGCCCTGAAGCTGGAGGAAGCCCGGGAGGACCTGGAGTGGATCAGCAGCCTGCCGGGTAAAAAGGTTCTGGTCAAGGGGAACCACGATCTTTGGTGGTCCTCCATCAACAAGCTGTCCGGCCAGTACCCGGACCTGTTCTTTATCCAGAACAACTGCTATATGGAAGGGAAACTGGCCATTTGCGGCACCCGGGGATGGATTTGTCCCGGGGACCGGGATTATACCGCCCATGACGACAAGATCTACAAAAGGGAAATCATGCGGCTGAAAGCCTCCTTGGATGCAGCAGTGGCTGCCGGAGCAGAAGAAATCATCGGAGCGCTCCACTTCCCTCCCACCAACGATAAACAGCAGAGTTCGGGATTTACTGAATGTTTTTCCCAATATGGGGTAAAAATGGTAGTATACGGTCATCTTCACGGAAAGGATGCCTACACCAAAGGAATCGAGAGCAACCTGAACGGTACGGAATACCGGCTGGTATCCCTGGACAAGCTTCAGTGCCGGCCTCTTCTGATCCGGGAGTAGGAGAAAGGACAGAACTATGAGCGGAACTGCAATACAGAGGGTCATCCTCATCGTCCTGGACAGCCTGGGAATCGGCCAGCTGCCCGACGCGGAAAAATACGGAGACAAGGGAGCCGATACGTTTTCCCACATTCTTCGGTCCAAGCCCGATTTAGCCATACCAGGTCTGCTGGATTTAGGCTTTGGCAACATTGAAGGACTGGCTGGAGGCAAGCTTGCCCGGCCCTCGGTCCGGGGAGCCTTTGGCCGGCTGGGAGAGCGTTCCACCGGCAAGGATACCATCACCGGTCACTGGGAAATCGCCGGACTATTGACAGAAACCCCCTTTAAGACCTACCCGGATGGATTTCCCCGGGAGTTCATGGATGCCTATGAAAAGGCCATCGGCATCGGCACCATTGGAAATGTGGCTGCTTCCGGCACGGTCATCATCGAGGAATTGGGAGAGGAACACGAAAAAACTGGGAAGCCCATCGTCTATACCTCAGCGGACAGCGTCTTTCAGATCGCAGTCAACATCGACGTGGTGCCCTTGGAAACCTTATACAAATATTGTGAAATCGCCCGGGAAATGCTGGTGGGCGAATTTGCCTGCGGCCGTGTCATCGCCCGGCCTTACCGGATCACAGGCGGACAGCGGCAGCGGACCTCAGACCGGAAGGATTACGCCGTTTCTCCTCCAGCCAAAACCATGCTGAACCTCCTGTCGGAGGCTGGAAGGGAAGTGGTGGCTGTTGGCAAGATCAGCGATATTTTCAACGACAGCGGTATCACCGACTCGGTCCATACGGAAAGCAACATGGACGGGGTGGATAAGACTCTGGAAGCCATGAAAAAAGACTTCACCGGCCTGATTTTCACCAATCTGGTGGACTTTGATTCCAAATTCGGCCATCGCCGGGATGCTACCGGATACGGCCATGCCATCGAAGAATTTGACCACCGGCTGCCGGAAATCCTGGCGGCCATGAAGGAGTCGGATGTGCTGATGCTCTGCGCCGACCACGGCAACGATCCTGCTCACAGCGGATGGGACCACACCCGGGAATACGTTCCCCTGGTCATTTTCGGACAGCCCATTAAGGCCGGTGCCGACTTGGGAACCCGGGAAAGCTTCGCCGATATCGGAGCCACTATTACAGAAATATTCCAGTCCGGAAAAACCCAGATCGGGGAAAGCTTTCTGGCAGAGATCAGAAACTAACCCATCGATATGCAGAAAGGGAGGTTGAGTCCAATGAATATGGTAGACATCATCCTGAAAAAACGGGAGGGGGAGAAGCTCTCACCTCAAGAAATACAGCACTTTATCAATGGCTATACCAAGGGAGATATTCCCGATTATCAGGCTTCGGCTCTGCTGATGGCTATCTATTTCCAGGGTATGGATAAAGAGGAAACCTATCAGCTGACCAAGGCCATGAAGGAATCGGGGGATGTGGTGGACCTTTCTGCCATCAGCGGCATCAAGGTGGATAAGCACAGCACCGGCGGAGTAGGGGACAAAACCACCCTGGTGGTGGGCCCTCTGGCGGCTGCCTGCGGTGTTCCCGTGGCCAAGATGAGCGGCCGGGGACTGGGATTTACCGGCGGTACCGTGGATAAAATGGAATCCATCCCTGGATTCCGAACCACGTTGGAAGAAGAAGAGTTCATGGAGCTTGTCAACCGGGTTGGCTTGTCGGTCATCGGTCAGACGGCTCATATCGCCCCGGCGGATAAAAAACTCTATGCCCTGCGGGACGTGACGGCTACGGTGGATAATCTGAGCCTGATTACTGCCAGCATCATGAGCAAGAAGCTGGCCTCTGGCAGCGATGCCATCGTCCTGGATGTCAAGTGCGGCAATGGGGCTTTTATGGAAAATCTGGAAGAAGCGGTGGAGCTGGCAAAGGGCATGGTGGACATCGGCAATGCCGACGGCAAGAAGACCATCGCCGTCATCACCGATATGAATCAGCCTCTGGGCCATGCAGTGGGAAACAGCAACGAGGTCATCGAAGCCATCGAAACCCTGAAAGGGAAGGGCCCGGTCGACATCACCCAGCTGGCCCTGACCTTGTCCGGCATCATGATTTATGCCGGTGGCCACGCGGAAACCATGGAAGAGGGAATGGAAAAGGCGAAAGAGGCCCTTCACAGCGGCCGGGCTTTGGAAAAACTGGCCAGCTTCATTGAAGGCCAGGGGGGAGACCCCGCCGTTGTAGAAGACTACAGTCTATTTCCCCAGCCCACCACCTATCAAAAGGTCCTGGCCCAGGAATCGGGATATGTCACTGAAATCCAGGCCCGTTCCATCGGCCTGGCCTCTCAGCACAGCGGCGCCGGCCGGGAAAAAAAGGAAGATCCCATTGACCTGTCCGCCGGCATCATCCTGCGTAAAAAGGTGGGGGACGTGGTAGCTAAAGGCGACGTGCTGGCAGAAGTATCCGGCCGGGACTCCCTGAAAGTCCGATTAGCAGCCGAAGAAGCCGCCAAGGCTTTCACCATCGGCCCGGCAGCACCGGAACTGGGACCGATAATTATCAGGATTATTGACTAATATAGAAAAATAAGGCATGGGAATATCGACTTGACATAAGAGAACCTGCTTTATGACGAAGAAAAACTCCGAGTTTCGGAGTTTTTTCAGCTTCTGCATAAGGGTTCGATTGATTAATAGATGGCACTTCGGTGCCCTGTTTCAATTATGATAATAATAACGTTGTAGTCATCAATGTTTGCGAGAATTCTGTAATCACCGACTCGGTAAGACCATTCGCCTTGATGATTTCCCTTCAGTGCCTTCCCATATGATTTTGGATCATTGCAATCAACTAATTTTTCTTCAATATAGGAAAGTATTAATGCAGCGATTTTTCGATCCATTTTTTTTAATTGCCGCACTGCATGACTAGTGTATTCAACTTGGTACTTCATAGGCCAAGCTCACGTTTTACTTCATCATGGGTTAGCCGCGGTTTGTCTTTTTCTTCTTCCCAAACCTTATTGAATAGAGCAAGGTTGTACTCTTCTTCAATTTTTTCGATGGCGGCCTCCCTAATAAATGTTGATAAATCAACATTGTGGAGTTCGGCATATTTGCGGATCAAAATGTCATCTTTTTCGCTAAGCCGCAAGGATATGGTACTCATAATAACTCCTTTCTATTCTATGCTAAGGTATAGCAGACAGACGTGTAATACAATGTATTACAATAATCGTAGCATATGTTTTGAAAAGAGTCAACGTCATATTGTAGATTTATTTCTAATCTATCCAATGCTGTATTCACAATTAAGAAGAAAAGAGTGAAGGGGGTGTTGTACAAGGGTTATCTTAATGTTAGCCGCTGCAATCCCGTAAGTCAATGGTTGTCCGGAGAATCTATGTATTGGCTTGGAATATAAGACAAGTATGCTAATTAAAAAATGGCCCAATGGCTCAATTAGACAATCGAGCGATTTTTCTCCTGAAATTGGTATAAAGTTTTATGGAAATTACGGATTAAATTGCAGAAAACGAGACTGGAGCTCACAGGAGAACAGAAATAGATTAATAGTTGCAAAAAATCAAAATATAAATGTAAATATGATGTAAAAATGATATTTAATACCATATTTTATACCAATTTAGCTCCCCAAATCCCTAAATTGTCTAAATCCACCTCTTGATGTGCTTTCTAAGCCGCTGCCAGCAATTCCCCAACCCCACCCCCCCAGCTCAACCCAGCACCCTCATCCGCCCCAAAACAATATACAGCATCCCCTTCGCTATTTTTTTGTTGACAAGCCATAAAAAAGCTTGTAAAATATGTCCATACAACATATAAACCATATAAACCGATGAAGAGGAAGTAAAACTGGTCGACGGTCATTCAGCGAATCCGGGGTGGTGTGAGCCGGGGAGATGCAGTGCCAGATAAATGGGCCTCTGAGGGCAACGTGAAAGGGAGCGGTTGGCAGACTCCGAGTAGCGAAGACGCAGCGCCGGCGTGATTGGCGAGGGGTGTGATGGCACTCTGCAGAGAGAACGGGGCTTTTCCCGTTAAACAAGGTGGTACCGCAGGTTAACACTTGTCCTTGTACAGAGGATAGGTGTTTTTTGTTTGGTTCATACGAGTCTTGCAGAGAAACCCTTTTTTCAAAAAATCTTAACCAAAGAGAAAAAAGAGAGAAGAAAGAAGAGGTAAGAAAAATGAAAAAGACGAAAGCAACAAGAAGATTTGCCCTGGCCCTGGCCATGATGCTGGTACTGCTGGCAGCCCTGACCGGCTGCGGAGGCGGTGCTGCCGAAGAACCCGCAGGAAATGAAACGCCGGATGCCCTGAAGATCGGTATCGTTCAGATCGTGGAACATCCCTCCCTGGACACCATCCGGGAAAATATCATCGCCCAGCTGGCAGAAGAAGGCTTTGTGGACGGTGAAAACATCGTCATCGATTACAAAAACGCTCAGAATGAAATGGCTAACCTGAAAACCATCTGCCAGGCCTTTGCCGCAGCTCCGGTGGATCTGATCATCGCCATTGCTACGCCCTCTGCCCAGGCAGCGCTGGGAGAAACCACAGAAATTCCCATCATCTTTTCGGCGGTAACCGATCCGTTGGCTGCTGAGCTGGTGGATTCCCTGGAAGTACCAGGTGGCAACGTTACCGGAACCTCCGATGCCGTATCTGCCCAGATGATCATGGATCTGGCCCGGGAAATCACGCCCGACATTAAAACCATCGGGGCTCTGTACAATTCCAGCGAAGTCAATTCCGTATCCGTCATCAATGACCTGAAGGCTTATGCCGAGGCCAACGGACTGAAAGTCGTCGAATCCCCGGTAACCAATACCAGTGAAGTTCAACAGTCTGCCCAGTTCCTGGCCGGAAAAGCCGATGCCGTTTTCTCCCCCATTGACAACACCGTGGCTTCCTCCATGCCCATCATCGTGGAAACCCTGAACAACGCCGGCGTTCCCTTCTATGTAGGTGCCGACTCCATGGTATCCGAAGGCGGTCTGGCCACCTACGGAATCAATTATGTGATTCTGGGAAAAGAAACAGGAAAGATGGCAGCAGCAGTCCTGAATGGCGCGGATACCTCTACCATGCCGGTTATGACCATGACTGATATGGATATCTATGTAAACACCGTAACTGCTGAAGTATTAGGAATCACCATTCCCGATTCCGTTATGGCCAAAGCCACGGACCTGGGAGGAAAATAAAGGCGGCCCCGATCCGGGGAGCCTGAAAAGAAAAAGGAGAAATTATGATTACCTTTGCAGCCTTTATCGGCTCTGTGGAGCTGGGGATGGTCTATGCCATCCTGGCTCTTGGGGTGTTCCTGTCCTTTCGGACATTGAACACACCGGACCTGACGGTAGATGGTAGTATAGTAACCGGTGCAGCCGCATCGGCCATGATCTGCAGCCTGGGCGGGAACCCTGTTCTTGCCCTGGCTGTCTCCTTCGTTTTTGGGGCCATGGCGGGTATCATCACCGCACTGCTCAATACGAAGCTGAAGATTCAGCCCCTGCTGGCCGGCATCCTGGTCATGCTGGGTGCCTATTCCATCAATCTCCGGATCATGGGCAACAAATCCAACATCGCCCTGACCAAAAGCGACACCATTTATAAAATGACGAAAGAAATATTTCCAGGCACCTATACGTCCCTGGTTCTGGGAATCCTCATCGTAGCCGCAGTCATTACCCTGCTCTTCTTTTTCCTGAAGACCCGGCTGGGCTTTGCCCTGCGGGCCACTGGAGACAACGAGGACATGGTCCGGGCTTCCGGCATCAGCAGCGACCAGATGAAGGTATTTGGCCTTTCTCTTTCCAACGGTCTGGTTGGGCTGGCAGGGGGGCTTTTAGCCCAGTATCAGTCCTATGCGGACATCGGTATGGGTGTCGGGATGGTGGTCATCGGCCTGGCTTCCGTCATCGTGGGTGAAGCTATCTTCGGCACCAGGAGCCTGATCCGGCGATTGATTGCCGTAGCCCTTGGAGCCATTTTGTACCGTCTGGCCATTGCCGTTGCCCTGGCAGCAGGGATGCCGGCCAATGATCTGAAGTTGGTATCGGCTTTGATCGTTACCGTGGCTCTGGCTCTTGGGGTCATGGGGGAAAACTTTTCCTTTACTGGCAAAAACAGCAAAAATGGAAAAACCGGAAAACCAGGCAAAATCCGTTCCCGGATTCAGCAGAAGGTAGGTGAATAAGATGCTGAAAATCGATGGAATCACAAAGACCTTCGGCAAGGGCACCATCAATGAAAAAATAGCCATCAACGACCTGAGCCTGGATATGGATCGGGGCGAATTCATCACCATCATTGGTAACAACGGAGCGGGAAAATCCACCCTGATGAACTGCATCTCAGGGGTATTCCCGGTGGACAGCGGAACTATCCTTCTGGATGGGGAAGACCTGACCCGGCAGCCGGAATACAAGCGAGCTCGTCACATCGGCCGGGTATTCCAGGATCCGTTAAAAGGGACAGCCTTCGATATGACCATCGAAGAAAACCTGTCCATCGCCATCTGCAAAAATCGTTTCCACGGCCTGCAGCCGGGAATCAGCCGAAAGGACCGGGAATATTTCCGGGAACGGCTCGCCCTGCTGGAAATGGGACTGGAAAACCGGATGAACCAGAAAGCCAAGCTTCTGTCCGGAGGACAGCGTCAGGCCCTGACCCTGTTCATGTCCATCATTTCAGAGCCCAAGCTCCTTCTTCTGGACGAACACACGGCAGCCCTGGACCCGGCAGCAGCACGGAAAGTATTGGAACTAACCAATCTCTTTACCAGGGAGAAGAACCTGACCACCCTGATGATCACCCACAACATGAAAGCAGCCCTGGAAAACGGGACCCGAACCATCCTTATGCGGGATGGCCAGATCCTGATGGATGTCCGGGGGGAGGAACGAAAAAACATGACCGTGGAAACCCTGATCGCTAAATTTGAAATCGACAATGACCGAATGCTGCTGGATTAAAAGATTTGTTTTCAGGAACAAAGAAAAGAAAAAAATTTTGTTTGTAAAAATAAAAAACCATTGACACCACCGGTTATGTTCCCTTATACTGGAACATAGTTGAATAAAAAAAGACGAAGACGGAGACAGTACATGTCCGGCCAAAGCCCCAGCGATCCGGGGAAGGTGTGAGCCCGGAGCCAGTAGCGGAACATGGAATATCCCTCCCGAGTTGCACGCCGAACCCGAAAGGCAGTAGGACGTGACGGCATTCCCCCGTGATCGGGAACCCGTATGTTGGTATGTGGTTAAAGGTGGTACAGCGAAGGCATCAGCCCTCGTCCTTTAAGGACGGGGGTATTTTATTGAGAAAGGATGAAACCAGAATATGAGCGATAAAATGGTTGAAATCAGATGGCACGGACGGGGAGGGCAGGGAGCCAAAACGGCGTGCCTGCTCTTGGCCGATGTGGCCTTTTCCTCGGGCAAGCACGTCCAGGGATTTCCCGAATACGGACCGGAGCGGATGGGGGCTCCCATCACCGCCTATAACCGGATATCCGAGGGCAGATGTACCATTCATTCCAATATTTACGAACCGGATTACGTGGTAGTGGTGGATGAAACCCTGCTGACGGCCGTGGATGTGACCAGCGGCCTGAAGCCGGAGGGGGCGGTCATCATCAACAGCGACAAATCCCCGGAGGAGCTGAAACCTTTTCTGGCCGGTTATCCAGGGAAAGTGGCCACCATCGATGCAGGGAGGATTTCCGAAGAATTTTTAGGAAAGAACATTCCCAACACCCCCATGCTGGCAGCGGTGGTCAAAGTCAGCGGTGTCATCGGGGAGGAGCAGTTTCTAGCGGATATGGAGCAATCCTTCCGTCATAAATTTGCCGATAAGCCCCAGGTGGTGGAAGGCAACCTGCAAGCACTGAAAAAATCCATGGAGGAGGTCAAGGTCGGATCATGAGAAAAGCATCAGAAATCAATGAAAATACACCTTGGAGGGAGTTGACCACGGGAGCCGGCATTGCAGAGCCAGCCACTTCCAAGCTCTTCAACACGGGAGACTGGCGGACCATGATTCCCGTCTTTTTAGAAGATAAATGCACCCATTGCCTGTACTGTATTCCTTACTGCCCGGACAGTTCCATTCCGGTTCATCAGAAGAAGCGGCTGGATTTTGACTTCATGCACTGCAAGGGCTGCGGCATCTGCGCCAAGGTCTGCCCTTTTCATGCAATTGAAATGGTAAAGGAGGAAAAGTAATGGCAATTAAGGATCGATTATCCGGGAACGAGGCAGTGGCTATCGCCATGCGCCAGATCAACCCCGATGTGATGGGAGCCTTTCCCATTACCCCCTCCACCGAAATCCCCCAGTATTTTTCCAGCTATGTCGCCAATGGGGAAGTAGATACGGAATTTGTGGCCGTAGAATCGGAGCACAGCGCCATGTCCACCTGCATCGGAGCCCAGGCAGCAGGAGCCAGAGCCGTCACTGCCACCTCATCTTGCGGGATGGCCCTCATGTGGGAGCTTCTCTACGTGGCTGCCTCTGACCGGCTGCCCATCACCATGGCCCTGGTCAACCGTGCCTTGACGGGACCCATCAACATCAACAACGACCACTCCGACTCCATGGGAGCACGGGATACGGGCTGGATCCAGCTCTACTCGGAAAACAACCAGGAAGCCTACGATAATTTCCTGATGGCCATGCCCATCGGGGAGCATCCGGCGGTCCAGCTGCCGGTGATGGTCTGTCAGGACGGCTTCATCACCAGCCATGCGGTGGAAAATATGGAGCTGCTGGAAGATGAGAAGGTAAAGAAATTCGTGGGCGAATATCAGCCGGAAAACTACCTGCTGAAAAAGGACGGGACCCTGGCCATCGGCCCCTACGGAATCTCCGCCTATTATATGGACTTTAAGATGCAGCAGGTGGAAGCCATGAAGCAGGCCAAGCCGGTTATTCTGGAAGTAGCCAAACGGTTTGAAGAACTAACCGGAAGAAGCTACGGTTTCTTTGAAGAATATGAAATGGCCGATGCGGAAGCGGCCCTGGTCATCATCGGATCCAGCGCTGGCACCGCCAAAGCGGCAGTGGACCAGATGCGAAAAGAAGGCAAGAAGGTAGGCCTGATCAAGCTGAGAGTATTCCGACCCTTCCCCATGGAAGAACTGGCAGCAGCTCTTTCCAAGGTGGGGGTTGTGGCCGTCATGGACAAGGCGGAAGGCTTCTCCAACGCAGGAGGCCCTCTCTTTGCCGATGTCCGTTCCGCCCTCTATGACCTGGAAAACAGGCCGAAAGCCATCAATTACGTCTACGGCCTAGGGGGACGGGACATCAAGACCACGGATTTTGAAGCCATATACGAAGAATTGTTCCGGATCCTGAAGGCAGGGGTCACCGGACCGGTATACCGCCATATTGGACAGAGGGAGGAATAAGGATGACCTATAATTTTCACGATGAAATGAACAAGCCGGAACGTCTGGTGGGCGGCCATCGACTCTGTGCCGGCTGCGGTGCTTCCGTGGCCGTCCGGGGAGTCCTGAGAGCTCTGGAGGAAGGGGACCGGGCTGTGGTAGCCAATGCTACCAGCTGTCTGGAAGTTTCCTCCTTCATGTATCCCTATACCGCCTACGAAGACAGCTACATCCACAGTGCCTTTGAAAACGCCGGGGCCACCATCGGCGGGGTGGAAGCCGCCTACCGGGTGATGAAGAAAAAGGGCAAGATCGATGAGACCTTTAAGTTCATTGCCTTTGGTGGTGATGGAGGAACCTACGATATCGGACTCCAGTCCTTGTCCGGAGCCATGGAGCGGGGTCATGATATGGTCTACGTCTGCTACGACAACGAAGCCTACATGAATACGGGAATCCAGCGGTCCTCTTCGACCCCCCGGTTTACCGATGCTACCACCTCTCCGGCAGGAACCGTGGAACCGGGAAAACGGCAGAATAAGAAGAACCTGACCGAAATCCTGGCAGCCCATGACATACCCTATGCAGCCCAGACCACCTTCTGGGGGAATTTCAAGGATCTCCACGAAAAATCCCATAAGGCCATTTATACGGAAGGGCCTGCCTTCCTGAATGTTCTGTCTCCCTGTCCCAGAGGCTGGCGGTACGATCCGGCGGACTTGGCGGAAATCTGCAAGCTGGCCGTCAACACTTGCGTCTGGCCCCTCTATGAAATCGAAGAGGGGACCTGGAAGCTGAACTATGAGCCTAGAAAGAAAGTGCCGGTGGTGGAATTTCTGAAAAGGCAGGGACGGTTCGCCCATATGTTCGAACCGGGCAACGAATGGATGATTGAAGAAAGCCAGAAATATGTGGATCAGCAGTGGGAAAAATTGCTCAAGAAGTGCCGATAATAAGAGTTTAAAACTCAGATAATGAAAGAAGAAAAGTCGTAGAGACCGCTTTGGTTTCTACGACTTTATCAATCTAAAAATCTCACTTCATAATTCATTCCTGCAATAATTTTTGAAATGAAACTTAATCTAGGATCCACGTCTCCTTTTTCGAATCGAGAGATCGCCTGTTGCTTTACGCCAATTTTTTCGGCGAAATCAGCTTGCGAGAGCTTATTGTTTTTTCTGTAATCTACAAGCAACCTTATTATGTCATACTTCAAAGATATCAATTCTACTTCTCTTTTCGCTTCAGGGTTTTCGTCTAATAAATCATCGACAAAATCTAAATATTTATTCATAAGCATACCTCCGAAGTTATGCGATTTTTCTAACGAGTGTTCAAAACTGATTCGTTAAATCAATCTCAGACAGATACAATCAATTTACTAACTATTGATTATAAATTTACAACTTATTAGTTGTAAAGTCAAGAAGGTAATGAATAGGACCTGGGTCTATTGAGTTTTAAATAAACGTACATTATTGACATAACGTACGTAATATATTATCATGGACTTAACAAAGGAGATGATGAATATGTTAATAATGAATGCTACAGACGTAAGAAAAGATTGGAGCGCAGTCATAGACAATGTAGTAAGGATAAAACCTCAGTTTTTCAAACGAACAAGAGATTGCCTGATGCTTACTGACGTTAGATTTTTACTGACAATGCTCTCTGCATATCAATTTACTGCAACTATATACAAAGAAGAGGACAACACCGTAACTATATCATTGAATGAAATTGATTTAGTCGAGAATGCAGAAACAGAAGAATTAGCAAAACAACAATTAGCTGAGTCGATTATGGAATACGCAGAGGACTATTACGATGATTTTGCTTACTGGAGCTCTGCATCGAACAGAGTTGAGCATGTGCCTTATGTGATTAAGGCCCTTATACTAAACGATGCTCAGCAGATTGGAGAGCAGATTGTATGCCAAAGTGGAAAGAGCTAAAAAGATTCTGCGAAAATGATGGTTGGGAGCTTTATAAAGATACAGATCACTATTATTATAGAAAACGTGATGAGAGTGCTGTTGTTCGAAAAACTAAAGTATCAAAAGGAAGCGGTGAAATTCAGTCGAAATTGTGGCAAGAAATTTTGAAGAAGCAATTAATGGTTACAAAAGAGTATTTCAATAGTAAAATTTAAAACAGTCTGATCTAATGAAAAAGCGTTAACTAAGTGGTAAAAACACCCACTCAGTTAACGCTTATTTCTTTTCAGCCTATTCCATTGATTGGATCAGCGGCCAATCTGCTATTTCAAGTTTTCCGGGTTCAGTCCCATAAGTTCCGGCAGGACAAAGAGGCCGTCTTTTCGGATCAGCACGTCGTCAAACCAGATTTCTCCGCCGCCGTATTCGGGCCGCTGGATCATGACCAGATCCCAGTGGACCGCAGAGATGTTTCCGTTGTCTGCTTCCTGATAAGCCATTCCCGGGGTCAGGTGGAAGCTGCCGGCAATTTTCTCATCGAAGAGGGTGTCGTTCATGGGATGAAGGATAAAGGGGTTGACGCCGATGGCGAATTCTCCGAAGTACCGGGCTCCTTCATCGGTATCCAGGTAAGCATTGATCCGCTCGTTGTTGTTGGCGGTGGCTTCTACGATTTTGCCGTCCTTCACATGGAACACGATGCTTTCATAGGTAAAGCCCTGGGCTTCCGAAGGGGTGTTGTAGCTGATCACCCCGTTCATGGATTCCCGGACGGGAGCAGTATAGACTTCTCCGTCGGGGATGTTTCGCTCTCCGTCGCATTTGATGGCCTTGATGTCCTTGATGGAGAAGGTCAGGTCCGTGCCTGGCCCCACTAGGTGGACTTTGTCGGTTCGATCCATCAGTTCCACCAGGGGATCCATGGCCTTGCTCATCTTTTTATAGTCCAGGGTGCAGACGTCGAAGTAGAAATCTTCAAAGGCTTCCTGGCTGGTGTTGGCCAGCTGAGCCATGGAAGGTCCTGGGTACCGAAGCACCACCCACTTGGTTTCGTTGACCCGGTAATCGGTGACTGGGCGAAGAATCTTGCTGTACATATTGACCTTTTCCGCAGGGACGTCGGCCAGCTCCGCACTGTTAGCCCCCCCACGAACAGCGATAAAGGCATCCATGCCCTTCATCTGAGCCAGTTGGTATTCCTTCATGAATTCCAGCTGATCCTCTTGGCAGCCCAGCATAATCTCCCGGCTGATGGCCGAATCCCGAATCTCAGCATAGGGGATGGCTCCCCGGCTGTAGGCATCCTTAATCAGCTGGCGGATCAGGGGTTTGCAGTTGTCTCCCTCATAGGAGATCAGCACTTTTTCTCCCGGCTTCAGGGCGCAGGAATAGTCGATCAGGACTTCTGATAATTGTTTTACTCTTGGATCCATAGTTCCTCCTTGTTATCAACCGGCTCTGGAAAAGGGCCGGAGTTGTTTATTTTGTGGCCCCGAATCCGGAGCAGTAGTTAAATTATACCACCAAATTCAAGAAGTTATTTAAGAAATCCTGAATTTGTGTTAAAATGAATCAAATTGTCCAAGAGGAGCGTTGAATGAAGCATATATTTGTCGTCAATCCGGCAGCCGGTAAGGGCAGAGCCGAAAAGGAATACCTGCCCAAGATCCAGCAAGCGGTGAAAAAGGAACGGGTTTCCTATGAGATCCACCGTACCATCAACATCGGCGAAGGGGAGACTTATATTCGAAGACTTTTAACCGAGCGGAAGGATCCCACAGAAATCTATCGCTTCTATGGCTGCGGCGGAGACGGTACCCTGGGTGAAGTGGTCAACGGTATCATGGATTTTCCCAATGTGGAAGCGGCCTTTATCCCGGCAGGAACCGGCAACGACTTTGCCCGGAATTTCCCGGATCAGAAGGCCTTTCGGAATATATCCAGTCAAATCCGTGGAACGGGAACAGCCGTAGATCTGATTCGCTATCAGTTGGACCAGGGAGAGCCCCGGTACTGTGTCAATATGCTCAACATCGGCTTTGACTGCCACGTGGTGATGAAGATGGAAGAACTGCGTAGGATTCCCTTTATCCGGGGCACTTCGGCCTATATATCCGGTGTAGGACTGGTCCTTCTGTCAAAGAAAACTCTGCCCCTGACCATCCAGCAGGATGAAAACCCGCCGATCTCCGGAGATTTTCTCATGATGGGTGTGGGAAACGGCAAGTATTCCGGTGGTGGCTTCAAAGGGCTGCCGGATGCAGAGGTAGCCGACGGTCTGATGGACATCAGCATCGTCAAGGACATCACCCGGCGCCAGTTTGCCGGACTGGTGGGGAAATACAAGAAGGGCACCCATCTGCAGACAGAAAAGGGACGGGCCATTGTGGATTACAGCCAGTGCCATAAAATCCGGATCCAGGACGAAGAGACCTTTTGCGTGGCTGTTGACGGAGAAATCCGGCGGACCAATCAAATCGACTGCGAAATCATCCCCCGGGCACTGTTCTTCTCGGTCCCGGAATCCCAATAAAACACAATAGAAAATAGATAATCAGCATAATAGAATCCAAGGAGGAGCAGAAAGATGGACAACGTACTGAACTTAATAGAAAAGCGAAATATGGTAATCATGAGCCAGGTGATGATGCCCAGCCAGGCCAACGTAGCCGGAAACGTTCACGGGGGAGAGATCATGAAGATGATGGATACCGCAGCAGGAGCTGTTGCCCGGAAATATTCAAAATCCAACTGCGTCACCGCCCGGGTGGATGAACTGCAGTTCCACCTGCCCATCTTTGTTGGTGCCTTCGTCTACTGTACCGCTACTTTAGCCTACACCGGGCGAAGCTCCATGGAAGTCTATGTGGAGGTTACCTATGAGGATCTGGAGACGGAACAGGGACCTCAGCACGCTCTTTCTGCCTACTTCACCATGGTGGCCATGGGCAAGAACGGACGGCCTCGAACGGTGACGAAATTTGTACCGGAAACGGACCGGGAAAAGGAACTGTACTGCGCAGCGGAAAAACGTGTCGAAACCTACAAAAATAGGCAAAAAACACCAGAAAGCTGTATTGCAAAATAAGGGCGAAGGGCGGTTTTTTTACATAATAAGGGAATAAAACCACCTATTCCATCCCCTTATAACCATTTTTCTCTGCGTGCCCCAGTAGATACAAAAAGGCAAAAGCAGGAATCCGCAGCAGCCTTTTCCCAGTACCGGAAAGATGCTCGCCATAATCATCCGCTCGTTTGGTAACGATTATGGATGATATCGCTTCGTTGCAGTGCTCTACAATAGCATCATCATCCGTAATCGGCGCCTGCTCCCGATATTTAACTTCAATTAAGATGTTTGATACATTGGGATAATCCACAACAATATCAATTTCCTTATTTTTCTTGCCACCTCGATAGTAACCCACACGAGTTGCCTTTTGATAATAGAATGCCGCAACATGCTTGTATACTGCAGTTTCCACCATTTTTCCCATCTCAACGGGATTGGTTAGTATTTCGCTATCCATGAGCACAGCATTGCGAATTGCTGCATCTGCAATGTAAATTTTGGGCTTTGCTTTTAAAATTTGCTTTCCATCCAAGGCCACAGGGTAGCTCAAATAGATCAAATTGGCACTTTCGAGATAGTCAATATAATTTTGAACTGTTTGACGGCTGACTCCGTTCAATTCCTTCGCAACGGCATCAATAGCTACAATTTCGGAGGATACATTACAAAGATACAGGAAAATCCGCTCTAATTCCGTAGCGTTCCGGATATTGTAAAGGGCTGGCAGATCTCGCTTTAAAACCTTGTCCACCACATCTTCTCGCATGACTTGCTCTGCCAATAGATCATTTGTTGCTAAAGCAAGCTCTGGGAAACCACCCACCTGCAAATATCTTGAAAAATGATTTTGCACCGTTGACAGCTTGCTCATAATACTACCCCATTCCTGCTGTGTCATTTTCAGCAGCTGTGAAGGTTTAAGCAGCGGGTCAAGATGAAATACCGAAAGATCAAGAAGGGCACAGTATTCATAAAATGACAAGGTTGGTACCTGAATAACGGTCCAGCGTCCTGCACCGCTCTCTATGCTGCCACGCACCAGCGCAAGACTGGCAGAACCGGTAGCTACTACTTTTGTCTCGGGTTGAGTATCATAAATTGTTTTCAGCCAAGCAGACCAATCAGCCGCATATTGGATTTCATCAAAAAAATAATAGACATTCTGATCAGCACAAACATTTTCATGATAGCACTCCAGTACTTCGTTCAGTCCCGCCAGTTTGAGCATGGGATGATCCAGTGAAATGAAAACTATATGTTGCGGAGAAACCTTGCGCTCCAATAACGTCTGAATCATTTGATACTGAATAGTAGTTTTACCGACCCGTCTTGTTCCTGTCAAAACAACAGTGCGGCGAATATCCTCTGCGTCCAGCCGTTTCATTGCCTCATAATAGGCAAATCGTTTATAATCTCTATTTAGTGCAGGATTGACCGTTCCGCTGATCCACCATGGGTTAAATGCACGGAGTACCTTTAGTATCCCTTCTCTTGTTGTTACTGCCATGATAATCCCTCCTTTTTCTTATATTTTAGTTCTAATTAGCATTATTGTCAATAAAAATGTAAAGTATAAATAGCATTATTGCCAATAAAAATGTAAAATAAGATTAAAATAGCATCCAATAATTATAAAGTACAATCTCACAGCATCCTCCCTCAGGCCTCTTGCAGATTGACATTTAAATTGATTCCGTATATATTAATATTAAATATTAAATTAGTCGGAGGCGATCCTATGTATATACATCGGCATATGGAAGAAACGGTGAAAAGGATAGAGAAAATGTTTGGGGCTGTTATGGTCACAGGCCCGCGTCAGGTGGGGAAAACTACGCTGTTAAAACAAGTGGCGAAGAACGCCGCTTATGTCACCCTTGACGATCCAATCATGCTGCAATCGGTCAGTAATGAACCGGGTACTTTTTTCAAAAATACTCCACCGCCGGTTTTCGTCGATGAAATTCAATACGGGCCGAACCTGTTTCCCTATATTAAGATCATTGTGGATAGCGAGAAGAAAAAAGGTCAGTTTTATCTTTCCGGCTCCCAACAGTTCAAAATGATGAAGAACGTCAGTGAATCTCTGGCAGGCAGGCTCGGCATCATGAACTTGCTTGGCCTTTCCATGCGTGAAATAAACGGAGTAGCCTTCAGCGATCCCTTTGTCCCCACTGATGAATACTTTGAGAACCGACGTAAATCCGATACCAACTTTGACTATAAAACGATTTGGGAAACGATTCACCGGGGTAGTATGCCTGAACTGTATGCCAATATGGATTTTGACTGGAATGCATTTTATGGGGCGTATGTCCGAACTTATATCGAACGGGATGTGCGTGAACTAACCCAAGTTGGTGATGAGGTGAAGTTCCTCAAGTTTATGACCGTTGTTGCAAGTTGTACCGGACAGTTGTTAAATCTGGCTTCAGTAGCCCGGGATGTCGGAATCAGTCAGCCGACAGCCGATCGGTGGTTGTCCATATTGGTGGCCTCCAATCTGGTCTATTTGTTACAGCCCTATCACAACAACGTGATTAAGCGCGCCATCAAAACACCGAAGCTGTACTTCCTTGACACCGGCCTTGCTGCTTACCTTACCCGCTGGAATACCGTAGATGTGTTGATGAATGGTGCGATGGCGGGAGCTTTTTTTGAAACCTTTGTCATCTCCGAGATCATTAAAAGCTATTACAATGCCGGCGTTCTGGATTTACCCCTGTATTTCTACCGGGACAAGGAACAAAACGAAATTGATCTGATCATCTGGCAAAATGGAATGCTGCATCCGGTGGAGATCAAGAAACACGCGGATCCAAACAAAAACGATGTTAAAGCCTTTACTCAGCTCGACAAACTAAAGGACTTAAAACGGGGAACAGGCTGTGTCATCTGCATGTATGACCGGTTCACTACACTGGAAAGGGATGTTATGGTCGCACCGATCAGCTTTATTTGAAATGTAGTTTTATCTCTCTTGAAAGTGTGATGCTACTGACTGAAAGAAAAACCTGTCGAAACCTACAAAAATAGACAAAAAACAGCCGAAACCTGTATTGCAAAATAAGGGAGAAAATGGTATAATCCTAAAGATATATAGAGAAATGGAGACGTATCGAAGTGGTCATAACGGGGCTGACTCGAAATCAGTTAGGGGGAAACCCCACGTGGGTTCGAATCCCACCGTCTCCGCCATTTTTTCTGAAACAGCGAGGTGATATGACATGCCCAAGTATAAGTATACTGCTAAAACCTCCACAGGAGAGATTGTCAAGGGTACAGCACTTGCCGATGATCCTTCGATTCTATATTCACAGGTAAAGGAAAATTTTCAATATCTGATTGATTATAGCGTTGTTGTGGAAAAGCAAAGCGCAATGAGTTCTATATCCGGTGGGAAACTGAAATTAAAGGAAGTGGCAATCTTTTGCCGACAGATGTCCGCCATGCTCTTTGCCGGCGTATCTCTTGTCAAATCCATCGACATTATGTATCGGCAGACTAGCAGCAAAAGGATGAAGCTGGCCCTGCAGAATTTATATGAAAATGTTCAAAAGGGGAATTTGCTTTCGGAAAGCCTTCGCAAACAAAATGATGCTTTCCCTGAAATTATGATCAATCTCATTGAGTCCGGTGAATCCAGCGGTACTCTTGATACAGTTATGGGTAAATTGGCCAATCAATTCGAAAATGAACTGAAACTGAAAAACAAAGTACGAGCAGCGCTTACATACCCAGCCATTCTGGCGGTTCTGGGAGTAGGCGTTGTTGCGATTTTGGTGACTTTTGTCCTACCCCAGTTTATTTCTATGTTTGAGACCTCCGGCGTTACAGAACTGCCTCTTCCTACCAGGATCCTCCTTGCCATCAGCGGAGCTGTTACCGGATACTGGTATGTGATCGCTGTTGTTTTACTGGCTCTTGTTATCGGTGGTCGGTTCTACATCCGGACAGATGCCGGCAAACTGAACTGGGATTCTGCTTTAATGAAGATACCGGTAGTCAAGCAGGTGGTCGTCAAAACCATTACGGTGCGTTTCTGCCGAACCTTTGCTATGCTCTTTTCCAGCGGCATGCCTATGCTGCAGAGCCTTTCCATCGTAGGACGGGTTATTAATAACAAAGCCATTGAGAGCAGTATGATGTCTATGAGCGATGATATCCGGAGAGGGATCACCCTCTCTCAGGCGATACAAAAGGTAACGGTATTTCCGCCAATGGTCCAGTCCATGGTTTCCATTGGAGAAGAATCCGGGTCCCTGGATGAAATGATGGAAAACTCAGCAAAATATTTTGATGATGAACTGGAAAATGACTTGGCCAGGCTGGTAGCCCTGGTAGAACCCATTATGATTGTTTTAATGGCAGTGGTTGTAGGTTTTGTTATAATCTCTATCATGCTGCCGATGTTGCAGATTTACCAAAATATTGCATAAAATCCCAATATGGAACAGGAGGCGATCAGATGTCCACAGTTGTAGCAATTGAAATTAAGCCGGAAAGAATTATTTTGGCAGAAGGGCAAAACATGAAGGGAAAGGTCCTGGTTACTAATGTAGCGGTTGGTGACCTTCCCAAAAGTGCTGTTTCAGAAAGTGAAATCAGGGATTTAGTCATGGTTCGGGAAAGTTTGCAACACTTAATCAAGTCAAAAGGTATTCGCTCAAAAAAAGCGATAGTCACCCTCGATATCGGGAATATGCTGATTCGGGAGTTTGATGTTCCGGCTGGAAAAGCTGCTGAGGTAGCTGGTATGGTGCGAACGGAGATGATTCAGAACTATTCCGCCGCAGAATCCGATGTGATCCAATTCACCCAAATCGGTAGTGAGGAGGGAAAGGTCAAGGTTCGGGCTACTGCTTTAAGCAAGCAGATCGTCCAGGGCTATTACGATCTGATAAAATCGTTAAAATTGAACCCCATTGCCATGGATTCCAATGCCAATGGGATTGAAAAACTGATGCAGGGCTGCAAAGAAATCAATGGAGAAGCCAAATCCGACAAGCCCTTTGTTATCTTGGATTTTTCCGGTTCTGGCTCCGTAATTCATGCCTTGAATCACGGATCTGTTCAGATATCCAGATATACAGCCCTCGGATTGGATGATATGAATGAATACATATCAAGTAAGGTCAACTCCTTTGGAGAGAAGGCTGACTATCTGGGCAGTCTGGACTTCAATCGGGAAGAGGAAAGTGAGATTAAGTTTCATGCCTTGAATTTCATGGATCAATGGTGCAGCGAGATTCAAAAAGTAATCAAATTCATCCTCCTTCGAATGGATGATCACGACTTAAGCCATGTCTATCTGACAGGAGATGCCTGTAGCATTCCCGGAATTGAAAGAGTCATTGGAGAAAGAGTGTTTTCAAAAACTGAAATCCTGACATCCCTATCCAATGTCCAGTTCCGAAAACCTTCCGATCAGGATTTCTTATTTCAGAGTATTCATGCGGTCGGCGCCATGATTCGTTTATAGGGGGGGAATGACATGAAGGATATGAACTTTTTTTCGATTTATTCAGACAAGAATAGTGTCACCTATAAGCGAAACCGCTTGATTAAAATTGCTTTGCTGATTCTGATTCTGATAGGCTTTATTTACGGAGGATTGACCTTCTGGCTGCTGGGTATGGAGCAGGAAGCTCAGAAAATCAACGAGTATCTGATGACGGATGAGGTCCAGCAGACAATGACCGAATACAACAATGCGGTAGCCAGGCTCAATGCCATCCAGGACTACAATTCCCAGGCCAATGGGCTTATCGAAGGCTTCGGCGGCCTGCAAAATTTAACCACTGAAAAACTGGGTATAATTACATCAGCATTGCCAGCATCCTCCAGGATGGAAGCTATGGATTACAACAACGGGGTCTTCAACTTCAGCATCAGTGCCCCGTCCATGCAGATTATCGCCCAGACCCAGGTGCGGCTGGAAGAGACAAGGCTCTTTAATAGTGTCACAGTGGGAAACGTATCGGCAGCGGATGAATCGGGTAGATACTCCGGCAGTCTGCAGGCAGTAATGAAGGCAGGTGAACTGTAATGAAAATGACTTCACGAGAAATGAATCTGATTTTTGCCCTTCTTACGGTATTTATTGTTTACCTTCTTTATACGTTTGCCTTCAATCCCTTGATCAGCAATCTTCTCTCCGCCAAGGACAACCTGGAGGCCCTTAAACTCCAGCAAAGCCAGGTGGAGGAGAATAAAGCGGCCATCCCCGGCATCCTGAAACAGCAGGAAGAACTGATCGCTGAAACGGAGGAGAAGACGGAAATATTTTTGCCTGATCTTAACGAGGATCTGATTATCACTTTTTTTGCAGGAACGGTAGGAAAAGGGGGACCGGCTATCAACGGTATCAATTTTGGACAGCTGACATCTGTAGACCTGGCAGCTATGATATTACCAGAGACGGTTTCTATTACCTACCCTATGGGAGATTTGGCAAATACCATCCGGCCTGAAAAGGAAGTAATTGCTGGAGCCCTTCCGCAACCAACAGGAATCGTGCTGACCAGGGGGGTATCGGTAGACTTTAACACTGCCAGTTATGAACAGGCTTTATCCCAGCTCCGAACGGTTGAAGAAACCAAACGGACCATTACAGTAGACTTTCTTTCTCTTACCAAAGGAGAGACCGGCACTCTCTCCGGAAGCGTCCACTATAATTTTTATGGACTTGATAAATTGTCCGATGAAGATGGGGGCCTTCCCAAAACACCCTTGGCAGATGCAAAAGGCAAAGCCAACCCATTTAATTGAGATGAAGGTGTAGAAACCGGTGACGCATATGATAAGAAACCTGATCAAGAATAAAAATGGAAGTGCACTGGTTTACGTAATGTTCTCCTTGGTTCTGGTACTGCTGATGGTATCCATTGTAGTTACCATAACCATGGGCAACACCCGGCAAGCCAGTGAACAGGAAACCGGTATGCAGGCCTATTATATCGCTCGCTCAGGAGTGGAAGCGGCTTACGAAGTATTGCTTAACACCTCCCCAAGCCTTTTAACCGGAACGGATTCTTTTAAAACAAATGTAAACAAGGTTCTTACAGATACCTTGGATTTTGGTGATGGTACTGCTTTAATTAAAGTAACATCTAATGGTTCTGGGGATTTACAGAAGGTCAAGATAGAATCCTTGGGTACGGTTAAAGGCGTTACCCGAACAGTTGTAATGGAATTCTACCTTAACTATGATAAATACCCCGATATGGTATGGTCCAAATAATAATCCTGGGGAGGTGATATTCGTGATAAATCATAAGCGTTTTCCGATTCAGAACAGCAGGGGATTTACATTAGTAGAGTTGATGGTCACCATCGCTTTGCTTGGAATGGTCATTTTTATGGCCGCAAGCTTTGTCAATTTTTCCTTTAACCTTGAGAAAAAGTCTGAGGCCGAGTACGATTTTCAGGCATCCATGCGACAAGCTTCCCGGGTTTTAAACAATGAATTACGCAACTCCTCCGTCACATTCACCATGACAGAAGAATATTTTACCGGCTCTAAAAAAGAGAAGTGGGATTACCTTGGGGTTGAGAGTAAAAAAGAAATCGTTCAGTACAAATGGAATCCGACTACTGAAACCCACGATCGAATAGTCCTTGTTTCTTCCAACCCAGCCATATCCTATAATCTGACATTTAATCAGGTCCATCCCAACAGTAAGCTGGTAGGATTTTCTCTGGAAGGAATCAATTCAGGGGATGACGGGAAAAAACACATTATCCAATCGGAGATTTCTGCCATGAATTCCGTTGCAGTTGATGATGGCGGCAGCCCAGACAATCCGGCAGTTGCGGTTGCGTATCGGAGTGATACGGCGCCTAAACCAGAAGAAATTACAACCCGGAAGGATGTGACCATGCTCATTACCCTTGTCTTGGATGATTCTGGAAGTATGGATTATGATATGAACGGCAGAAGTTCCGGCCAAAGTGGATTTGACCGGAATAATATTCGTAAAAATATCATGAAGAATGAGGCAAAGAAGCTTATTGACAAGTTTGTTGCACTAGGGAATATAAAGGTTGCAATCATACCTTTTTCCAGTTCTGCAAACAATCCAGGTGCCTTTATTGATTGCACTGTTGCAAACAGGGACAGTATAAAAACCGAAATCGACAGACTGGATGCCTCTGGGGGTACCAATACAGGTGATGGTTTGCGAAGGGCTTATTACCGCATCAACGCTTATAATACAGCCAACAGCAGCGAGGAGATCGTTAATCACATCATACTTCTGACTGATGGAAACCCCACATACTATTCCAGCATGTATAAAAACTCATATACTGCTAAGACAGATGATGGCAATGTGAGTGGTGATTACATCCACGGAACAGGCCAGGAGACAACAGCTAATGTTAACCTTAGCATGAATTATGTTGATTCAATTGGTCAAACGCTGGTAGTAGGAAGAACCGTTAACATTCGAACCTTTGTTATTGGTTTTACGGCAGTCCCGGGGGGAGTAAGCCGTGCCCGGGACATTGCAGAATCCTCTTGCACCAGCACTACCAATCCTGAAAGGAAGGGTACTTACTATGCAGCTGGTAGCGATGTGGAATTGGAATCTGTTTTCCAGGAAATTACTTCAACGATCCTGCAGGAAACCTGGCATATCTATGGGCCTTATTGATAAGGGGATGATCTGGATGAGAAATAAAAATGGTTTTACCCTTGTGGAAATTATTGTTTCCCTTGCCATTATCGGAATCATAGCGGTGGCAATGATTCCGGCTTTTGCTATCCAAATTAAAATAACTTCGGAGACGAAGAATCTAACCACAGGGGTTTTTGAAGCTCAAGCGGATATCGAGAATAGCATCTATGATTTAAAGGTGGCTCTGTTGGATCCGGCTATTGATGAAATGGCTATTTCGGGAGTCACGAAGGTTAGCACATCTATTTTTGGACGAAATGTGGATGTTTACCGGCTAAACAAGCCATTTCCACTTAATTCCAATAAAAACTTTCTGGTCTACATTTCCAAGGTCCTTGCAGAGAAGGAAGTTCGGACACTATTGGTTGCGGATGGAGTATCTATTAAAGTTTCCAACGATGTTGCCCATCGAATTGCTGACTTGAAAAAATCGCCACTTCCTACTCTTCAGGGCCTTTATAATGCCAATACAGACGCTAAGTGGTATGCGAATATCTATAAATGGTATCTGTCAAAGGAAGGAAATCCGGATCCGGTATTTCCAGATGATTATACGCGACTTACAGCCATTCCTTTTACCCAGGACAATGTCTCCAATCTGATTCAGTATGCAAACCGGTACATTGTGTTCACAGTCACACCGGTAGACATTCACGGGGTGAGAGGCAACGAGGTGAGGAGCAGCAATACGGTATATATCCTGGGCAAAGAATGGAGGACCGGCCTTTTTGCCTGGGTTGATAAAAATGAAGATACCTCCTATACAGAGGGAACAGATGTAAAGGTGGAGAAATCCATCATGTGGCCCTTGCTGCAGGCTTTTGACACCGGGGTAAAATTTCCGGATCCGGCGAACCCTTCCAACTTGCTGGATCCCAGTGGAGGAAACCTCTATATACCAATGGGTATTGACAGAGCTTCCGGCGAGCGTGCCGGTCCTATTGATGTTATTGGTTCCCAATTGATTGACTGGACAGCCGATAAGGGAATCCAACTAGCTACCGACATTAATGTGACGAACAATACGGATGTTACCTTAAATGCAGAGGATGGAAGCGTCATTCTACACCAATACGTTGCTATTGATGAAGGAACGAAGGACGCCATATTTGAATCTGACGGGAAAGCCAGAACAATCAATTATGGAGCCAGCATAGCAACTGCCTACGGGGATATCAACCTGACGACAACTGGACGAGGTGATATTCTTATGAATGAATTTACTTCACTGAGCGCCGGTTCGGACATTCTCTTAAGGCCGTACGGGGACATCGGCCTCTACAAGGCCACGCTGACCGCAAAAGGAAGCGTTACTCTTGATAGTTCTAAGGGCACAACCTTCCCCGGAAATCGGGATATCCTGATAAAGAATAGCCAGATCAATTTAACTGGGCTGAGAGATGACCAAGTAATCAGCATCAACTCCAGAAATAAACTTGACATCGCAGGAAGTGAACTAAATGGAAATCCTTCAAAAAGAGGCGTTCTAAATCTTATTGGGGTCGATGGAATCTCTCTCCAGGATACGGGTATTACTCATCTGGAAACGAGACTTAATAATACTACCAGTTTTCTGGGAGGCGGATGGGATTCAGATTCGGTTCTCCTGGTACCCAATGGCAAGACACTCACCATAGGGGTGGGTTTAACCTCTGTTCAAAATGAAGGTCAGTTGATCTTGAATGATACCGGACGGGTTAATTTTGTAGGAGGTATGGAAGGTGACCTTAGAAATCCGCTTGTCCTTAGCCTGGCAAAGGGTGCCAGCGATGACAAAGTAGTAATCAGCAACAATTATGGCAGAACGATTTCCTATGCTGATCCAAGCACTGCCTCTGTATCCCCGATTGACTTGGGAAGTTACCAAAATCTTGGAAGCGGAACCACCAATTTGGAGTTTACGATTGAGAAACGAGCAGGCCTGGAAGACGTTGGAATCACTTGTACTTTTGATGGAAATGATACCATTCGAATCAGTGCCTCGGGAACCGGCCCCATTGCATCATACTATAGGTTAATCCTTAAGGACCAATACGCAGAAGATGTGGAGGGCAGTATCCTATTCAGCGTCACTGCAGGAGAAGGGGAGTCTCCGGTTGTCACCGTCATCGGCTCGGCTATGCCGAAACGTACGGTAACCTTTGACAAAAACGGTGGAAACACCGATCCGTTCCCCTTAAGCATATCGGTAGAAATCGGAAAAGAAATCGGCACGATGCCGACGCCACCAATCCGTACAGGTTATTGGTTCAATGCCTGGACAAAAACGGCTTCCGGAGGCGATCTTATCACTAGCCAAACCTTAGTATACAATGATTTTACTGCTTATGCTCAGTGGTCCAGGCGATTGGGTTTTGCAAACATTGAAATCGGCCAGTATGTCAAGGTCAACAACATTCTTTTCCAGAAAATAAGTGATACTCAGTTACTGCACAACGGGGAGATTGGTAATCAAAATTGGGCCAGTGCTAAATCCACTGCTGAGAATTTCAGAGCAAGCTCATTAAATGGAATAACTTGGGTAATCGAGTCTGGTTTAGTAGATGGTACTTTACTCACAAACCTGGCCAGCAATACCACTTATAAAAATGGAATATTGAAGCGAACCGTTAACTGGTGGGGTGGAGATTACTCCACAAGAAATGCTTACCGGGTCAATACAAGTGGAGATGTTGGGAACCAAAGAAAGACCAATAACAACAGAGTCCGGCCATTTATCCGAGTGAACACCACAGACCTGTATATCGTGAGCGGAACTGGTACTGCTGGAGATCCTTATATTCTGGGATATTGATAGTTGGATAAAGGACTAGAACAGAGGCTTACTTCTGGAATTAAGATAACGAATTAGTGCAATAGGATAATAGAATCTCCCCAGGGAAACCCGGGGAGATTCTATGTGACTGAACTAAAATCCGGCCAGAAGCCCCTCAACAAGGCTTCATAGGCCGGGCTGCTTTTTAATTCCAGGTTTCTTTGGGTTTCCCCTTTTTCGGGCATAGAAATCAGCCATCCATCTTTTAAGGGGTAAGCGTCAAACTACCAACACCTTGACTACAACTCTCGATAGTTAGCGGGAGCTCTCGGTAGCTAGTGGTAGTCGACGCGAGCTATCGGTGCAGCGATCGCTGGCACCCGATAACTAACAATAAAATATATTACTACTTCAGGTTCCGGCAACTGGCCGGCAGATCTTCTGACCAGGGAAGGAACCTCTTGAGAGTCTCCGGATCTTGAAGGTCTGCATTGGGCAGCTGATGGAACAGATATTCCAAGTAAGGGAAAGGATTCAGCCCATTCTCCTTAGCCGTTTCTATCAGGCTGTAGATGATGGCACTGGCCTTGGCTCCTTTCGGAGTGTTAGAGAACAGCCAGTTCTTTCTGCCAATAACAAAGGGCTTGACGGAGCGCTCTGCCCGGTTGTTGCTGATCTCCAGCCGGTGATCCAGGAGAAAGTTCTCTAGATATTTCCGCTGCTTCAGGCTGTAGCCGATGGCATCTCCCAGCTTGCTTTTAGGGAGCACCAGGGGTTCCATCCTTTCAGCCCACTCGAAATAGGCAAGGAGCAGTGGCTTGGATCTCTCCAACCGTGCCTTCTTTTTATCGGCATCAGAAAGGTCCCGGATCTCTTCTTCAATCCGGAAAAGCTGATTGCAATAGGATAACCCCTCCCGTATGGTGACGGCAGCAGGGCTTTCCTTGGCACCCAGAGCCTTCAGGGCTTCATCATACTTCCGCCGGGCATGAGCCCAACATCCTATGAGGGTGATAACATCCTCTTCCTGGCCGGTCAGCTTGTGATACCCGGCGTATCCATCGGTATGCAGGTATCCGCTGAAACCCTTCAGGAATGTCTTAGCGTAATCGCCGGAACGCCCCTCGGTGTACTCATAGAGGACGATGGGCATATCCGTCCGGCCGGTTCGGTAGAGCCACATGTAGCTCTGGGAAGTCGCTTCCCGCCCTGGCTCCCGCAGGACTTCCAGCACTGTCTCATCGGCGTGGAGGATGTCTTTTCGGATCAGCTCCCGGTGCATCTCCTCGTAGAGGGCTTCCAGCCAGGCTGATCCTTTGATCACCCAGTTGGCCAGGGTCTGGCGAGAGAGATTCAACCCGAACCGCTTGAATCCCTGCTCCTGCCGGTAGAGTGGAATGGCTTCCACATACTTTCTGGTCATGATATGGGCCAGCATGGAAGGAGAAGCTAAGCTGTTCTTGATAGGCGGATTCGGCATGGGAGCCTGGATGATCGGTGTCGTGATGTCGTTTCTCTCACAGTTCCTGCAGGAGTAGACATAACGGACATGTTCCGTTACCACCACCTGAGCCGGTATCACCGTAAGCTCCTTTCGGATTTCCTTTTTCATCTCGTGAAGCTCTTCCCCGCACTGAGGGCAGGAAAGGTCTTCTGCAGACAAAGTGTATTCGATCGTCTCCACTGGCAGAGGACCAGTGATGCCGTCCTTGTGTCCCTTCTTCTTTCCCTTGCGCGGGATCTCCACCTGGGAAAGCTCCGGCTCCTTAGCAATGAGAGGGGAAGACTCCGATTCAGCTTCATTGAAGAAGCTCATCTGGTCGAAGGGCAGGGTCTGTTCGCTGGAGGGACCAAAGCGCTGGGCTCTAGAGAGCCGATACTGCTCCTCATACCAGGAGACCTTGGCTTCCAGTTCGTCCATAATGGCGAACATCTGCATCATCTGCCGTTCCATCTGTTCTTTTGTGAGGGAGGATAAATCCCTTGAAATCTTAACGTTTTTCATATGTTTATCATACCATAAACGGCAGTCAAAAACAAGATGTTAGTCAAAGAAAAACGTTGAAATTCAAAGGTTCTCACAGGATGAGGTAGCTCTTATGGGGGATGAATTTTTCCATCAGGAGACCATCTAGAAGCCGGTTAAGGTCATTCATGGTGACATCCACTGTTCCGTCTTCAGCGTCAAAGGATGGCCAGCAGAACCGGCCCCGTTCCCGGCGTTTGTAGTAGAGGGCGAAGCCGTCTTTGTCCCAATGAAGGACTTTGATCTTGTCCTTGCTCTTGTTGCAGAAGACGAAGAGGGCTCCCTGGAATGGATCCAACTCGAAGGAGCCTTGGACCACAGCAGCAAGCCCATTGATGGACTTTCTCATGTCGATGGGGATGCAGGAAAGATAGACCGGGGTCTTGACCGGAAATCGGCGGATGGTCATAGGGCTTTCAAGGCCCGCAGGACTTCCAGCAGCTGATCCCCCGGGCAGCCCCTTGAGATATCCACGGTAAACTCGGAAAAGCGTATGCTGATAGGGTTGCTTCCCGGAACACTTTCTGGAGGCCGGATGGTAGCAATCTCCGTTCCTGGTGCCACGTCAACCTTCAGCCAGTGGGCCGACTGGTTCTCCGCGAAGGATTCCTTCCGCAGTTTGGTTATCCAATACCGAAGGTTGCTGTATGGAATGCTTCGGGATTTGCACCATTCGTCCTGGGTCATGCCGCTATCGCCAAGATCAGCTAGCCGGGAGATCCACAGCTGCCTCATTGCTTCTCGTTCCTGATTGTTCATAATTCCTGTTCCTCCTGAATACATAGATTTGCTCTTGAGGAACATTTTTTCAGATTTCAAGGTTCAATACAAGGTGTCGGTAATTTGACGCTTACTTTAAGGGTTAGCACAGGTTCTTCCCAGTTCTTCTAGACGGCCATCATGTGAAGAATCTGATTTCTAAACCGATGGAAATTTCTGACCCCATAGCAGTTGGGTTTCAGGATCTTGATTTTGTTATTGCATCCTTCGGATTGCTATTAAGATGGATATGTATTTGCCTTTGAAGGGACTTCCGCACAGGTGGCACCTTGTTCAGGG
>DIMT01000029.1 GCA_002425705.1 Firmicutes bacterium UBA5559
ACACTCCATCCGGATCATACACATAGAAGTAACGGGTTCCATCCCCGGGCACCTGAATTGGGGAGGGGGATAAACTTTTCTCCGTTGCCAGCTGGTGCATCTCATCCAGCTTATCGGTCTTAAAGCAGATGAACAATCCCTGGCCTTCAAACTTCTGACCTTGCGGCATGCAGATCAGTTCAATTTCTGTCTCTCCCTTTCCATTGGTCAGAAAGGCGATTTCTCCCTGCCCCGCTTTCATTCGGCGGTCTACTTTTAATTCCGTCATCATTTCGTAAAACTTGATTGATTTTTCAATATCCCGAACCATAAGGGCTATGTGTTGTATATGCATATCATTCTCCTTCTAAAAAATCCAGTGCAAACTGGGCAAATAGAGCCGCCCCGAATTTCAGGGCATCTTCGTCAAAATTGAACCGCTCATGATGGGGAAAGTAGATCGCTTCCTTTTCTTCATTCCGGTATCCTAAAAAGGCATAGATGCCGGGAGCGTGGTTGAAATAAAAGGGCATATCCTCCGAGCCCATCAGCCGCTTGATAGGCTGATTCCTGCCTGGACCGAAGACCTTCTTGCAGCTGATGTCAGCCAGTCGGGTAAGATTTTCATCATTGTACAGGCTGGGAGGGCCCTCTTCTATAGCCACTTCGACTTTTAATTCATAGGCATCCGCTATCCCCTTGGCATGACGCCGGATAGCATGATGAACCGTTTCTCTGGCCTGCAAATCGAAGTAACGCATGGAAATGTCCATCTCTGTATATTTTGCTACGATATTGGCTTTTGTTCCCCCTGAAAACCTGCCCACTGATAATACTATCGGCTCCTGGGCATCAATGGATTTGGTAACGATACCCTGAAGATCCGCAACAAAGAGACAGGCCGGGTGAATCGTATCCCTGGCCAAATGGGGAGCTGAACCATGGCCGGATACCCCTTCAAAACGAACCGTAATGATATCACAGCCTGCCATTCGATATCCTGGAGAAATATCCACAAATCCCGTCTCAAGGCCGGGCATGCCATGCATGCCAAAGCAGGCGTCTACCCCTTCCATCCCACCAGCCTCAATGATTTTCCTGGCTCCGGTAAAGGTCTCTTCCCCTTCCTGAAAAAAGAATCGGATTTCACCCCGAATGGAATCTCTTCTTTCTGATAGAATACGGGCAGCACCTAATAGCATTGCTGTATGGGCATCGTGACCGCAGGCATGCATGACCCCCGGCACACCGGAACGAAAAGGTACATCCGTTTCTTCCACAATAGGCAAGGCGTCCATATCAGCCCGAAGGGCAATGGTACGACCCGGTTTGCTGCCCTTCAGCCGGGCGATCAACGAGGTGTTTCCAGCCTTCTCATAAGGAATCCCCAGCAGATCCATCTGCTCCATGATTTTTCCCTGGGTCCGGTATTCCTTACCGCTGAGTTCAGGATTTTCGTGCAGATCCCTTCGGAATTGAATCATGTAATCTTCAATTCTTTTCGCTTCTTGCCGCATATCATCCATGGCATTTCTCCTATCTATAAGCTTAATCATTGAAATTAGCTTTCAAGCAATCTATGAAATTATTATACTACTTTTTTATTGTGATTTCATCTGCTGCTTCTCCTGCACAGAAAAACCCCGCCTAGTGAGCGGGGTCCTTCCTTTCTTTCATCTTCGATTTGCTTAACTTCAGTCCAGAATGTCCGCAATCCGTACCAGCATGGCTGCTGCTTCTGCTCTGGTCACCTTTTGTTCCGGATAAAAGTTCCCGTTGTTACCCATAATCACGCCCATGGTTCTTAAGGCGTGGATGGTTCCAAGGTCTTCAGCCGGGATAGCATCCTGGTCCAGAAACACAACTGTTCCCGCCGGCACATCAGTCCCTTGGATTCCAAGTGCTCTGGCAAGCATAAGGGCAAACTGATGCCGATTCAGCTGAGCTTCGTCGTAATAGGACGTCTGGGTCATGATCCGAAGAGCATTTCTTTCCTGAAGCTGGGCCTTTGCCCACTCCGGCATCCCTTCCCAATCAATGGCACCCGGGGTGATGGTGCCTGCATCGATTCCTTCCAGGCAGTTCATCAGCCTGGTCATCATAGCCACACCCTCAGGACCGGTTATGCTACCGTTGGGTCCAAATCTTCCATCCGGGTACCCTTGAACCAGTCCCCACTGACTGGCAGATTGCACTTGTTCTCTGGCCCAGTGCTGTTCCATGTCCGGGAACAAGAGCCTGGACTGTTCCTGCTGCCTCATCCGTTCCTGCCTCAGAAGGATTGCTCCTTCTGTAACATGAAGCCGGTCTCGCAACTGAAGTCTTGCCTGCTCCTGATCCAGTGGATTAATGTTCGTTTGGTCCCTGTCCCTTTGCTGGATCTGCTGCTGATCCTGAATTGGCGTGTCGCTTTGGGCGAAAACGAATCCTGGAATGGTCAGTACCATTAATGCTGCTATCAGCATCGTTAAAATTCTCTTTTTCATTTCTAAACACCTCCATTAACCATTTGACTGTTTTTATACATCATCCGTTAATTTCCTTTACCGGAACCGCCGCTTCCATCGCTGCCATTTCCGCTATCCGGGTTAGAAGCTCCGCTCTGGTCTTCTGCACTGGAATTCTGACCAAGCTCCCCCTTTTGGGCTTGACCATCTTCCGGTTTCAAAGCAGTTCCCGAATCATCATCGCTCTTTTGCTCCTGTTTTTGGTATTGCTGCTGAGACGGAATTTGGCTATTACCCGCTGGAGCTGGAGACTGGTGCGGATTTTCCTTCTCCATTCTTTGCTGATTGTTTAATCCGCTATCGGTAAGACCTTCCAGCCCAGTTCCGGTAACCTTCACCAGCATCGTTCTTTGATGATCCTGGATTCGGACTGGAGCGAATTCCCCATTCCCAGCCACAACAGCATCCCACTGGTTTTCCTGCAGGCAGGATACCGCTTCAGCGGCGGCACGGTTCCGTATGATCTGGAGTTTTTCCTGCTGGCCTTTTAAAGCGTTGACCGAGATAACCGTTGATCCGTCTGATGCAATAAACCCTTGGTTGCCGGCCTCTTCCACCAGTTCCCGGATTGCCAGTTCCACCGGCATATGGAACAAATTCTGAGATTCCACAAGATTGCGCCCCTCTTCATTGATTCCTTCTGCCCTTACTACCCGGCCTAAGCTGTTAACACCTAGTTGAATGCTGGGATTGATCTCCAATCCGATTCCGTACACCGGCGTGAAATAGAATCCGATTCCACCCAGGAACAGCATGATCGTAGCCGCAATGGATACCAGGGCAGCTGTCGGTCTCTTCATCGGAAGAACCCTTTTATTCTTATTTTCAATGGCTGCCAGAACGGCAGTCTTTGTTCTTTGTTTCAGGTCTTCCTCTGCCTCGATTCGATCCATATAATTGATGAACTTGTCCATTTCTCCTTAGCCACCCATTTCCTTTCTCAGTTTTTCCTTGGCACGCCTGAGCTGTGAATATACCGTACTGGTATTTTGCCGGGTTATATCCCCGATCTCCGGAATCGTGTATCCTTCATAAAAGTGGAGATAGATTACCCATTTATATTTTGCCGGCAAAGCCATAACGTCTTCCAGTATATTTCTTTCTTCCTGACTTTCGTAGGGAATCTCAACTTCTTCATAAGTTTGAACTCTGCGGTTCCAGAAACTTCTTTTAAAGTCTTTGCACTTATTGTAGGTCACCCGGCATAACCAGGCTTTTCGGTGCTGCTCATTCTGAAAGGTCTGATTCGTCAAAAAAACCTTTATGAAAACCTCTTGAAAGACATCCTCCACATCCTGGGGGTTTTTGAGGTACAGGAAGCATATCCGGCGGACCAACTTTCCGTACTGATCGATTACGGCTGAGATTTCCTCCTCCGTTGCATACGGCTGAACCAACTTCCTTCACCTCCTTGTACTATAAATACGATTCAACTTGCCTTATCCATTCATCCAGAAAAAAAATATTTTAAATTTTATAAAAAAAATGGAATTAAGGGGCCCTTCCGGCTCTTATTCCATTTTAAATATTCGTTATTAAATGATTAAGTTGATTACCACGCCCAGGAACAATGTAATGGCCAGGCTTCCCGTCAACAGCATTAGATTCTTTACCGACAGGGCAAAGGTAGCCTTTTTTTGCTGCTCCTGCATAAACCGCTGAATATTTTTCCACACCGGCAGGATCGTAACCAGAGCCAGTACCGAAACCAGGGGCAATACCCTCATGATCAGCAGAATCAGGATGCTTCCATAAGCCAGGATATAAAGCCATTTGAAAAGCTTCAGGGCCTTGGCCTTACCAATATAAAGGGGCAGCGTATATCGCCTGTTAACGATGTCTTCCTCCATATCACAGATGTTGTTGGCCAGCATGATGTTGGCAATACACAGGATGGGGGTGACCGTCAGCAGGGCTATCTGGATTACAAATAGAATATCAAAGCTGAAAATCAGCTGACCTTTCTCCATAAACAGCCGGATCAGGTCCGAATCCACCAGGTGGATGTAGACAGCCAGAAAGGGGATGACGAAGCCCATGACCCCACCGGAAAAAATCTCTCCGAAGGGGGTTCTGGAGATGGGAACTGGCCCGAAAGAATAGACCACCCCGATGGCAAAGGAAAAAACGCCCAGCAATAAAACGATGATGGAGGTATTGAGGAAAAGGAGTATTCCAAAAACCACCGCTGACAAAAGAAGCAGAGCGATGATTCCCCGAACGGCTGATTCCTTCATAGAAAAACGTACTATTGCATTGTGCTCTTCATAACCATATCCTGTGGTCTTGATGGATTTTTTGAAATCCATATAATTGTTGATGGCGGTGGTGGCCATATCAAAGGTCAGCAAGGACAGAAACATGAAAACGAAATTCCTGATGGAAAAGGTTTCATAGGCATAGAGTACGTATCCGGTCCCCAGCAGCAAGGGCAGCTGACTGGCCAGCTTGGTCTGAATTTCAACTAGTTTTAAAAAAGCTTTCATTTCTTTTCCTCTTTTGCATAATCCAAGGTGTAGCTTTTATTCCAGTGGAAGCACAACCGTAAAACGGCTGCCCTGGTTCGGTTCGCTTTCAACACTTACGGTACCGCCGTGGGCATTGATGATANNTGATAGATTGCACGATTGCGAGCCCGATTCCCGAACCTCCGGTCATCCGGTTTCGAGACTTGTCACCCCGATAGAACCGTTCGAAAATAAAGGGAATGTCTTCCGGTAGTATACCCGGGCCATTGTCTTCCACGCTGAAGGTGACTTTATTTTCTTCATCGGCCAGAAGAAGTCGTATTGCTCCCCCCTCCGGAGTATATTTTACTGCATTGGAAATCAGATTCATCATCACTTGGCTGATCCGATCCTTATCAGCTAATACTGGACTACAATTCCCCACAACAGAATAGCGGATATTCTTATTCCCCATTTCTATTTCAAAATTTCCAATCATTTTATTAGCCAGATCCAAAAGGTCGACAGAGGATTTATCCAACCTGGCATTACCTTCTTCCACCTTCGCCAGATTTTCCAAATCTGCTACCAGCTTACTGATTCTGGCCACTTCATCATAACAGCTTTGAAGCCTTTCCGTGGTCGGCTCCCATATTCCTTCAATAAGAGCCTCCACATGGGTCAGAACCGTGGTAAGGGGTGTCCTTAGTTCATGAGCCACATCAGCGGTCAGCTGTTTTCTTAAACTTTCCTGTTGCTCCAAAGTGGCCGCCAGTTGGTTGATGGATTGGATAAGAGCTCCGATTTCCCTTGTACTGGAATCCTCTTTCATTCTTACCCCAAAATCTCCGTCGGATATCTTTTTTGTTGCTCCCACCGTTCTTTGGATGGGCTCTGCGAGGCGCTTAGCCAACAATACTCCCACCAACACAGAAACTGCCAGTGCTAATATCCCGATTCCTGCCAGAATCTTATTCAGGGAGCTTAAAAACCTGGAATCTTCTTCGCTCAAGAAAAAAGGGCCAAAGTGGTTGATTTCCACTATCCCGATAATCTCACCATTTTGAACCGCCGGATATTGTTCCGCAGTAAATTCACCGCTGAGATTGGGGTACTGGCTTTCCATTCTATGGGTAATAGCCGTCATGATCTCTGTACACAGGGCTGTATCACAATCCTCCGCGTCCCAAACAATTTTACTGTTTCGATCATATACCTTCAGGATATACCCTGCCTCCAGAGCCTCCATGCCGATGGAATGAACGCTTTCCTCATTCCAGGAGTCGGATTTTGCATCATACTGAAGACTGATTCGGCTTACTATTTCCTGGGTGTACTGATGCTGCTGAATTGTGATGTAACCCTTAAACTGATTCCCAATCAGCACATTGGCTAATATGCTGATCAGCACCACCGTCAGGAGCACCACTAAGGCGATTGACAAGGACAATTTTGTCCGAATGCTGTATTTCATCTATCTCCCCCCGAATTTGTACCCGATTCCCCGGACGGTCAGAACATAGTCCGGATTTTTCGAATCATCTTCAATCTTTTGACGAATGTTCTTGATGTGGGAATCCACCACACGGTCATAGCCCTCGAAATCATCTCCGAGGGCTGTCATAATCAATTCTTCTCTGGTAAACACTTTATTGGGAAACTTTATCAGGGTCGCTAATATTCGGTATTCATTAGGAGTCAGGCTGATTTCCCGGCCTCTTTTCTTGAAAATATGGTTTTGAAAATCCGCCTCCAGGTCCCCCTCCCGAAAAATCATTTTTGTATATAAGGGAGACAGGTCCGCTGAGGACCTCCTCATCACTGCATCGATCCTGGCCGCAAGCTCCTTCAGGCTGAAGGGTTTTTTTATGTAATCATCGGCTCCCAGTGACAGTCCCCGCAGCATGCTCTCTTCTTCAACCTTGGCCGTCACCATGATGATGGGAACCCGGGATTTTTTTCGCAGGGCAACACAAAGTTCTTCACCGGAAATATCCGGAAGCATCAAATCTAATATTGCCAGTGAGATATTTTCTTTTTCAAAAAAGCTCAGAGCTTTACTGCCATTTTCAGCCGCCAACACGACGTAACCCTTGCTTTCCAAAAAGGACTTTATCACCTCAAGAATTTTGGGCTCATCCTCAACTACCAGTACTTTTTTATGCTCCTGCTTCATCCCAGCCTACCCTTCAATTTTTCCCTTATAAAATGTCAAATGGTTTCAGGAACTTTTCCACTTCAACCGGCTTTCCGTCTTCTCCATCCACTTTGACTTTACCGAATACCCATCCGTCAACCTTCCCCGGATCTACTCCAGCTTCGATAAAAATCTCCGGATCCAGGACGAAAACCATATCCTTATCGTTTGTACCCATATCCTTGGCCCATTCAAACACATTCCCGCTGCCAATATTTATTCCGTAATGATCCAGTTCTCCATGATACTGAATGGCATCCCGATTCGATTCCAGTATCTGACGATAAGAATCCAGCGGATCCGTCTCCTTATCCTTCCATAATTTATCATCTCCCAGATCAATCCCCACTATAATCTTATCTTCTGAAACTATTCCCGGAGGAAGCATTTCACCCTTCAGCCCCGCCTCTAAAAAAGGCTGGATATCTGTTTCTATAAAGACATCATAGCTTCCTTCACCGCTATAATTCTTACCCCAGAAAAAGCTGGCACTGCCATCGGGAGCATTCAGCACCCATCCCTGGCCATTCTCATCCGCTTCTATCTGTTCCGGCATAGCCTCCAGCAACTTTCCAAAGGAATCGGCGGAAGTTTCTCCTACCACGTCCGTTCCGCCACAGGCAGCCAGGGAAAGAATCAGGACCAGCGAAAGGACTAACATCAATAATATTTTTTTCATTTTGAGACTCCTATTATGTTATCATCAGCAAATTGTTTACATCTGTGCTTCACTTTTATTGAAAGGGCTTAAATTTTTTGAGTCTTAATGCATTGGTCAAAACAGACACGGAACTCAGCGACATGGCCGCTGCAGCAAAGATGGGGTTCAGCAAGGGACCGCCAAAGAGATGCAGCAATCCCGCTGCTATAGGGATGCCGATCACGTTGTAAGCAAAGGCCCAGAACAGGTTTTGCTTGATATTCCGAATGGTGCTTTTACTAAGCTGTATCGCTGCCGGAACGTCCATCAAATCGCTGCGCATCAAAACAATTTCCGCTGATTCCATGGCCACGTCCGTACCGGACCCAATGGCGATCCCCACATCGGCCTGGGCAAGAGCAGGAGCATCATTGATGCCGTCTCCCACCATGGCCACCTTTTTCCCTTCTGTCTGAAGGCGTTTCACTTCGCTGGATTTGTCCTGGGGCAAGACTTCCGCCAGCACCAGTCCGATACCCACCTGTTTTGCTATGGCTTCCGCTGTCCTCCGATTGTCTCCGGTAATCATGGCTACTTCCAGACCCATGGCCTTCATCTTTTCAATGGCTTTCAAGCTACTGCCCTTAACCACGTCAGCTACTGCGATGATGCCTGCCATTTGCCGATTCATGGCGATGTACATTGGAGTTTTCCCTTCACCAGCCAAGCGATCGGAATGGTGCTCCATGGAATTCAGCTCCACTCCTTGATCCTCCATCAGCTTCCGATTCCCCAATAGTACGGACATCCCGTCAATTTCTACCCGGATCCCATGGCCGGGAATAGCTTCGAAACCTTCTGTTTTCAGCATCTCCAGCTGATCCGCCTCGGCTGCCTTTACAATAGCATCGGCCAAGGGATGCTCCGATCCTTTTTCTCCGGAAGCAGCGATCTGGAGCAACCGACTGGAATTGATCCCCTCCATGGTGATTATATCCGTTACTTTTGGTTTTCCCTCCGTAATGGTCCCCGTTTTATCCAATACGACGGTATCAATTTTATGACTGGTCTCCAGGGCTTCCCCGCTTTTTATCAAGATGCCGTACTCTGCACCTTTCCCGGTCCCCACCATAATGGCTGTTGGTGTAGCCAGCCCCAGAGCACAAGGACAGGCAATGACCAGGATAGCGATGAAGATGGTGAGGGAAAACACCAGGGATTCTCCGCTGACAAACCAGGCCAGGGAAGCAAGGAGAGCGATAACGAATACGATAGGGACAAAATAACCAGAAACAATATCCGCCATTTTTGCAATCGGAGCCTTGGATCCCTGTGCTTCTTCAACCAATTTGATGATTTGGGCAAGGGCCGTTTCCCCTCCCACTTTGGTCGCTTTAAACTGAATCAATCCATTTTTATTGATGCTGGCGGCATACACCGAATCTCCTGCAGTCTTGGCAATTGGAATGCTTTCCCCGGTCAGCATAGACTCATCGATAGAGGTGCTTCCTTCTACGACTACTCCATCCACGGGTATTTTCTGCCCTGGCTTTACCAGAATGATGTTCCCGATTTCCACTTCATCGATGGCCACTTCCACTTCTATTCCATCCCGAATCAGAATGGCTGTTTTAGGAGCAAGGCCCATGAGCTTTTTAATGGCTTCTGAGGTCCGCCCCTTAGAAAGGGCTTCTAAGGATTTCCCTAACAATATAAGTGTGATGATCACTCCTGCCGTCTCAAAATAGAGGCTGTCCACCGCCATGAAATCTCCTTTTGAGATTTGGTAAACGGAATATCCGCTATACAAGAGGGCTGCCGTAGTGCCCATAGCAATTAGCGAGTCCATGTTTGGGCTTCGGTTTAGAATGGCTTTAAATCCAACGGTATAAAACTGATATCCGGCGATGACGATTGGAATAGTAAGCAAGATCTGGACCAGGGCATAATTCAGGGGATACTGCATCGGTTCCAGAGATACAGGAATCGGAAAGGGAAGCCACCAAATCATGGGTCCCATTGCTATGTACAAAAGAGGGATTGCGAAGATCGTGGAAATTGTGAACTTTCTCCATAAAGTCCTGCTTTCCTTTTCCTTTTTCAGTTTATCCTCATCCACAAGATTATTTTTTTCGAAAGTCTTTGCCCCATATCCTGCTTTCTCGATTTTGTCTGAAATAGCGGCCAAGTCTGTAATCACAGGGTCATACTCAACGGAAGCTTTCTCCGTAGCCAGATTAACCGAGATTCGGTCTACCCCTTCCATCTTGCCAACAACTTTTTCTATTCTTGCTGCACAGGCTGCACAGGTCATGCCAGTTATGCTTAATGTTACTTTTTTTATCATTTTAATCACCTACTATTATCTGACTTCTGATCATACCCATCCAGCAACTAAAGGGAATTGTTCCCTCTTCTTCCGGGGTAAACTCGATGATATTATCCCCAGGCTGCAGCTGTTTTTCGATTCCGTATTCTGGTATGATCAGGACGTTGTTGCATCCGTTTATGTCGCTGGACTCCGCCACCATATTCCATTTTACCGGTATTCCGGCCTGTACCTGGATTGGTTCATAGCCTCGGGATGAAAGGTTTGTATTGACCACCTGGACTCCATCCTCCAAAACAGCCGTCGCAATTTGAGAAGTGGATCCTTGCCCCGATGAGCCATTGGGGATTCCTGGAGCAGCGATTCCTGCCAGGGCAAACCCGTTGCTCAGCATGAGAATCCCAAGAATTACCACTAACCCGGCACTCACNNTGATCATCTTCTTCTGGAAGGTATTGGTCAGCAGGGTACTGATGGCACCCAGTCCGAACATCAGTGGCACCGTGCCCAGACTGAAGAGGAACATGGACAAGGCTCCTTCCACAGGATCACCGGTGGAGAGAGCGTATAGCTGCATAGCCTGAAGGGGTCCACAGGGCATCAGCCCATTAAGAAGGCCCACATAAAAAGGTCTTTTTCCCTTCTTCTTTTCATGGATCTTACCCGCCAGGCTTCTGGGCATTCTCGGATTGAATCTTCGCAGCTCCGGAAAAATGTTCAGCATATTGAGGCCCATGATAATCATGAAAATTCCGGCAACTATGACGACGATCCCCTTTAACCCTCCGGAAAAGCTGATTACTGAGCCGGCGGCTCCCACGATACCACCAATCACCGTATAGGATAACACTCTGCCTCCATTATACTGGAGGCTGGGCATCAGACTGGCAAACCTTCCTTTGCCCGGAGTCTCCAACTTCTGATAGGAAGCACACTGGGAGAGATTGATGCCACCGCACATGGCAACGCAATGGACAGAAGTAAGCAAGCCGATGAGAAACAGTAATCCAAACCCCATCCCGGCTTCCGCTTCCGGGAAGGACTTAAAGATGGTAATTCCACCAATATGGTTGAAAAACATAAATACAGCCAGGATCATGATAATGACCCCTGCACCTCTCACCGCAAAGGACTCCTGAGCAGGGCTGTTTGCAGCATGGTTTACTTCATAACCTAACTCCATCAACCTCTTTTCAATTTTTTTCACCGGGAATGTTCCGTTATCCGTCGTGATTTTCAAACTGCCTGTTCCAAAATCGGCCTTAGCGCTGATCACTCCATCAATGGTTTTTAATCCCCGTTCAATTCTGTTCTCACAGCTGACACAGGTCATCCCTCTGATTTTCAGGGTATAGGTTTTGATTTTTTCTTCTTTCATCTATTACTCCACCGCCTCTGATTTGATGTTTTTGTAACTTTAGTATCATCATAGGGATTTGTTATGTAGATTTTATGTAGAAAAATCTCCTGAGTCTTTTTTTGCATAAAAAAAGACCGGATAAAGTTATCCGATCTCGATAATACTGGATTTAGTTTAACGCTGAGCAATCACCAGCATCTCATAATCCTCTGTTTTAAGGGTATCTTTCCGGGAATAAGCCCCCAAGGCAGCGCCGAAAATGTCGATGGTTTTAAATCCTAATGATTTCAGGAGCCACGTGATTTCACTGGGCAAATAATACCGCTCATTGCACTGCAGCTCCAGTTCTCTTCCGTCATCATCGGTGAAGGTCGTCACATTCCGATCCCGCATGGTCATCAGGTCAAAGGTTTCGCTCAAGTATCTGGCCCCTTCATCTTCCTCCCTGTCATGAAATTCATTGATGGAATGAAAAAGAGGAAACAGACCGTTGAGGGTTGTAAAGATGAACTTGCCATGATCCTCCAATGCTTCGGAAGCATTTTTCAGAATCTCAAAATTCATTTCGTCGGTTTCCATCAAAGGAAATCCGCCTTCACAGAGCATGATAACCACATCAAATTCCTTTTTGAAGGGAAGGTTTCTGGCATCCTGCCGCAAAAAAGGGATCGAAAGACCTTCCTTTTCCGCCTTTTCCCTGGCCCTTTTCAGCTGCCCTTCTGATAAGTCAATACCAGTCACCTGGTATCCCCGTTTGGTCAGTTCGATAGCATGGCGCCCGGTCCCGCAACCGATATCCAAGATTTTCTTCGATCGGTCGTGGTTCAGTTCCTTTTCAATAAAGTCGCATTCCCCCAGGGTTCCCTGAACAAATATCTCCTTATCGTATTGATTCCCGTAATTGTCAAAGAGTTCTTCATACCATTGTTTCATTGTATCATCTCCATTTCCAGAAAGCGCAGGGTGAACCGGTCACGCACTTGCCACAGACATCGCTGCCGACGCTGTTGGCAGCATCACCGGCTTCCTCCCGATAGGAGCTGCCGAAATTGGTGTAAATAGCAGCATTCTCCTGGCACAATTCATAACAAGTGTATCGATTAAAATCTGAAATAGTCAAAGCCCCTGTCGGGCAGTTGCGAACACAAATCCCGCAGCTACCGTTTTTCTTGTAAAGGCAAAGTTCTTCCTCCATAGGCTGATCCGGCTCCATGGGCAGGTTCGTCACAACCGTAGAATATCGGCCGCAGCATCCGCTTTTGGTAATCAGCATGTTGTTGATTCCGAAGGTCCCCAGACCAGCTGCATAGCCAAAGTGGCGCTGGGACCAGTTGCTGATCAGTTTTTCCTGGTTAAAGGTGGAAGCCTCCTTTGAAACGGCTCCTTTAAAACCCAATCCTTCCAGAAAGCCGATCAGGTGCTGATTCAGTATACCAAACATAGCATTGGTCTCTTCATAGCTTTCAGCCCACAAAGGAGCAGCCATCCGCCCGTATTCGGCATTGACTTTTGCCAGTTCCCTGGTAAAGGGCACGTAATAGGCGATGACGATGGAAGCATCTGGTAGAACCTCGCTGGGCAACTGATGAGAAGAGGAGATGACTTCCTTCAGAGAAAGGATGAAGGGGTGGCGGGCATCCCCGAATCCCACCAGAGGAGTCCCCCATTTGGTATTGATGCCGGGCTTTTCTTCATATTTCTTGACAAATTCAATTATTTCGTTTCTGATTGCTTCCTTCATTTCGTTCATTTCCATGCTATTTTTTAAATCCATCACTGCTCTGCTTCTCCATATCCTTGTTGCTGCTATTGTGCTGAAATGTATGGGTTCCCTTTGATGTAAAATCGCCAAAGGTAATCCCGTGCTTCCTCGGCATAATCAATGCCGATGCGAGTTGTTTCATGGATCTGAAAAGAATCATAACTCTGCCCCCCTATCGGCACGTCAGGCTCCTCTATAAACAAATGCTTTCCTCGAAGATCCTCTCCGTTCAGGCTTCGGTTGATGGCCAGTGCATGGCATAGCTTTCCGGGACCGTTGGCCAGATTTTTCCGCTGACTTTTAGACAACTGATCCAAGGGCTTTTTAAAACGGTGAAGTGCCATTTCTTCCAGCCCTTCCAGAGGTTCCAGGGCACGAATCAGTACCGCCTGCGGGTCCCCGTCCGCTCCTGTCACGACGTTAAGGCAATGGTGAAGCCCATAAATCAAATAGATGTAGGCGTGGCCAGGAGCACCGTACATGACTTCCACCCGGGGGGTCCTTTTACCACCATAAGAATGGGCGGCTTTGTCGATGATGCCCATGTAGGCTTCCGTTTCCACGATTCGGGCAGTCAGACGCTTCCCGTTCGTTTCATGAACCAGCGTCTTTCCCAGCAGTTCTTTGGCTACGATCAAGGCATCCCGGTTATAAAAATCTGTTTGTAATGTATTCATTAATCTCTTTCTGTTGCTTTCTATTTTCCTAATAGCTCCAGTGCCAGTATGGCCAGCACGACTCCAATGCTGAACAGTACCAGCAACCAGCGACCTCTGTTTTTATTATCTCCACCATTTTTATCATTGATGTCATTCAGATTCTGATTTTTATTCATATATTTCCCATACCTCTCGCTTATAGTTCATTTTCACTTAGGTTAAAGGTGTCCCACTGATCCAGGTCCCCTTCCTGATAGCCCTTCATGAACCAGTCCATCCGTTGCTCCGATGTTCCATGAGTAAAACTGTCCGGCACCACATAACCCTGGGTCTGCTTCTGAATCCGGTCGTCCCCTACAGCACTGGCAGCGTTGAGAGCTTCCTGTATGTCCCCCTCATCCAGCAGGTCCATATTTTCTGCATAGTGGGCCCAGACCCCGGCCAAATAGTCGGCCTGGAGCTCCAGCCGGACCGTCAGCTGATTAAATTCGGTTTGACTCATCTGCCCTCTCAAATCGCTGTATTCGTCCATGATGCCCAGTTGATTCTGAACGTGATGGCCCACCTCATGGGCAATCACATAGGCCATGGCAAAGTCGCCGGGGGCATTGAAAAAGGTCTGGAGCTGTTCGTAAAAGCTGAGGTCGATATATACTTTGTTGTCCCCGGGGCAGTAAAAGGGTCCCGTGGAGGATCCCGCATTGCCGCAGGCCGACTGAACATATCCGGAATAAAGGACCAGCACTGGTTCTTCGTAGTCCCGGTTCAGATCAGCAAATATATCCTGCCAAACATATTCGGTATCAGCAAGGACGACGGAAACAAATTCCGCCAGTTCTTCTTCCTCTGCGGTCTGCTCATAAGAGCCTCCGTCTCCCGGATTCATCATCTGGGCTTGATTCAGGATCTGGCCCAAATCTCCTCCACCAAAGAGCAGATAGACGATGAGAACGAGGATTCCCAATCCTCCTCCCAGGGCACCTTTGCCTCCCAAGCCAAAACCACCGCTGCCTCTTCGATCCTCCACATTGGAGCTCCGGGCCCTACCTTTCCATTTCATGGCTTTGTCCTCCCAGTTATCCTATCTCAATTATGGTGTTTATGGTTTCCTATGGTAACATTATACCTCTTATTTCTCAGATGGTCATCCGGAACTTCACAGAAAAAGGCCGGACATTGCTGTCTGGCCTTTTGTTATTTATGGATTCACTCATCCGTTTTATTTTAGGAAGCTGACCCGCTTGGAAATATCCTCCTTGGGCTTGTCTTCCGGATGGGAGTTAATTCCCCCAAAAGGCATCTGAGCATTGAGGACATAATTCCCCGGCAGGTGAAGAAGTTTGCGAACAGCTTCATCGATTACCGGATTGTAGTGCTGCAAGGAAGCTCCCACTCCCAGCTCCTTCAGGCCGCTCCAGACGGAAATCTGCAGCATGGCGGAGGCTTGGGAAGCCCATTCCGGAAATTTAGTTGCATAGGAGGGGAACTGATCCTGCATGTGGTGGACGATATCCTGATCGTAAAAGTACAGAATGGTTCCGTAACCAGCCTTGAATCCATCGATTTTCTCTCTGGGTACTTTTCCTTCGAACACATTGTAAATGCTGTCCCACAGCCGGTCTTGCTCCTCACCGGTGACCACTACCACCCGGGAGCTCTTCATATTGAAGGCATCCGGTACCAGTTCGGTTGCCCTTTCTACCAGTTCCCGTACTTTTTCTTCGGCTACCGGCAGGTCCTTATTGATATCATAATGGGTTCTTCTTTTTTCTAATGCGTCTAAAATTCTCATGACTTTCTCTCCTTTTGCTTCTTATTTTACTGATTATATCCTAATTGACTTTTAGTCATATTTCATCTGCTCTTTGATAAATGTTCCATTCCGTAGCTCCCGGAAGGCCAGATCCAGCTCTTCCCGAGTATTCATCACAATAGGTCCGCCCCCGGAAACCAGTTCTCCCAGCCTGTCCGTACTGAGGAATAAAATATCGATGGGTTCTTCCAGGGCTTCCAGCTCCAGGGAATTGCCTTCACTCAGTTTGACAGCGGTCTTTTCACGAACCGTCTCCCCAGCTACCCGGGCATCCCCCGACAGCAAAAATACCATAACCGATTTATTTATTTCCGTATCCAATACTATGCTTCGGCCCGCCTCTAACTTGATGTGATAATAGTCCAAGGGCAGATGGTTTCCCTGAAATCCCTTCACCCCTTCGTAGCTCCCGCTGATGATTCGGACCGTTCCACCATCAACAGGTACCTCGGGAATCTGACCTTTTTTAATGCTGTGATAACCAGGAGGGGCCATTTTGGACTTCTGGGGCATGTTGAGCCAAAGCTGTACCCCCAGCATCCGTTCGGAAGCCGGAAGCTTTTCCTCGTGCAGAATGCCGGATCCTGCTGTCATCCACTGAACCTCACCGTCGGATATGGTGTCCTGATTTCCCAGGCTGTCCCGGTGCATCATCTTTCCTTTGACAATCAGGCTTATGGTTTCAATGCCCCGATGAGGATGCATTGGGAAACCGGCGATGTATTGGCTGGGATCCGTACTGTCAAAGGAGTCCAGCATCAGGATGGGATCATAAGCATCGACAGTGCCATGACCCAGTACTCTGACCAAGTGAACCCCGGCTCCGTCTACCGCCGGAGATCCCGTAACTTTCTGTTTAATACTTCTCTTCATTTTGCGCTCCTCCAAATTTTTTAAAACACTGAATCAGGTTTTCCTGTTCCACATCGGTGAAGATGCCCAGCATCTCCCGGATAGCCCCCTCATTTTCCGGATAAACCTGGTCCATGAGTGCCCGCCCTTTTTCAGTGATATGAAGATAAAACCTTCTTCGATCCGCTTCATCCTGCTTTCGGACCAGAAGCCCTTCCTTTTCCAGGTTGCGGACGATGACAGGAATGGTTCCGCTGGTGCTGAGGATTTTCTCCTGTACTTCTCCGATGGTCAGGTCTCCCTTGTGATACAGGGCCTCCAATACACCGAATTGGGGAGTGGTCAATCCATAGTGATGGTGGATTTTCCCTGTGACACGATTGATGTGGTTCAGGGTGCGGCTGAGTCCGATAAAAACCTTAAGTTCCGATTCCCCCATACGGGCACCTCCTTTTCGAATTATTGCCTTATTATCTCTAACTAGTTATAATATACTCTAACTAGAGGTATTTGTCAAGGCACTTTTTTGTTTTTGCATCAGCTTTGCCATAGGTTTCCCTTATGCACATAGAATCTTCCTATAATGGGGAGGGTTGACCCTAATACCTTCCTGATATTAAGATTAATTGAGTGCATCACCGCTGCCCAACAGGAGGTATCCATGAAAACTAAAATTATAATAGTAGGCGGAGGCTACGCCGGCATCCGGGCTGCAAAAGTCTTTGGGGCTAAGTTTGGCCTTAATCCAGGAATTGATATCCAGTTGATCGATAAAAATCCCTATCATACCCTGATGACAGAACTTCACGAGGTAGCCGGTGGTCGGATCGATCCCGATGCTCTCCGCATCCCGCTGGCGGATATTTTTCACGGGGATCCTTTATCGGTCGTCACCGATGAAATTAAGAGAATTGATTTTGACAGACAGGTCCTATACTCAGAGGATTGCCAGTACCCGTATGATTTTTTGATTCTGGCTACCGGCAGCAAGCCTGCTTTTTTTGGGATTCAGGGGGTTGCCAGCCACGGTTTCACTTTATGGTCCTACAAGGATGCAGTATTGCTCCGAGACCATATTGAAAACTGCTTTTATCATGCTTCCCATAATAAGTTGACTAGAGATCAGCTCCGTGAAAAGCTCACCTTTATTATAGCAGGAGGAGGCTTCACAGGAGTGGAGATGGCCGGAGAATTGGCCGAATGGAAAAAGAGGCTCTGCCGTCAATATTCTGTTCCACAGGAAGAGGTTCGACTGATTTTAGTTGAAGCTTCCCAGGATATTCTTCAGACCTTGGACTCCAAACTCCGGGTTAAATGCCTCAATTACTTAAAAAAATCAGGAATTTCACTAATGACCGGCTGCGGAATCAAGGACGTGGAGGGTACTCGAGTCCGGCTAAGCAACGACACCCTGCTCAACGGCACGTTAATCTGGACTGCAGGGATACAGGGTAACCCCTTCCTCAAAGGTCAGCCTATCCAAAAGGACCCCCGGTTCCGCATCCAGGTTGATGAGCACCTTCAGTCCAAGAGTCATCCTCGGGTCTTTTCAGCGGGAGATGCAATGGCGGCACTTTATCAGGGAAAATCTCTGCCCCAGGTAGTGGAAACTGCAGTCCAGTCCGGAGAAGCGGCAGCCAGGAACATCGTCGCCACATTAGAAGAAAAACCCTTGTTACCCTTCCGTCCCAAATACCACGGAACCCTGATCTCAGTAGGCTCCTATTATGTGGCCGCCAAATTATCCGGTATTCAGATCACCGGAATTCCCGGGCTATGTGCCAAGCACTTGGTTCATCTTCATCATATTTTTTCCTTGGGTGGCTTCCGGTTCAGCCTTCGATACCTGCACCATCAATTCATTTATCGATTTTCCCCGGATTCCACTGGCTTTCTCTCGAAGCAGATCACCCAGTTTTTAGATCCGGAATGCTGAATAAAAATTCTTGAGGAAAATCCCGGATTTCTCGCTGATAGAAAGGAACACCTTATCATGTCATCAATTATTCATCGATATACTGAAATGCTCTCTAAAAAAGAGAGTCTTGAAAGTATGCCCCTTTCGCCCTACAACTGGTCCGAGGCGGATCCATCCCTCCAAGGAGAAAAGAAAACCTTGTTTGGTCTTTGCCGCCACTGCATGCAAGGAGACTGCGCTACCCTGGTCCATATGGAGGATGGCGTGGTAACCGGTGTAGAAGGCCGAGCAGGTGTACCTCCTAACTACGGGACCCTTTGTCCCCGGGGCAACTCTGCTATTATGAGCCTCTACAATCCATATCGGATAAAAACCCCATTGATGCGGACCAATCCGGAAAAGGGCCTTGATGTGGATCCCCGATGGAAGGAGATTTCTTGGGAAGAAGCCCTGGATATCACGGCAAACGAACTAAAAATGGTTCGGGAGGAAGATCCTCGTGGCCTTGTCATCTGTGAAGGCTGGGGAGAAAGAGATACGATTCTCAGGATACCCTTCCGGCTTGCCTTCGGAACCCCCAATGAAATTGGATCCCACGGCCCTCTTTGCACCGTTCATTATGCCACCGGCCTGATTCACGGTAATTTCCCGGTATCCATTGTGGATCTGGAACACTGCGAATACCACATCACCCTCGGTAGATCCCTTGGCCCCAATTTTGCCACCACAGGCGGAACCCGTAAGCTGACCAAAGCGTTGGAACGGGGAATGAAGCTGGTATGCGTCGATCCCCGCTGTTCCTATGAGGCCTCCAAGGGAGAATGGATTCCCATCCGCCCCGGAACGGACTTTGCCTTTCTTCTGGCTATGGCCCATACTATGCTCTATGAAATTCAGACCTATGACACCGAATTTTTGATTAACCGGACGAACTGCACCTTTCTCATCGGTCCGGATGGCAACTATAAAAGAGCTCCCGGAAGTGGCAAGCCGTTGATTTTTGATGAGTTCACCAAGACCCCTCTCCCTTTTGATCAGGAAGAAGCACATCCTTCTCTATCCGCTGCCTGCCGGATAGATGGAGAAATCTGCAATACCGGCTTCGATCTGGTACGTCAAGGATTTGTTTCCTATACCCCTGAATGGGCAGAGACACTGACAACCATTCCTGCCGATACCATCCGGCGGATTGCAAAGGAGTTCGTTTCTGCCGCAAAGATTGGGAGCACCATAGAAATTGACGGATTTTTCTTCCCCTTCCGCCCGGTATCCCTAAATACAGAAAGAAATGTTACCAACCACCGGGGTGGAACCTATGCGGATCTTACCGGCAAAATCATTAATATGCTGGTAGGCTCCATCGAAGTGCCGGGAGGCTGCCTGGGCTCCGGCTACAGGGGTGCCCGGGCCATTGAACCCACGGAAGATGGCACCATGCGCCCTGGCTACGAGGCGGAGGAACGTCCCTTTACCTTCCCCCCTGATCATGTGGGCCTGGTGGAGTTCTTCCCCAATTGCCATACCACTCCCCATCTGGCGGTCAACGCTATCCTGGAACCAAAAAAGTATCATCTGGATTATGAAGTAAAGGCATGGTTCTCTGTAGGCGGAAATCCCATCCGAATGAATGCACAACCAGAAAAATATGTAGAAGCTTTGAAAAAAATCCCTTTTTCAGTTTCAATAGCCTATCACATGGACGAACCTGCCGTGCTGGCTGATATTCTTTTACCGGAACACAGCTTCCTCGAAAGGCTTCGAGTTGCCCCCTTTTACCCCCAGCACCAATCCATCTCGGACGAAGTTAATGGACTTCAGATGATTCAGATGCGGCAACCGGTGCCAAGGCTTTTCAACACAATGCATGTGGATGATATTTTCATGGAACTGGCAGAGCGTATCGGCATTCTCCGGGGCGAGGGAGGTCTCTACGACATGGTCAATCGGGGGGAAGACTGGATAATCAAGGACCATGGACTGAACATGAATCCACCTTACGTACTGGACATCCATAAGCGATATACTCTGGAAGAAATATTTGACCTTCAAATAAAGGGCTGGAAATTCGGAGATGGAACCGGTCTGGATTCCTTAAACGAAACGGGCTACAAAGCTCATTGGCAGCCTAGAAAAAATTTCTATCTCTACTATTACTATCCGGGAAACCAGACTAAACATGAATTTTACTTCCACCACCTTAAAAATACCGGAGATCGGCTTCGCAACAATCTCCGGAAATACGATATTCCCTTCCCGGGAATTGAAGACGAAGAGTTCATTTTTGACCTGTATAAACCGGTACCCCATTGGGTAAACAGCTCTCAGGACCAGGCACCAAAGGAATATGATCTGCGAGCAATAAACTGGAAAACACCTTACTTCTCCAGTGACGTTGGCAATGTGACGGGAAACCCCTGGCTGGCAGAGCTTTATCAGGCGGACCCTTACGAAGCTGTAATCTGCCTCAATCCGGAGACAGCCCGCAAAAAATCCCTGAAGGAAGGGGAAAAAGTAACCGTTTCATCCCTTTATGGCAAAATCTATGGCGTTATCCGCGTGTCCGAACTGTTCCATCCCGATACTGCCGGTATATCCGGTGGATATGGGGGCGGTGCAAAGGGTGGCAGCCCTCTCAACAGGAAAGGCCCTGACTTTAACGCTCTTCTGTCTATCGACATAGATACTTTAGATGCAGTCAGTGCAGGTCAGGAAATGTCACCCCGGGTGAAAATAGAAAAGAGGAGAAACGCTCAATGAGATATGGAATGGTCATCGATTTAAAAAAATGTGTGGGGTGTAATGCTTGCACTATCGCTTGCCGAAGCCAGAACGGCACTCCCGCCGGCATCAATTTTAATAAGACAAAGAAATACGAGGTGGGCCGATATCCCACAGCAAAGATGAAATCCCTCCCGATGCCCTGTATGCACTGTCAAAACCCTCCATGTCTTAAGGTCTGTCCCACTTTTGCTACTCATCAGAACGAAGGCGGGATCGTCACGATCGACAAGGAAAAATGCATCGGCTGCAGAGCCTGTATCATTGCTTGTCCCTATGAATCCCGCCAGTTTATCTGGAAAATCAATAATTATTACGAGAATCAAAAGGCCACACCTTACGAAAAGCTGAAATTTCGAAAATTTGAAAGGGGAACTGTAGCCAAGTGTATCTTTTGTATTGACCGGGTCCGGGAAGGATTGCCACCGGCCTGTGTTCACACTTGCATATCCGAAGCCCGGATTTTCGGAGATCTGGACAATCCGGAAAGTGATGTCAGCCGTCTGATTGCCCTTCATCAGGCTGCTCCTTTTCGGGGAGAACCGGGAACAGAGCCTTCTGTGTTTTATATCAATGGTTAGGAGGTAACCTTAATGTATTTTTTTGACTGGATCATCACCGGTTTTTCTGTTCTGGTATTCATCGCAGGCGGTTTGACCATTTCATATCAACTCTTTTATGGCTTCTCTAAAACCGGACTCAACGACAAGTATATATGGGGGCTCGGAATCCAAGGTTTTTTCAGCCTCTCTTCCTTTGCTTCAGGGGTCCTGATTATAGTCTCCTCCTTTTTGCTCTTAGGAGCGGATTACCCGGCCCAAGTCTTCCGACTAGCTGTATTCGCTGCCCTGGGGCTTCTCATCGGTTCCCAGCTTTTGCTTTTTGCTGACCTTGGCCGCCCCTTCCGGGGACTGAATATTTTCAGAATACGGAATTTTCGTTCACCACTGACCTGGGATATTATATCATTGCTTATGCTAACGGTCCTATGCCTTGTCTTCGCCCTGGATTTGGTGAAAACCGAGATTTTCCTCCGAATCTGGGCAGGGGGGTCCCTCTTCTTTGCCCTTTTCAGCCTTGCGGTACACAGCCTGTTCTTCATCTCACGGGTGGAAGCCGGCTTTAACTCCCAGCCTTTTGGCGGGGCTAAAGGCTTTGCTTACTCCTTCTGGAGCGGCGGGGCTCTCCTTAGCCTGTTTGCCTATGGCGACCCATCCCATTCACAATTTATGGGGCTGCTGCTGATTTTTACTTTCCTTGTGTCTATCGTTTCTGCCGGCGCCCTGATCAGCGGAAATCTTGGCCAAAAGGAATATAAGGACTACCGGCAAATTACCTTGAGCTTTGTAATTCTCCTCCTGCTTATGGGGGAGGGCATCCTGCTAATGGAGGTGCCGCTGCTTCAAAATGCCATCGCCCTTCTGGTGCTTGTGGCCGTATTCTTTGAAAAATATGAAATGATCGTGGGCTACCAAAGGAAACCCATCATTCCTTATCCTTACAGCAAGTTTGAGAGGACTCCACCTTACCGCCCGTCTTTTGTTGAATGGGCTTCCCTGGCAGGAGCCGTCAGCTGCAGTATTCTCGTATTCTATGGGATGATTATTCTCCATGAGTATATCATTCCTGTCATCCATGATTTTTTAGGTTAAGAGGAGGTCTCCATGTCCAAATATATCCAAGAGGCAGTATCCATTGCCCAAGCCCGTGGCCAATCCTATCAATGGTTTGTCGGCATCCTGGCTTCCCTGCCGGATTCTTCCTATTACAAGTATATCTATTCATCAGAATGCCATGAATTTCTTATGGGCTACCGGAATCTCCAGGATCCATCCATGGCACGGGGAATCGATGATCTCCTGACCTATCTGTCCCGGTCTAAGGAAATATCCCCTTCTTTGATTATAGACGAACTGGCTGTGGATCGTACCGCCCTTCTCAGAACCCCTTTTTCAAAAGCTTATAAGCCACCATATGAAAGCATGTACTCAAAATCTTCCTCGAATGCCATATTGCTCGAACTGAAAAAGGTGTACTCAGAAACAGGATTTGTTCCGGATGGCACTCCGGATGCCCCGGACTTTCTCTGCATTGAGCTGGATTTTATGAGAGTTCAAAACAATCAGCTATTGAATGAACCCACCCGAGTCGGGTCGTTACTTCAGCAACAACACCGATTCCTGCAAGATCATCTGGGTTCCTGGTTGCACCAGTACTGCCGGGTAGCTGGGGATAATGCTGAAACTCTCTTTTTTAAAGGTGTCCTGCAATTTCTCAGTGGCTATATTCAATTAGAATCCCGATACCTGGAAGCCTGGAAATAGCTCCTGCCCATTTTCCCAATTCCTCTCATCCTTGTGTTATAATAAGAACAATTATACTGGGAGGTAATCAATTTATGGATTTGAAAAGTCTGGAATATTTTTTGAAAATCGCCGATGAAAAGAGCATTTCCAAGGTAGCGGGCCAGTTATTTATTTCTCAGCCAGCTTTGAGTCAGCATATTCAAAAACTGGAAGAATCCTTCGGGCGAAAGCTGATGACCCGTACTAATCGAGGGGTTCGCCTCACTGAAGCTGGTATTATTCTTGATCGTCACGCCCGAAACATCTTAAGAATCTATAACCAGGCTTTTCAAGAACTCAACCAGGTCCACGAAGACCGCTGGATCATCCGGATCGATGCCAATCTGACCCTGGCCACCTACACCTTGCCTTGCATGATCATTGCACTAAAGGCAAACCCAAATTTTTCAGAAACCTATTTCGACCTCACCTTCAGCACAGTAAATGAAGTAGAAAAAAATATAATCAACGGGATCAGTGACATCGGCTATGTTCACCAAAAGAAAGAATATGATGAGCTTTCTTACTTTAAAATCGGATCGGATCCTTTGGTGCTTGTGGCACCTTCAGGCTATGAAATCCCTGATGAAATTGAGCCCCAAGACCTGCCCTCCATCAAACTTATAGAACTTCACGATAAATTCAACGAAAGAGAACCCCTTCACAGCTTTCTGGAAACTGCTGGAATACTCTCCAAAAATCTCAATATTGTCGTTACCCTGGATTCCACCGAATCCGTGAAAACAGCCGTATTCAGGAACTTCGGCCTGTCCTTCCTCCCCTATTCCTCGGTGAAAAAGGAATTGGTCTCCGGCCAGTTCAAAGAGGTTCGGATTCGGGATTTCCATAAGGAATATCCCATATACCTGGTCCATCTAAAGGAACGGGGGAACAGCCAGGGACTTCTCCCAGTGCTTAACCACCTGAAGGAAAGAAAAATGCTGGATTTCTGTTGAAGCAACAAAGGAAAAAACATGAATCTATTTGGAACCGCCGTGATTCTTGCGGGAGGTAAAAGTACCCGCATGCCCTTCGATAAGCAAGAGCTGCACATCGGGGGAAAACCTATCGCTGTCCATATTGCTGACCAATTATCATCTGAGTTCCCTCATGTGCTTATTAATACCAGAACTCCAATGCTTTATGAAAAATATCCTTACCGACTTCTACAGGATCTGGTCCTGAATGCCGGCCCCCTGGGAGGGATCCATGCAGGGCTCCGCCACTCGGATAGCCGATATACTTATTTCATCGGCTGCGATATGCCTTACGTCAGCCTTGCATATATCCGGTATCTGAAGGGACAGCTGAAGGAGCATCCGGATAGCGGTGGCATTGTCACATTGTATCAGGGTATGTTCGAGCCCCTCAACAGCTTTTATGGCAACGCCGCTCTGCCCATGATTGAGGCCCAGCTGAAGATGGAAGAATACCGCCTCCACCGTTTTTTTAAAGGATCCAAAGTCCTTGTCGTCCCCGAAAAAAAAGCCCGGGCATATAGCCCGGACTGGAAAATGTTTACTAATATCAATACTATCGAAGATTTGTCCTCTTCCTTTAGTCTTTATCCCTACGTAAGAAGCTCAGCCCATAGCTGATAAAAGAAATCAGCTTGGAAGCCACCGCCAGGACCAGGACCCAGTGGGACAGAGTGGAAAAGGGGAAAATCAGCAATAAAGCTACCGCTATGGTGAATAGGATCGTGGCTGTTTTCCCGAACTTATTGGCCGGGATCACCCGCTCCGTTTTGCTGACATAGAGATAAATGCCGGTCAGAATCTGCATTCCTTCCACCCCGGCCATCAAAATCAGGATCCAGAGGGGAACCTCCGAGTTGAAAAACAGGCAGACCAGGGCAGTCAGCAGCATCAACTTGTCCGCCAAGGGATCCAGAACGATTCCCACCACCGATACTACATCATATTTTCGGGCTAAATAGCCATCCAGCGCATCGGTGGCTCCCGCCAACAGAAAAATACCCAGGGCATAAAGAAGCCGATGTTCCAGAGTGGAAAAAAAGACCATCACAAATACGGGTATCAGGAGCAGTCGGAAAATAGTAATCATATTAGGGACATTCTTCATGTTCGGTTTCCTTTCTCTCCGTCGAGTAACTGCTGCTTTGCTTCATTTTACTTTTTTCAGTATCATACCGGTCCTGCTGGGCAAATAGATGAAGATTCCAAGGTCCCCTTCCCTGGAAGGCAGCCTCTGGGTTTCGTATTGACATCCATGATCGATCCTGTTGAATCCCCCAAACCTCTCTTCATCCGTATCCAGAAGGACCTGGTAGCCAGCCTGTTCATGGAGGGGCAGCTCAAAGTCCGGTAAGGAATCCAGGGGATGGAAATTAAATAAAAAAAGGTGATCCTTTTTTCGATAAGCCAGGATTTTTCTGGCGGAATCCCGCCAGAGGCACTCCAGCCCTTCCTCCCCCATCATCTTTTCTTCCTTCATCAACCGGACCATAGCCCCGTCAAAGGTATTGAGGTCGTGGTAGCGAAGGTTTTCATCATCCGCCAGGCTCCACTGACGACGGCAGTGCCAGAAGCTCCAGCCATTCCCCTCTCTTGGAAAATCGATCCATTCCGGATGGCCGAATTCATTTCCCATGAAATTCAGATATCCCTCGCACCCCATGGAAATGGTAGCCAGACGGATCATCTTATGAAGTGCGGTCGCCCGTTCCACTCCCAGATTTCGGCTGTTCTTGTTCATATGCCAGTACATATCCTGATCCGCCATTCGGAAAATCAGGGTTTTATCCCCAACCAGTGCCTGATCGTGGGATTCGGCATATCCGATCCGTTTTTCCGCCGGCCGGCTGGTGGACAATTCGTGCCAGAGCTGCTCCATGTCCCAGTCTTCATCCTTTCGGTCCAGCATCCGAATCCAGAAATCAGGCATACCCATAGCAAGACGATAGTCAAACCCGATGCCTCCCTGGGAGATGGGCAGGCACATCCCCGGCATGCCACTCATATCCTCTGCGACGGCGATTCCCCGGGGCTGGATCTCTTTGATCAGCTCCGTAGCAAACTGTAGGTACGTAATGGCATCCACATCAGTATTGAGACTGAAATATTTGTCATAACAATCAAAGGCTGTACCCAGCCCGTGGTCGTGGTAGATCATGGAAGTCACGCCGTCAAAGCGGAATCCGTCAAAATGATATTCCTCCAACCAGAATTTCAGACTGGACAAGAGAAAATGAATCACTTCATGCTTTCCGTAGTTAAAAAGCTTGGAATCCCAGGCTTTGTGGTAACCCCGGTCTCCTAGATGGAAAAATTGTTCCTCGGTCCCGTCAAAGCAGTTGATACCCTCGGCCTTGTTTTTTACCGCATGGGACTGAACCAGATCCATCAGAACCCGGATACCCATGGAGTGGGCCTTGTTGATGAGGGATTTCAGTTCCTCCGGGGTTCCGAACCAGGAAGATGCGGCAAAATAATTGGAAACGTGGTAGCCGAAGGAGGCATAATAGGGATGCTCCATCACCGCCATGATCTGAATGGTATTGTAACCCAGTGCCTGAACTCTTGGGAGAATATTTTCCTCAAACTCCCGGTAAGTACCGATCCCTTCCCTTTCCTGGGCCATGCCGATATGGGTCTCATAAATGAAGGGGGCTTCCTCCCTGGGTGCAAAGTGCTGATCCGTCCAGTTGAATTCTTCCTCTGGCCACCAGATCTGTCCGGAAAAATCGTGACTTTCCGGGTCCTGAACCAATTTCCGTATATAAAGAGGTATCCGGTCCATGCCCGTTCCCTTTCGAGTGACATGAACCTTCACCCGGGAACCGTGGATCAGGGTATCTTTTCCCAGGATATGGATTTCCCAAACACCCCCCTCCCTTTCTTCCAAAGGATGGGCATTTCGGTCCCAGTTATTGAAATCACCAATCAGAAACAATCCGTCTGCCCCCGGCGCCCACTCCCGGTAGACCCAGCCCTCCTCTTCCCGATGGAATCCGTAAAAATGATGGCCATTGGCAAAATCCCCAAATCGACCGGTTACTCCCAGCAGTTCTCTCCGGACCTTTTCATATCGGTCCATTCTCAGTACCAAATCCTTTTCATAGGGCTCAATCCAGGGATCGATCTCCAGTATCTTCAGCTTATTCATAGGTACCTCTCTTCCCGTTACGGTCGGCGGATTTTGAAAACTCCCTTTTCAGGCAGGATATCGTAATGGACCTCTTTCGATTCTTCATCTCCCTGGGGCGAGGTNNACCCGGGCTTTCCAGGCCCCTTCCGTTCCTTCCGTTATGCCCAGAATTTCATAAGAACTGAGGTTCAGCCTTAAAGCTTCCCATTCCTTTAAAAAATCATCAAACTCAGCCGGTCGGTCCTCCATGGGGGTAAGCAGATATACCTGGCTGGTCTTGTTTCGCTTCTCCCCCTCCAGATAAAGGGTCAGGGCATCCTTGGGCGTCCTCCCGACCAGATCTTTTCCAGGTTCCCGTAGGGTTTTTTTAACCCGGTCCTGATAAAACAGGCTCATGGGGTCATACTGGTTGCTGGCATTCCAGAGGATGTATTCTTCAATGCCCAGTTCGGCTCCAGCTATGATCTGATCCGATATAGCTTTGGCATCGTAGGGGATATATCCCCGGACCCAGGAAGCGGTAAAGGCTTGATACCAGGGACGGATGATTCCCGGATTCTGCTGGGCAGCATTCCGCTCAATGGCTTCCAAAAGAGCATATCGGACCACTTCATAGGGATGCTGGTCCGGCACCGTGAATCCATAGAGGTTTGGGCCGTAATGGCTGGGATAGATCATGGGGCAGATATATTCAACCTGGTTAGCAATAAGTCTCCAGGTCTGACCGATATCATCCGGCTTGTCGTCCCAAGAACGGGTGATGACACCGAACACGTCAGCGGAAAGATGGACCGGATAGGGCTCCAGCTCCTTTCGGGCAAATTTCAGGAAATCTTCAATTCCCTGGTCCTTGTCCCGGCCTTCTCGCCCTGGGAATTCGGTAATCGGGTTATAATAGGCGGCACCTTCCGGGAAACGGACATAATCGTACTGGATCTCATCAAATCCCCGAAGGGCAGCTTCCTTTGAAACAGCCACCACATACTTCCAGACCTTCTCATCAAAGGGATTAACCCAGGCCACCCCCCGTTTGTCCAGATAGACCCCTCCTGCTTTCAGCTGGATGGCGTGCTCCCCCCGAACCGAAGGGTAATAGGGATCCTTAAAGGCTACAATCCGGGCAATGGTATAGATTCCCTTATCTTTCAGGTAGGCCATCAGTTTTTCCGGATCCTTGATGACGGTGGTCCAGTTGGATCCTATTTCATCTACATAAGGAATATCGCTTTCCCAGGCCACCAATCCATGGTCGTTCTTGATGTCGATTACCAGGGCATTGATCTCTGTGCTTTCACAGATTCCCAGAATTTTTTCCAGTTTATTGATATCGGCCATCCGGCTTTCGTCCGCAGCTTTCCCCGACTGACCGCTGACAGCCCGGACATAATCGGCGTAATAGGCAATGTCTTCTTCTGAAAAGTTCATTCCGGCCACATTGGCCGTCATATAAAGAGCCTTGGCGGTGACGGTTTTAGGCTCCGGATCCTGATCCAGTGACGGCAGAGGAACGTAAAAAGCTCCCAGCTCTTCCCTTCTTTCCAGTTCAAGCTGATCCCGTTCTGCCTGTAGCTCTTCTCGGGTCTTTTCCGGCTCAGGAGCTTCCGGACTTCCTCCTTTTCCGATTTCTGAACCTGCCGGGGAACCAGCGCTGATTCCGCAAGAGCTAAGCGCCATGACAACAATCAGCATCCCTGCCGCCAGCCATTTTCCTTTGCCAACAAACATCCCAGTCTCCTTTCGGTCTCTTAAAGCCAGCAGTTCGGAATCTTCCAACGCCAAACTTAACACCATTAGTAGGTATAGATTTCTTTTTTAACATCTTCCATGGACCGCAACCGATCTCGGTTGGCTTCCGGCACTGTCACCAGACCAGGCTGACCGTCGCTGACAAACCGTTCCTCTGGATGATTATCAAAGTACTCCAGATAATTGTAAAGTCCCACCTGATCCACTTTCGTTTCGCTGGCCCGGATTCTTGGGATGCCCGCCGGATCGAACCGATTGTCAAAGGGAGACCAGGCCGGATGCCAGCCAACATTCAATACGGCCACATTGTGGTAAGGCTGCCCTTCGAAACTTCCTTCCAGCAGATAAGGGATCAGGGACTCATCCTTAGGCCGGCCTCCGTATGGAAGGGCCAACAGGTCAATTTGATAAGAGTCATCCCCGATCAGATTCTCCAGAAATACGGCCTGCCCCCCGATTTGTCGCTGAATCTCCTGCCCGTCGGTTTGCTGAGGTTGGCGTGTTCCAGGGTATGGTTCCCCACATCCATCCCTCGCTCCAGCAGGAATTGAATTTTCTGCTCCTCCGTGCCCTTTTGCTGAAACACTCCTGGGCCATTTAGAAAAAAGGTGGCTTCCAAGGGGAAGTCCGGATGGCTTTCATGAAAGGCCAAGAGAAGTCCGACCGCAGATCGGGGGTCAATTTCTCCACTGTCCAGATAACGGAAGTTGTTGCGGTTTCCGTCGTCAAAGGTAAGGACCACCGGTGTGAATCCCTGCTCCGTGTCAATGTATCCTTTAGCATAGTCCCGGAGGCTGATGGGCCGATAGCCCTTTTCATATAAGACCGTCATATCCCGTAAAAAGTTCTCCGGGGTTCGGACCCATTCCTTTTCTTCTTCCCCAATGTTGTGATACATCAAAATCATAATCCGCCCTGATTCGTCGGGCTTTAGGGACAAATCTACTTGGTCCCGGAGGTCCTGAGGCTCAACAGATTGATCCAGGGCTTCCGTCGTAAGCTCCGGAGCCTCTGCCGGGGATTCGTTTCCGCATCCAGCAAGGGTGGTCAACATAATGAGTAATGCAATCAATAGATTTTTTTTCATAGCCTTTTCCCTGGTCCCTTAATTCCCTGAATCCATGTCAATCAATCCTCGAATTTATAACTTTTCCACCTGAAACCGAAGAACGGTTTTCAGCTTTTCCGGCTCGGTTTTCCGAGGATCCGATAGATAGATCTCCCGATGAATATTAGATTTTCTCTGATAGCCCTGGTCCCGGCAATACTCTTCCATGGCAGCAAAGCTGGCCGGTTCCTCGTCATAGCTTCCCAGGTGGAGCATCTGACAGCACCAGCCTTCTTCGACGATTTCCATTCTCAGCTGATCCAGCCAGGGGTTTGGTTTTTTCTTTCGGGTTTGGGCCAAAAGCCGCTCAAAGAGAGCTTCTGTCAGATAATCGGGCTGCCGGATCATGATGGACCAGGCATAATTGTTTTTGTCGGTGGAAGGCTTTTCCTTGTCTACCAAGTCCCACACGCCCTCCAGGGGAAATACGGTGTATTCATATATTCCTTCGGGAACATCCGGGCTTTTGTAAATCATCTTTACCGTATAACTGAAGCTATAGAGGGCCCCAGTAGCTTCTGCAAAATCATCCCCGTTGGGATCCCCACTTCCATTTATAATCGCATATCGGATTGGCGGCACCTCCAGAAAAACCGGCTTATTTTTAGGCAGGTACAAATCCTTGAAATCTTTTTTATAATCCTGTTTCTTCATCCTGCTCTCCTGTTCTCTGATTCATCGGTGTTCCGAATCCAGCTATTGCTTGATGGACTACTTCCATTATACATGTTTCCAAGGAGACTGGCAGTAGGATTTATCAGGTTTTTTTCTTCCAGTGTCATCCTTATTCGAAAATAGGTTGACTCAAAAGAAAATGGTTTATATGATAGAAGGAAAGACGTTTCTTTTAAGGTAACAGGAAGGAGCTGCATGTGACTCCAACACTAATCAAAAAAATGATAATTTCCTTTGCCATAATTATTGTCTGCACCATGACAATCATTGGCACGGTTACCTATGATAAAGCTAAAACTATTGTTTTTAACCAACTTTCCGAACAAAACAGCAGAACCGTATGGGCTGTCAATGAGTATTTTTTACACGCTTTTATGGAAGATATGGAGTATGTCGTTCAAAAATGGTCTGCTGACCCTCGTCTCCTCAGTTACCGAAATACCCCCGGGCAGCCTCGTATGGTCCATGACTACCCTCCAAATTTTGGGCCCATTTACGATGCATGGAAAGGCTATGTAGAAGGCAATCCCGATATCGGATGGATGTACTTTGGCATTCAAGAAGATGGCTCAGCTTTTTTTGCTCCCCTGGACCCGACAATTCCTGAAACCTATGATGCTCGACAAAGGCCATGGTATGTCGGAGCTTCTGAAAATCCGGGAGAACTTTTCTGGACCAATCCCTATCAGGATGCGGGGGCTTCCGGCGAGATGCTGGTCACCGTTTCCAAAGTGGTGAAAGACCAGGATTATACGGTTGGTGTCGTGGCTTTAGATGTAAAGTTATCCAAGTTTTCGGATATGATGATGGAGCTGAGCATTGACAGGGGAGGATACCTGATGATCATCGGCGATAATGGCGATATCTATGCTCATCCATCACCATCCATGCTGATGAAAAATATCTCCGGCAAAGACTGGATTCAGGCCATTCTTACAATGGATTCCGGCACGTTGACCTTTGACGAGGAAGGTCAGGAGTACATTGGTTCTTTTATGACCGTCCAAAAAACCGGTTGGAAACTGATTTACGTAAATCCTATTGAAATGAAAGAAGTCGTTGGACAGGTCAAGTCCTGGATAGCCCTTGCAGTTCTTCTTGTCATTCTCGGGCTTCTGGCCTTAAGTTCTGCTGTCACTTTCATTATTCTCAAGCCCCTTCGTCAAATGATGAAAGCGATACAGGATGTTATTGCTGGTAATTATGAAGCCAGAATGATCGTAAAAACCAATGACGAACTGGGCCGGCTGGGAGAAACCTTTAATAAAATGCTGACCAATACCGGGGCTCTTATGAAAGAGCGTTCCAGTCATATTGAAGAGTTAACCCTCAAGAATGATGAAATCATGGCCAGCTATCGCAATACGGCAAAGGCCCTTGGAAATGCCATCGAAGCAAATGATCACTATGTACGGGGTCACTGTGACCGGGTAAGTTATTTTGCCATGAAACTTGCAGATAAACTCTGCCTGCCCCAAAACGACTTGGAAAATCTGGAATTTGCCAGTATGCTTCACGACATTGGCAAAATAGGGATTTCCGAAAGGATTCTAAACAAAACAAGCCAGCTGACCCCGGAGGAATTTGAGATCATCAAAAATCACCCAAGAATCGGCTATGATATTTTATCCGGTATTCCATTCCTTGAAGAATGCCGCATCATCCTATTGCAGCATCACGAGTGGGTTAACGGCGCAGGATATCCGGATGGTCTAATGGGCGCTCAAATCCATTATTCTGCCAAAATTTTGGGTATCGCAGATGCTTTTGATGCCATGACCAGTTCCAGACCCTATCGAATCGATCCCATGCCAATAAAAGAGGCCTTAGCCGAACTGGATGCCGCAAAAGGAACCCAGTTTGACGAAAGCCTTACGAATATTTTTATAAAGATGATTCAGGAAGAAGGGATAGGGTGAATCGTCCAACCATCTCCTTGAGCAGTTCTGCCTGACCAGAGAGCTCTTCACTTGCTGCAGCACTTTCCTCAGCTGTTGCCGAGTTGTTCTGAACGACCTCCGATACCTGCTGCAGGCCTTTATGCACCTGCACGACAGCGGATGCCTGTTGATTGGATGCTCCGGCGATTCCCTCCATCAGCGTAGCGGCCTTATCGATCTCTCCAACAATCTGGTCGAGATCCGCAGCGGTATCTTTTGCAATTTTTGTTCCTGCCTGAACCTTGCTGATGGAACCTTCAATCAGCTGAGTCGTATGATTGGCGGCCGCCGCGCTTCGTGCTGCCAGACTTCGCACTTCTTCTGCCACCACCGCAAAGCCTTTCCCCTGCTCCCCGGCTCTGGCCGCTTCCACCGCAGCATTTAATGCCAGTATGTTGGTCTGGAAGGCTATGTCGTCAATCACCTTAATGATATCTGAAATGCTGGAGGAGGAATCGTTTATTTCTTCCATCGATTTTAGCATATCCTGCATCTGCTTATTTCCCCGCTTCGCAAAATCCCTTGCTTTAGAGGCGAAGCTGCTGGCTTCCGCAGCGTTCACGGCATTGTCCCTTGTCTGTTCAGATATCTCCGTTATCGAAGCTGCTAATTCCTCAATGGAACCAGCCTGCTCCGTAGCCCCCTGGGACAAGGCCTGGCTTCCGTCAGAAACCTGACGGGATCCGGATGCAACCTGATCAGCGGATTGATTGATATCTGCCATGATTCCATTCAGGGAATAGAGAATGTCCTGAAGAGCATCCCGGATTATCAGATAATCTCCTTTATAATCCGCTTGAACGGCCACATTCAGGTTGCCTCTTCCAATTTCCGATAATACCAGTGAAATTTCTTCCGTGTAGGCGGAGAGATTGTGGATGGTTTCATTGAGAGCCTCTTTGATTTCACCATGGCCGCCCCGATAATTCCCCTTTACGGCAGTATGGAGATTGCCTGAAGCCATTTCTTTCAGGACCTGGAGGGCTTCCTGAACCGGCTCTATCGTGGCATCCATTGTCCTATTGATTCCCTGTATGACCGTTGAAAATTCACCGTTGAATTTTTCCGTCTTTCCACGCACCTCAAGGTTGCCCTCCACCGCTGCTTCCGTCAAAATTCTGGTCTCGTCAACGAGGCTGATAATGTTTTCAATCATCAAGGTCAACGATGGAATCAAATAGTCCTTATCACATTGTTTCCCTGTTTTCCTCAAATAGTCAATATCGGAAAGATCTCCCCTGGACACCCGTTCCGCAAGCTTCTGAATGCTGTTCAGGTTATCGATCACCCCATTGATGGATACGGCCATATCCTGATAAATCCCTTTGGATTCCTTCTCCACCTTTACGCTATAGTCATTGACCCTCATTTTCTTAAGAATTTCACTGCCCTCTACCAACGATTCCAACCCTTCCAGGCATTCGTTGAGGCTATTCTTGATGAGATTGAAATCCCCGTTATACTCGTCCGTAATCCTATCTGGAATTTCTCCTTCTCCTATTTTTTCCACATAGTCAGCCATCAGGTTCAAGGGTTGTACCAGCGCATCGATGGTGCCGTTCATGCCTTCCACTAAGGAGATATATTCTCCCTGGAGGCCACTGCTGTCGCCACGGTAGGATAAATTCCCCTGTTGGGCTTCTTCAGTTAGTTTCTTTATCTGGTTTAACAGCAGATTTACGGTTCCGATTACTTGATTCAGATTCCGGACCAAATCTCCATAATATCCGTTATAAAGTCCCGAATCCGGGATGTGGTCCAGCCGGGTTCCCTGGGCCAGACCGATGATGCATTCTTTTGCAACATCCAGTGGTGCCTTGATTGCATCCAGGGTAGCATTGGTGCCTTCGATGATCTGCCGGTACCCCCCCTGGAACCGGTCCTCATCTCCCCGAAGATCCAGTTGTCCGTTGATGGCCGCCTCGGTCAGTTGTTTGGATTCATTGACCAGGCTATTAAGGTTATCAACAACGGAATTAATGCTGCTTGATAAAATATCTTCCTCGGACTTTGGCCTAATGCTCACAGAAAGATCCCCCGCTGCGATCCGTTCTGCTGCGGCGGCCTGCTCTCGGATATTATCCACCATCTTTTGAAAGGCTGTGGCAAGATGACCCATTTCATCGTTTGATTTTAAATCGACCTGAACATCCACGGCCCCAAGGGAAAGCCGATCGAATGCCCCAACTACCCGTTTCAGGGGGTGGGTAACCGTTTTTCTTATCAGATAATAAGCCATGAGGGATATGGCCAGAATTCCAAGAAGGGAAAGGCCCATCAGCGAATAGGCCAGCTGATTGGACTGGGCAACTACCTCGTTAGCGTCAATATCAAGCCCCAGCATAGCAACTGTTTGACCTGCTGAATCCATAATCGGTATAAAAACCGTCAAAAGATAACCAAAATCTCCGTCCTCCGCCATCTTCATGACGAAGTTTTCTCCGGAAATAAAAGCTTCATTAAATCCGGCGATTTCATTTTCGTAGGCAAAATAATCATCATAGCTGACCACGGTATCATAATCGTATATCATCTCCGGATCATCTTCTTCAGTTTGCCCTTCTATGATATAATTCAGTTCCCCCTTCTCCAGATTTGGTGTCAAGAGATAGAGATACTTCATTCCGGTAACGGACTTCCCTTCCGAAATCATGGTCTTCATGGAATCATAGTATGGTTCGTTTCCCACATACCCCAGATGTTGTTTCAACTCATCCCCATCGATGGACCTTGCCAGAACTTTGCCGGCAGCAAGGGCCTCTCCTGCACGAAGCCGGATGATTTCCTTCTTATGCTCCATGATGCTGAAGGCTCCGGTGATCAGGTTGGTCAAGAGAATTAAGCCGATAATGATCAATAAAACTTTTTTGCTGATTGAATTCATGTGAACAAGACTTTTAATTCTTTCCATAATAGCCCTTTCCCTCTGGCATGATGTGTTTCACTATGGCAAACTGTTCTACTATTGGGGAATTATAAACTTTTTAATCGTCAGGTTCAATCAACCAGCAAAACTCAACAAGTTTCTCCTACTAAGTCAGCAATTTTGTATATTCATCCGGGTAGAATTAAAAAAACTGGCAGGAACGTAAGTTGTTCCTGCCAATTGTAGTTCGTTGGTTTCTTTGTTTGTAGTTTTACTGGCCCATCTGTATCATCTGGGTCATGTACTGGCCATAGTCGATTACTTTTGCGCCAGCCGGAACAGTCAGGTCCGGTTTCTTGGATGTTTCCGTTACTTTGGAATCCATCTTCATGACCAGTTTCATGAATCCGATCATTTCCATGCTCATGGAGAGATCCGAATTATAGGTGTCTCCACTAATATCCATTGTCAGGGACACGGTTTCATCCCCCCCGGAAGCTTTCATGCTGTAATGATACAGGGCATCCTTGCTTTCCTTGATGACGATGTCCGCCTTGATGTTGGCATCCTTCAGGGTTTCTGCCATCTCTGCCATTTCCGCAGCATCAGTGGTGATTCCCAGTTCCAGGGCGGTTTTCGCCATGGCTGCCAGGATCTTTGTCTGATCCAGAGTCAGGCTGTGGGTGGTGATGCTTCCCGAAGTCTGGGATCGGAATGCCTGATCCCCCATCAGGTTCTTCATGAAGGCATACGCCGTCTGAATTTCCTTATAGGTATCAATGTCTGCTGTTCCCATGGACATGAACATCACCGGAAGCAGTTCGGACATGCTCACCTTGGAGGAAGCCATCTCCATCAGAGGCCGCATATCGATGCCCAGGGCATCATAGGTGTCATACAGGTTCATCTTCATCCAGGTGTCGGCCGTGAAGCTGGGATCCATGGTGGCAAAGAGGGCGGAATTCATGTACATGTCCCCGCTTTCGCCATCCATCTTGATCTTCATGCTGATGTTGTTGAACATTTCCAGCATGGGGGCCATCTGGGCTTTTTCTTCCGGAGTCATAGCTGACAACATGTCGCTCATGTCCATGGCATAGGTCATGACCATATCCACATCGGTTTTCTGCTGTACGCCACTGATTTTTCCGCTCATGCCCATGCTTACCGGAGTGGCTGCACCAGGAACGCTGATATGGATATCCCCGGTAAAACTGCCCGTGGTTTCATAAGCCTTTTCCATATCCAGATTGGTGGACATCATCAGAGCCAGGATGGAAAAGTCCTGATCCGCATTGGCAAAAATGTCCTTTAAATCCATGATCACTGCCGTTTTATTAGCAGCGTCCCATCCGACAGTGTTGCCCAGGGCTTCCGCCATGAATCTTGCGCCCACCAGGGTCCTGCCGGTTCCTTTATCGATAAAGGGAGCTACGTCGGTCTTCTTCACGGTAGTAGTACCGTTCTGAATCACGTTGATGTCCTTGCTGCCTACGGCAAACTTCAATTCCATTTCATCGGTTTTCGCTGTAACCGTTTTTGTTGCCTTGTCATAGGAAACCTCAGCCCCCATGGTCTCCAGAATCTGACGGAACGGAACCATGGTCCTGCCATCCACGATTTTGGGTACTGCATCGGTAAAGGTGATATTCTTCCCGTTGTACTGGACCTGAATCCCTGGTTTCTCTGCAGCGACAGCCGTAACAGCCGAAGCC
>DIMT01000037.1:0-61696 GCA_002425705.1 Firmicutes bacterium UBA5559
GACGCCCTGAACAAATGGGGACTGCCCTGGGAAGAAGATTTCAATCCGGTGCTGGTGGACTAAAGATGAAGCAAGAAAATGAATTGCTGCCACTGCTGGGGGGGATTTCTTCCCCCAGCTATGTGGTGGATGAAGAGGCGATGCTTTCCAATCTGAAGATCCTGAAAGGGGTATCAGACCGGACCGGGTGCCGTATCCTGCTGGCGCAGAAGTGCTTTTCCATGTTTCCTCTATATCCATTAATTGGGGAATATCTTCACGGAACCACTGCCAGCGGCCTTTTTGAGGCGAAGCTGGCCAAGGAGCATATGAAGGGGGAAAATCATGTATTTTCGGCCGCCTACCGGGAAGAGGAAATGAACGAGATTCTCGAAATCTGCGACCACATTGTTTTTAATTCCTTCTCGCAGTGGACCCGTTACCGGGATAAGGCCTTAGCCTCTGGCAAGACCTGCGGCATCCGGATCAATCCGGAATGCTCCACCCAGGAAGGGCATGACATTTACGACCCCTGTGCCCCCTATTCCCGATTGGGGGTAACAAAGGAAAATTTCCGTCAGGATCTGTTGGAAGGAATCAGCGGGCTCCATTTCCACACCCTCTGTGAACAGGATTCCGATGCACTAAAGATAACCCTGAAGGCGGTGGAAGAATCCTTCGGCGAATACCTTCATCAGATGGAATGGATCAACCTGGGAGGCGGACACCACATTACCCGGCCGGGCTATGATCTAGCCACCCTGGAAGAATGCATCCGGCATCTTCAGGAAACCTATCAGCTTCGGGTCTATCTGGAACCGGGGGAAGCGGTGGCCTATCAGGCGGGCTATCTGGTTTCGGAGGTCCTGGATATTATAAAAAACGGCATGGAGATCCTGATCCTGGATGCTTCGGCAGCCTGCCATATGCCGGATGTGTTGGAAATGCCCTATCGACCGGACATCATCGGAAGCGGGATGCCGGGGGAGAAGACCTTCACGTACCGGCTGGGAGGGCCTACCTGCCTTTCCGGCGATATCATAGGAGATTATTCCTTTGACCAGCCGGTTCGAGTAGGGGAGAGACTGATCTTTCTGGACATGGCCATCTATACCATGGTCAAGAATAACACCTTCAACGGCATGAACCTACCATCGATTTACCGGCTGAATAAGCAGGGGATTGAATTGGTGAAAGCCTTTGGATACGAGGATTTTAAAGGTCGATTGGGATGAAAATTTGAAAAATGGAAGACAGCAGTCATCAGCGTGTGATTGCTGTTTTTTCTATGGATATAATGATTTGACAAATGACGATTACTGTGTTAATATTTACTAAATTACTAAATTACTAAATTATAATATTCAAACAGGAGGTGGTCGTATGAAAATACCCACAGGATTAAAACACAAACCGGTGATCGTTTCCGAGGATTACGATAAAGTGGATGGCCGGAACCATGGTTCCGATGCAAAGGGACTTTCTCTGGGGCTGGCCCAGTGGAATGACCGGGGAAAGGTGGATATATCAGCCAAGGTTTGGCGTCACACCGGAGGCAAATGGTCCAGACAGTCGGAAGAGCTGCCTTTGCACCGGGTACTGGACCTGGCCATATTTATCGCCCGATCCCAGCAATATTTCCGGGAAGCCTACCGGATACCGGGCCTCTATGATCGGGAGAATCCCGGGATTGACCGGATTGCCTTGCAAGGAGGAGCCCTGGACGTAGCCGTATGCCTGGATAATGAAAATCTGGATGAAGATATCCAGCTGTTCCGAGATGCCCTGGCCAGGGATGATGAGATGCTGAGCGAACGGTTCAGCCGTCTTTCCGCTATGCTGAAAGAAATGGGTTACTGATATGGAAAACAAGCAAAATAGAAAAGAAATGATTGCTGAGTATAAAGCCAAGCCGGAAAGCGGAGGGGTCTTTGCCATTAAAAATACCCATTCCGGCAAAGTTTTCCTGGACGGGGTTTTCAATCTGGAGGGGAGCGAGAACCGATTCCGGTTTTCCGTCAAGACTGACCTTTGCCCCTTGCATCAGCTGAAGGATGATTGGAACCGATATGGAAAGGATTCCTTTGAGTTTCAGGTGTTGGAACGGCTGACCATTAAGGAAGGGCAGAGCCAAAGGGAATTCAAGGATGACATCAAAACCTTAAAAGAAATCTGGCAGGAAAAGCTGACGGATCAGTTATACTGACCTGTGTTAGTCATTTAATAGGAAAAAAGCGGGCCCAAGGGCCCGCTTTCAAATTCAGTTTATTAATCCAGAATCAGGGAAGGAGCAGCATAGACTCTGGCGCCCATCTCGCTGTCCAGCATGTAAAGTCCCTTGGCATCGGAGCCGAAGAGGTCGTATCGCTGAATCAGTTCTTCTGCATTCTTTTCTTCTTCACCCTGTTCTTTGACAAACCAGTTGAGGAATTCCAGGGTTCGGAAATCCTTCACCTTCAGGGCTTCTTCATATATGGTATTGATGGAGGCAGTAACAAACTGTTCATGCTCTAAAGCTCCATCCAGAGGTGTTTTGAAGTTATCATACTTTTTATCCGGTCCTTCGATGGCCGTCAGAACCACCTCTTGTCCGTTATTCTGCAGGTAGGTCAGGAACAGCATGGCGTGGTCCCGTTCTTCCTGAGCCTGAACCTTGAACCAGTTGCCAAAGCCGGCCAGTCCTTTGCCATAGTAATAATTGGACATGTCCAGATACAGGTAAGCGGAGAAAAATTCTTTGTTGATCTGTTCGTTTAGTAATTTGACTACTTTCTTGTCCAGCATAATAATACCTCCTGTTTTCTATAACTCGATTTCCATTGGTTCACTTAATTCAACCTTTCCGTCTAAAAGCAGCCCGGTGATTCGGCCTTGGTCCTTATGGATCTCCACCATCAGATCTCCTTTCGGCTGATGGATCGTGAAACGGTGCTGTCCGGATTCAATGGAATCCGTCAGTGCACAGGCCAGGGCCACCGACCCGGAACCGCAGCTTCCTTCGAAAAAGGTGCTATTGATATCTTTTACCCACACAACGGGAGTCATAAACTGTTTCTCCTCCTGGAAAAACATCACCCCAAGAGCAGAGGGATCATATTTCTTTAATACTTTTTCCTTGATTGCTGCAAAAGATTTTTCTGTTGCCGGCATTCCGACAGCGATGACGTGAAGGATTCCTTCAAACACCACGAGAGGCAAAGGGTGGCCTTTAAAATCCATTCGATCATGGGTCAGCGGCAGGGGCATTTCCACCGAAGCCGTATCTTGGCTGGTATTGACTGTTACCCAAAGGGGGTGGTTGATGCCGCTTACTTGAATTTCTACCTGGCAGACCCCGGAAACTCCTTGCTCCTTAGCCAAATAAAGGCCAAAGCTTCGGGAAGCATTGCCGCAGAATTCCATTCCCCCCATTTCCATCCTTCTTAAGCATCCCTCCATCTCTGGCCGGATAAAAGCCACTTGTTCCCCGTCCAGTTGTTCCAGAGACAGCAGCTTCTCGGACAAGGAACTGTAACGACTTCGTTCCACGGGGGACAGGACGAAAATGGTCCGGTTGCCGGCCGGGTCAGCGATAAAAATACGAAGCTTTTCTTTCATTGAAACTCCCTTCCTGTTCAATCTCTACTCCAATATATCAAACTTCTGAGAAAGGAACAAGATTTCCGCCCTTTTTCATGCAAAAACATGAAAAATCATTGGGAAAAAAGCCATTCTGAGCCTCTTGAAATTGCCAAAAGCGGTAATGTGTGGTACAATAGCATGGCAAACTTTTACAGAAAATAAAACAGCTGACCAATATAGGGGAGGATTGAATATGAAAATCATTCTGGATGGAATGGGTGGGGACAATGCCCCTTCGGAAATCGTCAAGGGAGCGGTGGAAGCGGCTCGGCATATCGAGCACCAGATCATACTGGTAGGAGATGAAGAACGGATTCGGACCGAACTCTCCGGCTATACCTATGACCCTGAGCAGATCGGCATCCGCCATGCACCAGATGTCATCACCAACGATGATGCTCCGGTTAAGGCCGTCCGAACCAAGACGGAATCCTCTATGGTGGTGGGACTCAACATGATTAAAAACGGAGAAGGGGACCTGTTCATTTCCGCCGGAAATACGGGAGCCCTTATGGCCGGAGGCCTTTTTATCCTGGGGCGGATCCAGGGCATTGACCGGCCGGCTTTAGCCAGCATCTATCCCATCCTGGGCCATATTCCTTCTCTATTAGTAGACGCAGGGGCCAATGCTGAGTGCAAACCGGTGAACCTGCTGGAGTTCGGAACCATGGGAAGCATTTACATGGAAAAGGTGCTGGATCGGAAAAACCCGTCCGTGGGCCTGGTCAACATCGGGTCGGAGGAAACCAAGGGCACCACGGTCATCAAAGCAGCTTATGAACTACTGGATAAAAGCGATATCAACTTTATCGGCAACATCGAAGCCCGGGACGTACCTAAGGGAAAAGCGGAAGTCATCGTCTGCGACGGCTTTGTGGGTAATGTGATCCTGAAGCTGACCGAAGGACTGGCCTGGAACATCCTGAAGCTGCTGAAAGCCAAGTTCACCGCCGGAATCAAATCCAAGCTGGGAGCTCTTCTGCTGAAGGATAAATTCGGAGAATTAAAAAGCGAATTTGACTATTCCGAGTACGGCGGAGCACCGATTCTGGGAATCAAAGGGGCAGTCGTGAAGATCCATGGATCTTCCAATGCCAACGCGGTGATGAACGCCATTTTTAAAGGAATTCCTTATGTAGAAAACAAGGTGGTTCAGATCATTCAGAATTCTGTTGAAGAGATCGAGGAGATCCTGATCAGTGAATAGCAGTGAATTTCAGAAAATCTTATCCTACCGGTTCCGGAAACCAGAACTTTTAACCAGGGCACTGACCCATAGTTCATTTAACGGGAGCCAGGAGGAATATCAAGAAGAAAACTATGAAAAGCTGGAGTTTTTAGGAGATGCCTTTCTAGATGCGGTGGTTAGCCAATGGCTGATACAGGATCATCCGGATATGAAGGAAGGAGATTTGTCTAAAACAAGAGCCTTGATCGTATGTGAAAAATCCCTGGCCAGAATCGCCCTTCAGCTGGGGATTCCTCCTTTTATCCGGATGAGCCGGGGAGAGGAAATCACCGGTGGGCGGGACAGACCTTCCATCCTGGCCGACACGGTGGAAGCAGTCATAGGGGCAATTTTCCTGGATGGCGGATACGATGCTGTCCGGGATTTTATTCTGAAAACCTTCCGGGAAACCTTTCAGGAAGCCCTCCAGGATGGCGGGAAAAAGGATTTCAAGACCCAGCTCCAGGAGCTGCTTCAGCAGCGGGGAACCGTTGAAATCCGTTATGTGGTGGTAAAAGAAGAGGGCCCGCCTCACGATAAAACATTTTATGTAAACTTGATAATTGAAGGATCTTTGGGTGGCTCCGGCCAGGGAAGATCCAAGAAAGAAGCAGAACAGAGAGCCGCAGAAGATGGGCTGAAAAGGGGTGTAGGTATTGTATTTTAAACGAATAGAAATGCATGGATTCAAGTCTTTTGCTGAACCGGTTGTCATCGATTTTCATGAAGGCATCACCTGCATCGTGGGACCTAACGGAAGTGGAAAGAGCAACATCAGCGATGCCATCCGCTGGGTACTAGGGGAACAAAGCCCCAAGACCCTTCGGGGAGGAAAAATGGAGGACGTCATCTTTGCCGGGACCGCCAGCCGAAAATCCCGGGGCATGGCAGAGGTGACCCTGGTCATTGATAACAAAACCGGCATCCTGCCCATTGATTTTGCTGAAGTGGCCATCACCAGAAAAATGTATCGTTCCGGAGAAAGTGAATACTCCATCAACAACACCCAGTGCCGGCTCAAGGACATCCGGGAGCTGATCATGGACACAGGAATCGGTGTGGACGGCTATTCCCTGATTGGACAGGGCAAGATCGCAGACATCGTAGCCAATAAATCGGAAGCCCGGCGGGAAATCTTCGAAGAAGCCGCAGGAATCGTCAAGTACAGAAGCAAGAAGGCAGAGGCAGAGCGAAAGCTGGAATCCGCCAACGGCAATCTGGAACGGGTCAATGACATCATTGGTGAGCTGGAAGGGCGGATCGACACCCTGAAGGATGAAAGCACCCGGGCACGGGAGTTCCTTCAGCTGAAGGAGTCCCTGAAGGATCTGGAAATCAACCTGACCCTGAAAAATGTGGAAAGCGTTGAGCTGAAAAACGAATATATCAAGGATGAGATTTCAGAAGCCGCCGTTCAGATCGATGAGTGGAAAGCAGAACGACAGTCTCTGGAGGAACGGCAGCAGGAGCAGCGCCAGCGGAATGAAGAGCTGGAAGCACAGGAACGGAGCGTCCGGGACCGGGTCCTCATCTGTGTGGAGCAAATGAATGCTCTGATCAATGAAAGTCAGCTGAATCAGGAAAAGCTGTCGACTCTTCAAAAGGATCATCAGCGGCTGGAAGAGGAAATCCGGCTGATTCAGGAAAAAAAGGAAAAAGAACAGGGAAGTCTAGAGGCCTTGGATAAGCAGATTCAGGCCATGACGGAAGAAGCCCGGCTGGCGGCCGAAGGACTGGAGGGGGAACTTCAGGCCCAGGCAGCGGAGACCGAGTCTCTGAACCGGTACAACGTGGAACTGGAGCAGAAGAAAAATGACCTGTACCAGCTCCATCATTCGGTTGCCACCAAAACGGCAGAAAAGAAAAGCCTGGAAAACCTGTATGAGTCCTTGAAAAAAAGGGAAGAAACCCTGAATCTTCAGCAGGAAGAAGGGCTCAGCGGGGATCAGGAGCTAGCCAGGGAGCACGACCNNCGACCGGATTTCCCTGGAAATAGAGGAAATGTCCAGGAACCTTTCCCAGTGGAAGGGAGAGGCGTCCGGCCTGCGGGATCAGGAAATCCGGGAGAGGAAGGAAGGGGAAGCCCTTGGAGCCCTTCTGGAAGAGCTGAAACTGGAGATCGGTCAGGCGGCTTCCCGAAAGAAAACCATTGAAGAAATGGAAAGCAATTACGAAGGGTACAATGGAGGTGTCCGTACCATCATGAAATCCGGACTTTCCGGAATTCATGGGGTTGTGGGAGAGCTGATTCAGGTTCCGGAAGGATACGAAACAGCCATTGAAACAGGCCTGGGGGCCGGATTGCAGAATATCATCTGCGAAGACGACCAGAGTGCCAGAAAGGCCATCGAACTGCTGAAATCATCCAAAGGAGGCCGGCTGACCTTCCTGCCGGTCAAGTCCATCAAGGCTCAGCCCCTTCGAAAAGAACCGGCCATCTCCCAGGGAACCGGCTTTCTGGGGTATGCCACCGAGTGTATCCAATATGACAGCCGGTATCAGACCATTATGGAATATCTCCTGGGCCGGGTCGTATTAGTGGATCATCTGGAAAATGCTATTCAACTGTCCCGAAAATCCCAGGGGAACTATCGATTTGTCACCCTGGAAGGGGAAATAATCAACATGGGTGGAGCCATTACCGGTGGCGCTACCAAATATAAATCAGCCAGTCTCCTGGAACGGAAGGCAGAAATCACCTCCCTGGAAAATCTGCTCCGGGAGAAAAATCGTGAACGAACCCAGGCTGTTGAAAAACTGGAGAATCTTAAAAATAACCTCCGAAAACTGGCCGAAGATCTGGAAAAGAAGGTCCAGCAGCTTCAGGAAACGGAAATCACCCTGCTTCAGAAAACTAATGAAGCTAAGGTCCTGAAAGGTAAACTGGAGGGCCTGGCCGAAGCCAAACAGAAATGGCTCCGGGAACAGGCGGATCTCCAGAATGAAATGGCTGAAATACAGTGCCTCATCGGAGAAAGCGAGGAAGGGGTCTTGGCTCTTCGGTCTCGGATCCAGGAACTGGAACAGGAAATCGAAGCATCCATGGAAATCCTGGATCAGCGGCGGGACCAGCTGAAGGAAAAGGATGAAGCCATCGTCAAGGCACGGCTGCAGCTTCAGGCTATGGAAAGCCAGCGAAACAGCACCCAAAGCATCGGCCTTCGGATTCGGGAAACTCTGGATGACCTTCAGCAGCAGCTTCGCATCAAGGAAGAAACCCTGGCTGGTCTCCTTCGGGAAAAGGATCGCCTCAGCACCGGAGATATCAATATGGAAGACATCGTAGCAGAAAAGGAAGAGGAAAAGAAGAGCCTGGAAAAATATCAGCAGGAGCTGATGGAAGAAAGGGCCGGCCTTACCGCCTCTCTCAATCAGATGTATGACCGGAGAAGCAGTCTGGAAGAAGAACTGGCCGTGCTGCAGACGAAAAAATATGATTTGGAAATCAAGCAGGCTAAGAACGACACTTTGCTGGAATCCTATAAAGAGCGTCTCTGGGAAGAGTACGAGGTCACCTACATCAAAGCCATGGAATTCCGCAAGAAGGACTTCAACCTGTCAGCAGCTACCAAAGAAAGCCGGGAAATCAAGGGCCGGATCAAGGAGCTGGGGGATGTGAACGTGGGCTCCATCCGCGAATACGAATCGGTGCGGGAACGTTTCGATTTCCTCTCCGAACAGCGTAGTGACATACTGGAAGCCGTCGATTCCCTGAAAAAAATCATTGGGGATATGGATAAAATCATCCGGGCCCGGTTCAAGGAAAGCTTCGATCAGGTGGTGGAAAACTTCGAATCGGTCTTCCAGGAGTTGTTCGGCGGCGGTCAGGCTCAGCTTCTTTTAGAGGACGAAACCCGTCCATTAGAATCGGGAATCGAAATTATTGCTCAGCCTCCGGGAAAAAAACTTCAGAATCTGAATCTCCTTTCCGGCGGAGAAAAGACCATGACTGCCATTGCCTTAATGTTCGCCGTCCTAAAAGCCAAACCCACACCTTTCTGTATTCTGGATGAGGTGGAGGCAGCGCTGGATGATGCCAACATCGACCGGTTTGCCGGTTACTTAAGAAATTATGAAAACGTTCAGTTCGCTCTGGTCACCCATCAGAAGGCTACTATGGAGCATGCTGATGTTTTATATGGTGTAACCATGCCGGAACAGGGTATATCTAAAGTGTTATCCTTGAGACTGGGTGATAAGATTGAAATGTAATGTTATGTTAAATATTTAGTTAAAGGGGAATAGAATGGCTTTATTTCAAAAGAAATCATTTTTCGGCAATCTGTCTCAGAAGATCGGGGATGCCATCATGGGCAGGCCTGCCATCGACGAAGAGCTGATGGAGGAGCTGGAGGAAATCCTGATCACCTCCGACATTGGCATGGAAACCACGATGAAGATTATCGGGCAGTTGCGGGAAGATATTAAGAAAAATTATATTTCCACTCCGGAAGGGGTTAAGGATCAGCTCCAGAAAATCATGACGGGGCTGGTGGATAAGGGGGAGCGGCACGGCATGTCCGACCAATATCCCCTGGTAATTTTAATCATCGGCGTCAATGGGGGAGGCAAGACCACGTCCATTGGCAAGCTGGCTCATCAATACCGGCAAAGGGGCCATTCGGTCCTGCTGGCCGCAGCGGATACTTTCCGGGCAGCAGCCAGCGAACAGCTGGAAGAATGGGGCCGGAGATCCGGTGTCTCGGTCATCCGTCACCAGGAAGGAGCCGATCCTTCTGCAGTCATTTATGACGCAATCCAGTCGGCCAAAGCAAGAAAAGTGGACGTACTGATCTGCGACACGGCAGGGCGGCTTCAGAATAAGAAAAATCTGATGGTGGAACTGGAAAAAATGAACAAGGTCATCGACCGGGAATACCCGGATGCTTCCCGGGAAACCCTGCTGGTGCTGGATGCCACCACCGGTAAAAATGCGGTTTCCCAGGCCAAGGAGTTCGGCGATATCGCCGAATTGACGGGAATCGTGCTGACTAAGCTGGATGGCACCGCTAAAGGCGGTATCGTCATCACCATCGCTGATGAGTTTGATATGGCTGTCAAGTTCATCGGAGTGGGAGAAAAGATCGAAGACCTGAAGGCCTTTGATCCGGAAGGATTTGTAGGGGGAATATTTAATGAGTAAACCAATGGTAGCGGTCGTAGGCCGGCCTAATGTGGGAAAATCCACTTTTTTTAATAAGATCGTAGGCCGGAGAGTCTCCATTGTGGAAGATACTCCGGGGGTCACCCGGGACCGGATCTACGCGGAAGCCGAGTGGCGGGGACGGACCTTTGGTCTCATCGACACCGGCGGAATCGAACCGGATACCAAGGATGTGATCCTGTCCCAGATGAGGGAACAGGCGGAGATTGCCATGGATATGGCTGATGTCATCGTCTTTATGGTGGACGGCAAGGACGGCCTGACCACATCGGACCGGGAAGTGGCCACCATGCTGATGCGTACCGGCAAAAAAGTCATCCTTTTAGTCAATAAAATCGATACCCCCAAACTGCCCGATGATTTCTACGATTTCTACGAGCTTGGACTGGGGGAACCGATTCCGGTTTCTGCCGCCAATATGCTGAACTTTGGGGACATCCTGGATATGATGGTGGAAAATTTCCCCTCTGCGGAGTTGGAAGAGGAAGAAGAATCCATCAAGATCGCCGTTATCGGTAAGCCGAATGTGGGAAAATCCTCTCTGATCAATGCCCTGCTGGGAGAAAACCGGGTCATCGTTTCCGATATTGCCGGGACCACCCGGGATTCCATCGATACTCCCTTTGAACAGGGAGAGGATAAGTTCGTCCTTATCGACACTGCAGGACTCCGGCGAAAGAATAAAATCAATGAAGATATTGAAAAATTCAGCGTGATCCGGGCCATTGCAGCCATCGAACGAAGCGATGTGTGCCTGCTGATGCTGGATGCCACGGAAGGGGTCACCGAGCAGGATAAAAAGATTGCCGGACTGGCCCATGAAGCGGGAAAAGGGATCATTGTCGTGGTGAACAAGTGGGATCTGATTGAAAAGGATACCAATACCATGCGGGATTTCAGGAAGCAGATGGAAAAAGAACTGGTATTCATGGCCTATGCCCCGTCGGTATTCATATCGGCCAAAACAGGACAGCGACTGCAGAACGTCATCGACCTGGCCAAGGTGGTAGCAGAAAAGAGGGCTATGAGAATCCCCACCGGTCAGCTCAACAGCCTGATCATTGATGCGGTCATGATGAACCCGACCCCCTCCGATAAAGGAAAGCACCTGAAGATCTATTATGTGACTCAGGTAGGGGTTAAGCCCCCCTTGTTTTCTTTCCAGATCAACAAGCGGGATCTGATGCACTTTTCCTATGCCCGTTATCTGGAAAACAAGATCCGAAGCTCCTTCGGATTTGAGGGAACGTCCATAAAATTTGTATTCAGGGAAAAAGGAGAAAAGGAAAATGGTTGATGCGGCACTGATTGCTGCTTTGATAATAGCGTATCTGCTGGGAAATATTTCCCCAGCTATCCTGCTGGGTAAAATGGCGGGAGTAGACATAAAAAAAGAGGGAAGCGGCAACGCGGGAACCACCAATACCCTCCGGGTTTTGGGGAAAAAGGCGGCTGTTCTGACCTTGCTCATCGACGTGGGTAAAGGGGTTGTTGCAGTCCTCATCGGACAAGCTCTTGCAGGGGAGCAGGCAGCCATGGCCTGCGGGCTGCTGGCTTTTGCCGGCCATATCTGGCCGGTATTCTTCCATTTTAAGGGAGGGAAAGGGGTGGCTACTGCCTTTGGGGTGGTACTTGCCCTGGAGCCTCTTTTAGCTCTGATTGGGCTGGGAATCATGGCTGTGACTGTACTGACTACAAAGAGGGTATCCGCAGGTTCGGTGATTACGGCGATAGCCTTGCCCTTTATCGGTAACCTGATCAACCCAGACCACCTCTGGTGGACCCTGATTATGGCGGTCATCATCCTGTATAAACACAGCAGCAATATCAGCAGACTCATGAAAGGAGAGGAACCTCCTCTTCAGTTTCGGAAAAGCAAATGACTTTCGGAGGTATGAAAATGAAAAAAATCGGCGTCATCGGGGCCGGAAGCTGGGGCACGGCATTAGCTAACACTCTGGCCAACAAAGGCCATCAGGTTAAAATATGGGACATCAACCAGGATCATCTGAAATCCATGGAAGAATTCCGGGAAAACAAAGCTTTCCTTCCGGAAGTCCGGCTTCACGACAACATCACCATCAGCTATACCATCGAAGACACCCTGAAGGACGCGGATATCGGCCTCTTCTCTGTTCCGGCACAACACTTTCGCCAGGCTTTAACGGGAGCCCTCCCTTATCTGAAAAAGGAAATGGTCCTGGTCAATGTGGCCAAGGGTATTGAACAGAAGACTCTGCTGACTATGTCCCAGATTGCCGAAGAGGTAGCACCGGAGATTCCTTATGTGGTATTGTCCGGCCCCTCCCATGCGGAAGAGGTAGGTCGGATGCTTCCAACAACGGTAGCGGTGGCATCCAAAGATATGAAATTTGCCGAGTATATCCAGGACGTCTTCATGACGGATCGGTTCCGTGTTTACACCAATCATGATGTGATTGGCGTGGAGCTGGGAGGCGCCCTGAAGAACATCATTGCCTTGGGCGCCGGCATCTCGGACGGCATGGGCTTCGGGGATAATGCCAAGGCAGCCATGATGACCCGGGGGATTGCGGAGATTGCAAGACTTGGGGTTCAATTGGGGGCTGAGGTCCTGACCTTCGCCGGACTGGCCGGAATCGGAGACCTGATCGTTACCTGTACCAGTATGCACAGCCGGAACCGGCGCTGCGGCATCATGATCGGCCAAGGCGTCAAACCCTCAGAAGCCGTAGAAAAAATCGGCATGGTAGTAGAAGGCATGTACACCACAGAAGCAGCTTACCAGCTTGCCAAAAAGGTGGGGGTAGAAATGCCTATCACCGAATGCATCTATCAGGTAATCAATGACCAGATTGATGCCAAGGAAGCTGTTGAGGTCCTGATGGGCAGAGAGAAGAAACACGAAGCGATTTAAAGGAAACAATGCATGAGCAATAAAACATTTCACATACAGACCTTTGGCTGTGCCATGAATGAGCATGATTCAGAAACCATCGCCGGTCTTTTATCGGAGATGGGTTATGAGTCCACCGAGCAAAAAAAAGAGGCATCCGTCGCCATTATTAACACCTGCAGCGTTCGGGATAATGCGGACAAGCGTTTTTTCGGAACCCTGGGGCAACTGAAGAAGATCAAGGAAATGAATCCGGATTTCACTGTCTGTGTCTGTGGCTGTATGATGCAGCAACAGCATGTCATCGATACGGTCAAACAGAAATATCCCTGGGTGGACATCATTTTCGGCACCCACAACATCCACCAGTTCCCCAAGCTGTTGGAGTCCGTGCTGGGAGAAAAGCAGAAGATGGTGGATGTCTGGGACGATGGAGGAGACATTGTGGAAGGGCTGCCGGTAAAGAGGCAGTTTGCCCACAAGGCTCTGGTCAACATCATGTTCGGATGCAACAATTTCTGTACCTACTGCATCGTCCCCTATACCCGGGGAAGGGAGCGGAGCCGCCACTCGGAGGAAATCCTGGCAGAAGTTCGAGAGCTGGTCCGGGACGGGGTTCAGGAAATCACCCTGCTTGGTCAGAACGTCAATTCCTATCAGGGAGACGTGGATTTTGCCGGACTGATTCGTAAGCTCAATGAAGTGGAGGGTTTAGAACGGATCCGCTTCATGACCTCCCACCCCAAGGACATTTCGGAAGAGCTGATAAGGGCTTATCAGGACTGCCATAAGCTTTGCAATCACATTCATCTGCCGGTACAGGCCGGCAGCAACCGGGTGCTGGAACGGATGAACCGAAAATATACCAGAGAACACTATCTGGATCTGATCCGGAAGTTTCGGGAGACCCGGCCGGATATTGCCATCACCACCGACATCATCGTCGGATTTCCGGGAGAAACGGAAGAGGATTTTCAGGACACCCTGAGCCTGGTTCGGGAGGTGGAGTATGATTCAGCCTTTACTTTCCTCTATTCCGTCAGAAAAGGTACTCCGGCGGAGAAATATGAAGACCAGGTTCCGGAAGATATCAAGCATGAGCGCTTCAACCGATTGGTGGACTTGATGAACGAACTGTCCCTGAAAAAAAATAAGGCCTTGGAAGGGCAGGTGGCTTCCGTACTGGTGGAAGGAACCAGCAAGACCAAGGAGGACACCCTGACCGGAAGGACGGAAGGGTTCAAAACCGTTAATTTTAAAGGACCAAAAGACATCATAGGCACGATCGTACCAGTTCGGATCACGGAAGGAAAAACCTTTAATCTGGAGGGAATATTTATAGAAAAATAAATCTTTCTTGACAATATCAATTTCAAGTGCTAACATAAATAAAAAATATAAACCGATGAAGAGGGAGTAAAACTGCCAAGCGATCAGTCAGCGAGTCCGGAATGGTGGAAGCCGGGTAGATGTCAGCAGCAGACAAATGGGCCTCTGAGGGCGACGGGAACGAGGGATGAAATCCTTTCAGTAGCGGAGACGTAAAACCTGCGTAAAAGGTTAGGGGTGTGATGGCACTCTGCAGAGAGAATGAAGGATTCTTCATTAAACAAGGTGGTACCGCAGGTTAGCACTTGTCCTTGTATATAGGATAAGTGCTTTTTTGATTATCAAAGAAGCGGTAAAAGCCTGATGGATGACTTCAGCAGAGGAGACCCTTTTCAATTATTGCAGCAGTAGAAGAAAAGGAGAAACAAAAATGGAAAAGAAGAATGCAAGAGAGATGGATTTCACCAATTATCTGAAGGAATACCCGGACCAGACGGGTTACTTCGGTGAATTCGGAGGAGCCTACCTGCCGCCTGAGCTGATACCGGCTTTCAAGGAAGTCAATGAGGCCTATCAGACGATTTGTCATTCCGCCCGGTTCATCAGTGAACTGAGAAGAATCCGGAAGGAGTTTCAGGGCAGGCCTACACCGGTCTATCACTGTGAAAGACTTTCCAAGAGTCTGGGAACCACTCAGATTTACCTGAAGAGGGAAGACCTGAATCATACTGGAGCTCATAAGCTGAACCACTGCATGGGTGAAGGCTTATTAGCCAAATATATGGGGAAAAAGAAGCTGATTGCGGAAACCGGTGCCGGACAGCATGGAGTGGCTTTAGCTACTGCCGCCGCTTTTTTCGGCCTGGAATGTGAAATTCATATGGGAGAAGTGGACATTGCCAAGCAGGCCCCCAATGTGGCCAGAATGAAGCTTTTAGGTGCCAAAGTGGTACCCGTGTCCCATGGCCTCAAAACCCTGAAAGAAGCCGTTGATTCAGCTTTCCAGGCCTATCTGGCTGATCATGAAAATTCCATCTATTGCATCGGATCCGTGGTAGGACCCCATCCCTTCCCGGCCATGGTAAGGGATTTCCAGATGGTGGTCGGTAAAGAAGCCAGGGAGCAGTTTCTGGAGATGACCGGGTACCTGCCGGATGCAGTGGTGGCTGCAGTTGGTGGCGGCAGCAACGCCATGGGCATCTTTTCCGGATTCCTGGCAGACCCGGTTAAGATTTACGGAGTAGAGCCCATGGGAACGGGCCATGAACTGGGGCAACATGCTGCCTCCATGACTTATGGATCCAAGGGAATCATGCACGGATTTGAAAGCATGATGCTGAAGGATGACATGGGAGAACCGGCTCCGGTCTATTCGGTAGCCAGCGGACTGGATTATCCTTCCGTCGGCCCGGAACATGCCTTCCTGAATCAGATTGGACGGGTCAAGTATGACTATGTGATGGATGATGAAGCCATCGACGCCTTCTTTGCCCTTTCCCGGCTGGAAGGAATCATTCCTGCTATTGAAAGCTCCCATGCCCTGGCTTATGCCATTAAGCTGGCTAAAACGGAAAATCCCGGATTTGTATTAGTTAACCTGAGCGGACGAGGGGATAAAGATATGGACTTCGTTCTGGAGAATTATGGAGATCGATTGTAGCTATGGAAATTCTTTCTGCCTTCTGGTCCACGTTCATCGCCCATTTTCTGACGGTGCTCTATATTGTGGATTTCATCATTGCTCTTACCATCATTTTTCTGGAGCGAAAAAATCCATCCGCCACTTTGGCATGGATTATGGTTCTCTTTCTGTTGCCGGTAGCGGGAATCATCCTCTATCTGCTTTTCTCCCAGAACATTGCCAGGAAAAAGATATTCCGCTTGTCCCGGTTCGAGGAGCAGACCATTGAAAATGCCTTAAAGGAGCAGATTGATGAAATCGATTCCGGCCGTTTTGTTTTCACCAACCGGGAAAGCCGTCAGTGGCGGGATATGATCAGGCTGAACCAAAAGTACGGAAAGGCTTATTTTACACAGGATAATCGGATCAAAGTCATAACAGACGGAGAGAGCATGCATGAAAGCCTGCTGAAAGATATCCGAAGTGCCCGTTCTACCATCAACATGATGTATTTTATTATCAAAAACGATTATGTCGGGAAGGAAGTCATCCGTGCCCTGACGGAAAAGGCGAAGCAGGGGGTGGAAGTCCGCCTCCTGATCGATGCCATAGGCGGAAGACAAATTTTGGATTATGTAGTATCTGACCTGCGGGAAGCCGGAGGTCAGGTATTCTTTTTCTTTCCTCCCCGTTTTAAATTTCTGAAATTTGTCAACACAAAACTGAATTACAGGAATCATCGGAAAATCGTGGTCATTGACGGGAAAATCGGTTATATTGGCGGGTTTAATATCGGCAAGGAATACGTGGGCCATAAAAAGAAATTCGGTTTCTGGAGGGATACCCATTTAAGACTGACAGGCAGCGGGGTTCAGGATCTGAATGCCCGTTTCATCATGGACTGGCGATTTGCTTCCAAGGAGCGGCTGGTGGTTTCCGAAGCCTATTACAGCGAAGTGGAGCAGCACGGAACCACGGGAATCCAGATTGTTTCCTCCGGTCCCGATGCCAATCGGGAGGAAATCAAAAGGGCATACATGAAAATGATTGCTACCGCTACCAGGTCTGTTTTTCTGCAGACTCCTTATTTCGTTCCTGATGACAGTCTCTATGAATCGCTTAAGATGGCCTCCCAGTCCGGTGTGGATGTCAGGATCATGATACCCTGTATGCCGGACCATATGTTCGTGTACTGGGCCACTTATTCCTACGTAGGAGAACTGATCCAGTCCGGAGTCCGGGTTTTTATCTATGACAACGGATTCCTTCATGCCAAGACCATCATGGTGGATGGAGAGGTGGCGTCCATCGGATCGGCTAATTTTGACCGAAGAAGCTTCCGGTTAAATTTTGAAGCCAATGCCTTTATCTACGATGGGCAGGAGGTTCGGGAACTGGAAGGGATTTTTGAAGAAGACATGGCTCTCTGCCACGAACTGACCCAGGAACTCTACGATAAGCGATCCCTGATGATCAAATTCAAAGAGTCCATCGCCCGGCTCCTTTCCGACTTGCTTTAAGTTGATTTTTCGGGAAAATTGTGTTATAGTGTCTGTTAATTGTTTTTAAAATATTATGATCGATGAAGAAAGGAACGAACCTATGAATTTTACTTATCTGGATAAAACCGACCCTGAACTGAGCCAAATGATCCGCAGGGAGATCAACCGTCAGGAAAATAAACTGGAAATGATCGCATCCGAGAATTTTACCAGTCAGGCGGTGATGGATGCCTGTGGCAGCGAGCTGACCAACAAATATGCAGAAGGATATCCGGGTAAGAGGTATTACGGCGGCTGTGAGCACGTGGATGAAGTGGAAACCCTGGCCATCGAACGGATGAAGGCCCTTTTCCATGCTCCCTATGCCAACGTACAGCCCCATTCTGGTTCCAGTGCCAACATCGCTGTTTATTTTGCCCTGCTGAATCCAGGGGATACCGTATTGGGAATGGACCTATCCAACGGAGGTCATCTGACCCACGGCAGCAAGGTCAATATGTCCGGTAAATATTTTAACTTTGTTTCCTACGGTCTGGAACCTGAAACAGAAACCATTGATTTTGATGAAGTACGAAGACTGGCCCAGGAACATCAGCCTAAGATGATCGTAGCCGGAGCCAGCGCCTACCCCAGAATCATCGATGCGAAAAGATTCCGGGAAATCGCTGATGAAGTGGGAGCCTTGCTTTTGGTAGATATGGCCCATTTTGCCGGTCTGGTAGCAGCAGGGGTACATCCCAATCCCATGGAGTACGCCGATGTAGTGACAACCACGACCCACAAGACCCTCCGAGGGCCTCGGGGTGGAGCGATTCTGGCCAAAGAAGAATTTGGACCTAAAATAAACAAAGCCATTTTCCCCGGTATCCAGGGTGGACCCTTGATGCACATCATTGCTGGAAAGGCGGTCTGCTTCAAGGAAGCCATGGAGCCGGAGTTTGTGGAATACCAGAAGCAGGTAGTGAAAAATGCAGCTGTTCTGGCAGAAGAACTGATGAAAAGAGGATTTAAACTAGTATCCGGAGGAACGGACAATCATTTAGTACTGCTGAACCTGGCCAATAAGAACCTCACCGGTAAAGATGCAGAAAAATTGCTGGATGATGCTAACATCACCACCAATAAGAATACAGTTCCCAATGATCCTTACGGCCCCAATGTAACCGCCGGGATTCGTCTGGGCACACCAGCCCTGACCACCCGAGGGTTTAAGGAACCTGAAATAGTAAGAGTCGCTGAAGCCATCACTCTGATTCTGGATCATCCGGGAGTGGAAGAAATGAAGGAAAAGGCGAAAATAATCGTGGAAGAGCTTTGCCAGAAATTCCCGCTGTATAAATAACAGACAGAAAGGACATTATGAATCGAGTAACCCGATCCCCCATATTGCTTCTAATGCTGATCATGCTGGCCATGGCGGTGATCAATGGTCGTTTTTCCGATCCTCTGGGATGGCTGATGAATATGGCTCTGATGCTGCCAGCCATCGTTATTGGCCTTTCGTTCCACGAATTTGGCCACGCAGTCGTGGCTTACCGATTGGGTGACCACACCCCGAAATTGCAGGGAAGGGTTACCATCAGCCCTTTGGCCCATATCGATCCCTTTGGTTTTATAGCGTTGATGTTCGTTGGCTTTGGCTGGGGCAAGCCGGTACAAATCAACCCTGGGAACTTCCGGCATCCCCGCCGGGACGAGTTTTTGGTAGGAATAGCCGGGGTAACCATTAATCTGATTGTTGCTATTGCTACAGCCGGGATCCTGAAACTCTATTTTTCATCGGCGGCAATTTTTGCCAACACCTATATGGGCAGCGTCATTGCGGATATCCTGGTATACATCATTTTTGTCAACATCATTCTGATGGTTTTCAACCTGATGCCGGTTCCTCCCCTGGACGGATTTGGACTCCTGACGCAAATTTTTAATTTGAGAAGCAAGAGTTGGTATGACAGCGTTTATAATAATGGATTTGTCATTCTAATGGCCCTGTTGATTTTTAATGTGATCGATCGGGTGCTGACCCCTACTGTGAATTTCATGTTCAATACGATCATGGGATTGTTCTTCGGATAATCGGACAATAAAAAAAGGGCTCAGCCCTTTTTTTATTGGTGTTGCTTGATCAGCAGGGGTCATCGTATCATATCGTTGAGTTCGGTCATAATCCGCTGGAAGGGAAAACCGATGACGTTATCGAAATCTCCTTCAATGTAATCCACCTGAGGACCCCAGTTCCCCTGGATCGCATAACCTCCGGCCTTGTCATAAGGCTCCTCGGTGTCGATGTACCGAAAGATATCCTCATCCGTATAGTTTTTAAAGTAGACCCGGGTCAGTTCATAAAAAACGCGACGATTAAAAGAAGCCGGTTCGATCAGGGCTACGCCGGTAGCTACATAATGGGATTTGCCATTCAAGTCCTTCAGGATTCGATAAGCATCCTCCCGGGATTCTGGTTTCCCGATGATCCGCCCATTATAGACCACGGTATCTGCTGCTATGATGATTCCGTTTTCGGGAAAATCTCCATCAAAGGAGGCTTCAACAGCGAGGCCCTTTTTTAATGCCAGAAAGCAAACGGCTTCTTTCATATCCGTGTTTTCATCAATGTCTTCGTCGATATCCGGCTTACGAATGATTGGTTCGAATCCCTTTTGTTCCAGCATTTCGATGCGGCGTGGGGAGGAAGAGGCCAGTATGATTTGCTTGTTCATCCTATAACCTGCCTTTGCTATGGTGTCAGCCAGTCCGGAAGGGTACCCTCGTCATCTGCCGGATTCTGACCATTGCCATTATTACCTTGTCCGTTGCCATTGTTGCCCGGATAATTCCCATTGTTTCCCTGTCCCGGATAATTGTCCTGGGTCAGGACAACTCCTTCAAAGAAATAGGTTGGAGCTCCGGAGGGATCAACGGCATACACGGATGGATTGCTATTGTGAAGCGGACAGTAATAGTGAGGGACTTCAAAGGTGATATCAGCGACGCCTGTAATGAAATAGGGCCGCAATATACCAACTTTTTCAGCTGTAAAGGTACATTCCGGGGTAGCCAGGAATCCGGTTTCGCTACAGATTCTTACGGCGGTGCGCAGATTATCGGTTCTGGTTGGCTGAGTTCCGGCTATAAAGTATTCATTCCTTACAGTATTCCTTGGATCTAAGGCTGTGAAATCGCCAGGCAATAGGCCGCTGACCGAATCAATGGATACGGTCACGATTTTATCGGTTGGCCCCGGGAATGATCCAGTGGGTAGACCGGCACAGACCTGCTTCATGATTTTGCTGAACAACCGGGAGGAGGCTACACTTCCCTGGGTCAGTTCGATATTGACGTCGTTTCCGATCCAGATGGAACCTACATATTGGGGAGTAAACCCAACGAACCAGGCATCATAGTTGTCTGATGTGGTACCGGTCTTTCCGGCGACCGGCTGGGAGCCGATAGCGGCACTGGCTCCGATGCCGGACTGCACCGTACTTTTTAGCATATCGGTCATGATAAAGGCGGTTTCCTTGTCCATGGCCTGAGCTTTAAATGGAATTTTCTCCAGTATGACTTCACCCCGCTTGTTTTCCACCCGGGTATAAGCTACTGGCTCCGTATAGAGACCCTGGTTGACGAAGGCACCATAAGCTCCAGCCATTTCCAGGGGAGATACTCCCTTGGTCATGCCTCCCAAAGCCAGAGCCGCCGCATTCATATCGTTGGTTGCCCCGCTTTCCACCAGGGATGTAATCCCTAGTTTTTTAAGGAAGCTTACAGAATAGGGAACTCCCACTTCCTGGAAGACCTTGACGGCATTGACATTGATGGACTGCTCAATGGAAACACGCATAGAGTTCAGGCCCCGATAGCCGGTGTACCAGTTGGTGGGCCAGAGTTTTCCGTCTATGGTAAGGGGGGAATCGTCTATGACGCTGGCAGCGGTCCAGTAATCCCCATAAAGGGCGGAGGTTTCCCCATTAAAACTTTGTGGAGTTCCGGATTTTGCTGCATCAGCGCCCTGTTGAATGGCCGGGCCATAAACGCCGATGGGTTTCATGGAGGAACCTGGCTGCCGGGGACTGGTAGCTCTGTTGAACAGAAGTCGGCCGAAGGTTTCTCGGCCTCCTACCATAGCCCGGATTGCCCCGGTTGCCGGTTCAGTAATCACCATGGCTGACTGGGGCTGGATGACTTTTTGCCTAAGCGTGTAATGCTGGTTGGTGATTTGAATAGTATCCCCTGAAATAGTCAGGAATTCTGGATTTTCGGTGAGAAATCTGCTGGAAATCACCAGATTGCCATCCCCGTCCTTGTCCTTATATTCCTGCGGAATCATAATGACTCCACCGTTCATACTGTAGAAACGATTGTCAACTACCTGATACAAGTTCTTGAATTCGATGCTGTAATCGGTCTTGCCCTGAACCTGGGTTTTATAGAAGTGAAGCCGCTTATTCGCCAACAGAAGAATGTCGCCGTTTTCTTTCACTCGGAACTCTTCCGGGAAAAGGGTAAAGGTGCCATTCTCATCAAAATAATTGGGATAGGCATATAAAATGACGCCTCCGGTGCTCTTGACGATATTTCCGGCCCCATCTTTTCTGAGATTTGTGACGCCGGGGAAATTAGCCGGATTGTCGTATTCTGTTTCCACGATCTTCTGGGCCCGGGAATCCATGGTTGTATAAATCCGGAGCCCATTGTTATAGAGGGTGCTCCTGGCTTCTTCCGGGGTTAAGTTCATTTCTTCCTGCAGGTCTGCCAAGACCTGAGAGATGACATAATCAGCAAAATAGGAGGAGATTTCCGACATGGATTCCATACTGGGATTGATCATATCCCGGAAATTGATGGCCAGGGCTTCTTCTTTTTCTGCAGGGGTGATATAACCCTGCTCCTCCATGAATCGAAGAGCAAGCTCCCGCCGGTCTTTGGAAAGATCGTTGAAGACATAAGTGTAGGAGTCGCCTTTATAAATGATGTTTTCGTTGTCCGGAGTTACCGTTTCTGAATCCATTCTTTTCACAAGAGCATAGGAGTCTGGGGCCTTGGCCAGGGCTGAAAGGGCAGCACACTCGATCAGGGTCAGATTTTCAACATCCTTACTGAAATAAGCCTGGGATGCAGCCTGGACTCCATTGGAGTTATAGCCCAGGAAAATGGTATTCAGGTAGGCTTCGATGATCTGCTCTTTCTCCAGGTTCTGCTCCAGCTGAATGGTATAATAGGCTTCCGAAATCTTTCTGGTGATGTCGTAATTGGATTTTGTTTCAACCAGGTACAGATTTCTGGCCAGCTGTTGAGTAATCGTACTGGTACCGCTGATTTTGCCGCCGGAGAAGACGCTCTCCTTAATGGCACCGAAAATACGGATAATATTAAAGCCTTTGTGCTCCCAGAAGGTTTTGTCTTCAATAGCTACGAAAGCATCTACCAGATCTTCCGGCAACTTGTTAAAGCTTACATTGGTCCGGGAGGTCCCGCCCATGACCACACTGTCGATGATATTGCCTTCTGAATCATACATCAGGGAGCTTTCTGACAGGAGAGAGTAAATGTTATTGGGGTCGATTTTGGGAGATCGTATGATAACAGAGGCGGTGAAAGCACCCACGGCAATAACCATGAGCAAAATCAGCCCGATTACGAATCGAAGGAGTTTTTTCCAATTGAGTCGATATTTTTTTTGCTTCTTTCTTTTCGTATTTCTTGGCATGTTGACTCCCGCATCTGCTGACTCCGAATCGTTACGATCCAATACGGTGTAAGCACCGATTTTCAGAAAAAACCCTTTGATAACAGCAAGAATCAGGATGAGTCGTTCCATCAGGACAGACTTCCAATCCGCCTTCTCGTCGCTGCTGAGCCTTTCCCGTCGGGAAGGTTGTTGCAAATCCGTAACGGCATCAACTACAGGAGGTACTTCTGATGGCTGTTGATTGTTTTCTGACGTTGGTTCAGCTTCTGGCTTGTTCTCCAGCTTGCTGCTGATTTCATCAAATTGAGCGAAAAAATCTTCTATATTGCTGGAATTTCCAGCATCTTTGTTCTTTTTATCATGATCCTGAGGGGACAAATTGTCACCGCCTTTCTACTTTACATATGGGATATTATAGCATAGGAGCACCCTTTTATAAAACATTTTATGCATAAGAAAGGTTGTCAGACAGTGACAAAACCTGAAAAATGACATATAATGGTAAATAAAATAAATAATAGCATACAAGAAGGGAGTTGCTATGTGGGGAAGAAGGCCACTGGTTCCAATGGCTGCCGGATTGACAGCCGGTATATGGGGAGCGGATCGTTTTGGTGAGGTTCTGATTTTTTTTCTGATGCTGCTGGTTATGTTTGCTTTAATGAAAGTCTGCCAGGAAAAACAGTCGGACGGGAAAGCCATCCAAACTAGTTTCCCCGAAGGGACAGGATTTATGAAATGTTTCCTGCTTTTTATCCTGTTCTTGGCTGTCGGTACGCTGGTAAGCCTTTGGGACACAGAAAAAATCAGGCATGTTCCGGCTTATGAGGGGGAAATTGTAATGGCTCGGGGATTGGTGGCCGGAGTAAAATCCACAGAATCCTATATCCGTTTAAAAATGGACATAGAAGAACTGAATGGGGAACCGGTTAAGGAAAAGACTCTTATCACAATTAGAAATTATTCCCCGGAGTTAAGCCAAAAGAACCTGATGGGCAGAGAAATCCAGATAGAGGGCAGGGTAGAGCTCCCTGGGCAACGGAGGAATCCGAAAACATTTGACTACAAAAGTTACTTGGAAACACAAAGGATTTTCGGGCTGATTCAGGATGGCCGTGTTGTGAGTTTGTCCTCCCTGCCAAAGGGAATTTTTGGAAAACTCATGCATCACTCATCCGGATGGAAAGAGAGAATCGGGCAGGAAATGAGCCGGAGGATGCCGGCAGACCGAGCTTCTATGCTGATGGGCATGATGTTCGGAGAAACCGGTAATATGGATGAAAGCGTCCTGGACCTGTTCCGAAAAAACGGAACCGCTCATATTCTGGCTGTGAGCGGGCTTCATGTGGCTATGGTTTATGCCTCGGTCAGCCTGGTAATTCCCGGAGTCAAAATCTGGAAGGATCTGGTCATTCTGGTCCTGCTGGTTTTGTATATGATAATGGCGGATTTTTCCCCTTCTGTTACAAGGGCGTTTTTGATGATATTGATCCATATAGCAGGAAAGCGACTCTATGCCCGTTATGATCTTTTGTCTTCGGGATCTCTGGCATTGGTTTTCCTTTTGCTGATAAACCCCAGGTCTCTTTTTAATCCTGGATTTCAATTATCGTTTCTGGCTATTTTCTCTCTTGCATTTTTACTGCCGATTCTGGAAAAACTATTTAACAGCAGGATGATTCCCATGCTGCTGGCCCTTCCCATGGGATTAAGCCCCTTTACTGCCTACCTGTTTAATTATGTATCCCTGGCAGGATTGGTTCTGAATCCTCCGGTGATTTTTCTGGCCGGTGTTCTGATTCCGGCTTCTCTTATTCTACTGCCCCTGGTTCTTTTGCCGGGAACCGGTGTGTTACTGGATTTCATGGGGTATTTTCTCTGCTTGCTGCTGGAAACTCTTTATTGGATGAACAATGCCTTTTTCACACCGGGGCGGTCTTTTGTCAATGTTATGAGCCCGGAACCTTTTATCCTTTTCCTTTATTACGCCCTGTTGATCCTGGGAACTTCCGAGGGGGGGCGATGGTTTTTCCGAAAAGCGGGAAAGAAATGGACTGGGGGAATCCTTCTGTCATTTGTTATGATGCTCCTGGTCTGCTCTGTGCTGCCTAAAAACCCTTTTCAGGCAGCGGATGTTATTTTTGTAGACGTGGGACAGGGAGACTGCATCCATCTAAGAACAGAGGGAGGAAAGCACATCTTGGTGGATGGAGGAGGCCAAAAAGACCGGGACGTAGGGATGGACGTCCTGCTTCCCTATCTTCTAAAGAACCGGGTTCCCGGGGTTGACCTGGCGGTGGTAACCCATCTTCATACCGATCACTTTGACGGAATAGCGTCTCTGGCCAGGGAGGGAATGGTGAAGAAACTCGTCCTGTATGAGGGTTATCGGTCTAAGGAGGAAGAAATTCTTTCTTTTACCGGAATGAAGCGGGAAAATCTGATATATGTTCACAGCGGGATGGTGCTGAGGCCGGATTCTGGAAGCAGTCTTCACATACTGGGACCCCCGGCAAGAAGCAGGGAGGAATATGAGAGAAATCTGAGAGATTCGGAGGATGAAAATAAGAACAGCCTGGTGGTGATGGCAGAAATTCGAGATGGTAAGATTCTGCTGACGGGAGATATTACCCGGGAGGGGGAAGAAAAGCTTATGGACTACAACAGGAATATTCAGGCAGAGGTACTGAAAGTATCCCATCATGGCAGTAAAAGTTCGACTGGGGAGGGATTTCTAAATCGTGTCAGTCCCGGATCTGCTGTCATTCAGGTTGGGAGAAACTACTACGGCCATCCGTCCCGGGAGGTGCTGGATCGATTGGAAGCCAGGGATATCCCGGTTTTTCGAACCGATCACCATGGTGCCATTGCTCTCCGGTTCGGCCCCAGTTCCGGTTCAGGAATTCCGGTGTCGGTTCGGTACACGGTTCTCCATCCGTCGCCATTGTGATAGTCAGCTCCTAAGGGAATCCGGGGGAAAATAAAGGTGAACCATTGAAAAAATTGGGAAAAGGAGGTATAATGAATCCCGGAAAACAAAGAGGTGGAGCAGGGATGGCCCAGAGAGAAAAAAAAGAGCATGCCTACAACCGAATAAATAAGGATATAAAAAGCAATGCCATTGCAGGGCCATTGCTTTTTTATGGACGGGAAAAGTTCCTGATAGAATGGGCCATAGGGATGATAGAAAAACAATGGATCAACCCGGCTGCTAAAGAGCTGGATCGAAACAATCTGTCCTGGGAAGGAATCACCATAAACGATCTTATGGACTTCTGCGAAACCATTCCCATGCTTTCTGAAAAAAGGCTGGTGGTTCTTCAGGATATGAAAAATCCTGGGGAAGAGTTTGCAGCCTATCTGGACCAGATTCCGGAAACCTGCCAGTTGATTATGATATGGCAGGATCCGGACAAAAGGACGAAGGCATATAAAGAAATCGCCAGAAAGTCCGGTGAATATGAATTCGGCATTCTGGATGAACCAGATCTGCGGAAGTATATCGATAAGCGTTTTCGTCAAGCTGGAAAGATAATCTCTTCCAGCCGAATGAATCAGTTGATTCAGCGAACCGGGTATTATGACAAAGACAGCCTGTATACCTTAAATAACCTGGAGAACGACCTGAAAAAGATCATCGCTCACTGTAAAGAACAAGAGGTGGGAGAAGAGGATCTTCGTGCCGGGGTACTGGGGAATCTTGAATCCAATGTTTTCGAGATGCTGGACGCCATTGCCGGTAACAAAAAAGAGGAAGCTTTCCGCCTTCTGCACAACCTGATGGTCACCGGAGAAAATATCTATTATCTGCTGGCCGTAATCATTGGCCAGTTCGAAACAATCCTTGAAATCAAAGAGCTTCGGGAAGAGGGAATTGATCCGGCTTCTATGCACCGGCTTACCGGCATTCATGAATTCCGGATTAAAAAGGCTCTGCAACAGGGAGAACGGATTTCAGTCCGGCAGTTAAAAACCACTTTATCCCGGCTGTATGAGGTGGATCGGAATATTAAAAATGGTCAGATGGATGGGATCCTGGCCCTGGAACTGATCATCGCTGGCGTTTAGCCAACGGAAAAGGATAGATACAAATACAGAAAGCAGGAACTTATGACGAAACAATTCAAGGCAGAAATGCTGCTTTTACTGGTAGTAACCTTCTGGGGGATTTCCTATTATCTGATGGACGTCAGCCTTCAGGAGCTGGAACCCTTTACCCTCAATGCCTTTCGGTTTTTGGGGGCTTTTGCAGTAGCCCTGATTCTGACCTTTCCGAAACTAAAATCGGTCAATAGGATCACGATCAAATATAGTTTTTATATCGGAGTTGCCCTTATTTTTGTATACATCGGGGCAACCTTTGGTGTCTTGTATACCAGCCTCTCCAATGCAGGATTCCTTTGTGCCCTCACGGTTATATTTACACCGATTTTCGGTTATATCTTTAAGGGTACGATTCCGGATAAAAAGCTGTCTTTCATCGTAGTAGCCTGCGTTGTCGGTATCGGGCTGCTGACGCTGAATGAAAATCTGAAACCGGCTGTCGGGGATCTCCTTTGTCTGATGTGTGCCATGGCCTATGCGGGTGACCTGCTGATTACGGAAACAGCAGTAGCCAAGCAGGAAGTAAATGCCTTCCAGTTGGGCGTTTTTCAGCTGGGATTCGCTGGTTTTTTCAACCTCATCCTGGCTTTTCTTATCGAGACGCCCCGACTGCCCCAATCTCCTGAAGTCTGGGGATCAGCCATTTTCCTTGCAGTTTTTTGCACTGGTTTGGCTTTTATTATCCAGGCGGTTGCTCAGCAGCATACGACCGCTTCCCATGTGGGAGTCATTTTTACCCTGGAGCCGGTCATTGCTGGTTTTGTTGCTTACTTTCTCGCTGGTGAAGTGCTGCTGCCAAGGGCTTATCTGGGAGGAGCGATTCTGGTGGCCAGCCTTCTCGTCATGGAAATCGATCCAAAGACTTTCCGTAATCGGAAACTGAACCGATCTAAAAGAGAAAGAATTGTTTGAAAAATTGAGATTTTCTGTATATAAAATACAAAGCACGGATAACCATAATCCGTTGCTTTTTGTATTTTTTGTTGATATAATTTCACCGTATATGCTTATATCAAGGATATAATTTTAATACTAGGAGGATGAAAATGACTGAGAGACCGGATAGCACGGTGCAGAACTTTGACGAGTTGGCCGAAGTGCTGGAAAAGTACGGTAAGGTGCCGGGAAGCCTAATTACCATATTGCAGAAAACCCAGGACATCTATGGGTATCTGTCTCTGGATGCAATCAATTATATTGCACTTAAGACAGGAATCAAACCGGCTAAGATTTATGGTGTTGCAACTTTTTATACTCAGTTCAGGCTGAAACCAATCGGTAAGAATCTGATCATGCTCTGTCAGGGTACCGCCTGCCACGTAAACGGCTCCAAGATAATCGAGGAAGCCATTACGGAGCATCTGAGCATTCAAGACGGAGAAACAACTGAAGACGGTCTTTTCACCCTGAACAATGTGGCCTGTCTGGGATGCTGTTCCCTGGCTCCTGTCATGATGGTTAAAAATAGCGACGGGGATGAAACCTACGGAAATCTGACCAAAGATACAGTCAGAAAAGCCTTGGATGAAATCAGAGAAAGGGGTTAGGTGACGGCAGATGAGAGTTGTTGTTGGACAAGGAAGCTGCGGCATCGCGACCGGAGCAAAGAAAACCGCTGCAGAGTTTGAAAAACTAATTGCAGAAAGAAATTTAGAAGGTATTGAAGTGTCCCTGACAGGATGCGTCGGTACCTGCTACCTGGAGCCCATCGTCGACGTATATGATGATCATGGTCAGATGACCCGATACACCAAGGTGCTGCCGGATAAGGTCAGCGAAATCATCGAAAATCATCTGATCAACGGGAAAGTATTCGGCGATCTTGCTATCACCGATCAGGATACCTCTTTTATCGATAAACAGATGCGGATTGTTCTGCGGAACTGCGGAACCATCAATCCCGAGATTATTGATGAGTATATTGCAACCGGTGGATATGAAGCCACCAAAAAAGTCGTGACTTCCATGACTCAGGAAGAAGTCATCGAAGAAATCAAGGAATCCGGGCTGAGAGGCCGGGGGGGAGCTGGATTCCCAACCTGGTTCAAGTGGGATGCAGCCAGAAAAAGTCCCGAGACTCCCAAATATATGGTATGTAATGCGGACGAAGGAGATCCGGGAGCTTTCATGGACCGAAGTGTTCTGGAAGGAGATCCCCATTCCCTCATAGAAGGGATGATTATCGGTGGTTACGCCATGGGCGCATCCGAGGGGGTCATTTACGTCCGAGCTGAATACCCCCTTGCCATCCATCGACTGGAAAAAGCCATGGACCAGGCACGGGAAAGAGGATTCTTAGGAAAAAATCTTTTCGGAACCAACTTCAGCTTCGATCTCCGTATTAAAGCCGGAGCAGGAGCCTTTGTATGCGGAGAAGAAACTGCTCTGATTGCTTCTCTGGAAGGAGAGCGAGGCATGCCTCGTCTGAAGCCTCCCTTCCCGGCCCAGAAGGGATACTGGCAGAAACCGACTAATATCAATAACGTGGAAACCTTTGCCAATGTGGCTTGGATCATTCTCAACGGCGGAAAAGCCTTCGGAGCTATGGGTACCAAACTAAGCAAGGGAACCAAGGTATTTGCTCTGGCAGGAAAGATCAAAAAAGGCGGACTGATTGAAGTTCCCATGGGTCTTCCTCTGCGGGATGTCATTTATGGAATCGGCGACGGCATTAAAAATGATAAAGCCTTCAAAGCTGTCCAGATGGGCGGACCTTCCGGCGGATGTATTCCGGCCGAACTGATCGACACACCGGTTGACTATGAAAATATCAACAAGACCGGTGCGATTGTCGGATCCGGCGGTATGATCGTCATGGATGAAGATACTTGTATGGTAGACATGGCCCGCTACTTCCTGGATTTCACCAGAAAAGAATCCTGCGGAAAGTGCACCTACTGCAGAGTAGGGACCAAACGGATGCTGGAGATTCTGGAACGGATCACCATCGGAGAAGGAAAAGACGGTGACATCGAACTGCTCCAGGAGCTGGCCTATAAGATTAAAGACGGATCCATGTGTGGTCTGGGTCAGACAGCGCCCAATCCGGTTCTGACTACCATTAAATACTTCCGTAATGAATACGAAGACCATATCTATAACAAAAAGTGTACGGCCAGAGCCTGCAAAGAGCTTCTGACCTACACCATCAACGATCATTGTACCGGATGTACTTTATGTGCACGAAAATGTCCTGTCAACGCAATCACCGGTGAACTGAAAGGGCAGCATGTCATTGACCAGGCTTTATGTATCAAGTGTGGTAAATGTGAAGAAGTCTGCCGATTCGGTGCGGTTGATAGAGTATAAGAGAGGAGGGTAAAAACATGAAGCAATTCAGATTGAATATCGACGGAAAAGAAGTGTTCGGCCTTCCTGGACAGACCATACTGGAGGTTGCTCAGGAAAATGATATTTTTATTCCCACGTTCTGCTTTGACGAACGGACTGAGATTTACGGATCCTGCGGAATCTGTGTCTGTGAGGTAGAGGGAAATCCTAAACTGGTTAAGGCCTGTGCAACGGAGATTGCTCCCAATATGGTCATCATGACCGATACGGAACGGGTTAAGGAATCCAGAAAAACAAACCTGGAACTATTACTCTCCAACCACGTGGGGGACTGTCGTCCGCCCTGTACTCTGGCTTGCCCGGGACAGACCGACTGTCAGGGTTATGTCGGCCTGATTGCCAACGGCCAGTTTGATGCTGCCCTGGAATTGATTCGAAACAAGATCCCTATGCCGGGATCCTTGGGAAGAGTATGCCCCCATCCCTGCGAAGAGCAGTGCCGCCGGGGTCTGATCGATGAACCCATCTCTATTCAATGGCTGAAGCGGTTTGCGGCAGATCAGGATATCTATTCCGATGATCGATTCTTGCCGGATATGGCTCCTGCCACCGGAAAGAGCGTTGCTGTCATAGGCGGCGGACCTCTTGGAATTTCCGCAGCCTACTTCCTGAAAACCATGGGGCATGATGTCACCATTTATGAAGCGATGCCCAAACTGGGCGGTATGCTTCGGTACGGAATCCCCGAATACCGGCTGCCTAAGGAGATCGTCGACGATGAAATCATGCTTCTGGAAAAAATGGGCGTTGACTTGGTTCCCAATACCAAAGTCGGTGTGGACATTCCCTTCTCCACCATCAGAGAAGATCATGACGCAGTCCTGCTGGGCATCGGTGCCTGGGTTTCTACGGGCGTAGGATGTAAGGGAGAGGACCTGCCGGGAGTCATCGGTGGAATCGACTTCCTGAGAAAAGTGGTCCGAAATGAAGAAATCCGTCTCGGTGATAATGTCGCTATCGTTGGCGGCGGAAACACCGCCATGGACGCCTGCCGTACTGCAGTCCGTCTGGGAGCCAAGAAAGTCTATAACATTTACCGAAGAACCAAGGATGAAATGCCGGCGGATCAGATCGAAATCATCGAAGCCGATGAAGAAGGGGTAATCTTCAAAAATCTGACCAACCCCATCGAGTTCATTGCCGGAGAAGACGGACGTGTTAAACAGGTTGTACTCCAGATTATGGAACTGGGTGAACCGGATGCTTCCGGCCGGCGAGCACCGAAGCCGGTAGAAGGCAAAACAGAGACGATCGATATTGACACAGCCATACTGGCTATTGGTCAGGCCGTTGACCCAACCGGATTTGACGGAGTGGACAAAACCAGGAAAAACGGTATCGCCTATGATCCGGACACCTTTATGACCAGCATTCCTGGCGTATTTGCCGGTGGCGACTGTGGAAATGATAAAATTTCCATCGCCATCGAAGCCATTGCCGATGCCAAAAAAGCAGCAGCCATCATAGACGCTTATCTGGATGGTGAAATCATCAAGTACGAAAAGCGTTACGGGGTGGAACGAACCGATATCACCGAAAAGACATTTGAAGACCGGGAGAGAGAGTGCCGTCCTCCGATGGAACACCTTCATCCGGAAGAAAGAAAAGACAACTTTACGGAAGTCGTTTTCGGATATACTACGGAACAGGCCATAGAAGAAGCTTCCCGATGCCTGGAATGCGGCTGCCACGACTATTTCGAGTGCAAATTGGTGGATTATGCCAACCTTTACGGAGTCAAACCGGAAAGAATGTCCGGGGATATCAACAAAGTGGAGTTTGAAGACGATCACCCCTTCATCCTCCGCGACCCGAACAAATGCATCCTGTGCGGACTCTGCGTCCGTGTCTGCGATGAAGTGATGGGAATCGGTGCCTTAGGACTGGTAGATCGAGGATTTGATACGGTGGTTATGCCTACCCTGGAAAAACCCCTGGCAGAATCCGGCTGTGTCTCCTGTGGTCAGTGCGTAACCGTATGCCCCGTCGGCGCTCTGCAGGAGCGGCTGACCATCGCAAAATCCGTTCCGGTGGATACGGAGGTGACGGCTACAACCTGTTCCTACTGTTCCGTTGGCTGTTCCTTCCTGCTGGAGACCCATCACGACATGCTGATCAAGGCCAATCCGGATATGGATGGAGTGGTTAACAAGGGATTGGGATGCGGAAAGGGTAAATTCGGATTCGATTGCTCTGAACTGGAAGGGAAGCTTCTTTCTCCGATGATTCGGGATGCAGACGGCTTCCGGGAAACCGATTACCATGAAGCCCTGGTCCTGACTGCCAAGAAAGCCCAGGCAGTGGCAGCGGTATACGGCAAAGAAGCAGTAGCAGTCGCCATTTCCGACCGATACACCAATGAAGAGGCCTATGCCATCAAGAAAATGGCCAATGCCATGGGGGCAAAGACCTTAAGCTTCAATAACCGGGAAAGCGGAATTGCCAAGGTCCTTGGGTTTGATGCTTCTCCCAACACCATTGATGAGCTTCTGTCAACGGAAGTGATTCTGGTTACCGGCTTCATCACGCCGCTGAATCCGGTTATCTCCGGAAAGCTGGCTCAGGCAGCGAAAAATGGGGCAAAGGTCGTCCTGATCAATCCGGTTGGATTCGAAGTACCTATGGGTTACGCTCATAAGGTCATTTATACAGAAAACAACCTGGATGCCTTAAAGCAACTGGCAAAGGAAATCCTCAATATCAAGGAAGGCGCCGAATATCCGGGAATGGAAGATTTCGAAGCCAGCCTGGAAACCGTTGTCGTCAGTGAAGAAATCGGTGAAGTGGCTGAATTATATGCAAATGCCAAGAAAGCCATGATTGTATTCCAGCAAAACCTGGTTACCACTGATGCTGCTGCTCTGATTGCAGATATTGCCCTGATTTCCGGACATATCGGCAAACCAAGAGACGGAATCCTCCAGATCAAGGCTAAGAATAATTCCCAGGGTCTGGTAGACCTGGGAGTGAAAGCCGGAGCAGAAGCCATGGAAGGGGTTAAAGCCCTGTTGGTCTTCGGTGAAGATATCAGCTATGATACCAGTAACCTGGAGTTCTTGATGGTCAGCGATACCCATATGACCAGTACTGCGGCTAAAGCCCATGTGGTGATTCCGGGAACCGCCTTTGTCAGCACGGAAGGAACCTTCACCAATACAGAACGAAGGCTTCAGGGAGTAGATAAGGCCATCGATGAGGATGTGGATCTTTCCAACTGGGAAGTGGCAGCAGAAATTGCTCACGTCTACGAAGTGGACTTCGGATTCGATGACACTTTGGATATCTCCAGAGAAATGGATGATGCAGTTCCCAGATACAAATATGCAGAGTTGGGTGAAGTCCTTGGAGGCGTCCTGACACCAGAAGATCCTAAACTGGTTGCGGTAGGCGATGGTCTTTATGCAGATCCCCTTCCTCCTACGGATAACCTGATGAATGTCATCAACGCCAGACTGCCCAAACCCCCGAAAAAATAGGGGAATCCTGTTTAAACCCATCGGATTTCTATTGAAATCAAGAATAAAATAGTGTATTATGATGAGGTGCTGAAAAATGCACCTCATTGTATGCGGATGTAGTTCAATGGCAGAACTCCAGCTTCCCAAGCTGGTGGCGTGGGTTCGATTCCCATCATCCGCTCCAGTAAAATCGTCCTTTTTTGGTATAAAGGGGCGATTTTTTATTCCAAAAAAATTGCGCAAATTACCTTTTTATGGTATTATGAGAGTAACAGAATTATCTGACAATTGAATAAGACAATATGGCACTGAATCCGGAAACGGAGCGGGAGAACCAATAATTGGGGTGAATCACAGAAATCTGTGTAGGGCAATCTTTTCTGTCCGAATCCGTCAGCTAATCTCGTAAGTGGTAGAAAAGAGAAATGTTAGTTTATACTGATTCATGGTTTTGATTCGGTTATGTTGAACTGCAGAGGTTTCTCTGCAGTTTTTTGCTTTTTAGAAAGAAGGGAGAATGGATGGGCGTTATTAAAAATAAAGAAGAACTTAAATTTGCCATCATTGGAGCAGGTCATGGCGGGACTGCCATGGCGGGGCATCTTGCGCTGCTGGGTTTTGATGTCAGTCTTTATAACCGTACGCCGGAACGGATCCAGATCATACAGCATTCCGGAGGGATTGAGATACTGTCGGATCAAAGCAGTATCCCGCAGGGATTCGCATCGTTAAAGGTTATTACATCCAACCTGGAAGAGGCCATCCGGGATCGGGACGTATTGATGGTAGTGCTGCCGGCAACCGGTCATCTGAGCATTGCAGAAAATATGGCTCCTTTTTTGAAAGATGATCAAATAATCGTCCTCAATCCAGGCAGAACCGGAGGTGCGCTGGAGGTTCTGAATACAATCCGGAAGGCTGGTTGTCGGGCAAATGTGGTAGTCTGCGAAGCTCAGACCCTGCTCTATACCAGCCGATCCCTAAACCCGGGTCAGACAAAGATTTTCAGGATAAAGAACAGTGTGCCGGTTGCAGCCATTCCGGCCCATAAAACGCCGGATGTGGTCAAGCAGCTCCGGGTTGCCTTGACCCAGTTCATCCCCGGGGACAATGTGATGAAAACCAGCCTGGATAACATCGGTTCTATTTTTCATCCTGCCCTGACCGTTCTCAATGCTGGACGGATTGAGAGTACCAACGGTGACTTTGAGTATTATACGGAAGGGGTCACTCCATCCGTCGCTCTCGTGTTGGAAAAACTGGATCAGGAGCGGGTGGCTGTATCTGAGTCTCTCGGGTTTCGGGCAATGACAGCCCGGGAATGGCTCTATATAGCCTATGATGCAGCCGGGAAAACCCTCTATGAAGCTATGCGAAACAACCGGGGTTATGATGGAATAAAGGCACCCCGGATTATCGCCCATCGCTATATTTCCGAGGATATTCCCATGAGCCTGGTTCCGATTGCCCATTTGGGGCGACTTGGAGAAGTGGAGACTCCTGCCATCGATTCCATCATCTTGCTGGGATCCGTGATGCATGGGGTGGATTACTGGACCATGGGACGGGATGTATCCAGAATGGGTCTGGAAGGCATGACCCTGAAAGAAATCCGAACCTTTATTACAGAAGGAGATCGTTAAAACCGGTTCTGTAATCTTGTCAGATTACTCAAAGAAAGGAGAGTGGATAGGATGTCCGCAATCGCAGCGATCATGTCCGGCACAGGCCAGACAGAAAAATTTCAAAGAGCTATCAAGAGGATGAAACATCGGGGCAAAGAAAGAATCTTAGACTACCAATGGGGGAATCAAAGGCTGATGGCAGCAGATTTCTCACGAGAAAGGGTGAATCGGATTTCCGTCACAGGCGATGTGGCCACTCCTTTTCTCCTGTTCAGTGGGAAGTTGCTGAATACTGATCGACTCCGCAAGTCTGTTAAGGACTTGAAAAATAGGGATATATCCGAGGACCCTTCGCTTATTTTGGCCTTATACGAAGATCAGGGAGAAGCTTTTTTGCAGGAATTAGAGGGCAATTATGCCTTTGCCCTTTATGACTCTGAGAAGGGATGGCTTATCGTCCGGGATTCCCTGGGCCGGATGCCCCTTTACATTTCTGCGAACGAGGACAATTTCTGCTTTGCGTCGGATATGAAAGGCATTCGGGAGCTGACTGCCGATTTTACTGAATTCCCCCCCGGTCATTTTTATTCGTCGGGTAAGGGTTTTGTAAAAATTGAAGAGTCGAAGAAATTATTTCAGTCCATGAATAATGAAATGAATCTTCAGGAGGAAATCCGTTGCCTGCTCCTCCAAAGTACGGAATCAATGATCCATGGGGAGGAATCCGTCGGGGTATACCTAAGCGGTGGACTGGACAGCAGCATTGTTGCCGCTATGACTTGCCGATTGATGAAAGACCTTCCAACCTACAGCGTTGGGGTGAAGGGAAGCCCGGATCTGAAGCATGCCAGAATTTGTTCGGATTTCATTGGCTCCGCCCATCAGGAATATGCTTACACGAAAGAAGAGATGCTGGACGCTCTGCCTGAAGTCATCTGGCATCTGGAATCTTACGATGCCGGATTGGTCCGAAGTGGTATTGCCAATTATTTTCTGGCCCGAATTTCTTCGGAACAAATTAAAACGGCTCTTTCCGGGGAAGGAGCCGATGAACTTTTTCTTGGGTATGATTACCTTGCCAACCTTTCGCCGGAACAACTGGAAGGGGAGAGCGAGCGGATGCTGAGTTCTCTTCATAATACGGGCCTGCAGCGGGGAGACCGGATGTCGGCTGCCTTCGGTATACAGGCGCTGACCCCGTTTCTGGATGAAAATCTGATCAAGATGGCCCTTCAGATTCCGGTTACCGAAAGGCAGATGCCGGGAAAACCGGAAAAATGGATGCTGAAGGATGCCTTTCGAGGCTGGATTCCGGATGAAGTACGGAATCGAAAGAAGAACAAATTCAGTGTGGGGGCCGGATCTTCCCGAATCATTTCTCAGGTGGCAGATGAAAGAATAACCGACAAGGAATGGGAACAAGAACGGTTTTCCATAAGTGGCCATCCCTTGATCAGCAAAGAGGAATTGATGTATTATCGGATTTTTCGGGAGTATTATCCGGAGATGGCCTGTGACCGGGCTGTTGGCCACACCAGTCATTTGTAGCGCATCAGGTTGACATCACAGGAGGATGGGATATGATTGTTGAGAATAATGAAATCTTCGGGCTGGTTAAGCCAAAGGTGGATGCTCATACTCTGGGAATTCACAATGCTGCTGATTTGCTGAAGGATTGTGGTTATAAGGTTATTATGGCTGACGAGGGCATCGAAATCGCTCTGAATGAAATTTCCTATGAACCTCGAAAAAAGGAATTGATCAACTGGATCCGGGGCAATCGTATAACCAGGCTTGGTATCAGTTACCGACTGGATCCGAAAGATGCCGAGACCATAATGGGTTCCCTGGTTGAAGGGTTGAAAAAGGACCGGATATTCCATTTTCAGGGCGGAAGCCTCCGAGGTATTGCTTTTGCCGGACTGCCGGATTCCTGCAATCGGATCGGGAAACAATGGGAGGGCTTGGTGACGACTCTCAATGGAGGAGAATCTCCTTCGGACACCTTAACCATTCTGGGTGTCCCTGGGAATCGGATTCCAAAAGAGTTGAGGGAGGGCAGTCTGTACGACCAGAAAAGGATGGAATTCGGTCGCTCCATCATAGAGTCCCAGGAGTATCGGAATGTCCTTCCCCCAGGGAGGGACGGCTATCCAGCTTACGGAACCTCTTCGGATTCCGCTACGGAAAGGATTGCCAGCCGGGCTAGAAATGGAAGAGGACCCTTAATGAGGGCTCATGTGGGTCCCTACCATTCTGATCAGAAACGGGAGGAGTCGGTCCGGGAGTTTATCGATTGGGCAAAGGACCTGGCAAAGGCAGGATATTTGGACATTCTTTCCATCGGCACCTCTCAGCTGACTCAGTCAAATTTTGGAGAAGACTGGAGGGATCAGCCAAACGGAGGAGGCGTTCCCGTTAATTCTGCAGACGAGTACCGGCAGATTTGGGAAGCAGCTCGTCCTATGCTGGTCCGCACCTATGCCGGTACCAGAAATATTCCTGAATTGGCCAGGCTTCATGAAGAAAGCTTGCATATCTGCTGGCATGCCCTATCCCTCTGGTGGTTCAATCAGCTGGATGGCCGGGGACCCTACACCTTAATGGAAAATCTGGAGCAGCAGTTCGAAGCCCTCCGAATCATCGGAAGCAGCGATACACCCTTTGAACCAAACGTACCCCATCATTTTTCTTTTCGGGGAGGGGATGACGTTACTTATCTGGCTTCTGCCTATCTTGCAGCGAAACTGGCAAAGAAGATGGGAATCAGGAATATGATTCTTCAAAATATGCTCAATACGCCAAGAGCCACCTGGGGTATCCAGGATCTGGCTAAATCCCGGGCGCTTCTTATCTTGCTTCAGGAATTGTCCGACCGTAATTTCCGCTTCTATCTTCAGCCGAGAGCCGGACTGGATTACTTCTCCCCGGATCTGGAGATTGCTAAAGTCCAACTGGCATCGGTCACCGCTCTGATGGATGACCTTGATCCCCATAATGATATGAGTCCGCCAATTATCCATGTGGTCAGTTACTCGGAAGCCTCCCATCTGGCTACACCGGATATCATTAATGAAAGCATTCAGATTACCCTTCATTCTTTAAAAAGGTATCGGGAATTGAGAAGAAAGGGTGACATAGAGGATATGAGCACCCATGGTGAAGTCCAGGAAAAAACGAGGCAATTGGTGGAGGAAGCGAAAACCATTATAGCTGCGATAGAAAAATCTATTGAAAATCCCTATACCCCGGAAGGCTTTTACTGGATTTTCAGAGCCGGATTTCTTCCTGTTCCCAACCTTTGGCATCCTTCAGAAGAATTTGTCTATGCCAGCCAGTGGAAGACCAAATGGGTCAAGGGGGGCATCCGGGTCGTAAATGAGCAGGGAACTCCGGTATCCGCAAGGGAAATTGGAGAGAAGGCATCAGAAAATCTTAAGGGGATGAAAGCAAAGAATCATCTTTTCAGCAAAGGGAAATTATGATATATTAATATTTATGCACATGCATTAATAATGTCAGTAAGAATGGTGAACCGGAATGAGAATAATAAATACCGACTTGATTCGGGGTAAAGTCAAAGAACTATGCCTGGAACTGGCTTATAAAATGAGCGATGACCTGAAGGCTTCTCTGGAAAGGGGAAGGTCCCAGGAATGCACCTATCTGGGCAGGCAGGTCCTTGCCATGTTGCTGGAAAACGGGGAACGGGCGGAGGAACAGCAGATTCCCCTTTGTCAGGATACGGGGATGGTCTTCGTCTATCTGGAATTGGGACAGGATGTCCATCTGGAGGGGCCATTTGTCGGAGATGCTGTCAATCAGGGAGTCCGGGAAGCCTATGAAGAGGGATACTTGCGGAAATCCATGGTGGATCCCATCACCAGAGCAAACACCAAAGACAACACACCGGCTCAGATTCAAATTGAAATGGTTCCGGGTGATGGTGCCCGGCTATCCGTTCTTCTGAAGGGCTTCGGCAGTGAGAATATGGGCCGGGTCCGGATGCTGACTCCCTCTGCGGGAGTAGAGGGAATTGTTGATTTCGTATTGGATACCGTTCGGGAAGCAGGTGGAAATCCATGTCCGCCCTTGGTAGTGGGTATCGGAATCGGCGGCTCTATGGACAAATCAGCAGCCATGGCAAAAAAAGCCCTTTTTCGTCCTTTGGGAGAGAGAAGCCCGGATCCTTTCTTAAAAGAGCTGGAAAACCGGCTCCTTCGGGAAATCAATGAGACCCATGTGGGTCCCATGGGATTTGGGGGAGAGATTACTGGTCTGGAGGTCTTCATTGAAAAATTTCCGACCCATTTGGCTGGACTGCCGGTGGCAGTCAATCTGAATTGTCATTCCTTAAGGAGAAAAACCATTGAATTATAATCCGATAAAAGAAACTAAACAAGATGACAAGGAAGAAGTCATCCGACTAAATCTTCCTCTGACAGATCGGCAAAGGAGTTCCCTTCAAGCAGGCCAAATGGTCTATCTGACGGGAACCCTTTATACTGCCCGGGACCAGGCTCATCTTCGTATGCTGCAGGAAATCCGGGAGGGGAAGGAACTGCCAATTCCCTTATCGGAAGCCGGGATTTATTACTGTGGACCCACACCGGCAAGGCCAGGGAATCTGGTAGGATCCATCGGACCCACCACCAGTTCCCGGATGGACAAAATGACAGTGCCCCTGCTGGAAAAGGGTCTGAAACTGATGATCGGAAAAGGGAAGCGGTCACCGGAGGTGGTGAAAGCCATCGCCGAACAAAAAGCCCTCTATCTGAGTGCCATCGGTGGGGCTGGAGCCCTTTATGCCGGCTGCATCACAGCCATGGAACCGGTAGCCTATGAGGATTTAATGGCGGAAGCAGTTTATCGGATCGAAGTGAAGGATTTCCCGGCGGTGGTGTCGGTGGATTCCTCAGGAAATACTATATTTTAGGAGAAACAACATGAATTATCAAGAAGAAAGCCTGAAGCTGCATTATGAATGGAAGGGTAAGATTGAAGTGATTTCAACTGTTCCGGTGGGAAATCGGGACGAATTGTCCCTGGCCTATACTCCTGGCGTTGCAGAGCCCTGCCTGGAAATCCAAAAGGACGTCAACAAGAGTTATGATCTGACCCGGCGATGGAATCTGGTTGCTGTTGTTACCGACGGCACAGCGGTTCTGGGGCTTGGGGATATCGGTCCGGAGGCCGGGATGCCGGTCATGGAAGGCAAATGTGCCCTTTTTAAGGCTTTCGGTGATGTGGATGCCTTTCCCTTGTGTATTCGCAGCAAAGAAGTGGATGATATCGTACGGACCGTATCCCTGCTTGCCGGCAGTTTCGGCGGCGTGAATCTGGAGGACATCTCGGCTCCCCGTTGTTTTGAAATAGAAGAAAAACTGAAACAGATCTGCGACATTCCCATTTTCCATGACGATCAGCATGGCACAGCTGTGGTGGTTGCTGCCGCAATCATCAACGCCATGAAGCTGACAGACCGGAAACTGACCGATCAACGGGTGGTTATTTCCGGTGCCGGTGCAGCGGGAATCGCTATTACCAAGCTGCTGATGGAGATGGGATTGAAGGATGTGATTCTCTGCAACAGCAAGGGAGCCATTTTTAGCGGCCAGGAAGGCCTTAACCCCTATCAGGCGGAGATGGGAAGGATTACCAACCCGGAATTGAAAAAAGGCACACTGGAAGAGGTGATATCGGGAGCTGATATCTTTATTGGCGTATCGGCACCGGGGGTTCTGACCGGAGAAATGGTCCGGAGGATGAATCCGGACCCTATCATATTTGCTATGTCCAATCCGATTCCGGAAATCTTCCCCGAGGAAGCCTTTTCTGCCGGGGCTCTGATCGTGGGTACCGGCCGAAGTGATTTCCCCAATCAGATCAACAATGTACTGGCTTTCCCTGGAATCTTCAGAGGAGCACTGGATGCCCGTGCGACGGACATCAATGAAGAGATGAAGATCGCTGCAGCCAGAGCAATTGCCGAAGTCATTTCGGTCGAGGAATTATCCAAAGAGTATGTGATTCCTGCTCCCTTTGATGAAAGGGTCCGGGATGCGGTGGCCGATGCAGTCAAAAAAGTAGCGATTGAAACAGGAGTGGCACGGATTTAACGACCTAATTCGATCTCAAATTCTGGTTTGCCGATTACCACAATTCCCAAATCTCCGTTTACGGTGATGAAGTCTCCGGTTTGGATGAGGGAGGTGGCTTTCGGCACTCCGTTTACTGCCGGGATATTCATTTCTCTGGCAATGATGGAACTATGGACGAGCATTCCGCCCCGCCTTTCAACGATGGCTCCGGCAAGGGAGATGATGAAGGTCATTTGAGGTTCTACTGCATCAAAAACCAGCACTTCTCCCTTTGCTGTCCCTTTAAAATCCCGGATGGATCGAATCACCCTGGCGACCCCTGAATATATTCCGGGAGAAGAAGGCTGACCGGTCAGTTGCCGGGCTTTTATTTTTCTCTGAGTTTTCCCGAGTGCTTTTTCAGGATCCCGGGGAAGAGGGATGGATATTTTTTCTGCGACACCCGCGTATACTTTTCTCCAGTCTTTGCTGTCATATTTCTCCGGAATCCGGTCGATTCGTTTTTCCTCGTACAGCCTTTCCAAACCAACCATTAGAAAATACTGAAGCTGGCTTTCAATCTTCGCCAAAAGCAGATTGTCATCGTCCCTTAATTTCCAGCTGACCCGACCAATCCGAAGCCAATTTTTAGCTTCTTCCAGCAGGAATTCTTCCCGTGCTTTCTTTAAGAATGCATCGGATAAATCCCTTTCTTTCTCAGCAGATCCCGGATCTTCCTTTGGCTCAGCATCATTTGCCAGGGCCAGGATAACCCCCAGGCTGGTTTCGGGTACTTCTTTTAACGGAACCTGGTCATAGGAGAGATCCATTTCATGCTCTAAAAAATCTAAAAAGAGTTGAGCAAATTCCTTTGACGGGTTGTTTGTTTTGCTGGCTTCTTCCAATTTCTCCAGAAGCAGTTTGCCTTCATATTCCAGATCCATCCATTGTTGGATCTGTCCGCGGAGAATAGGGGATGTCCGGAGATAGTCTGCGAGAGAATTCATCCGGCGATTTCTTCGGCGAGCCAGCATATCCTGATTTTTCAGCAGGTGAATAAATTCATAAGGATCCACGGGCTTCATCAAGTCATTATAAAAGGATCCAAAATGTCGGATGCCGTGGGCAAAAGGAATGAAATCGTCCTGATAAACCTGCTCCCATCGATCATGGCTTTCACCCCGTATCTTTAATTCCCTCAAAAATTCCTGCCGGTCAAGGCCTTCAGGCTCAAGCGCAGCGAAACACTGTCCCTCTTGGACCAGTTCTGGTATCAGGACCTTTTCCACCCGATCAGCCAGGTCCAGCAGCTTTTCTCCTGAAGGAGTCAGCGTCAAATACCACTGTCTTTGCTCGTTTTCATCTTTTTTAAAGACGGTTATCGGTCGAACCTGTAAGACCGTAAATTCATCCAAGAGTCCTGTCCACTCAATATCTACCGGCTCCTGAAAGAGAGCCTCCAGGAGAAGGGCATTTTCATAGAGGTGATGAATGGATTCTTTGGTCAGGGTTTTTCCGGAGAGGGGATTGCCCATCTCTTCATACTCCCCCGTAGACTTTCTAATGCGGATTCTTTCCGGTGTTTTTTTGTTGTCTACCAGCAGATTCAAGGTTCCCTGTATGGCTTCCGCAATCATGTAGTCCTGATTTCGGTTCGAAGGGTCTGCTGTAAAGGTCAGCCCGGAGACCCGGCGGTGTTCCATTTTCTGAACCAGAACGGCCATGGAACTTGTTGCAGGATCAAGGCCGGATTCTTTTTTGTACAAGAGGGCTCGGTCGCTCCACAAAGAAGCCCACACCAGCTTAATTTTATCAAGCACCTGCTTCGCGCCGGATACATTGACATAGGATTCGTGGACTCCGGCAAAAGAAAAATCCTTCGCATCTTCCTCCGGAGAAGAGGAGCGCACAGCAAATTTGGTGTCTTCAGGCCAATGAGAAACGGTTCTTAAAATGGATTCTTCCATAATCGGGCTCATGGTTCCCCTGGAAAATGCCAATCGAATACGAAGGGCAGCGTCCCAGATTTCTTCCCAACGCATGTCCTGGTCTTTCTTTCTGGACAGTTCCATTTCAATGAGTTTGTCAATGCCATTATTGCGGACGAACTCAAAATAGGCCTCCGTGGTTATGGCAAACCCCTCGGGTATCCGGAAACCAGCGTTACCGCAGACAGAACTGTTTTTCGTCTTTCCGCCCACGACCTTCAACGGGTAACCGTGAGCCTCAGAAATGGGAATCGTGTAGGTTATTGCGGCATCCATTCGAATACCTCCTGAAATCTTCGCACATAGAAATAGCGAAATACCTCAGCAAGGACAACAGCGGTTGTATCGGATCGGACAAAGGATTCTAAATAGGGGTGTTTTCCAATCAGAATTTTTGACCATCTCTCAATTTCTTCTTTTTCGGAGAGAACCCGAACCCGACCGGTTACAGTAAGGGCACTGACCTGATTGATGCTGTCCGGCTGAGTAGAGCGGTTATCCAGTAAAAAGGATACATGACTGTTCTTTTCTAAAAGGCTGAACTTTCTGGTTTCCTTCGGAGTGGCAAAAACCAGATATTTCAAATCCTGGCTGCTGGCAAACCCGATCAGGGAAGTATAGGGTTGTCCCTCTCCCTGGGTGGCTAAAACCCCGAAGGACTGTTCCTCGCATAGATTTCGAATTTCTGTTTCTATGGATTCGTCCTCACTTGGGATGCCTTTTTCTACATCAATGTACATGGGTTCATCATATCTCATGGTCGATCCTCCTCTACTATGGTTTGTACCTTGATTATAGGCCACTTCTATCGAATCATCAATGGATTATTGGCCACAGGACACCGAAGAAAAGTAAAGAAAAAAAACAATTTTATTTTTGTTGCATATGCAACGGAATGTACCTGCCGAATCCTTTAAGATAAGACCATGAACCGAACCAAACAATGAAAGTCATAGTTAAAAATAGGAGGTAGCGTATGAGTATGTTTTGTTATCAGTGTCAGGAAGCCGCAGGAGGCAAGGGTTGCCAGGTACGTGGTGTTTGCGGAAAAGAAGAAACCACATCGAACCTTCAGGATTTACTGATCTATGGATTAAAGGGTATATCCGAAATCGTAGTGAAGGGCAATGTTCCGGTCAGCGAAATCTCTGAGGTCAATCATGAAACCCTGAAGAGCCTTTTCATGACGATTACCAACGCCAACTTTGATGATGTTGCCTTTGAAAAGCAGATTCGAAAAGTGATGGAAATCCGGGACCGTCTGAAAGAAAATGCAGGTTTGTCTGAGCTATCCGATGCTGCCACTTTCCAGGTGAAGGGTGCTGTCGATATGCTGACCAAATCCCTTTCTGTCGGCGTACTGGCTACTGAAAACGAAGATGTTCGTTCTCTTCGGGAACTGATCATATACGGATTAAAGGGTCTTGCAGCCTATGCGCACCATGCCCTGAATCTGGGCAAAGAAAAGGATGAGCTCTATGGATTCGTTTATGAAGCCTTGGCGGCAACTCTGGATGACAACCTGAGCGCAGATCAGCTGGTATCCCTGACTTTAAAAACAGGTGAGTACGGCGTAATGGCTATGGCTCTGCTGGACGAAGCCAACACTTCCAAATATGGCAACCCGGAAATCACCCAAGTCAACATTGGCGTCCGAAAGAATCCGGCCATCCTGATCTCCGGCCATGATCTGGCCGATATGGAGCAGCTTCTGGAACAGACCAAGGGAACCGGCGTAGACGTATACACTCACAGCGAAATGCTGCCGGCAAATTACTACCCTCAGTTTAAGAAATATGACAATCTGGCAGGGAACTACGGCAACGCCTGGTGGAAACAGTTGGAGGAATTTGAATCCTTTAACGGACCCATCCTCTTCACCACCAACTGCATCGTACCACCCAGAAATGAAGAAATCCGAAACCGGATCTTCACCACCGGAGCATCCGGATTCCCCGGCTGCACCCATATTGAAGCCGGCGAAAATGGTAAAAAGGACTTTTCGGCCATCATTGAAATGGCTAAGAAGCTGCCTTCTCCTACAGAAATCGAAACCGGATCCATCGTTGGTGGATTTGCCCATGAACAGGTCTTTGCCCTGGCTGATAAGGTCGTCGATGCGGTAAAGAGCGGCGCCATCAAGAAATTTTTCGTCATGGCCGGCTGCGACGGACGGATGATGTCCAGAGATTATTACACGGAATTTGCTGAAAAGTTGCCTAAAGATACCGTAATCCTAACCGCCGGTTGCGCAAAATATCGATACAACAAGCTGCCTCTCGGCGATATCGGCGGAATTCCAAGAGTTCTGGACGCGGGACAGTGTAACGACTCCTACTCCCTGGCTTTGATTGCCCTGAAGCTGAAGGAAGTCTTTGAACTGAACGACGTCAATGAACTGCCCATCGCCTACAACATCGCCTGGTATGAGCAGAAAGCGGTCATCGTCTTGTTGGCGCTTCTGTTCCTGGGTGTGAAGAACATCCACTTGGGACCCACACTTCCGGCGTTCCTATCACCGAATGTGGCAAAGGTTCTGGTAGAAACCTTCGGCATCGCCGGTATCGGCTCCGTAGACGATGATATCAAGCTTTTCATGGAAGCTTAATCGATCAGTAAAAAAGATAATAACATAATCAATAATGGGATGCAGCTGAAGCCGGAATAGCTTCAGTTGCATCTTTTTTCTGCTATTGTTTTGTGGTTGATCAGATAGTATACTGATAAACGAAGAAAGCATCAATGGAATCAAAGAATAGGAGTAAAGGATCATGAAATATTTATGGACGACTCTTCAGGTCAGCAATATGGATCAGTCCTTGGATTTTTATCAGAACATCATTGGTTTGAACTGCAACGAAAGGCATCCTGCCGGACCGGGAATGGAGCTGGCATTTTTAGGAGAAGGGGAAACGAAAGTTGAGCTGATCTGCCGGGGCGAGCGTCCCAAGGAAGAACATCACGGCATTTCCATGGGTTTTCAGGTGAATTCTCTGGAAGATACCATCAAGAGCCTGAAAGATTATGGAATGACCCGCATTGGCGAGATTATGGAACCCAATCCCCATGTCCGGTTCTTCTTTGTAAAGGATCCAGACGGCTATCCGGTTCAGTTCGTGGAAATCCGGTGAGAAAACCCATGGGTTCAAAAACTATGATGACCGATGCCTATGAGCAATTTGCCTGCATCGGAGGAATCTGCCCGGATAACTGTTGCATCGGCTGGCAGGTGGAACTGGACAAGAAGACCTTTCAGTCGTATCAACTGATCCAGGAATCAGAGCTTAAGAAGAAGATCAGAAGATACGTCTACCTCAATCCGGAGGCGATGGATCCTTCTGTGGATTATGGACTAGTCGAACTCCAACCCAATCGGCGTTGCCCGTTTCTCAATTCGGAAAATCTCTGTTCCGTTCAGCTGGAGAAAGGGGAGGCCTATCTTTCCAATGTCTGTGCCGGATATCCCCGGATGATCAATCGGGTGGAAGGGGTTCTGGAGTATTCCCTGACCCTGTCCTGCCCGGAAGCAGCCCGCCTTGTGCTGGATCGGGAGGAACCGTTAAAGTGGATACCCGGTTCAGGAGAATTGGGCCGGAGGCAGATCCTGAATGTGGATTATCGGTCTTCTGATTATTCGGGACAGTTCCTGGCGGAAAATCTGGTCATGCTCCGCGAAAAGACCGTCGATATTCTGCAGGACCGACAATTTTCTTTAGCTAGGCGGATACGTCTGCTGGGAGATTTTTTTGAAGCCTCAGACTCTGGAAGAAAACCTCTCTCAAAGCATGGCAAAATGGAAATTGCCGGGGAGGAATACAGCCAAAGCCAAAAAAACCTGTTTTGGGATAAAATCAATAGCCGCTTCAATACCCCCGAATATCTGGACAGCCAGCGATATCTGGATAAGATGAAGCCTTCAGTCCAGCCAATGGAGAAGGGTACATTTCCAAAGAAATTGGAAATGATTCTGGAGAACTATCTGGTCAACTATGTATTTCAAAGCTTGTTCCCTTCGGGGGAAAGCCGGGACCCTCAGGACGCTTTCCTAAAATTGGGGATCCGCTATGCCCTTGTGAAATACGGAGCCATGAAGATATCCCCAGGCGGGGATGAAGCATCACGGAAACAGCTGATTGAACTTATTCAGTGTTTTTCAAAGGCGACAGAACATCATTTTACCTATTTTGATGATATCCTGGATCATATCAAAAGGCAGACCGGAAATACCAGGCAGATCCGGACCTTAATCGAATTATAATAAAAGGCCCTCTACGGAATCAACACCGGAGAGGGCCCTTTGTTATAGCGAAATCCTTTATTAGTCCAGATCCAGCTTGTGATTGAGCAGCCAGATGGTCAGTGCGGAAAAACCGGCAATCAGCAGTAGGGAGTAGATAACGCCGATTCCCAGGGCTCCGTTGAACAGGCCCAGAAACTCCTGAGGGGTGGCAGAGCCGGCCATGGACTGAAGCTGCTGTGCCAGTTCTTCAAAGCGCCCCGATACACTAAACAGAATGTCTCCTGTAATCTGAAAGAGGAAGGATTCAATCCAGCTTAAAACAAAGTAGGTGAAGATTCCCAGGGGAATCCGCCATTTTGTCATAAATTTCAGATGAGCCACGGTGCAGGCAAGGAACAGCTTAGCGACCTCCTTCGTGATGGACAGAATGATGACCAGAGCCAGCAGGATCAAGGTGGGAATCGTCATACCATCAAGCTGTTCTGTGAGGGCTCGGAATCCGATCCATAGCTGATCCAGACCCATGGGTGTTATAATTAAGGTGAAGATGATCATGCCAATGATGGAAACGATACCGGTCAGGGTAATCCACATGGAGCTGACCAGCAGCTTGGAAGTCAGGATCTGACTGGTTTTCACCGGAAGGGTCATGGTCAGATAGCCTTCCTTGGAAAAGACATTGGTGTTATAAATTTTGAACAGGTTGATGATTGTGATGGCAATTACTGCAATCACAATGGCGAAGGCCACCAGGCCTGCGGTCAGTTGTACCAGTTCATTGCTGAAATTTTTCATGGCCATGGGTACCAGAATGACCCCTAACAGAATGGCCAGGAAAATCCCGGTAAAATCCCTCCAGGTGGAGCGGATATCATATTTGATCAGTTTTGTTAGCATCGGAATACCTCCCTGAATAATTCATCGATGGATTTACCTTCCCGGGCCCGGATATCATCGATTTCCCCGTGTAATACAACAGATCCTTCCTTCAGGAATATAACCGTATCGAATAATTTTTCCACATCGGCTATCAGGTGAGTGGACATCAGAATCGTTGAATGTTCGTTGTAGTTGGACAGGATCGTGTCCATAATATAATCCCTGGCAGCCGGATCCACACCCCCGATGGGTTCGTCCAGCACATACAGGTGGGCATCCCGGGACATGACCAGGCAAAGCTGGAGTTTTTCCACCATACCCTTGGACATAGTCCGGATCCGCTGCTTTTCATTGAGGCCCAGGGACTGGAGCATGCTGCGGAATTTTTCCCTGCTGAAGTCCCGGTAAAAATCCTGGAACATTTCCATGAGATCAATCGGCCGCATCCAGGAACTGAAATAGGAACAGTCGGGGAGATAGGACACCAGAGCTTTCGTTTTTTCACTGACTGGCTGCCCCTGGATCAGGACCTGACCTTCGTGATCCCGGATGATTCCCGTCAGGATCTTCATCAGAGTGGTCTTGCCGCTGCCGTTTGGTCCAAGGAGACCAATGATATGGCCAGCCTCCAGCGTAAGATCGATTTCCTTCAAGGCCTTCGTGCCGGGATAGGTCTTACTGAGATTGCTGATTTCTATAAGATTCATTGTTCTCCTCCTTCCATTTTTGCTCTGCTCAAAAATAATTCCATCGCTTCTTTTTTTCCGATACCAATGCTTTCCATTTGCTTCATGAACGCATCGATCAGTTCTTCTGCCAGTTTTCTCTTCATCTTCCCAATCAACTCCTTATCCTTTGTGATAAATCGGCCGGTGGTCCGTTCTGTATAAACAAGTCCATCCTTTTCCAGCTGGGTCAGGGCCCGCTGCATGGTATTGGGATTGACTTCATGAAGGATAGCCAGATCCCGGACAGATTCCACCTTGGAACCGGGCGCCCATTCTCCGGATACGATTCTGTGGGTAAACAGGTCGGACAGCTGGAGATAGATGGGTATGCCGGATGCATATTGGTTTGTCATAATTACCTTGCCCCTTTCTTTGTATTATTGTATTAGGCAATTAATACAATAATACAACAGGGCTCATCTGTCAACATCTTTTTAAAAATTTTTTCGGACCGGATTTCTACCGCCGTCGAAATATGATAATATAAAGTTGTTTGAGAAAATGCTAATCAAGGAGGTTGAATGATCAAATGGCAAAAAAACAATTCAAAGCAGAATCAAAACGATTGATGGAGCTGATGATTCACTCCATCTATACCAACAAGGAAATCTTCCTGAGGGAACTGATTTCCAATGCCAGCGATGCGATGGACAAGATGTATTACCGGGCTCTGCAGGATGATGCGCTGGAGTTTCGAAGGGAAGACTACTATATAGAAATCTTCCCGGACAAAGAAACCAGGACGATTACTATTCGGGACACCGGCATCGGCATGACCCGGGAGGAGCTGGACAGCAATCTGGGTGTCATAGCCCGAAGCGGATCCGACCAGTTTAAAAAGGACCATGAAACAGCTGAAGATTATCAGATTATCGGTCAGTTCGGTGTAGGTTTCTACTCGGCATTCATGGTGGCGGACCGGGTGACGGTGAACAGCCGGGCTTTCGGTCAGGAGGAAGCTTACCAGTGGGAGTCCTCTGGCATTGACGGTTATACCATCACCAAATCAGAAAAGGAATCCCATGGAACGGATATCACCCTCCATCTTCGGGAGTCTTCGGATGAAGAGGATATGGACCGATACCTGAAGGATTATGAGATCCGAAGCCTGATTAAAAAGTATTCCGATTTCATCCGGTATCCCATTCGGATGGGGGAGGATACCATCAACAGCATGGTCCCCTTATGGAGAAAGAATAAAAGTGAACTGACCAGGGAGGATTACGACAATTTTTATGAAGAAAATCATTTTGGGTTCGGAAAACCGCTGAAACACATTCATGTAAGCGTGGATGGAGCAGTCAGTTATAACGCGATCCTTTATATACCAAGCCGGGTTCCCTATGACTATTATACAAAGGAATTCCAGAAGGGTTTGGAACTGTATTCCAGCGGTGTAATGATCATGAAGCGTTGCCCGGATCTTCTGCCGGATCATTTTGGATTTGTTCAGGGATTGGTGGATAGTGAGGATCTTTCCTTGAATATTTCCAGGGAAATGCTTCAAAATGACAGGCAGCTTCGGCTGATTTCCAAAAAAATCCGTGAAAAGATCCATCAGGAACTGCTGCAGATGCTTCGTGTCCAGAGAGAAGACTACGAGGAATTTTTCCGCAACTTCGGAAGGACCCTGAAATTCGGTATCTATAACGAGTTCGGAAAAGATAAGGAAGAGCTCCAGGACCTTCTGTTATTCTACTCATCCTCTGAGGAAAAAATGGTGACTCTGGAAGAATATGTGGACAGAATGAAGGAAGATCAACCATTCATCTACTTTGCCAGCGGAGAAACCGCGGAGCGGATCAACCGGATGCCCCAGGTGGAAAAAGTGCTGGACAAGGGATTTGAAGTTTTGTATTTCACCGATGAGGTGGACGAATTTGCCATACAGATGCTGTGGAAATACAAAGACAAGGAATTTCGCTCTGTATCCTCCGGTGATTTGAAATTGGATGAGGATCAGGAAGAAAAAAGGGATGGCAGCGATGAGGATCAGGAAATGCTGGATCATCTGAAAAAACTGCTGGAAGATAAGGTGGAGGATGTCCGGCTCACCGGAAGGCTCAAATCCCATCCGGTCTGTCTGACGGCGGAAGGTCCCTTGTCCATCGAAATGGAAAAGGTCCTGAACAGCATGGCCGATGGGGAAAAAATGAAGGCTCGGAAGATACTGGAGCTGAACAGCAGTCATCCTTTGTTGGATAGGCTCCGGGAGCTTTATCGTTCCAATCGGGATCAGCTGGATGTCTACGGACGGCTGCTTCTGGGTCAGGCTTTGATTTTGGAAGGATTGGATCTGGAAGATCCGATTCAGTTTAATCAGGATATACTGAAGTTAATGATGGAATGAAAAGGAGATGGACATGACTGGGACAACACTGATCAAAAATGGAACAATCCTTACAGCAGAAGAGGAGTATCGGGGAGATATTCTGATTCGAGGTGAAAAGATTTCTGTTATTGCTGATGAAATTATACCAGAAAAAGGTTGGGAAGTGCTGGATGCATCCGGCATGTACGTCATGCCGGGAGGGGTGGATCAGCATGTCCACTTTTCCTTTAACTACAAAGGAAGCAAGGTTCGGGGATTTGAAACCTCTCATGCCGCTGCTGTTGGAGGAACCACGACCCTGATAGAATTTGTCAACCAGGAGCAGGGGAAGGGGCTGGTGGAATCCATACAGGACTATATTAAGTCCGATGTGGATGGAATCGCTATGGTCGATTATGCTTTTCACAGTGTGATGACCGATCCCCGGGATGAGGTAATCGAAGAAATCCCCAAGCTGGCAGAAGCTGGATTTCCTACCATGAAGCTGTTTATGGCCTACAAGGGAATGTTCTTTCATGCAGATGATGACACCATCCTGAAAGCCCTGAAAAAGGGAAGGGCGGCCGGAATGACCATCATGGTCCATGCAGAAAATGCAGAGATGATCGACGTCCTTTCCAAAGAGCTGATTCGGGAGGGCAAAACAGAACCCTACTACCATGCGGTATCCCGGCCTCCGGTGGTGGAAGCGGAGGCTACCAGAAGGGCTATCTATCTGGCTGAACTGGCCGATGCACCCCTTTATGTGGTCCATGTTTCCTGCAAAGAAGCCATGGAAATCATCCGGGAGGCTTACAGTAAAGGCCAGCAGGTTTATGGAGAAACCTGCTCCCACTATCTGGTTCTGGATAGGGAGGATCTGGCCAAACCCAACTTTGAAGGGGCAAAATACGTCTGTTCCCCGGCACTCAGAACTCAGGAGCACCGGGATGCCCTATGGGAAGCCATCGATAAAAAATGGCTCAACGCCGTCAGCTCGGATCATTGTGGCTTTGACTGGAAGGAACAGAAGCATATGGGATTTGGTGACGGGAAATCCTTTGCGGACATACCCAATGGAGCGCCCAGCCTCCAGAACCGGATGAATATACTATGGACTTACGGAGTCTGTGAAGGGAAAATTTCCCGTCAGCGTTTCGTAGACCTGGCTTGTACCATGCCGGCAAGAATCAATGGTCTGGAAGGAAAGGGCCATATTGGTGTCGGATATGATGGAGACGTTGTTCTTTTTGATCCCTCCTATGAAGGGGTGATTTCCGTAAAAAATAACCTGGAAGACGTAGATTTCTGTCCTTTCGAAGGATTTGTCCAGAAGGGAAGAGCGGATACGGTGCTCCTCCGGGGACAGGTCATCGTAAAAAATGGACAATATGTGGGCCAAAAGGGGCAGGGAAAACTAATCCATGGAAAGCCCTATGGTGATTCCTATAAATAACATCCGAAGGGAAGTGAGATCATTGAAAATCAATATCCAGCGGGTCATGGAAGATATCCGGACCATCTCATCCATCCGACCGGAAGGGTCTTTCGGGTCTACCCGTTTCTCTTATAGTGAAGAGGATCGCCATGCCCGGGAATACGTAATCCGAGAAATGACTGGTGCCGGAGCTAACGTATGGACTGATTCGGTGGGGAATATCCATGGGCGGATAGTCGGCACCGAAAAAGAAAAGAGCCGGGTCCTGGTGGGTTCTCATTTGGACACGGTGCGGAATGGTGGCCCTCTGGATGGTCTTCTTGGAGTGGCAGCCGGATTGGAGATCCTGAGGGTATTTCAGGAAGAAAAAATTAAACCGGTGAGGGATCTTGAAATCATCGCTTTTTCGGAAGAGGAAGGTTCCAATTTCGGCGCTACCATGCTGGGAAGCAAATGCCTGGCTGGAAAAGCAGGACTAGAAGAGCTGAGGCGACTAAAAAATGATGAAGGGATTACCGCCTACGAAGTCATGAAAAAATTCGGTCTCAATCCGGATTCCATCGAAGAGGATCTGTTCAAACCGGAAGAAACCTATGCCATGTTGGAGCTTCACATCGAGCAGGGTCAGGTATTGGAAGACTCCGGAGCATCCCTGGGAATTGTGGAAGGAATCTTTGGCATGACCAACATCCACATCACGTTAAAAGGAATAGGGAACCATGCAGGAGCTACCCCCATGGGCCTTCGCCGGGATCCTATGGCGGCTGCAGGGAGGATCATTGGAAAGATACCGGAGTGGGTGAACCAAATAGGCAGCACCCAGCTGGTTGCAACCGTGGGGAAAATCCAGGCATACCCCAATGCCTCCAATGTAATTCCGGAAAAGGTAGCTTTCACCGTGGATATTCGGGATATGGAAGCTGGGTTCATCGGAAAAATGGAATCCAGAATCCGGGAGGAACTGGAAAGGCTGGGAAAAGAGGGAATCCAAATTCAAATGGAAACCATTGCCACCTCTCCGTCGGTTTCCCTCTCTCGAGAAATCGGTGATATTTTGAAAGAGGAAGCAACCGCCATGGGAATTTCAAACCGGAATATGTATAGCGGTGCGGTTCATGATTGTGCCATGTTTACGGATATGACGAAGGTTGGTCTTCTCTTTGTCCCCAGCATCGGCGGCCGAAGTCATGTGCCGGAGGAGGATACAAAGGAAGGGGATATTGGGGCAGGCATATCCGTACTGCTTAGGGCAGTTTGCAGAGTAGTCATGGAATAAGACAAAATAAAGACAGAACCGAAGGGTGACCTTCGGTTCTGATATTTTTTGAAAAACCATTTTTCCTCTCTTATTTTTTCTGGAAGACGGGAGGACGCTTTTCCAGAAAAGCCTGCATTCCTTCCTTTTTATCATCGGAACTGAAGGGCGCTGTAAAACTTTCGATTTCCAGCATGCAGGCAGAATTCATATCCAGGCTCAGCCCGTTGTTGATAGTGGATTTAGCCACTGCAACGGCGATAGGAGCCTTTGCCATGATGCTTCTGGCTACTTTTATCGAGTTGCCGATCAGTTCTTCCGGTGGGACGACCCTTTCAACCAAGCCGATTCTAAATGCTTCATCCGCAGTGATAAGTTCACCGGTCATGATCAGGTATTTGGCCATGCCTTTACCCACCAGCCGGGGCAACCGCTGAGTTCCCCCAAATCCGGGGGTAATCCCCAGCTTGACTTCTGGCTGACCAAATCGCGCCTTTTCGGAAGCAATCCGTATGTCGCAAGCCATGGCCAGTTCACATCCGCCTCCTAGTGCAAATCCATTGACTGCAGCGATAACCGGTTTATCCATATTTTCAATAATATTCATGAGCCGATGACCCTTCAGCATCATTTCTCTTCCTTCAATAGGATTCAGATCCACCATTTCGCTGATGTCCGCTCCGGATACAAATGCTTTGCCTTTGCCGGTGAGCAGAATGACACCCACATCCGGGTGGTCGGATAAACGGATGAACTCCTCCGTTAATTCTTCAATCATTGACCTATTGAGGGAATTGAGGGATTCCGGCCGGTTGATGGTGATGATACCTACTCCTTCGTCAATTTCTGTAATGATGTTATTATCCATAATCCACCATCCTTTCTATTTGATGATTTCATCATAGCACCGGAGGGTGAAGGAATCAAGAAATCCGGATAAAACTTTTAAGAAATCCGCTCGTTAAGCCTTTGAATTCCTTTCCGGAATCCGGGTATCAACAGCAACAGGATGGTCAGACCACCTTCCGCTGCCAAATAGGTGATGTTGTACCAGAGGGACCAGGTAACCGCGTTAAATCCTTCCGGAGCATAGGCACCGAAGAAGATGATACCTGATAGGACGGCACACAGATACCGTCCTGCAACGCCAACCAGATAGGAGGGTATGATACCGGCTTTTTTTGCCGGGATCAGTGCAGCAAAGGCCAGAGCACCATAGGCTAATGGGTAATCCAAAATCATTTGAACAGGGTGTATGACATAGGGATTGAAAATCAAATCGATCAAGCCAACACACATGCCGGCCATCAATCCTCTCCGCAGTCCAAAAAACTGAGCGCAGAGTACGATTGGCAGCATGGAAAAAGCGGTGACGGAACCTCCCTGGGGCATACGGAAGAGGACGATCTGATTTAAGGCCAGAGCCAGGGCTACTAAAATAGCCGATGTGACCAAAGCCCGGGTGTCAGTTTTCTTCCCTTTTCCTGAGACTAAAATGCCAAGAAAAAGGAGGAGGATGGCGGCGACGACGGCAACTTGCCCCGTAGTGGATTCAAAGAATCCCTGTAACTGTTCTGATGTCATAAAAAAACCTCCTTCAACGCAGGAGGGGAACTGGAACCAGGTACGACGAAATGGCCGTAATCCGGTCTGTGCTTCCCTACGATGGTATTATCCATGTCAGGTATTGAGGGTATCCGTTGTCTAAGCAACGACTCTCAGCGTCTGCTCCCCTAGCTTCTATTCATTTATTCTTTTTCCATACTACCATGAAAAAAGAGATTGTCAAGTCCTGTCCCGGGATAAAATTACCAGAAGTTTCCCGGAGGTAAAAGAAATGATGGCTTCCTCTTCCGTGAAAAGATTGCTGACACCAAGAGGGTAGGAGTGGGTCAGAGTGGCATTGGCAAGAGGATAATAAAGTCCTTTGGTTGTCACCCCACGGCAGGCTTCCGTATAAGAAAAAAGAGACAAATAGCTGTACCGATCCCCTGGAATACAAATTTCCGAAGGCGCGAACATAAACACCCGATTCTGATCATCCCGAATTTCCATCCGTACACCGGCAAAGAGAGAATAGGACAGACAGTGGAGATTTGCTACGGTATGATCCAGCCGGCCACCTAGTCCGCCTATCAGGACGATGTCTCGGTAGCCCAGTTCGATGGCTTTTTTAAGAGCTGCCAAGGTATCCGTATCATCCTTTTCTACCGGCAGAGGATAAAAGGGGATGTGCTCTGGAATAGGGCAGGAAATAGAATCCATATCCCCAATGATCAAATCCGGTGACAGACCGATTTCCATCAACTTCTCATAACCTCCGTCAGCACAGATAATGGTGTCTCCCTGCTGATTATCCAGCAGATCTTTCAGGGAACCTTCCAGATAGGAAACCACCAGATAACATTTAGACATGAACGTCTCCCTTCATCACCAGCAGATGTTTATTAGCTGCAAGAACCGGATCTACCATGTCCCGGATAAATTCCTCTGTCTGCAAAGAAGCGCAGCCGATATAGAGGGCAGGATCCATCAGCGCTTCCAGTTGGCCGGCGGTAAGATTGAAGGCCGGATCATCGGAAATCCTCCGGAGAAGATCATTGGGAAGGCCTTCTTCCTTCACCAGTTTCCCTGCTTCCATGGAGTGGACACGGATTCTTTCATGAAGCTCCTGCCGGTCACCGCCGTTTTTCACAGCCTGCATCATGATGTTTTCTGTAGCCATGAAGGGCAGTTCGCTCATCAGCCTGCTGCGGATCACCTTGGGATAAACCACGATTCCTTCTGCTATGTTCAAATAGATTTCCAGAATGCCATCCACAGACAGAAAGGCTTCCGGAATACTGATCCGCTTATTGGCAGAATCATCTAAAGTCCGTTCGAACCACTGGGTGGAAGCGGTGATAGCCGGATTGATGGCATCAGCGATCACGTAATTAGCCAAGGCAGCAATTCGCTCGCTTCGCATGGGATTTCTCTTATAAGCCATAGCGGAGGAGCCAATTTGTTCCTTTTCAAAGGGTTCTTCGATTTCCTTCAGATGCTGAAGAAGCCGCATATCGTTGGAAAACTTATGAGCACTTTGAGCAATGCCACTCAGCACATTCATCACCCGGCTGTCGATTTTTCTAGAATAGGTCTGGCCGGTTACGGGGTAACAAGAGGCGTATCCCATTTTGTTGGCAATCAACTGATCCAGCCTTTTGACCTTATCATAGTCTCCGTCAAACAACTCCAGGAAACTGGCCTGAGTTCCCGTAGTTCCTTTAGACCCCAGCAATTTCATTGATTCCAGGGTGTGATCCAGATCTTCCAGATCCAACAGCAGGTCATGAATCCACAGGGTGGCCCTTTTTCCCACGCTGGTCGGCTGAGCTGGCTGGAAATGGGTAAACCCGAGAGTAGGCAGGTCTTTGTTCTTCAGGGCAAAATCCTTCATTTTTGCCACCACGTTGATCAGTTTTGACCGGAGGAGTCGAAGGGCTTCGGTCATGATGATCAAATCCGTGTTATCCCCTACGTAGCAGGAGGTTGCTCCCAAATGGATGATTCCTTTTGCATCAGGGCATTGCTGGCCATAGGCATATACATGGGCCATCACATCGTGACGAACGATTCTTTCCCGTTCCCGGGCTGTTTCGTAGTTGATATTTTCGGCATTTTCCTTAAGCTGAAGAATTTGTTCCTCCGAAATATCCAGGCCCAGCTCCCGTTCTGCTTCGGCCAGGGCAATCCAAAGCTTTCTCCAGGTACGGAACTTTTTTTCCGGGGAAAACAGGTATTGCATTTCCTTGCTGGGATACCGTTCGGACAGCGGGCTTGTGTAATTATCGATCATATGAAATCCTCCTGTTCGGGCTTGTATTGAGCGAGTTCGTTTATCGAAACATTTTATCATCTAATCCATCAGATTTCAATATCGTAAAAGAAGGCTTTCCAGGAAAAAATATTGTAAATTGGCTGAAATAGTATATAATTATTAAGTTAACTGGGGCACATCGGTAGTTGGATTGGAAGAAGTAAAAGAGTTTACAGGAGGTATATTATGTTAACATCCATAGTAGGCATTAACTGGGGTGATGAGGGTAAGGGCAGAATGGTGGACCTTCTTTCCCAGGAGTATGATATCATCATCCGTTACCAGGGGGGGAACAATGCCGGTCATACGGTTATCAACGATCAGGGCAAATTTATCCTGAATCTGCTGCCTTCTGGAATTTTACGGGAAACCACCGTAAATATCATGGGTAATGGCATGGTCATAGACCTGGCCCATCTGACCGGAGAGATTAGGAAACTTCGGGAAGCGGGTGTGGTCATTACGCCGGAAAATTTGAAAATCAGCGACAAGGCAGCAATCTGTCTTCCTTATCATGTACAGCAGGATGTTTTGGAAGAAGAAAGACTGGGTGACGCCAAATTCGGTTCAACCAAAAGGGGAATCGGACCGGTATACGGGGATAAGTACATGAAAAAGGTACTGCGAATGGGGGACCTTCTGGAACCGGATACCTTGCCGGAAAAGGTAGAAGCTCTTGTTAACTGGAAGAATCTGATGATTGAAAAAGGGTATGGATCCGAACCAGTGAAGCCGGAGGAAATCCTTACATGGCTCAGGGAACAATCCAGCGATTTGTCCAGATTTATCTGCGACGTTACATCCTATCTGACCGATGAAATCCATAAGGGCAAGAATTTAATGTTCGAAGCGCAGCTTGGAGCCCTTCGGGACATCGATTTCGGTATTTTCCCATACACGTCCTCCTCTTCTACCATTGCGGCTTACGGCCCCATTGGGGCAGGGATTCCCTTCGCCAAACTGGATAATGTAATCGGAATAATGAAAGCTTATTCCAGCTGTGTAGGAGAAGGACCCTTCACCGCGGAGATGTTCGGGGAAGAAGCATCTGCCCTTCGGGAAGCCGGCGGGGAATACGGTGCCGCCACCGGACGGCCAAGAAGAGTCGGTCCCTTTGATGTCGTTGCCTCCCGTTACGGATGTATGGTCCAGGGAGCCGATGAAATCGCCCTGACCAAGTTGGATGTCCTGTCCTACATGGAGAAAATACCAGTATGTATCGCCTATGAGGTGGATGGCATCCGCACCACGGAGTTTCTGACCGGAGACAGGCTGAACCGAGCCAAACCGGTAATTGAATACCTGGAGGGATTCCGACAGGATATTTCCGGATGCCGGAAAATGGAGGACCTGCCTGCTCAGGCAATGGATTATATCCGTTACATTGAAAAAACAGTCGGATGCAAGATTCGATATGTTTCCGTGGGGCCGGCCAGAGAAGACTACATCCTGATGGAAGATTAAAAATTTAACAATGCAAGGGGCTATAAGATGCCATGCCAGGAACCCCGGTTATACCATCCAGGGTTTTCTTGTTTCACAGGATTGGATCATGACAGAAATTGTCACAAAATTCGAAATTATACTTCTTTGGGTTTTGGGGCTCAAAACGGAAGAAACTGCTTGAAATCAAGGGGTGAGGACGATATACTCTTGATTAGAAGGAAGGGTTCCTTCGGGATAGGGAGAGTAAGATGAAAGACAAAATTCAACAAGTTTTGGAAGCCAAGGTCAATCCGGTACTGGCAGAGCATTTTGGCGGTGCCAATCTGGTCAGCTACGAAAACGGAATCGCTAAGGTACGGCTTACCGGAGCCTGCAGTTCCTGTCCTTCAGCCCAGTTTACCATTGAGGATGTGGTGAAGGAACTTTTGATGGCTGAAATACCGGAAATAGAAGATGTGGTTTTGGATACTTCCGTCAGTGAAGACCTGATTGATATGGCAAGAAAAATCCTGAACAAGAAGCTTTAATTTGTCAGTTATTTTTATTGCAGGGCCATGAGCTTTGCATAGTTTAAAATATAAAGGAGAGATTGGATTATGTTAATGACAGGAGCGCAGTACATCGAAAGCTTGAGGAAGCTGAACACCAGAGTATACCTTTTTGGTGAAGAAGTGAAGAATTGGGTGGATCATCCGATGATCCGACCTTCTATTGATTGTGTAGCCGTGACCTATGATCTGGCTCACAAACCGGAATATGAAGATCTGATGACAGCAAAATCCCACCTGACTGGTGAAAAAGTCAACCGATTCTGTAATATCCATCAGAGTACCGATGACCTGAGAAAGAAAGTCAAGATGCAGCGGCTTCTGGGACAGAAGACTGCTTCCTGCTTCCAGCGATGCGTCGGTATGGACTCCTTTAACGCCGTATACTCCACTACTTTTGAAATCGATCAGAAATATGGAACTTCTTATCATCAGAACTTCCTGAACTATATTAAATTCGTTCAGGAAAACGATCTGGTTGTGGACGGTGCTATGACCGACCCCAAGGGCGACAGAGGACTGGCTCCTTCCAAGCAGAGAGATGCGGACCTGTTCATGCATATCGTTGAAAGAAGACCGGACGGTATCGTTGTTCGAGGAGCAAAAGCCCATCAGACTGGTTCCATCAACTCCCATGAGCATCTGATCATGCCCACCATGGCCATGGGCGAAGACGATAAGGATTATGCGATTTCATTTGCCATTCCTACCGATGCAGAAGGCATTTACATGATTTACGGCCGTCAGTCCTGCGACACCAGAAAAATGGAGCCCAATGCCAAACTTGACGTCGGTAACTTCAAATATGGCGGTCAGGAAGCCCTGGTTGTCTTTGATGATGTTTTCATTCCTAATGACAGAATCTTCCTTTGTGGCGAATATGAATTTGCTATCATGCTGGTTGAGCGATTTGCCGGATACCACCGACAGTCCTACGGCGGTTGCAAAGTCGGTGTCGGCGACGTGGTCATCGGAGCTTCTGCTCTGGCTGCAGATTACAACGGAGCTTCCAAAGCGGCCCATATCAAAGACAAGCTGATTGAAATGACTCATCTGAACGAAACCCTGTATTGCTGCGGTATTGCCTGCTCTTCTGAAGGTCATGCTACTGCTTCCGGAAATTATCAGATCGACCTGCTGCTGGCCAACGTATGTAAACAGAACGTTACCAGATTCCCCTATGAAATCGTTCGTTTGGCTGAGGACATTGCTGGTGGACTGATGGTCACCATGCCGTCTGAAAGAGACTTCAATTCCGACCTTCCGGTAGGAAAGAACGGTGAAACCATCGGAGAAATCTGCAACAAGTACTTTGCCGGAACACCGGTCTGCACCACCGAAGAAAGAATGAAGGTCCTGCGATTCCTGGAAAACATCT